>CAZXYS010000003.1:156966-170916 GCA_964645005.1 uncultured Hyphomicrobiales bacterium | reverse complement strand
TCCCATAGGTTTATCAAAAACCAGGGGTTAAATAAGAATCCACCCCGCCCTCGCCGCGCTAAAGCGTGGTTTCCGCTGAGCTGCAACTGCGCTCGGGCACCCCTCAAAGAGAGGAATCCCGTCAGATGTAACATCTGACGGGACGTTCTGAGGCAAGTTAGCTGTTTTTTGCCACAAATTCAATTTTGTATTGTGAATCTATGGTAATTCATTCTCGATTAAAACAAATGATTTCATAAATATTGTAACTTTTTTACCTATTGACGTCTCTATTAAATAAAGAGCGCATTTCAAAAACTGGAACGAATTAAAGAACAGTCATAAATGATAAATTTTTTACCTTCTCGTTCTTTATAAAAATTATTATTAACAAACTGGTGACGACAATGAGAAAATTCCCCTTCATATTCGCTGCTCTGATGCTGACAACGCTGTTTTTATTCGCATTTCAGCCGCCAAAACCACCGCAACTGCCTGACCCCGATAAAATTAAAAAAGGTGAGGAAATGGAAGATAAGACCCTTTCCCCTTACTTCTTCGTAAAGAGCGGCGATCCGAAAACGGATGCGCTGCCTTTGCTGGAAACCTCTGCCGATGTAAATATCGCCGGTGTTATGGCTGATGTGACCGTAAAGCAGGTATATGAAAATTCTGGGGAAAATCCTCTGGAGGCCATATATACTTTCCCGGCTTCGACAAGGGCGGCGGTATATTCTATGGTGATGAAAATTGAGGACAGGACTCTCACAGCAAAAATCAACGAGAGAAAAAAAGCCCGCGAAAAATATGAACAGGCTAAAGAAGAAGGTAAAAGCGCTTCACTGCTGGAGCAGCAGCGCCCGAATGTCTTCCAAATGAATGTAGCGAATATTATGCCCGGCGATACTATCGTTGTGGAATTGAAATATACGGAATTGCTGATTCCCGAGAATGGTATTTACGAATTTGTTTATCCGACGGTAGTAGGACCGCGCTACTCGGAGAAGAATGCGGATTCGGCAAAAGACAGGGATAAATTCGTCGAGACGCCGTATCAACATGAAGGCGAGGAACCGCTTTATGATTTTGATCTTAATCTGCAGTTAAATGCGGGCGTACCGCTGGATTATGTTGAATGTAAGACTCATGAGGTAAATATTGATAAAACTTCCGAAAAGGAAGCGGAGATAAATCTGGCGGAATCGGAGAAATCAGGCGGTAATCGTGATTTTGTGCTGGAGTACAGGCTTTCCGGCGGCAAGATACAGACTGGTTTGCTGACTTCTGAAGGCGAAAGGGAGAATTTCTTCCTGCTCATGCTGCAGCCGCCGAAGCGCGTGGATAGGCAGCAAATCCCGAATCGTGAGTATATTTTCATAATGGATGTTTCCGGGTCGATGAGCGGTTATCCAATTGAAGTTTCCAAGAAAACTATCAAGAAACTGCTTAATGACCTGCGGCTCGAGGATAAGTTTAATGTGATGACATTTGCCGGCGGCTCGAAAGTATTTTCGGAAAAGTCAGTACATGCTGCGCCAGAGAACATCGAAAAGGCGGTGGAACTTGTCGGACGCCAGCGCGGCGGCGGAGGCACCCGGCTGCTGCCGGCAATGCGCAGATCCCTGGATATTCCCAAACAGAAGGGATATTCCAGGACAATCGTTGTTGTCACCGACGGGTATATTGATGTGGAGAAGGAGACTTTTGACCTGATAAGGAATAATATGAATGAAGCGAATGTGTTTACATTTGGTATTGGCAAAGGAGTTAACAGGTATTTGATTGAAGGAATGGCGCGTGTTGGGAAAGGCAAGGAATTTGTCGTGATGCACCCCGACGGAGCCGAGGAGAAGGCAGAAAAATTCAGGGAATATATACAATCGCCGGTGATGACGGATATCAGTGTCGATTTTGGGAAGTTTGATGCTTATGATACGGAGCCGAAGAAAATCCCCGATGTTTTCGCCGAGCGACCGATAATTATATTCGGGAAATATAAGAAACCTGCCGGAGGAACGATTAAGGTCACCGGAACTACCGGCAATGAAAAAATCGAGACGGAAATCCCCGTGAATATGTTTGCAACTAAAGATAACAGCAATGCTCTGAAATATCTCTGGGCGCGGCAGAAGCTGATGATGCTCTCGGATTATAATTCGGTAATGCAAACTGATAAGATGAAGGAAGAGATTACTGATATTGGATTGAAATATAATTTGCTAACGCGATATACATCGTTCGTGGCGATAGATACGAAGGTAAGGAATCAGGATACGACTGTGACTGTGAAGCAGCCGCTGCCGATGCCGGAGGGGGTTTCGGATAATGCTGTAGGCGGATTTGCTTCAAATTTATCATTCTCATCTTCGGCTCTCAAAGCAGCGCCGCGTATGAGCGGAGGACCGCCGCCGGGAAATGGTAAAGTGATGTATGAGAAGATGGTTAAAATCGAGGATGATAAAAAAGAATCTCAAATAAAAGCAAGCTGCGATGAAGATGAACTGCGGAAAAACATAGTATACCCTGAGAAAGCTAAGAAAGATGGTATTGAAGGGAAAGTAGTTGTTCGCGTGCTTGTTGATAAGAACGGCAAAATACAAAATAAGATCATTGAACACAGTACCGATCGGATTTTCAATGAAGCGGCTGTAGAAGCGATCGATAAGACAAAATTCGAGCCTGCGAAATTAAATGGAAAGCCGATCAAAGGCTGGGTGAGCGTGCCGGTGGAATTCAAGCTGGACGGTATTTCGCCTGAAGAAAGGAAACAGGGATACATGCGTATCCTCGGCGAGAAGTTGAAGATGGAAGAGATGGAATCCGGCGTGAAATACCACGATAAACTCGCCGGCTCAGGCATGACAGCTAAAAAAGGTATGCGCTGCAGAATAGAATACACGGCTTATTACGAGGACGGAACGCTGCTAACTAATCCTGGCGGTGAGTTATTCGAATATACTATTGGTCTCGAACCGAGCGTAATGAAAGGCATTGATTATGGCGTACGGGGCATGAAGCCGGAAGGCAAGCGAATACTGCTCATCCCGCCGGAAATGCAAAAAGGATCGCGCCCTGACATTGAAACAAGATCCGGTAAAAATCTTATCATCGAAATATATCTGGTAAAGATAGAATAATATCATTTCCTTGTTGTAACAAAGCGCTTTAGCGCTTTGCAATGAGTTAGAGAAAAATCTAATTAGCAGCAAGCTAAAACTTGCTGTTACGAGGTTTTCTTATTTATTGTAATGTGACTATCTGAATATTCGTAATGGATCATAAATGTTGTAAATCAATTAGGAAATAAAATAAGTCGGGTGATAACTTAAATTGGGGGTTAGTGGTACATAAAAATGTGCGAGGCAAGAATTTTGCGTCGCACATTTTTTATGTGAATTTATAATAATATAAAAACAGACCAAGGGACTAACTCTTTTGACAGACCAAGAAACTAAATCTTTTGACAGACCAGAGGTCTGTCCTACCCCATTTTTATTACATTCCGATTGAAATTGAAAATTGACAAAAAAGGCTTATGCAGCAAAACTGTCAAGTTTAATTTTGACATAATAACTACTTCCTCTTGTTTAATTTCGAAATTTAGCTTAATTTTAAAATTAAAAAAATATAAGAGAATTATATGCAGGATCAAAATTACCCCGAAATCCCCGATTCTCAGGAAGAGCAGTCTAACGAGCCGTCATTTTCCGATAAATTAGCCGGTGTATTTATATCGCCATCCCAGACGTTTTCCGAGACTGCTAAATTCCTTCCGAAATTTAGCGATTGGCTGGTGCCGGTAGTTCTGGTCATTGTTATTTCGCTTTTTTCTAATTATATTATGATGAAAGACCCGCAACTGAAAAGCGATATCATGGATAAGCAATTAGACAGAATTGAAAAAAGTCTGAATCAATCCGTACAACAAGGAGAAATTTCAAAAAAGAAAGCCGATGAGCGATTCCAAATGATCCAAAAACGAATGGAAGATCAGGGCGCCATATCATTAATAATCAGGTATGTTCTCGGTGGTTTTGTAAAGTTCATTTTCTTTTTCTTTGTTGCTGCGATATTTTTTATCATAGCGAGATTTATACTAAAAGGCAGAGGTGATTATAATTCAGCGCTTGTGGCTTACGGTCTGCCGCATTATATCCTAATTTTACAGATAATTGCAATTATGGTTTACTCTTATGTCAGCGGCGCTTTCCAAACTAATTTCAGCATAGGAACATGGCTTGGCATGGGTCATAAGAGTTTCGGCGGGTTTATGCTGGCGCAGGCGGATCCGTTCATGATATGGTTTTATGCTGTTGTTAGTGTTGGATATGCGAAAATGTTCCAATCCAATAATTTAGGGAAGTATTTTGGGATGATATTCGGGCTATGGATTGGCTTCCATATTTTACTGTTTTTCCTGTCGAAAGTGGTTCCATTCCTGAAATTTTTGACAGTATGATGTTAATGTGGATTCACGGGTTTTTAGGACTGAAAGGCGGTTAGGTTGTACCCAGTTGAACAGCTGAGGTCTGTTCTGCCTAATTGAACAGACCAGAGGTCTGTTCTACCATTGTTATAAGCGAAATATCGCTTTGATAGAGCAGAGTTGAAGTAAAATCAAAAAATAATTTTAAATAATCTTTCTAGTATTTCCATTTTACAATTTAATTTCGTAAATTTTAAGTTCTCCTAATTTTATTTTTTTTTAAAGCTAAAAATAAAGGGGTATGACAAAAAAATATATATGTTCAACTAAACAAGGGAGAGAGATATGTTTGTGGACAAAAACGGCGGCGAAGCTCCCGAAGTAAAAACCGAAACTACACCTAAATATAGATCTTTCATGCTAAAGAATTTTGCGAAGATACCTCAGGTACAGAAAAAATTCAGCGAAGAGGATCTTTTCAATATGATGGTTGTCGGAACTGTTCTGCCATTCAAGACGAACAACTATGTTGTGGATCATCTTATAGACTGGAGCAAGGTTCCCGACGATCCAATTTTCAAACTGACATTTCCGCAGAAAGATATGCTCAAGCCCGAGCATTTCGATCAGATGGCGGAAGTTATGAAAAACGGCACTGACGACCAGATCAGAGCGAAATCAAATGAAATCAGGATGCAGTTGAACCCGCATCCGGCAGGGCAGATGGACTACAACGTCCCCGTACTGGACGGCGAAAAGCTGCCGGGAATGCAGCATAAATACCAGGAAACGGCATTGTTTTTCCCGAAGCAGAGCCAGACATGCCACGCATACTGCACATTTTGCTTCCGTTGGCCCCAGTTTGTCGGGATGAACGACCTGAAATTTGCGATGAAGGACATCGAACCGACAATCGAGTACATCCGCAGGCATCCCGAAATCTCGGATATTCTCTTCACCGGTGGTGATCCGATGATCATGAACGGCAAAGTATTCGACGATTATGTTGATGCGCTCATAAACGCCAATTTGCCTAATCTGAAGACTATCAGAATCGGCACAAAAGCGCTCGGATATTGGCCCTACAAGTTTCTGACGGACAAAGATGCCGACATAGTCCTGAAATCATTCGAGAAGATCAGAAAGGCTGGTATTCATGTTGCATTCATGGCTCATTTCAATCATTACCAAGAGCTGCAAACGGAAGACGTCAAGAAAGCAATTCGTAGAATCAATGACACTGGCGCTCAGATACGCACGCAGTCGCCTATTTTCCGATATATCAACGACAGCGGCGAGGTCTGGGCGAAAATGTGGCAGATGCAGGTCAGCCAGCGGGTTGTGCCATATTACATATTCATGCCGCGCGACACCGGCGCTCATCATTATTTCTCGGTAACTCTCGAGGAAGCCTGGAATCATTTCCGGGATGCGTATAAGCAGGTGAGCGGTCTCGGACGCACGGTGCGCGGTCCGGTGATGTCCTGCGGTCCCGGCAAAGTACAGATGCTCGGCGTAACGGAAGTCAAAGGCGAGAAAGTATTCGCGCTGCGATTCATTCAGGGCAGGAATCCGGACTGGGTGCATCGCCCATTCTTTGCGGAGTACGACCCTAAGGCAGAGTGGATAACCGATCTCAAACCCGCATTCGGCGAAGAGAAATTCTTTTTCGAAGACGAATTGCAGGAAATTTATAAAGAGAGAGCCGAAATTATCCAACAAGCTAGTTAAATTATCAAAATCCCCTCCTACAATTTTAGGGGGGGCAATTTATATTACTCGCTTAAATTAAACTACGTATTTTTACTCTTAGCTTTAATTTCGAATTTCTCTCTCATCTTATCTTCTACTCGATGAAAAGGAAGAAACAGCAGAGCTATCGCTATATTTATCCCCAGCTTGAAAATTGGAATGCCACCTGTTAATCCATCAACCCAGGGCTCGGTGACAACCAGCAAAAATTCATAAATCAGTAAAAATGTTATGAACACAAATCCTTCAATCCACCAAAAAGATATTGGCATGCGCGGTATTATCATCATTGCAATAAGTAAAATTACTACGAGAATTGATACTGATGAATACTGTATCATATTTCTGTGATTTATCTTTTCTTCCCTGAGGCGCGCTTCTTCTTTTTCTTTCAGCTCTTGCTCTCGGATTTTCTTTTCGATCTCGTATTTTGCTTCAAGTCTGCCGATCTCTTTTGACTTCTCCATATTGAAGACTGAGTCCTGAGTTTCTTTATGCAGGCTAAGAAACTCATAAGCCGCTTTGTGATTGCCTTTTTCCAGGCAGGCTTGTTCGATGTTCTTGTACCACTCTATCAAGGGATAGAGTGAGCCTATTTCTTTGTGCAATTCCACAGCGGAAAAACTATATTCAAGAGATTTATTAATATTTGTTATTTTACTCGCACTAAATTCAGAGTGTTTTCCGGCAATATCAGCAAGTTTTGAATTAGTTGATACCAGCAAATAAACTTCCCCTATATTTCCCAGATTATAGCCCATAAGATTCTTTTCATCCAGTGATTTATTTAGTTCATAAGCTCTTTTAAAATAATTAAGCGCTTGTGCGAAATCAGCCATATTCTTGTAAATGTTCCCAATATTGCTCAAATTATGGGCAATTCCGCTTTTATTTCCGGTTTGCTCGTTTATTTTCAGAGCTTTGTTATAATATTCCAGAGATTTTTGGTACTCTGATCTGTTATTATATATATTTCCGATATTTCCTAAAGTTGTTGCTATTCCATGCTTGTTTTCTAACTTCCTGTCAATTTTTAAAGAACTGTCCAGGTACCTGAGAGCTTCCTCATAATCACCATCTTCAAGATAAATCACGCCAATGTTGCTAAGAATAGCTGCCACGCTTGGTTCATTATTGAGTATTTCATTGTATTTCAAAGCTTTATGATAAAACTCAAGCGCTTTAGGATAATTTGACTGATTCATGAAAATAATGCCGATATTGCTCAGTGTAGAAGCGATTTTGCTGGTATCTTTTAATTTCCGAGAAATATCCAAAGATTTGTAATAAAACTCCAGAGCTTTTGAATAATCACCTTTGACATGGTAATTGATGCCTATGACATTACTTGCTATTGCTTTGCCAGCATCCCAATTGATATTTTCCGCCAGTTTAAGTGATTTTTTCCCAAATTTTATGCCCTTATCAGGATTGATCATATAATACTCAGTCGCTATGTCATTTAGCAATTCAACTTTTTCTTTGTCATCTGAGATATTAGAAAGCGTGGACGTAAGTGAATCGATCAGAGCCTGACCATGTTTTTGTGCGGAAAGTGACATAGTTGTCACAATGAATAGCGTGAGACATTTGATGTAACTTCTCATCTTCTTTTTTCAAATTTGTTAATCAGATATATGACAGTAAGGCATAAATTAATAAAATCAGCAAATAAAATAAATTAAATTTTGCTAATTGGTTATACATTTATAGCTCAAGATTTAGGGCTTCCTAATGGAAATTAGTTTTTATGACGCTTATGAACAATGCTATCCATCCGGCGATAAAGGCTGCGCCCCCAAATGGCGTAATAGCGCCAAGCCATTTTGTTCCGGTTACAGAGAGTAAATATAGCGAGCCGGAAAATATGAGAATACCGGCAATCATCAGAAAACCTGCCACATTCACTAGGTTGCCTGAAAATTTAAGGGCATACAGACCTATGAAAAGAAGCGCCAATGCATGATAGAACTGGTATTTCACGGCAGTTTCAAAAGTATCGGTATAGCCGGTTTCTTGAAGCGTTTTCTCTAGTCCATGCGAGCCGAAAGCGCCGATTATGACACTTAGAGCAGAGAATAAGATTCCTGATAGTAGAAAGAATTTAGCCATTTATTTTAATATTTTTATTTAAATATAATAAATAAAAATGACAGAGACAATTATTTTTCCCAGTCTTTATTAACCCAGGCTTTCACCAATTGTTTTTGATACTGATGCTTCGTTCTCTTGATTACGTAGGTATGTGGACGCGTTTTATTGGAGAAATCCCTGGCGTCTAATTCGGTACGGAGTTGAAGCTGCCCTGGCAGCATCCTGTCGTTATCTATAGTATATCATTAAGATCGAAAAAAAATATTAATAAAAAAAAATGATCGTAAATAATCTCATAGCTGTAACAAATTTCACAATTGAGATAAATCTGTTTGTTTAAAACACTGAAATACTTATAAATAAAAAAAATGATCTTGGGTTGTTTAATTGCTAAAAATCACAATAGAGTGTCAAATTTAAGTTAAAATATAATGAAAAAAATTTTAATTTTTAATAATTATTATATATCTTTTTATTAGTATATTTCTTTTAAGTTTTTTGTAATATCTAAAATATTGATTTTATGGAAAAGAATAAAACTAATTTAATCAAAATATTAAAACCACCGGAAAACTGGAAGTTACCAGCCTCGATAGTTGCAGGTATGTTGGCTGGATTTATATTGACTGCAATTTATATTTCTAATGCGGTTTCGTATTTATCCGATGAGCCGGATGCCTGCATTAATTGCCATGTAATGACCCCATATTACGCTGCATGGAATCACAGCAGTCACAGGGAATGGACTAACTGTAATGATTGTCACGTTCCACATAATAATATAGTCAGGAAATACTGGTTCAAGGCGATGGATGGAATGAGGCATTCCTATATGTTTACATTCGGTTTAGAACCTCAGGTGATAATGATAAAAGAGGCAGGAAAGACAGTGGTTCAGGAAAATTGTCTCAGATGTCATCACAAGCAGGTAAATCCGGTTTCGATAGCAAATGTAACCGGTGAGAATTACAAGCATGGCGAGGGTAAGCTCTGCTGGTCCTGCCACAGGGAAGTACCTCATGGGAAAGTGCACAGTGATGCCTCGACACCTCATGCCCGCGTACCAGCTCTGAGTCCGGTAATACCTGATTGGGTAATAAAAAGTAAGAAAACAAGAAACATAAAATTTTCAAAGGAGAAGTAATGGCTGAAAAGAAAGCTTTCTGGCAAAAAACATGGTTTCACTGGTCGATGTTCTTTGTATCTCTAATAGTTGTGTTCATTGTTGGAATGTTAACTTCCACAATCGTTGAGCGGCGGGCTGAATCAGTTGCAAGGCTGCAGCCTGTTGAGGAAATCGACGAATGGGAGACTAGAAATGAAGTATGGGGTAAGAATTATCCTCGCGAATATGAATCTTACCTCAAAACGAGGGATACCAGTTTTCAAAGTCTGTATGGGGGGGGCGCCTGGAGGGATTACCTGAAATTACATCCTAATCTGGTGATCCTATGGGCTGGATACACTTTTTCCTGGGAGTATAACCAGGCTCGAGGGCATGCTTTAGCTGTGAAAGATATTAGAAACATTCTTAGAACCGGTGGAGTAGAAAACAGCCCTATGCCTGCAACTTGCTGGTCATGTAAAAGTCCGGATGTTCCGAGATTGATGGAAAAAGTAGGTCCGAAGGAGTTCTATGATGGTAAATGGATAGAAAAAGGACATGAAATAGTTAATCCTATAGGTTGTCTTGATTGTCATGATCCGAATACGATGGATCTACGGATATCAAGACCTGCGTTAGTGGAAGCCTTCGAGCGACAGGGAAAGAATATGGAGGATTTTTCTCATCAGGATATGAGGTCGCTAGTATGCGCTCAGTGCCATGTGGAGTACTATTTCCAAAAGCCGGATAATTATCTTGCCTTCCCGTGGGATAAAGGTTTTAGTGCTGACGAGATGGAAGCCTATTATGACAGTCTTGAATTTGTTGATTGGGTCCATAAATTATCCCGTGTGCCGATGCTTAAAGCTCAGCATCCCGACTACGAGTTGTATATGACCGGCATTCATGCAAAACGTGGAGTGGCTTGTGCCGATTGCCACATGCCTTATAAAGTGGAAGGTGGGATAAAGTTTTCTGATCATCATATTCAGAGCCCGTTGAATAATATTGCTAATGCTTGTCAGGTTTGCCACAGAGAAAGTGAGGAAACACTCCGGGAAGATGTTTATGAACGTCAAAAAAGAGTAATGGAAATACGTCAATTGGTAGAAGATGTTCTTGCCAAGGCTCATATCGAAGCGAAAGCCGCATGGGATGCAGGTGCCTCAGAAGAAGAGATGGAGCCTGCACTACAGTTGATCCGTAATTCACAATGGCGCTGGGATTGGGTTGCTGCTGCCAATGGTGTCGGATTTCACTCTCCGGTGGAAGCTTTGAGAGTTCTGGGTACATCAATTCAGAAAGCCGAAAAAGCCAGAGGCTTATTGAATTTGATATTAGTAAATCATGGCGTCAACATACCAATTGAAATGCCTGATATTTCCACTAAGGCTAAAGCCCAGGAATATGTCGGCATTGACATAGAAAAACTTGAAGCAGATAAGAAAAAACTGCTTGACTCAATTGTTGTAGAATGGGAGAAGAAGGCGAAAGAGAGACAAGGAACGCTAAAATATTAATGATAAATGAAAATTATGCAATGTCGATGCTTGCTGCAATAATTATTTATAATTTGATCAAGCTTGAATTCAGCATATTTCTATACTTAACCTGTATTAAATATAGTTAATTATTTCCTCGTTCCGGGATTTCGCCCGGAACAAGGAAAAAACTGATTAAACAATTAATCTACACCAATTTGGCTTTATAGCCATAGTTGATAATGCCTGAATGCCCTTCCTCTATTATCTTACGGAAGACTAACTCTACGCGTCCGCCAATTTTTATGTCCTCGTGGTTGCAATCTACGATCTGCGCCGTCAGTCGGGCGCCTTCGTCGGTTTCGATTACTGCCACCGGGAACGGCGCCTCTAATGAGTAAGCATCAGCCGGTATATGAATGATCGTGTATGTCAATATTTTGCCGAAACCGCTCAACTTAATGGTTTCGTATTCCTTGTCGCCGGTGGTCGGATCGACATAGCGCCGCGGCAGCGTCGTGCAGCCGCTCTTGAAGCGCTGTCCTTCCAATCTATAGCGATGTGGTATCTCGCGTGTATATCTTTGACTATTTGCCATTATACTGCCTCCAGAATATGTACAACAGAACTTCCGCCGGAACCGCCCATGTTCTGGGTCATTCCGAGTGTTGCGCCTTCTACCTGGCGCTTGCCCGCTTCGTTGCGAAGCTGTTCGAATGCCTCGATTATCTGTGCTGCGCCGGTAGCTCCAACGGGGTGTCCCTTGGCTTTTAATCCGCCGCTCGGATTGATAACGATCTTGCCGCCGTGAGTCGCCTGTCCTTCAGCTATAGCTTTGCCGCCTTCGCCCGGCTCAAAGAAACCGAGCTCCTCGGCAACGATTATCTCCGCTATCGAGAAGCAATCGTGAACCTCGACAAAACTTATGTCAGCCGGGGATACACCGGCATGTTTATATGCTTTCTGAGCCGCAAGTTTGACAGCTTCTATCTCAGTGAAAGTGTCGTGATCGTGCAGCGCTATTGAACCGGTCGCTGCGCCTATGCCGCGTACCTTAACAGGTTTGTCGGTGAATTGCTTAGCCATATCCAGCGGGCACATAATCAATGCTGTGGCGCCGTCTGTTATTGGTGAGCAGTCCATCAGCCTCAATGGATCCGCTACCATTGGGGATTTCATCACTGCATCGAAATTTATCTCAAAAGGATACTGGGCGTTGGGATTATTTACCGCGTGTTTATGGCTCTTTATCGCTACCCCTGCCAGTTCTTCGCGGGTCAGACCGTATTTTTCCATGTAGGCGCGAGCCATCATGGCATAAAGTCCGGGAAATGTAACGCCGTTATATGCTTCGTATTCCTGGTCAGCCGCTGTCGCCAATATAAATGAGCCGTCGTCGGCGTCCCACATTTTTTCTACACCGCCGGCAAGAACTATGTCGCTCATGCCGGAAGCCACTTCCATAAATCCTGACCTGACAGCCATACCCGCAGAAGCGCATGCCGATTCCACGCGTGCGCCTGCGGCTCCACGTTGTCCGATGTAATCCGCCATCACGGAACTGAGATGTTCCTGGTTGGTATATAGTCCGCTGGACATAGCGCCAACATAAAGTGAGTCGATCTTATCGACGCCGGCGTTTTCCAGGGCTTTCAATCCGGCTTCGGCAAACATATCGCGAATGCTCTGATCCCAGAGCTCGCCGAATCTTGTCATGCCCACGCCGATTATTGCAACGTCGCGCATATTATTTTCCTCCGTCTAATTATCAAATTTATTTCTTTCATTTTTGTCAAATTTTTATCTATCATTTCCCGAATTATGTTTTTAGAAAACTTTTTCGGAAAATTACGCTATATCGTTAAACCGGATCTTCTTCCTGTAAGCTACGTATTGTCCGTAACGTAGATATATCTTATTGCCGTCGATTATATCATGTGTTTTCGGCGCCAGATCCTGAACCTCGGTAATTTTATCTGTTGCCTGAAAAATGAAACCATCACTTCCGGCGCCAGATCCAAATGAGCACATGAATACCTTTTCGCCCGGTTTGATAACGTCAAACACTGCTGCCAGTCCAGTCGGCGATGAGCCGGAATAGGTGTTACCCATTTTTCTTACTAGCCAGCCCTGCTCAATCTGCTCACGTGTGAAGCCAAGCTGTTTTCCTACTTTCAGAGGGAATTTACCGTTGGGCATGTGGAAGACCGCGTAGGCGAAATCTTCCGGTTTGTGGTTTGATTTCTCCAACAGGGCTTCTGAGGCGCCCATGATATGTTTGAAGTAAGCCGGTTCGCCGGTGAAACGTCCGCCATGACGCGGGTAGTGCATATATTCTCTGCGCCAGAAATCAGGCGTATCGCTGGTGTATGAATGGGTGTCGATCACATCGGCGATTACATTGTCTTTTCCGAAAATAAAAGCCGCGCCGCCTGCCGCCGCTGTAAATTCCAGAGCGTCGCCGGGGGCGCCCTGCGAAGTGTCAGCGCCTATACCCATGGCATAGTCCATATTTCCTGATTTCACATGGCTGTAAGCCACGAACATACTTTCGCTTCCGGCTTTGCATGCGAACTCGTAATCGGCGACATGGACGTCGGGACCGATCCCGAGAGCATCTATGAGTATCGTACCGGAAGGCTTAACAGCGTACGGATGCGACTCCGAGCCGATATATACCGCGCCGATCTTCTGCGGGTCGATCCGCGCACGTTTCAGGGCGTTTTTTGCTGCTGCTACTGAAATGGTAATTGTGTCTTCGTCGTGTCCGGGCACCGATTTCTCGGAAAGAAGCAAGCCGCTCTCGAAAGTTTCGGGGTCGTTGCCCCACTGCTCGGCTATGTCCTTTGTTTTTATACGGTATGCCGGCACGTATGCTCCGTATCCTACAATTCCTGCCATTTAAAACTCCGTTAATTAATTGTGACAAAAAACATTTATTTCAATAAATACGATATTTTTTACTAATCTTTTTACTTGCAAAAGGATTCATAACTTAAAATTTAGAACTCTTTAACCAGTAGCCTGTAACCAGTAGCCTGTAACCAGTAGCCTGTAGCCAGTAGCCTGTAACCAGTAGCCTGTAGCCAGTAGCCTGTAACCAGTAGCCTGTA
>CAZXYS010000003.1:111317-156866 GCA_964645005.1 uncultured Hyphomicrobiales bacterium | reverse complement strand
TAGCCTGTAACCAGTAGCCTGTAACCAGTAGCCTGTAACCAGTAGCCTGTAGCCATCTACCGTTAACCGTTAGCCGTTTTTCTACATTCCTCGCCTATACTTACCACCAATCTCATAGAGCAACTGAGTGATCTCTCCCATCGAAACATGCTCGACAGTGTTCAATAACTCTTCGAAAATGTTACCCTTCGACAGCGCAACCTTGTGAAGTCTGTCCAGGGCTTCATTCTTTTCATTCTTATGTTTTTCCTTGAATTTATTCAGGTTCGTAAGTATCTGGTTTTTCTCTTCTTCGCTGGAACGTGTTATAGGCATTGTGTCGTAAGGACTTTCAGCATCCTCGCGGGTGAATGTATTCACGCCGATAATGGGATATTCGCCTGATTGTTTCATCGATTCATAATACATCGATTCTTCCTGAATCTTCGAGCGCTGGTACTGGGTTTCCATAGCTCCAAGAACGCCGCCGCGCCTCGATATATTCTCGAATTCCTCGAGGACAGCTTCTTCGACGAGATCTGTCAAATATTCGATCAAATATGTACCCTGGTTCGGATTCTCGTTTTTCAGAAGTCCGAATTCCTTGGCGAGTATCATCTGTATTGCCATTGAGCGGCGGACAGATTCCTCTGTGGGTGTTGTGACTGCCTCATCGTAGGAATTGGTATGCAGCGAATTACAATTGTCGTAATAAGCGATTAATCCCTGCAAAGTAGTTCTAATGTCGTTGAAGTCGATTTCCTGTGCGTGCAGCGAGCGGCCGGAAGTCTGGATGTGATATTTCAGCTTCTGGCTGCGCTCATTTCCTCCGTATTTATCTCTCATTGCGACAGCCCATATCCTTCGCGCTACCCTGCCGATAACGGAATATTCGGGATCCATGCCGTTCGAGAAGAAAAATGAAAGATTCGGCGCGAAATCGTCAACGTCTATGCCGCGATTCAGGAAGTATTCAACATAAGTGAAGCCATTTGCCAGAGTAAAAGCGAGCTGCGTTATCGGATTGGCGCCTGCTTCAGCAATATGATAGCCGCTGATACTCAGTGAATAATAATGGTGGATATTATTTTTCGAGAGATATTCCTGAACATCGCCGATCAGTTTCATCGCAAAGTAAATCGAGAAAATGCAGGTGTTCTGCCCCTGATCTTCCTTGAGCATGTCCGCCTGCACAGTGCCGCGCAGCTTGCGAAAGGTTTCTATCTTCAACTGTTCTTTTTCATCGTCGGATAGAGTCTTGCCTTCCTGTTCGGCTTTTTGAAGTTCGCGTTTGTAAGCGACGATGAAGTAAAATGCCACCATTATCGGCGCGGGGGCATTGATTGTCATCGAAGCGGAAGTCAGCGGCTCTGTCTGATCGAAACCGTCCAGCAGCGTATCCATATCGTCGATATTGCAGATGGAAACACCGCTTTCGCCGATCTTCCCGTAAATATCCGGGCGCTCGTCGGGATCTTCGCCGTACAGCGTGATTCCGTCGAATGCCACCGACAGGCGCTTATATTTGTCGCCTTCAGTGAGATATTTGAAGCGGCGATTTGTGCGTTCGGCGCTGCCTTCACCGGCAAACTGGCGCTTGGGATCTTCGGTTGTGCGCTTGAATTCGAATACACCAGCAGTGTAAGGGAAAAATCCCGGCAGATTCTCTTTATAGAAGAATTTCACCAGTTCCCGCCATGATTCATAAGGCGGCGGTATCACTTTCGGAATGCGCGAGCCGCAGATCGATTCATGACACAACGGCATTGTATATTGCTTGCCGTGGATAGTATAAGTTATTTCATCCTGATTGTATTTTTCTTTGGTTTCGCCCCAGTGGGACAGGAAACTTTTTGTATCTTCATTCAATTGCTCCCATAAGCCGGAAAATTTATCCTTCAGAGGCTTCATTGCTTCAGACTCGTCGATATGCTTCATGGTCAGCTTAATAGCCTGCACATCGCCTGCCAATTCAGCCTGTTTTTCCGCTTTTTTATGATATTCTCTTATGGTTTCGGCAATTTCGGAAAGATAATGAGTGCGTTTATTATCAATTAGACCAAAATCCCTCTCAAGATGAGTCGGAAGAATATCCAGGACTTCCTGATTCAGATTGTACTCTTTATCAACTGATTCCTGCAGTACGCCGAGCAAATCCTTGAAAAGCGCATTTACGCCGTGATTATTGAATTGATTGCTGCTGCAAGCGTAAATCGGGAAGCCGAGTTCTTCCAGCGGCTTCTTGTGGGAAGCTTTCAGGTTATGCGTCCTGATGTAGTTGATTGTTACTTCTCTGAGCGCATCTTCGGCGCCGAGCTTTTCGAATTTATTTATTACAATATAATCGGCTACATCGAGCATGTCAATTTTCTCGAGCTGGCTGGGACCGCCGAATTCCGCCGTCATGACGTACATGGACTTGTCCACAAGATCCGCTATAGCGCTGTCCCGCTGCCCTATACCGCTGGTCTCGACAAAGATTATATCGAAACCGGCAGTTTTCATAAGATTTATAGAATCCACAAGCGATCCTGTTATCTCGGAATCGGCGCCGCGTGTAGAAAAACTCCGCAGAAACACTCTGTCATTGTAGATCTGATTATAGCGAATGCGGTCGCCCAGCAAAGCGCCGCCGGTCTTGGATTTCGACGGATCGACTGCCAGCACTGCGATATTTGCATCCGTCAGGCTGACAAATCTGCCGATCAGTTCATCTATAAGCGAACTCTTGCCGCTGCCGCCAGTGCCGGTAATGCCGATTACAAGCGAATTTTTCTTATCGTATTTTTTGAAGATCTCGCGGATGTGGTCAAGCTGACCGTTCTGCTCATAATTCGCTTCAATGAATGAGATTTGCTTTGCCAGAAGTTGGTTATCTTTGATATTGTTATCTTTTACGGTGTCTTCGGAAATATTCTTTAGCTGACCGTTCTGGCGGGTTTCTTTGAAATCATTGACCCGTTTGATAATATCGTCAGCGATACCGTCTATTCCTATCCTTTGACCGTCAACAGCATGATAAAGCCTTGCTACGCCATATTCTTCAAGCGCTTTTATCTCGGACGGCAGGATTACTCCGCCGCCGCCGCCGAAAACGAGCTTATCGTCGGCACCTATGCGTTTCAATTCATCGACCGTATATTTGAAGTACTCTTTATGTCCGCCCTGGTACGAGCTTACCAGCAGAGCGTCAACATCTTCCTGTACAGCTGCCTGAATTATCTCATTGACGGAACGGTTGTGTCCGAGATGAATGACTTCCGCTCCGCGCCTTTGCAGCAGCCTGCGGAATATATTCACCGATACGTCGTGTCCGTCGAAAAGCGTAGTAGCAGTCAGTACTCTTATATTACTCATTCCGTCTCCAGTTTATTACCATTTACAATTAACTTCTTTGTATTGTTTTAATTAAGTTCGATAACAATCCAAAAAATTTGGTTGTCGATCTAATAAATTTCAGGCATTATATAATAAATTCTATTATGCCTTATTAAGATTCATAAGATAAGAAAAGAACTGATTTTTCTCAAATGTAAATATTAAAAATAAACAAATGTAATCGGATGGTGGGATGTTTTTCATATTAAAAATTTAATTGTATCTTGCATAGTGATTTAAACATAATTGGATAATTCATAAAGAGTATTAACTTAAGGATTTAATCATGAAAAAATCAATTTTAATTGTCATCAGTTTATTCATTCTTAATGGCTGCTACCAGATGGAACCTGAAATCTATAAGCCGGACCGGGAATGGCGGTTTATTGTAAAAAAGAGTAATACTCCGGGTATTGATACCTTGAAGCTAAATACTATTGCTAAGAGTGATACCATTTCCGAAATAACCGGCAAATGGGAAATAGTTAACTATGATACAAGCGGGAATATGATTTCAAGAAGCACTACCACAAGCGCTATCACTGAGAATAGAATAATGGGCGTCGGCAATTTTTTATCCATATCAAAAATTAAAATACCCGACCCGTCAATCGGAAATCTCGGAAATCTTGTATTAGCGCCAGCGCCACAGGTAAACCTGCCTGTTAAAAATGGATATGTGGACAGGAATTATCATCATCATAGTAAAATTGTGAAAAAAAAGAGATATGATAGCGCCGGCAAGGAATTACCAGCGGAAAGCGAGCCCCTTGACGATGTAAAAATCACCGGCTCAATCGAAGTCACCGGCAAGACCTATTTCGACAATCCCGTAATTCAAGACACCTGCTGGGTGGTGGAAGCTGTCGGCAGAAGCAAGATCGATACGGTAAACAGCGCTTATTATTTCAATGAAAAGGCGGGCTTCGTTTATTTCAAATATGATTTTGGCGATCAAACGATTGAGATTGTACCTATATCAATCAATTTTTTAACTAAATAAGGCTATTGCAGCCCATAAGTATAACTATTCCCAAGCGGCGTTTCCTGCTTTAGATGCTTATGCAGGTACTGCCCGCAATTGCTGCCTATAAGATTCTCTTCGAGTTCGCCTATGCTGAGAATTACGTCGTATCCGGCAGCTTTGAGCTTTTCGATTAATTCCGAAAAGTATTTGTCGTGAGAAATTATCTTATTCTCTTTTGCGGAATATGTTGGATTGACAGGCGTTATCTTAATTAAATAAATGCCAGGATCAAAATATCCGAGCAGTTTATCAACATCCACTTCAGCTTCTTCCGACAAAGCGAAATTCAAAGTTATCTTCCTGTCGCCGGGTTTGTAGAAATCCTTTCCGTAATTTGATATTTCTGCGAAATCCCATTTTTTCACAGGCATAAGCCAGTCGCGGTATTTCTCGCTTGTCGAGTGGATTGAGAACTGCATCTGGAATCGCTGCTGATAATATTTCTTTTTGACTTCGATCAATTCTCTGAAAAAGTTAGCAGTTCCTCTCGGTGCAATAGTTGATACTGATGGCATAAGCCCCGGTGCTTTGTAAATAGAGGTTAAATCCCGAAGAACAGTGAGCACATTTTCATTTAAAGCGGGTTCTCCGTTCCTGGCAAACTGTATCTTGAATTTTTCTACAGGTACGTATCGGTCAGGATAGCATCTAATGACGAGATAATGTATCTGTGTTAGGATCTGCTCATAGTTGAGCTTGCCGTTATATTCAATCCCGCAGTCGCAAAATCTGCATTTTATGGGACAGCCGAACATCGACGAAATCAGCAGCACCCATTTCTTCTCTTTGGGAATTGGCGGCTGCACAGACTCGACAAATTCGACACGTTTGTTCTCTTCTAACTCGCCTATATATACGGTTGCTATGTTACTTTCTTCCGTTTTAGCTATTATTTTCATCCGCTTTTTCTTTTAATTTCGAATTTATTTCCATAGCTGATTTTATGCCGTTGCCAATTGCGATTGACGCCTGCCTGTAGAGTTCGTTTCGGACGTCGCCGGCGTAATACAATTTCCTTGATTTTTCTAATGCCTCCCCCCTATCCAGCAAGCTGTAGTCAATATAACCAAGCGCCGGCGACCTGCCAACCGCTGTCAGCAAATAATCAGCCATTATTTCAGATTGCTCATTGAAAAACCTGCAATTTAATAATAATTTATCACCCGCTAATGATATCTTTTCGACGGTAATATATTCTTTGTAGTCGATGTTGCTTTTCTGGCTGCATCTCTGTTTCAGCAGGGGAAGGCACCTGGTTCTGTCAGTCCTGTTCAATATGATTACATTATTGTTTTGCGATAAATTCAAAGCGTAATCAAAAGCCGCGTCACCTGCGCCTATGATAGCTATGGTTTTATCTGTAACTTCGCTCAGAGGATGAACTTCATAGAAGACACGATCAGTTATCTCATCCTTGAACTCTAGAGCAGGTATAGTATTTGCTTTCGTGCCGCTCGCAATTATGCAAAAATCAGATGAATAATGATTCTTCTCAGTATTTATAATGAATTTATCATTTAAATAACTGAGATTATTAACTTTTTCAAAATTTATATCAATGTCTATCCAGTCGAGATGTTCGCGCATTAAATTAATAAGCTTCTTTCCGGTGATGCCTTTAGGGAATCCCGGATAATTTTCGACGAAATTTGCATTCTTTAAGAGCCCTCCGATTTTCTCTTTTTCGAACAGAAGAAAATCAATTCCCGATCTTTTCAACTGAATAGCGGCGGAAATGCCGGCAGGTCCACCGCCGATAACAGCTGCGGTACTATGTTTTGCCTTATCATCCATTTATTTGCGAAAAAATTTCATCAATCAAAACAAGATGGGCAAAACCATGGGATAAGTTGTAAAGCGTTGATGAATGGAATGTTTCATCATAATCAGCGGATCCATCCACAGGAAAGAAAATCTCATATCCCTTAACAAAACCCGCGCGTGCTGTGGTTTCGCAGCAGAGATGCGTCAAAACGCCTGTTACTATCAACTGTTCAATGTTATTTTTCTTCAAAATTTCATCCAGTTCGGAATTATGAAAAGCATCATACTGCGATTTCTTAAGAACAATTGCCTCGTCATACTGGAAATCCTTATGAATAGCGCTGTGCGGATTGTCTTCGGTTATCATATCAGCCCACCATTTGTTCATCATGCCGGCGTTTTGTTCATTATTGATATGTCTGGTAGTTATCACCGGCTGTCCGATTTTGAAGAACAGATCAGCCAGTTCATTGATTTTAGAAATAATGAACTCAGCGGATTCCACGAAAGCATGAGAGCTGCTATCCAGAAAGAAATCCTGCATGTCAATAATTAATAAAGCTGATCGACCGGCGAAAATTTTGAAAGGTCGGCGGCGACCGTGGCTCGACTTTTTGAGAAATTCCTGAGATTTGATCTTAACATTATCAACAGTAAAATAATTCATTAATTTTTCTCACGATATTAAACTTACTTTTGTGCAAAAATAATAATAAAAATTTAGACAAAATCAGGAATTATTTCCTGCTTCCCAAATTCCGCGCTTCACCCTGCTTCCCAAATTCCGCACTGACTCATCCTGCTTCCCAAATTCCGTACTGACTCATCCTGCTTCCCAAATTCCGATTTGGGAAGCATAGTTTACCGCGAAGTTGCACTTCGCCATAATCTCGAGCTATCACAGCAAAGTTCTACTTTGACGGAAAAAGACATTACTAAATCGGAATTTAGTAATGAGGTGAGTGGGTAATCGGAATTTAGTAATGAGAAGATACTGGAATTGATAAAATTGTATTATTCCACCTTTTCGAATCCGGCTTCCACCAGCAATTCCTCGAGGTCCGGCGAGCGGATCACCACACCGCCGACCTTCATAATGCCGCTCGAATCCAGCGCCTTAGCCACCCAGTTGTTGCAAGTGTTCAGTATATGGAATTTTTGCGTGCATTTGTAGAAGATTGAATTGCTCTGATGTTGGATAGAACTTATCACCGGCATATCGTCTTCGCGCTTGATACAATCGGATATATATTTCAGCAATTTCTTGTATTTATTGTTATTTATACTTATTTTATAGATATAGCCGTCATAATAAGCCGCAAGTTTTTCGGGGGTGATAAATCTGCCTTTGACTTTTACAACGGCGGTGTTGGGTATCACAGCGGCTCTGGCTGCATCGTAGTAAGTGGGATCTTCCTTCTGGTAATACACTTCGTCCCCGATACCAAATTCCACATAATCGGACTCTTCAAAGCTTTCCAGTTCGGGAATCATTTCCAGCGCCAGAGAATCTACGGGGATAATGATACCGGTGTGCCATGAGATGTTGCGGACGTAGATATCAGTCTGGGAATGGACTAATGTTATATTAAATAAAAATAGCGCTATGAGAGTGATTTTTTTCATTTCATTTTTAACTGTTAATTCATTAAAATATTATAAAACAAAATCTTAAACAACTTTAGCCTTTAACCTTTCGCCTCTACAAAATACCAATCCCCTCAGAAAAACCACGCATCTCTCAAAAATAATCTACCACCGGCATAAGCAATTTTGACAGGTGAAAAAAATTTCATAAATTTGTAGATTGTATCTATCTGAAATTATTAGACTTCAATTTCATATCCTTTTTATTTTCAATATAATAAAATGGTTATTAAATTGAGTTAATTACATTAATTATATATTATTTTCAAAATCAGGAGATCTTAATGCTTGAAATTAAAGAGATTTATACAGAAGAAGAACTCGAACAGTTAATGCCCAGAGAGAAATACGTCGATGCGCTCAACGAACACCTCGGACAGTTCGGCGACACCAAAGAAGCTATCAACAACTGCGTCGATTACGCTTTTTCCACCGCCGAAGGCAAGGGCGGATTCCTGCTGGCGGCTTATTACGAGGGGAATCTCGCCGGCGAGTTAATCATAAATAAAACGCATACTTTCGGATATATTCCTCATAATATACTGGTGTATGTAGCAGTTGACGGGACTTATCGCGGCAAGGGCTTTGGCAGGCAGATCTGTCAAAGAGCTATCGACCTGTGCGACGGCGACGTAAAGCTGCACGTCGAATATGACAATCCCGCCAAACGCCTCTATGAACGTATGGGCTTCACTAACAAATATGCTGAAATGAGATACCACAAACAGAAAGACTGATCATGCCGGAATTGGTAATAAAAACAGATAAGATCATAAAGAATATTGAGAAAATCAATAATCTTCTTGAGAAAAATGATATTCATTGGACACTGATTACCAAGATGGTCTGCGGCGATGAGGCAATCCTCGAGAAACTGCTTCATCATGAAGAAATCAAAAGGACGCATTCAATCGGTGATTCGAGGCTTTCCAGCCTTAAAAAGATCAAGAATATCCACCCGGATATCGTCACAATGTATATCAAACCGCCGCCGATCAATTATGCGAAGTCGATCGTTAGGTACGCTGATATTTCGCTGAACACTTCGTTCAGGACGATAGAAGCGCTGAACACGGAAGCGGGAAAGCAGAAAAAGAAACACCGCGTAATCATAATGATCGAACTCGGCGAACTGCGCGAAGGCATTATCCGCGACAATGTCGTTAAATTTTACAAAAAAGCCTTCGAACTCGAGAATATAGTGATCGAAGGGATAGGCACAAATCTCGGCTGCATGTACGGCGTGGAACCCACTTTCGATAAGCTGGTTCAGCTCTCGCTGTATGAACAATTGCTCGAGAATATTTTCAACAAGAAAATGAACCTGATTTCCGGCGGAAGCTCTATAACTCTGCCGCTTATAAAGAAGGGTAAGATTCCCAAGGCGGTCAATCATTTCCGCGTTGGCGAGGCAGCCTTCAAGGGCACTTCGCCTTTCGACAATAAGAAATTCTCTACGCTTTCGACAGATGCCTTCAACTATAGAAGCTACATCGTCGAACTCGAGCAGAAGCAGATGGTTCCCGAGGGAATCATTTCCGAAGGCAATGTCGGGCATTACGCAGAATATGACGATTTTGACTCTACGGACAGAAATTACCGTGCAGTTCTGGATTTCGGCATTTTGGACGTGGATGTGGAGGAAATTTCGCCGAAGGATAAAAATATCAATTATCTGGGCACTACGTCTGACCTGACAGTGTATGATCTTGGAAATAATAAGAACAACAAAAATCAGAATAAATACAAGGTCGGCGACAAGATCGATTTTCATTCGAGCTATATCGGCACGGCAAGGCTCATGAATTCACAATTTGTTGAAAAAAAGATAACTTAGCATGGAAGAACCCGATCTGTTATCACTGAGGAAAACACTACACCAAAATGCGGAACTATCGGATAAAGAAGAAAATACTGCGAAAATCATACATAATTCTCTTGAAAAATTAGATCCTGACAGGATAATCACTGATATCGGCGGTAATGGGATTGCCGCCGTTTTCAATGATAAAAGCGATGGAAAAACCATTGTCCTCAGAGCCGAACTCGACGCCCTGCCCATTCCCGAAGTAAATGATTTCGACCATAAAAGCCTGACCGACGGCGTCGCCCACAAGTGCGGTCACGACGGGCACATGACTATTCTTCTCGGCGCTGCGCAAAAAATCTTGAAGGAAATCAAAGAGCTGCCCGGCAGGCTGGTAATTCTCTTCCAGCCTGCTGAGGAAACCGCCCAGGGCGCAAAACGCGTCCTCGCAGATAAGAAATTCACCGACCTGAAGCCGGATTACATGTTTGCGCTGCATAATCTTCCCGGGTTCGGGAAGGGCAGCATTATTTTAAGGGAAAATGTGTTTGCATCAGCTTCCACGGGATTTATAGTACGGCTGAAGGGTGAGACTTCCCACGCTGGACACCCCGCGAACGGACGGAATCCCGTACTTGCCATGACCCAGATCATCCAATCGCTAATGGGCATTCCTTCTCTCTATACCGGATTGGACAAAGCCTGCAATTTAACCATCATCCATGCTAAGCTCGGCGAGGTGGCATTCGGTACATCACCCGGGGCTGCGACAGTGATGGCAACTCTTCGCTCGCATGAGGACAGCGTCATGGAAATTATGTCCCGAAAAGCACAGCAGATTTCGGAAAATATTGCAGCAACTTATGACCTCGAGATTGAAACCGAGTGGGTAGAGGTATTTCCCGCCACTGTCAATGATGATGAATGCTTCAAAGTGATGGAAACCGGCGCGCAAAATTTAGGCAGGAAGATAATCTACAAGGATGTGCCATTCCCCTGGTCAGAGGATTTTGGTTATTACACGCAGAATTTCAAATGCGGCTTTTTCGGGCTTGGTTCCGGCAAAAACCACCCGCAGCTGCATAATTCCAACTATGATTTTCCTGAAGATATTATCAATCATGGCATAGATATGTTTTTTGAAATAGTGAAGCGCGTGATGTAAGAATAATAATTCACTGTCATTGTGAATTACCCCGAAGGTTCAATGAAGCAATCTTGGAGGCGAACGATGGTAAGAGATTGCTTCGCTGCGCTCGTAATGACAATAATATTTACCTAAATATAATATAAAAAATCATATTCGCTCTATGTAATATCAAAAATGTGAAATTTACAATTTGAAAAAAAATTATATCCTGTTAGTCAGAATGCGGTACACTTCACATATAGAGTTAAATAAAAAAGCGCTCAGGAAAAACATCAATTTCCTGCAAAAGAAAATAGGGAAAAAGACAAAGTTTGCTTCTGTGATCAAGGGTAATGCTTACGGTCATGGCTTGAGGAAATTCCTGCCCATGGCTGAGGAATGCGGGCTGAACTACTTCGCCGTTTCGGACAGCTTCGAAGCCGAAATGGCGCTGCAAGTGAAAAAGCCCGAAACCGACCTGATGATAATGAATATGATCGACAACGAAGACCTCGAATGGGCAATCGAGAATGATATTTCTTACTACATCTTCGATTATGACAGGCTGGAACATACTATTGATGCTTCTAAAAATGTCGGCAAGAAAGCGCGCATACACCTCGAACTCGAAACAGGCATGAATCGTACCGGCTTCGAATTCAATGAACTGATAAAACTCAGCGATATAATCAAGACCAACAACGATCATCTATTTATCGAAGGCGTCTGCACTCACTATGCGGGCGCCGAGAGCATAGCAAATTATGTACGCGTCACGGATCAGATCAAGAAATTCAATGAAATGTCTTATGTTTTGGGCGAACTGGGCATTAAGCCGAAATATTATCATACTGCGTGCTCTGCGGCTGTTCTAACGTATCCGGCAACCGCCATGGATATGGTACGCATAGGTATCGCTCAATATGGCTTCTGGCCCAGCAAGGAAACAAAAATGCATAATTTGCTCACTTCGGAAATAAAGTACAAGACAGATCCCTTGCAGCGGGTTATTAGCTGGAAAAGCAGAGTTATGACTATCAAAGAAGTCTCGCCGGGAAGATTTGTCGGTTACGGCAACCATTATTTAACGACAAAAACTCAAAAAATAGCCGTTATTCCGGTAGGCTATTCCCACGGCTACAGCCGCTCGCTTAGCAATCTGGGGCATGTAATTATAAATAGAAAGAAGCATCCGGTTGTCGGGCTGGTGAATATGAATATGATTCTCGTGGACGTAACACATGATCCCAATGTTTCAAAAAGCGATGAAGTTGTGCTCATTGGCGCTCAGGGCAAGCAGGCGATAACTGTGGCGTCATTCGCAGAATTGTCAAATTACGTAAACTATGAGATGCTTACCCGTCTTCCCAATGAGATCCCGAGAATTATTAGGAATTAACCTGTAAACAACTATGCATATTATTGACTTTATAATTTTTATTCTATACATGATCGCCATCTTTTCAGTCGGCGTCTATTTTTACCGGAAGAATGTAAACAGGGAAGATTATTACGTCGGCGGACGCAAGATAACGCCGTTCCATGTAGGCTTATCAGTCGTGGCTACAGATGTCGGCGGCGGTTTTTCTATCGGGCTTGGCGGGCTTGGCTTTGTGATAGGTCTGTCCGGCAGTTGGCTGCTGTTCACCGGTTTGATAGGCGCCTGGATGTCGGCAATATTCATAATTCCAAAGATCAAACGCATCGACAAAAAGCATGGTATGCTAACTTATCCCGATTTCATGCGCCATAGATTCGGCAATGGCGTCGCCCTGATCGCAGCATTGATCTCGGGCATCGGATATATGGGATTCACCGGCGGTCAGATGCTTGCCGGCGCAAAACTCGCGGCGGGTACGTTATTCGCCGATATTCCTATTGATATGAATCCGATGACATTTTCCCTAATTATCATTGCAGGCGTTATTCTTATCTACACCGTCCTCGGCGGGCTCAAAGCGGTGATCTATACTGATACGGTTCAATGGATATTACTTTTGTCAGGGCTCATATTCCTCGCAATTCCTATAACTATTTACAACATTGGCGGTTTCGACGGTCTGGACAAAAAGCTGCCGGAAGGATTTCTTACATTGACAAATGTAGAACCGGTGCAGATTGTCAACTGGTTCGTCACGATCATACCTATCTGGCTGATTGCAATGACCCTCTACCAGAGAATCTACGCTACCAAAGACGAAAAGGACGCCAAAAAAGCCTGGTACATCGCCGGCGTTTTTGAATATCCCATCATGGCATTCGTAGGCGTTTTTCTCGGGATGAGCGGCAGGGTGTTCTTCCCCGAAGCTGATCCCGAAATGGCTCTGCCACGCCTGCTGAAAGAAATGCTTCCCATAGGCGCCAAGGGAATCATTATCTCGGCTTATTTCTCGGCTATTATGTCCACGGCGGATAGCTGTCTCATAGCTTCATCCGGCAATTTTCTCAATGACATAATCGAGCGCTACTTCCTGAAAAGCGTTTCGCATAAGGCGCTAGTCAGGATATCCCAGCTTGTCACGTTACTTATCGGCGGTTTGACAATATATATAGCAGTATCTTTTGAGATGGTGCTGGATATTATTCTTAAAGCATATTCCTTCATGGCGGCGGCGCTGTTCGTGCCTACCCTTGTGGCATACTTTGCCAAAAAAGTGTTTAAATGGGCGGTTATGTCCAGTATGATTTCCGGCGGCGCATTGACATTGTTCCTCATTTTTCTCCGGATGAACACCGATTTTGAACTGCCCATCGGCTTGCATCCCAGCTTTTACGGCGTTCTGACATCGGCTATTGTATATTTTGCGGTCAGATCTGTCGAAAAGGGAACGGATAAACTTTCCTGGGATTGAATCGAATCGGTATTTTTTAGATATCCGATGTTCCTTCAATGAAAAGATGAAGGAACATCGAAATGAGTCTTTAAAACCATTTATTAATCAATCAATAACTTCCTGGTGGCAGTGCCCTCAGCACTTGATAAACGAATGAAATAAGAACCTGAAGATAATTGTTCTGTTTTAATGAAGAATTTGTATTGTTCATTTGAAAGTAATCCGTTATGAATTCTCCGTACCTCGTTTCCGTTAAGATCATATATTGAGATTTGTATTTCCGATGTTTTAGCAGGTTGTACTGATAATTGAGTTTTGCTCGATGCAGGATTCGGATATATTGAAAATACATCTGCTATAACAGGCTGCGCTTTAACAGAATTAGCGCTTTCTTCTTCTACTTTGATGTTGTCTACATAGATATTACCGCCCTGTCCTGAAATGTAAGTAAACTTTATTACGGCGTTGGCAGCATCAGCATAATCGCCAAGTTTTATCTGTTCCCATCTCCATTGAGCATTGGTTGGTTCGAAAAAGGCATCTTGCAAATTTAAAACATTGGTTATAGGTTCATCAGCCGTAGCCAGTTCATGCCCGTATTTTTTGTAGATAACTTCAAAGGTTTCGCCGCAATCAGTAGAAATTGAAATTTCGAGAGTATCTGTAAATTCAGTATCTTGATTAAAATAAGGCGGAGTGTATTTATAATAATTATAAGCCATGTCAAATTTGATTGCGGGTTTTTCAATAGTTGAAAGGTCGAGTACGGGTGTCATTATTTCTTCGCGAGATCCAAGTGTATAGAAAAACAGTATGGTATTGAATGAAAAAATAGAATATTGTCCGTCTTTTTTGGTTTCGTTATCAGGCAGCCATGTAAATAGTGCACCTGACTGATTTAGCACCCAATCGTCAGGAGGATATGATTCACCTTCGAAACCTTCTGATAATGGCAGGGATATACCTGTATTATAAAGATTAATTACAGCATTATCATTATTATTATCCGGCACTTCATCCTGAATATCCGAGTTAAGACTCGATATATCCACGTTTAAATCATTATTACCTTCTTCAAGGGTCATTTCCGGTAATTCAATTTCCGTGTAGTCAAAGGAAGATAATTCTCCAGTCCATGAATATTCTTGTTCGTCACCATTTAATGAATAAGAAAAAGTGATAGTTTTGATAGTATCGGAGCCAATATTCCTAATTTTACAAATTGCTTTTGTTGTTGGAGAGCATGTCCTTTCAGGAGTTTCTATGTAAAACAAATGAATATCATATTGATTCCTAATTGGATTATCTAGAAAATCCATTGCATCATTTGTTACGTTGCTTCCGGGAATATTGTGTCCCATATCCTGAACAAAATATCTCTTGACAGGACCATTATTTTCGATTAACTTTTCATAGATAATCATATCAGGGTTGATATAAGCCATATCCTCAGTTCCATGGATTATAGCTATTGGTATTTTCGGAGCATTGGCATAATTATAAATCAAGCCCGCATTGGGGTCGTTCATAGCATCAAGATGTCCTTGAGCCGCGGGAGTATTCAGCATGAGTCCGGCGAATACATCAGGGTTGTCAAGTCCGTATTTAAGAGCGCTTCTACCACCGAGGGAAAAACCTTCGAGGTAAATCTTTTCCATATTAATATTATAATTCTGTTCCACCCAGTTGATAGTCTCTGCGATCAATTCTTCGTCGCCTTCAGGAGCATAGAAATCTCTGCTTCTGTCGTCACCACCATCCGGGCATGCAAAAATCATATCCGGCATAAGGTTATTCCAATTTCGCGCACTTATGAGAGCATTCCTGAAATTTGTGCTGTTGTCGCCCAAACCATGGAGACAAACCATTAGCCTGTATTGATTTTCAGCATTATAATCAGTTGGTACATAGAACGAGATAGTTCTGTTTTCACCCATGAATACAATAGTTTTATTGAAGCTGCCCGTTTCCTGTGAATAACCAGCCGAGGTTAAAATGATGGTGAAAAATAAACTCAGAATAATAGTAATCGTTTTTTTCATTTTCTTATTTTTCCTTTGTTAAAAAAGGCAAGATACAAAAAGCAGAAATAATCTCAAAGGATTTTACCAGTCGAAATATTTTGAGTTTTTGGGATAAACAATAAAACAATAATTTATTAAAGAAATGGATGTTCACTTGGACTCAGAATAACTCTTTTCTTCCGTTTCTTTCTCAATTTCCTGCTCTATCTCTCTTAATGTGCTTATTCTTTCCAGCACAGGAGGGTGTGAATAATTCATTTTGACATAGAATGGATGTGGAGTAAGATTAGTAAGATTATCCGAAGAGAGTTTTTTTAGTGCGGATATTAACTTTTCAGGTTCTCCGTAATTCTCTGCGGCGAATCTGTCAGCCTGGTATTCATTTTTTCGGGAGCGCATATTCATAAATATCGACAGAAGCTCTTCCACCGGTGAATATAGAATGCCGAAGAACAGTAAGCCGGTATATATTTCCATTTTATCCATGTAGAATGCTTGGTATAATCCCTCATGAGTAAGGAAGATCTGTAAAAGGAAGAATAAAATACCAAGGTGAACAATGCTAATCGCCATTCCCGTGAAAACATGCTTCTTTTTGTAATGACCGATTTCATGAGCCAGCACAGCAGTCAATTCTTTTACGCCCATTTTCTTAATTAATGTGTCGAAAAGAGCTATCCGTCTGTTTTTGCCGAAACCGGTGAAAAATGCATTGGATTTTGTCGAGCGCTTCGAGGCATCCATGACAACGACATTTTTCAAGGGGAAATTTACTTTTCTGGCGAAAGACATAATTGAATACTTCAATTCGCCGTCTTCAAGGGGCTCAAATTTATTGAAAAGCGGCATAATAACAGTAGGAGCCAGATATTGCAGGACAATCGTTATCAAAGTAACTGCCCCCCAGCCATACAGCCATGCGTAATTACCTGTCGTATCAAGAATATACAGCACTGCGGCAATTAAAGGACCACCGATTACTATAGCCAAAAGTATGGATTTAAGCGTGTCGAGGATGAATGTTTTCGTGGTGGTTTTATTAAATCCGAATTTTTCCTCGATAACAAAAGTGGAATAAATGCTGAAGGGCATTGAAATCACCATCTGTGCCAGCATTAAAATTCCAATATAAATCAAGCCCCTGTAAATAGTTAAATCCGTGATCGCTGATACGTACTGATCCAGCCAGTTGAATCCGCCTGCAAACCAAAATACAAGAAACACTATAAGCGAAAACACAGTGGAATAAAAGCCGAAACGGGTCTTCGTTCTTGTGTATTCCTGTGATTTACGGTATTTATCCTGATCGAAGGTATCTTTGAATTCATCCGGCAATTCCGGTTTGAGATTTTTCAAGTTTAAATAATCGCCGGCGACATCCAAAATGAAGCTGATTATTATAGCTGATAATATTATTATGCCGTAAATATTCATGTTTATTAGTACTTATAATTGTAAAATATAATTTAAGATTACTACGTTTCTAAATTTTCCTAAAATTTGTTCTTTTTAATAGTGATTATTAGATGATACAAATAAATAAAAATTTAGGCAGATAAACGGATTTTTATTAAATTTAATTTTTTTTTGAAAAACTTATATAATAATCATGTTGAATTGTAATAAAGAAAAGTGTCAGAGCCATAAAGAAGAAATAGATAAGCCTCGCTCAAATTGCGCAGTAGTAGGAATTTACAACCATCCGCAGGCTTCCTTCATGACTTACTACATGCTGCATGCCCTTCAGCACCGCGGACAGGAGGCTGCCGGAATCACATCTTTTTACACTGATGAAAAAAAGAATAAGAAAAGATTCGCCTATTACAAAGGACAGGGGCTCGTTCTCGATGTATTCTCCGATCCGTTAATACTGACGGATGTTCTTAAAGGCGATTCAGCTATAGGACATACGCGCTATTCGACTATGGGCTCTGCACTGAGAGCTAATATCCAGCCATTCAACATGAATTACCACAGCGGAATATTGTCGATTTCCCATAACGGCAATTTGACAAATACTATATCGCTTAGGGAAAAACTGGAACAGGAAGGCGCTATTTTCCAGACCACTACGGATACGGAAATTTTCCTGCATCTTATTGCCCACAGTAAGAAAAAGGAGTTAATCGATCAGGTTCGTGAAGCTCTAAGAATAGCTCACGGGGCATATTCGCTTGTGATTCTGACCAAGGACTCGCTTATAGCTGCAAGAGATCCGCACGGCGTCCGCCCCCTGAACATTGGTAGAGTCAAAGCCGGCGAGAAATACGCCTATTGCGCTGCTTCCGAAACCTGTGCATTCGACATCATCAATGCAGAATATATCCGATCAGTGAAAAATAATGAAATAGTAGTGATAAACAGAAATACTATCGAAACCGGCAAGACACGGTCCTACAAAATATGGGATCAAACCCCGGAAGCAAAGCACTGCATATTTGAGTACATTTATTTTTCCCGCCCGGACAGCAAGGTTTTCGGGCATAATGTTGACAAAGTGCGCCGGAAGTTAGGGAAACATCTTGCTATTGAAAGCCCTGTAGTAAGTACGGGAGATGAAAAGATCACCGTAATATCCGTACCTGACAGCGGAAATACAGCTACTCTCGGCTATGCACGGGTCAATGACAAGGAATACTCACCCACAGCTTACGAAATCGGACTCATCAGAAGCCATTATGTCGGCAGAACATTTATAGCCCCCGGTCAGGACAACCGCGAATTCAAAGTGAAAGTCAAGTTCAACACAGTAAAAGGTGTCCTTGAGAATCGGAATATTGTAGTGGTAGATGATTCCGTGGTACGCGGAACTACTTCCAAAGCGCTGATAAAACTTATTAGAGAAGCCAATCCACAGGAGGTGCATTTCCGGGTGACCTCCCCTCCTATCAAGTATCCATGTTATTACGGAATGGACTTTCCCAGCCGCGAAGAACTTATAGCGAATTACTACGATACTGAAGATGATATTGGCAAAGCGCTTAACGTAGATACAATGCATTACCTCTCAAAAGAAAAAATGCTCGAAGCAGTCCCCTACGATAACGGTATAGGCTATTGCACAGCCTGCTTCGACGGACACTACCCCATACCAATCGAAGAAGTACAAACAAAGACCTCGACGGAGGAGTAAAATAATTTTGAAGATCTATTTAATTTCTGTACAAAAATTTGATTCTGTTTATTCTTTTATTATCCTTTTTGTAAACGCAGTCTTGCCAGTGTTAATGGACGCGAAATACATGCCTGCCGGCGTTTCCGGGAATTCTATTTTCTCGGAAAATCTCCCGCTGCCGTTGAGATTTATTTTTGTGTGATGAACCTCAGTCCCCAAAATATTTGCGAAACTTAACTCCAATGCAGGGCTGAAATTATTTTTCAACTCGCCTTCTATCGTGAACGACCTCTTGAAAGGATTCGGATAAATATCAATTTTTTCAAGAGGTTCATTATATCCCTTATCTTCAACGCCGGTCAGATCTATTTTTGAAATAGGTAACGTTCTTACCCTTACACCTGCGGCTTCATAGATCGCATTGCAGAGGGCGGGCGTCACACTTGGGAAGCCCAACTCGCCCATACCGCTCGGTCTGTCGCCCTGGGGCATTATGTGTACCTCGTTTTTGGGTATTTCGTTCATACGAAACCATTCGTAATTAGAATAGTTTGTCTGTACAATGGCGCCCTCGTCAAGTGTGATCTCCGCTTTTATGGCAGTAGAGAGCCCATCGATAGCTGCGCCGATTATCTGATTCTCGATATTTCGTGGATTAATAGCTATTCCCGTATCTACAACTGTGACTATTCTTTCAACCTTAAGTTTTCCTTGTTCATTGACGGATACTTCTACGACATGCGCTACATATCCGTCATAACCATGGAAGCAAGCTATACCTTTGCCATGTCGATCAGGCAGCGGATCGTTCCAACCAGCCTTGTCGGCAACTTCGGTCAAAACATTCTTCAGACGGGAATTTGTAGTATGCTTTATTCTGAATTCGTATGGATCTTCGCCTGCGAGATGCGCCAGTTCATCTATAAAAGATTCATTGGCGTAAATAACCTGAGTATAACTTACAGAGCGCCAAGCGCCGGTAGGCACAGGCAAATTGGTATTAACTCTGCTATTGTCAGGCTCGGGAATATCATAAGGCGGCGAAATTGAAGCGCCGGCGCCCGAATATATTGCTTTATGAATCCAGCCATTTATCCTGCCATCAGCGCCAATACCACCTTTTAGTGCATGAACACTTGCATCCCTGTAAAAATCATTTTTCATGTCGTCATCCCGTGTCATGAAGACTTTTACCGGCATGTTCATAGCTTTGGAAACTCTTACTGCATCGGCTATAAAGTCAGTATTGAGCCTCCTGCCAAAGCCGCCGCCTAGTAAGGTTACATGACAGGTGGCATTAGCAGGGTTGACCCCTGCTTCCTGAGCCGCTCTGTTCCTAGCGTCCTGGGCTGATTGCGTTGGCGCCCACACTTCTACACTGTCACCCTTATAATGCGCAGTACAGTTCATTGGTTCCATCGTCGCATGTGCAAGAAAAGGGACTTCATAAACCGCGGTCGTCGATTTGGCTGTGTTACCGGGCAAGTCAGGCAGCGTGCCAATCTTATCATGCAGTTCGGAACTGATCTTCTCAGAATTTAGATCTGCGTTGGGACCGTCATTCCATTCTATCTTCAAAGCTTTCCTGCCCTGAATCGCCGCCCACGAATTATTAGCCGCTACCGCAATTCCATTGGGAAGCTGATGTGTTCCAATAACATCTGTGACATTCAGACAAGCAGTATCGTCATAAGACTTAACAGTCGCGCCTAATTTCGGCGGTCTTGCTATGACGGCATATTTCATCTCCGGTAACCGAACATCCATTCCAAATATCGCCTTTCCGCTGACAATATCCGGTTCGTCTATATGGCTGTGCGGCTCAGTCATTATTGTATAGTTGTCTTTCGATTTCAGGTTGTACGCTCCTTCCGGCGGTACAGGCAATTCCGCAGCTTTTTCCGTCAATTCACCATAAGTGAAGCTTCTGCTGCCGCCAATTTCCAGCACTTTTCCCGCTTCGGTTTTGCATTTCGATTCATCCACATTCCATTCTCTCGCAGCCGCCTGTATGAACATCTTTCTCGCGGCGGCGGCGGCATTTCTCAAAGTGTCGAAAAGGTAGCGTGTGCTTGTACTTCCGCCGGTAGTCTGATTTCCGTACTTCCTATCGCCGACAGCCTGAATGACTGAGACATATTTCCAATCGGTATCCAGTTCGTCGGCAGCGGTCATGGCAAATGATGTCCTGACGCCCTGTCCCATTTCCGAACGGGGAACTGTCACCGTTACGCTGTTATCGGTATCTATACTAATCCAGATATTTGGCTCGAATTTCTGGATTTCACCGCTTTCACCTTTTCCAAATAGTTTATTATATTTTGATATCGAAGGAAAAATATTGAAGAGTATCCCGCCGCTTGTGATAGCCGCGCCGATAACGAATTTACGCCTTGAGATCGAAGTTTTATTCTTGTTTCCCATATTAACCTCCCGCCGCGATTTGTATAGCTTCACGAATTTTCTGGTAAGCGCCGCACCTGCAGATATTATCCTTCAATGCCGCGTCAATTTCATTTTCCGCCGGGTTAGGATTATTCTCCAGCAGCGCTGCGGCAGTCAAAATCTGTCCCGGCTGGCAGTAACCGCATTGGGAAACGCCTATCTGCTCCCACGCTTTCTGCAGAGCGTGTGCGCCGTCAGCGTTAAGTTCTTCAATAGTAGTGATCTTCCTTCCGGCAACAGCGGAAACCGGCATTATGCATGAGCGAATCGGCTCGCCGTCTGCCAGTACTACGCAGGTTCCGCAGATACCGACCCCGCAGCCGTACTTAGTGCCTGTCATATCGAAAATATCGCGCAGCGCCCACAGCAGCGGCATTTGCGGATCGCCGGTGAATTCTTTTTCTTCTTTGTTAATCTTTAGTATCATAAAATATCTCCCAAATTTATTATAAGCTTCTAATTATCAATAGGAAAGAGGTAATGAGAGATGTCATTTCTCCCAATAATTAATGATTACAAGATAAGAAATTTTGGGAAAATGTGAAAAGATAACATTGTATTTGATTGTCAGATTAAAGATAATAATAATATGACATTGTCGTTTTTTGTGGTATAATTACATAATAATAATATCAAAATAGCTATGGACAACTTAAATATAGAAACCATCAACCCCCTCACCCTCGGGCAGAAACTCTTAAAAGCCCGCCGGAACAAAGGCTTGCGGCAGGAAGATGCCGCTCTTCATCTGGGTATTGCAAGGACTACCCTCGTGTCTATCGAAAAAGGCGAGAGAAAGGTAAAGCCTGATGAATTGGTAAATCTTGCGAAGCTTTACGAAGTAAGTCTGAATGACCTGCTCGGGAAGGAAACCGAGCTTGAATCATTTGCCGTGCAGTTCCGCGCGCCGAAAAATTCCGGGGTGCAATATGATGAAGCTATGAATGAGACTATTTTCACTTTCGAAAATCTTATTAGGGATTACCTTGAGTTAGAGAAAATTACCAATCATCCGTTGAGGAAAAATTATCCCGCACAATTCGATTACACTAAGCTGCAACTTGAAATGGCTGCCGAAAGATTGGCGGAACAGGAAAGATCTCGCCTGATGTTGGGAAATAATCCCGTCAAGAATCTGGCGGAAATCCTTGAAAATGAAGTAGGGCTGAGGATTTTCTTTATGAATCTGCCGAATAAAATTTCCGAGATGTATCATTTCGATGAGCAAGCCGGCGGCTGCTTTGCTGTCAATATCATACATCCCCCTGAGAGGCAGTTGTTTTCGCTTGCTCACGGCTGCGCGCATTTCCTGACTACTGACCGATACATAAATGAGATCCAGCTTATTGATGAGGCAAAAAAATATCACATAAAAAAGGAAAGATTTGCCGATAATTTTGCTTCGCAGTTTTTGATGCCGCGGGAATCCGTTATTCGTAAATTCACCGATATTTATCTTGAGAAGGACAGCTTTACCCCGATGGATCTTTGCATTATGGCTCATTATTTCGGTGTTTCGGTGCACGCTATGGCGCTGCGTCTCGAGAATCTCGAAAAGCTGAATCCCGGCACCTGGGACAGAATCAAAAATAGCGGCTGGAAAATCCGCGGCGCACAGAAGCAGCTTGGACTGGAACTTGAACAAAAGATAGAACCAATGCCGGTCAGATATCAAATTCTTGCGGTGGAGGCGTTTAAGGAAGATCTAATAAGTGAAGGACAGTTTGCCAAATATCTGAGGGTCGATAGATTAGATGCGCGTAGAGCCGCCGACAGGATTACCGATGATACCGAAGGAATCATCCCGGATATGCTTAACAATGAATTGGAAATAAAAAATGAGGTGAAAGACCGTTTGCAATGAATGATACTGTGATTTACGATAGTTCTACTCTGATTAACATATATTGCTCAGGTTATCATTCCTCGATTTTTCAGAGTATGATGCAGCAAAAGATGCTTGCTCGATTAGTTATAAGCGAATCAAACTATTACTATAATTCCGGTAAAAAGCAACCTTTAGATTTGGAAACATATATTTTACAAGGAGTTTTCCAAAGAACTGAGATTAATGAGGAAGAATATTTCTTATTCATTGAATTTGCTCAAAGACTTGATGACGGCGAAGCAGAAACTATTGCAATCGGCATTAACAGAGGATGGTCTATCGCGACGGATGATCGAAAAGCAATAAAATTGATAAGAGAAAACTATCCTAATACTGGTATTCTGTGCACACCTGCAATTATGAAGCACTGGGCGGATAATAATTTACAAAGTGAAGCTTCTATCCAAAATGCCATTGAGAATATCGAGAATTATGCAAGATTCCGCCTGTCAGACCGCATATTCTATGATGAATACCTTAATTGCAAAGAACATTTTGACTGGTGGCAGTCTTTTAGCCAGTTATAACAACTGACACAGTCACTTATCATTACATAGGCAATTTAACTCACATTACGGCAAACTCCTAAAAACCGTATATCGTAATAATATCTCCAACAAGAAAAGGATGGCTCCGGCAATGGCAAAAGGCAGGAATTTCTCATCGAAGCGGCTGTAGTAGGAAACGTCGATCTTGGTTTTTTCGAGTTTGTCGATTTCCTGGTAAATATTCCGGAGGGCTTTGTTGTTTGTAGCGCGGAAATACTTGCCGTTTGTAGTGTTAGCAATGCTTTTCAGGATCTCTTCATCTATCTTGACGTCAACATTCTGATAGCGTGTCACTACTTTCCCCGACCAGGTGCGCATCTTGAATGGGAATGGCGCCTTGCCTTTGGAACCAATGCCGATAGTATATACGCGAATTCCGTAGGTCGATGCAATATCCGCAGCAGTTTGCGGCGCTATGAAGCCGGTATTGTTTACTCCGTCAGTGAGGAGGATTACGACTTTACTTTTGCTTTCTGTTTCTTTTAGGCGGTTGACCGCTGTGGCAAGCCCCATTCCTATAGCAGTCCCGTCCTCGATCATACCGCTTTTGACTGATCCGAAGAGATTCTTAAGCACATTGTGATCTATAGTCACCGGGCATTGAGTAAAGCTTTCGCCGGAGAAAACCACGAGACCTATCCTGTCATTCTGCCGTTCTTCGATAAACTCCCGGGCATATTTTTTTGCAGCTTCAATGCGGTTTGGCTTAAAATCTTCCGCAAGCATCGAAGTTGATACGTCAAGAGCTATCACTATATCTATACCTTCTGTTTTTACCGATTTATTTGTCGATGATGTCTGAGGACGTGCCAGCACAATGATGAATAATGCTGCGGCAAGCGCCCTAAATACAGGCAAAAGATGACGTAAACGCTGGCGAAAAGTGGCTGAAGCAGCTTTGAATCCATCGGTCGAAGAAACACTTATAGTTGGTGATTGCCTCCTTTTTCGGAGAATGTACCAGACAATCATAAGAGGAGATATGATCAGCAGATACAGAAATTCCGGGTTTGCGAATTCTATGTTTTCAAACATTTTTTTCCTCCTCGTGTTCTTTCTTCATTACCGGTATCGTTGCCCTGACAAACTCTTCCGCTATGTGCATTGCTTCAGTGTTTTTTTCGGTAGGAGGCTCCATCTTCGCAAACTTAACTAGATCGGCATTTCTAAACATATCTTCCAACTTGTCTATCTGATCTGAGCTGACCTCCGTATTTCTCATTCTATCAACAATTTCGCCGGATATCATCTCAAGAGCAGGAATTTCGAATCTTCTTTCGATGTATAACCTGATTATTTCGGTCAGCTTGATATAATATAGCTTGATCTGCCCTTTCTGCCAGAGTTTTTCTTCTTTCAGACTTTGGAGAGCTTCCAGAGCCAAAACGTGGGGTGGTATTTTCGGGTCATAGTCAAGATCCTTGTAAATAGCGGGTGTCCTCCGCTTCCAGAGAATGTAGCCGATAACAATCGCCGCTGTAATCAGCACTCCGCCGACAATATACCAGATAAACTCGGCAAGAGTGAGCGGAATCTCAAGCGGCGCTTTGACATCTTTAATATCTGCAGTGGTATCAATTTCGACTGTGGCAAAGTTCACTGTATGGAAGTTGGATTTGGCAGGATAAACATCCTGCATATTCTTTTTCTCGTACATCACAGTGAAAGGTGGCACTTCATAGCTGCCTGCATCGAAACTCGTCACTTCATATGTTTGTTTTAATTCGAGATAATCTTCTTCGGCAATGGTATCGATCTTGCTTATTGAAAGTACTTCCAGATTTCCGATGCTATCCTCGATTGAAGGCATGACGACACCTGCCGGGGGCTTGGAGATCACCTGCAAGCCAATTTTTATCGGTTCGCCGATCAATACATTATTCGTATCGATACTCGACTCAACCTTGACCTGCTGAGAATGTCCGTCAATATCAAATAAAATTAATAAAATCAATCCTAAAAATAATGATCTTTTTATCATTGCCCTTTCGTTCAATTATCCAGCTTATTTACTTTTCCTGTAAAATTATCAATAAATAACCACCGAATTAACTTCTTCGAAGCCATTTATATTTATCATCAGGTAATACATACCCGGGGGTATATCATTTACGTTAAAATTAAATGTATATTTTTTCCCGCCATTTATTCTATTCGCATGCAGAGTCTTCACTTTATTGCCGTTTAAATCATAAAGTGAAACAATGAATTTACCTGCATCCTGGACGTATACATCAAGTGCCAGATTATTATCAGCGGGATTGGGATAAACGCTTAGAATTTCCAACGGATAATAATGTGTGAAATAATCATCAACAGATACAACTTCAAGAGTAGTGAAGCGGTATGCATCACCAAACAATCCCTCATTGCCGCCATTCACGGCGCTTATCTTCCAGTAATAGCGGGTGAATGATTCGAGTTCCACATCCAGACTGGTGCCTGTTATTCCCGTTGTATCAATTACCATATCAGAAAAGAAGATGTTTTTGGCTAATTGCAGATGGTAATGATCAGCGTCTTCGGAATCATTCCATTTCAAAGAAATTGTAAGCGGGATTGAATCAGCCCGGTTTTCCGGATATGTTAATTCAGGAGCTGCGACTGCTGTAACAAAAGTTCTGACATCAGAATACTCGCTCAATCCGCCTGCACTGATCGCTGCCACTCTCCAATAGAATTTTTTCAATCCCTGCTCCGGGTTTGCGTAATTAAATTCCGTTCCTCTTACTCCGTCTTCCTGGTGGATAATATTGTTGAATTCACTATCGGAAGCTATCTGCAATTGATACATACCAGCATCATTTTGGTCTTGCCATTTCAAATCAATACTATAGGTAACTCCGCCGAAACCATTAACCGGAGCCAGTAATTCGGGTTTACCCGGCACCGGCGGCAGTTCATTTACGTAAGCGCTGAAGATACCTGCCCCATGCGTGCCAACAGCTGCATAACTATCCTTAGCACGAGTATCTACCATTTTGACAACCATGTTTCCAATCTCTTTCGTGCCTTCCTGCTGCCAGACGGTGCCCATGCCATTAAGATAAGCCGTTGAATACAATCCGGTTGAAGTTCCGGCTAAATATAACTTTTTGCCATTCACGGGGACTATATCCAGCCAATTCACAGCCGGACCGCCGCCGCCGCCGTTCTCATTTTCTTCAAGATTACCTGAAACTGCTTCCCATGTTTCGCCGGAATTTGTGCTTCGAAATATGCTCAATGTCCTGTAAGAAGAAAATACGATGAAAACTTCGGAAGCATCATCAGGATCAATTTTAATGCAGTTGACAAAACCACGAGCGAATTGACTGCCTGTTATTTCCACTGGTTCGGGATCGCCTTCATGAGCGTTATCAATCCTGTAGACGTGCCCATCAATAGTCCCGTAATAAACTATGTTTGCCGGATTTGTGGATACATCCAGTGCTGTTATCATGCCTCCATACGGATGCGTCCCCTCATCCGGTTCAGTTCTCGTATACTGGAGTGAATCCCAATTTTGTGATATTGAATCGGTAGAATTTTCAAATGGAATTTCCGACAGATCATTATTTCTCCAGACCATCCTGCCAGCGCCGGTGTACATACGGCTCTGATTATTCGGGTCGAGAACCATAGGATGATTCCAGATAATATCTTTCGCTCCGGCAGGGTCTATTCTTTGCTTTATAAGATTTTCTCCATTTTCATCCATCAGGATTCTCCACATTCTTACTCTGGAGGGGCTGGTAGATGAATTTTGTGAAGCATAATAAACATTCCCGCCGTCTTCGATTATTACCGATAGACCGTCACCACCTGAGGGATATGTCCATGGTAGTTGAAGATCATTTTCAGCGGAATAAAGAGTACCATTATCCTGAGTGCCTCCGATTATTTCCTCGCTTCCTTCAGTGCCATGATCGACAGCTACTGTATAGAACTGGGTTGTGATATAGCCTTCGTTGAGAGAGTGCCATTCAACTGTGTCAGCCATAACATCATGCGTTATATGAACACCGCCGTCGGAAGCCGTAATAAATTTGTTCGGATCATTGGGCCAGAATAGGAAAACATGTTCATCAGCATGATGGTTAGGGTAGCGATAGGCATACTCACAATCGTCTCCGAATGGGCAATAACCTCCGATAAGCTGCCAGTTTTCATGGCTCGAAAAACCATCGGTAGAACGATAAACTGAGGTCGCACCAAGAAAAACAATGTTGGGATCTTCCGGGTGTACAGCGACAACCATGTTGTATGATGATTGAGCATTCATTTGCAACCGCACATTATCTGGTTTAGGCAAATATTCGGAGCGATTTTCCCAACTGCCGCCTTCGCCGGAACCATCACCGGATATGTATGTATATTTCCAGAAACTGTGCCATAAACTATCGCCTCGTCTGTTAAACGTTAATTTCCCTGCGCCCGGAGTATACCCAAAAAAGTATACCTGACTTTCGTCGGATGGCGCAATACCAATCTCGAATCTCCAAAAAGCCCCGGCATCGAATTCAGGTGTTATATCAGTCCAGTTTACGCCATCAGTACTTCTGTAAAAGCCTCTATCAGGAGACACTCCTCCTCCAAAACCTCCCTGCCTTCCTAAAGCAGCATAGAACGTCCCTTCGGTAGTGACCGATATTTCAGTGAATATACTTGGATTAGATTTCCCAAGCACAACCTCCCATGTATTACCACCATCCGTACTCCTTTGTATTCCCCAAGCTAAAGTTGCTGCTATAACAACATCTTGACTTAACGGCGCTGTCGGATCCACTACTATTTCCCATACATAATCGAAAGGATTTTCAATAGACTGTGGATTCTGTGTCGATGTTGATGGAATAAGAAACCAGCTTTTACCATTATCAGTAGATTTGTATATACCATCGCCGGATATATCTGCGGAATTACCGATATATTCCCCAGTACCTGCGTACCAGTTATCCTCCTTGCCGGGGCGGGTATCCTGCGCGAGACAGGAAATTGAATGAAGCTGGTCCGGCTCGGTAGTTTTCACCCATGTTTTGCCGGCGTCGGTTGATCGCCACATGCCTCCGGAGACTCCACCGGCTACCCAGATGTTTTCATCTCTTACATCGAAATTTAATGCTCTCGTACGACCACCGATGAAATTCGGACCGCGGGTTTGCCATTTTGTATTTTGGATTTCATCATATCCTTTTTTTATGCGGTTATAAGAGCCGGGTAGTGTTTTTGCGAAATTCAATTCTTTTGTGCGGATATTGTCTGGTATTTTACCAGTTTTGGGGTCACGCAGGCGGTAGTATTCCAGTTTCCATCTTTCTTTTGAGAATGTGCCCGCTTCCTGTTCAAAATTGATGAAATGCTTTTGTTCGAATTTTTGCTTCGGCTGCTCATCATTTTTTAATAATAAATATAGTCCGGCTGAAAGGCTTATAAGGACTGCGAAAATAAGTACTTTTGTTTTCATTTTTAGTACTCCGACTGATTTAATAAACGATCCGACCGTTGTCGGACCAACAATTAAATTACCTTCTTCTTCCGCGCAGCTTGAAGAAGGCTTTCAAAGGCGCAACGTAAGACTCGTCGGTTCTTAGATTTATAACATCAACATTGCTTCTGTTAAAGACGTCTTTGAGGCGGATTTGCTTTTCATTCCACCAATTTTGATAATTCTCCCTGACTTTATTGCTTGAGGTATCCACCCACATCATGTCTCCGGTTTCGGCGTCGCGAATGCGGATCATGCCCATTTTAGGCAGTTCAGCTTCGCGGATGTCGTAAATCTGCACTGCTACAGTGTCATGTTTTTGCCCTGCTATCTTCAACGGTCCCTCAAAATCCTTACTCAGAAAATCGGATATGATAAAAGCAATACAGCGCTTTTTAATAACATTTCTCAGGAATTTGAGTGATTCACCAACGTCAGTAGCCGTATTTTCCGGTCTGAATTCTATTAATTCCCTGATGATCCTAAGAGTATGCGATCTTCCCTTCTTTGGCGGAATATATTTTTCAATCTTATCACTGAAAAATATCAGACCAATTTTATCATTATTTTGAATAGCCGAAAAAGCAAGCACAGCACAAAGTTCCGTAATCAAATCCCGCTTATTTTGCTGCCGGGTGCCAAAGCTTTCCGAAGCACTTACATCAACAAGCAGCATGACTGTCAATTCGCGTTCTTCTTCGAATACTTTTACGAAAGGGTGGTTGAACCGGGCGGTGACATTCCAGTCTATAGTTCTGATGTCGTCGCCGGGGATATAGTCCCGCACTTCACTGAAAGCCATGCCCCGACCTTTGAATGCGCTGTGGTAATCTCCGGAAAATAATTGTCTGGATAATCCGCGGGTACGGATCTCAATTTTCCTGACTTTCTTTATTAATTCTGCAGTATCCATTTATTTTATAATAAATAAAAAAAACTTTATAAAAAATTAAAGTGTTTGCCTGAGGATGTCCCATAAGTTGAAAAATTTCGTCACATCTCTACTCAGCTCAGTTTGACATTCCTATTTTCACTTGTTTTTGTTATCCTGAACGGAGTAGAAGGATAAACAAAATTCGACTTGTTAGACAGCCTCAATATTGCTAATTACGGTACCTCCACAGTGTTCAGAATTTCATTAACTATGTCTTCGCTGGTGATGTTCTCAGCTTCTGCTTCATAAGTAACACCGATTCTGTGGCGCAGCACATCCAGAGCCACTGCTCGAACATCTTCCGGGATAACATAACCGCGCCGCTTAATAAATGCATAGGCTTTGGCTGCCATCGCGAGATATATCGAGCCGCGAGGCGATGCGCCAAACGAGATCAATTGAGCAAGTTTATCAAGTTTGTATTCTGCCGGTGTTCGGGATGCAAAAACTATATCCAAAATGTAATTTTCAATTTTTTCATCCATGTAAACTTCTTTGACCACATCCCGCGCATTGAGAATATCTTCAGGCTTCAGTATTTGGTCAGGATGCGGGAATTCTTTCGCCAAATTCTCCCTCAAAATAGCCTTCTCATCTTCTCTATTGGGATACGTTATTACAACTTTCAGCATGAAACGATCCACCTGTGCTTCAGGCAGCGGATAGGTGCCTTCCTGCTCGATCGGATTTTGTGTAGCAAGCACGAGGAAAGGTTCAGGCAGCCTGAAAGTTTCGACACTAATGGAAACCTGCCTTTCCTGCATAGATTCAAGCAGCGCGCTTTGCACCTTGGCAGGGGCGCGGTTTATCTCGTCTGCGAGTATGAAATTTGCAAAAACGGGTCCCTTCCTGACAGTGAATTCTTCGGTTCTCTGGTTGTAAATCATTGTTCCGGTCAGGTCTGCCGGCAACAGATCAGGTGTGAATTGTATTCTGTTGAACTTTGCGTCAATTGCCTGAGCAAGAGTACTGATAGCAAGTGTCTTTGCCAGCCCGGGTACACCTTCGAGCAGTATATGACCGTTGGAAAGCAGCCCGATAAGCAGACGGTCGACCATCTGCCGCTGACCGACGATCACCTTGCTCATCTCCATCATGAGCATCTCAACAAATGAGCTTTCCTTTTGAATCCGCTCATTGATCTCGTTAATGTCCGCCATTATCTCTCCTTATTTCCGTTAATATTCTTACCAAATTTTAATCACATTAAACCGCAAATTATTGATTTACCTTAGATTCTCAAAATTAATGTAATCAATTTTCAAATAAAATTAACAGATTATTTAACGAATTATAATCATTATGATTTTGGCATCAAAACCATTTTCAGACAGATATAAAATGTAATTTTTATTTAATTATAAATTAACTTAAAGGAATTCAAGAATCTTTTCTTATAAGCATTAAACTCGTATGTTACCGGAGTTAACACTTGAATTATGTACAACCTGCTTTTAACAAGGATAAATTCAGCATTCAGAACTGCCGAATTTTTATAATCGACGGTCACTCTTCTTGCCGGATAGCCATCAACGTGGGTCTTTTTTGCAGATCTTATCTTGCCGCCGGCTTTTTCAACACTTCCATCTTTGGCGCGATCGAGAAAGCTCCGGACAATATCATAGGGATAGCAGCTATGGATCACAGTATCGGGATAATCAATGTATGTGACTATGTAACGTACATTGCCATAAACCGGCTCTCCGTCGTAAGTAAGAGAAACAGCACGAACAGCTCCGAAGTCAAGATCAATTTCAATTGTATCAATTTCCGGATCTATAGGATATTCAATAATGAATGAGCTGTCCGGAGGCATTATTTCACGCCATTCGGTGTCGTTTCTTGAATAGTTTTTAGGATCGAATTCTTCATCCTGAAATGACATCAATAATAACGCCAGGACAGGCATATATAGTAATCTAAAGCTCATTTCCTTACTTTTTTGAAATAATTGATCAATCCATTAGTCGAGCTGTCGTGAGATTCTATCTTCTCGTCGTAATCCAGTTCGGGAAGAATCTTCTTCGCAAGCTGCTTTCCGAGTTCCACGCCCATTTGGTCGAATGAATTAATATTCCAGATGCTTCCCTGTACGAAAACTTTATGCTCATACATTGCAATTAAAGCGCCGAGGGTTTCAGGTGTCAATCTATTGAAGAAAAATGAGCTGCTCGGCTTATTACCTGGGAATAGTTTATGCGGCAGCAATTTTTCTATTTCTTCTGCATTATTTCCCTTTTCTGCTAATTCCCTGCGGACTTCTTCTTCTGTTTTTCCTTTCATCAACGCTTCCGGCTGCGCAAAGAAATTCGACAGCAGTATATTATGATGTGTTGCGACAGGATTCTGTGAATGCACCGGTGCAAGAAAATCAGCAGGGATCAATCTGGTTCCCTGATGAATAAGTTGGAAAAACGAGTGCTGGGCATTGGTTCCTGCCGATCCCCATATTATCGGACCAGTGGTGTAATTTACAAAATCACCATCGAGGGTTGAGCTTTTTCCGCTGCTTTCCATATCAAGCTGCTGCAGGTAATCCGGCAGAAGTCTCAGGTATTCATCATAAGGAATGACGGCATGTGATGCGGCTCCGAAAAAATTCGAGTACCAAATTCCAAGCAGACCTAAAATTACCGGGAAATTCTTTTCAAAAGGCTCCTCGCGGAAGTGGAGATCCATGTTATGGGCGCCCTGCAAAAGAGCCTCGAAATTATCCATCCCTATGTATAGAGCCAGCGGTAGGCCTATCGCCGACCACATGGAATACCTGCCCCCCACCCAATCCCAAAAAACAAACATATTTTGGGGATCAATGCCGAATTCAGTAACTTTCTCGGTATTTGTTGAAATAGCTGCAAAATGTTTGGCTATATTGTCCTCATCGTATCCTGTATTGGACAGAAACCATTCCTTGGCTGTCTGTGCATTGGTCAATGTTTCTTGTGTAGTAAAGGATTTGGAAGCAATGACAAAGAGCGTCTTTTCAGGATTTAGCAGCTTCAATGTTTCCGATACATCTGTTCCGTCCACATTCGAAACAAAATGAATATTCATTCCTGGCATGGCATAGCCTTTCAATGCTTCGGCTGCCATAGCCGGACCAAGATGTGAACCTCCAATTCCAATGTTCACAATATCAGTGATAGGCATATTAGTATAGCCGAGCCATTTACCTTCATGAACTCTGTCAACGAAATCTCTCATTTGGCTGAGGACTTTATTGACATGCGGCATGACATCCTCTCCGTCCACCTCGACAGGGTAGTTCGATCTGTTGCGAAGAGCTGTATGCAATACTGACCGCTTTTCAGTGAAATTAATTTTTTCACCAGAAAACATTTTTTCAATGCGCTCTTTCAGTCCGGATTCATCAGCAAGCTGAAAAAGAAGCTTCATTGTTTCTTCCGTTACAATGTTTTTAGAGTAGTCAAGCAGGATATCTTTGAACATGGCAGAGAATTTGTCGAAGCGATCTTTATCCTCTTCAAAAAGATTTCGCATAAGTACATTTTCCATATCTTTTTGATGAGCCTGAAGTTTCTGCCATGAAGGTAAATCAGTCAGTTTAGCCATACTATACACCGGGTTAATTTTCTAGATTAATTTAATGTAATTGAGAACGCAAATTATACAATTTCATTATTTTTAACAATTGGAATTATCCGAAAATAAAAGATATCATACTGGTTTTGGCAGGAAAGCTCCGGTGATCTGCCAGCCGTCATCTTCACTATATTCTAACTTTATGATGCCGCTGTTTTGAAATTTGAAAACAGCATTGTTTTCATTGCCGGAAACCATATATGATGCAAGTTTTTCCATAAAAGGCAAGTGCCCGACAAACATATCATTACGATTTTTATCAATCCTTGCCGAGAACTGTTTAACGTCGTCTTTAGCTCCCATACCGTCAGTTTCGCTTCTTCCTTCTTCAGGCTGGCAATAGTACTCCAGAATTTCTGCTGTTTGTATTGCTCTCAATTTCTCAGTATGGTAAATTTTTTCCACTTTTGTGTGGTAATCTCTTGCCCTCTCAGAAATCAATTTGGTGGTTTTCTGCCCTTCCTCGGTCAAAGGTCTGTCCGGATTTTCTTCTTTTGGCATAGCAACGCCATGTTGTACCAAATAAACAGCCATAATTTACTCCGATTTATTATTAATAACAATGTACTTAAAAAAAAGACGAATAATTCTTATATTGTTATTAATCCCTTATTTTTCAATAGAAATCTACAGTTCAACGAATTTCACGTTTTGGAAAGTCACCAAGAAGATAAGTTGAAACCGCATAATTCATTAGAAAAAACATTCCTAAACGCATAAGAAATTCTTAAAATTTGGATTTTCAAACTTATTTTCTTTAAAAAAACACAATAATATAGAATATAATTTCTTTTTTTAAGAAAAATGATTTGAAAGTTTTAACTCCAATTATCCCTTGGAAATAATGAGATTATCAGTTATCCACAGAACGATTACAAAGAATTTGATACAAGAAATTAATTATTAGTAAGGCGTCTGAATATTTCATAATTTTGTAAACACTTAATTTTTGAAGTACTTTTTAATTAAAAGAAGTGTTTTTTTTATAATATAATAAATTGAAGAATAAACTCAGGGAATAAACCAATGAATGTATTTGTTTTAAATTGCGGGAGTTCATCGCTTAAATTTGAAATCTATAATACCGATCTCGATAAGATCGAGACTGATTCTGATGAAACTATTATCAGGGGCGAAATCGAAAGAATAGGCAGTCAATCCACGATCACTTTCAAAATCGTGGGTAAACCTAACGTTAAACAAGCTGCGCCACTGCGCGACCACAGAGCAGCTCTTCAGTACGTCACCAAATGGCTTACCGAGGAAGAAAGAGTGCCGCAAATCAAGTCCTTGGAAGATATCCACGCGATTGGTCACAGAGTTGTCCATGGCGGCGAGAAGTTTATTAAGTCGGTTCTTATCAATGATAAAGTGATCGAGGGTATCGAAGATTGCATAGACCTTGCGCCGCTGCATAATCCGGCGAATGTCAAAGGTATTTATGCATGCCGGGAGATTTTTGGTCCTGTTACGCCGCAGATCGCTGTTTTCGATACGGCGTTCCACTCGACGATGCCGCCGACATCTTATCTCTATGGCATTCCTTACCAGGTTTATAGAAGATATAAGATCAGGAAATACGGATTTCACGGTACTTCGCACAGGTATATCTCTTACAGGTATAGAAGATTGAGCGGCAAGACAAGGGAACAGACGAATATTATTACCTGCCATCTGGGTAACGGCTCGTCAGCGTGCGCGATAAAAAAAGGGAAATCCGTCGAAACGTCTATGGGATTTACCCCGCTGGAAGGACTTATGATGGGGACGCGCTGCGGCGATATTGACCCGACAGTGGTGCAGTTCCTCGTGCATAAGGAAGGTATAACCGTTGACGAAGCCTTCAACATGCTGAATAAGAGATCGGGTGTGCTCGGAATTTCAGGGCTTACGAATGATATGCGGGATTTGCTGGAAGAAATCGATGAATTCCACGACAGGCGCGCGCTGCTGGCGGTGGATATGTTCGCCAAGAAAGTGCAAAAGTATATTGGCGCTTACATGGCGACGCTCAATGGCACTGATGCTATCTGTCTTTCCGGTGGTATTGGCGAGAATTCACCTGAGATCAGAAGGCAGATCTGCCAGAATCTGGAACATCTGGGAATAGGGATCGATGACGTGAAGAATGCCGAAGCTACGGATGGGAAAGAAATGCTCATAAGCAGCGGCGATGTTAATGTTTATGTAATTCCTACAAATGAAGAACTGGTGATTGCCAGAGATTCCGTGAGGGTTGTAGAAGGTCAGTTAACGCCGCTGGATAGGTCGGAAAAAGAAGTACAGGAAGAGAAGCAAATCCCTGAGCTCGAGAAAACTGATAAGAATAATAGTAAGAATAAAGGTGGTAGTAAGAAGGGAAAGAAATAGTAAGAGATGTGTAAAAGAGGGTGTCCAAAAGCGTCATTCTGAACGGAACGAATTGGAGTGAAGCTAAATCCTGCTTCAGCAGGGTGGAATGACAAATCCCGAACTCATCAGATTCCTGCCCTGCTAAAGCAGGATCTAAAGACATGCGCAGGAATGACTTTCCCGTACTTTTGTGATAACTTTAGTTTTTTGGCTAAAAATAAATTTTAATATAAAAAATAATTGACAGGAGTTGGATATGGCTGTGAATTTTATTGAAACGATTAGAGATAAGGCGAAGAATATAAATAAGAGCGTGGCTTTTCCGAATGCGGAAGATGTCAGAGCTATCGATGCCGCAATTCAAATTAAAAATCAAGAACTTGGGAACCCCATACTCGTAGGCAATCCCGATAAAATAGCGGAAATAGCTAAAGCTGCAGGTTTGACCCTGAACGGCGTCGAGATATTGAATCCGGTGGGTTCGGAATATTCGGAAGAATTTACCGCCGCCCTGCACGAAAAAAGAAAGCATAAGGGTATGACGCCCGATCAGGCAGCCGAGACTGTGAAAGATCCCTTATATTTTGCAGGCTTGCTTCTGGAAACCGGCAGAGTTGATGCGGTTGTCGGCGGGAATGTCTCTTCGACGGGCGATGTGCTTCGCTCGGCTATCCATACTGTCGGCGTCGAGGAAGGTATCTCGATTGTCAGCAGCTATTTTATTATGGTATTTTCGGATAGAATGTACTGTTTTGCGGATTGCGCGGTGAATCCTGAGCCGACTGATGCTCAGCTTGCGGATATCGCAATATCATCAGCGAAGAACTATAATTCCGTTACCGGCGAAGAATCGAAGGCTGCTATGCTTTCTTTCTCGACGAAAGGCAGCGCCAGCCACGAGTTAGTAGAAAAAATCCAGCGAGCCACAAATTTTGTGAAGGAAAAAGCACCTGAATTGCCAGTTGACGGTGAGCTTCAACTGGATGCGGCTGTTGTTTCTTCTGTCGGTGAGAGGAAGAGTCCGGGGTCTCCCGTTGCAGGGAATGCGAATGTGCTTATATTCCCCGACCTGAATTCGGGCAATATTGGTTATAAATTAACCCAGAGACTCGCCGGTGCGGAAGCTGTCGGTCCTATCATCCAGGGACTTAAGAAGCCGTATTGCGATCTTTCGCGAGGGTGCAGCGTGGATGATATGATAAATGTTGCCTGTATTTGTATGCTTATGGCATAACTTTAGTTAATCTTTTATTCTTTGCTTATTGCTTTTGGATAGAGGTTAAAGGTGAAAGGTTAACGGTTAAAGTTAAGAAGGTTGCGGGCTGCTGTCTGCAGGTTACTGGCTATTAAAAGTTTTAAGTTTTAGTTTAAAATTTATTAATCCTAAATATCTTATTAGAAAAGTTGGTTTTGAGCATAAGTTTTTGCAACAAAGTGCTTTAGCACTTTGCAAAAATATCTGAAAAACTTCGAATTAGCAGCAAGCTAAATCTTTCTGTTGAATGATCTTACAAATAAATCATATATCTAATGAAAAATCCGAGTTAATGCTTTAATTGGAATTATTAGAAATAATTTGAATGAAATATTTAAATAATTGAAAAATAAAAGTAATAAAACTTAACATTAAAACTCAAACTTATCAATGATTACGATATAAATCATTCTTTTACATTGAATTAGTTAGATATTCCAAAACAAATAAAATGCAATACAAGCAATTAATTTAATTTCCAACATATTAGTTCTTTGACTTGATAAAATATGAAGATTTCGGAGTCGATTGTGGGAAACTTTTCTCAGGTTTTGAGAGAATTTTTATTATATTGCAATCCCGGTGATTGACTTAATCAAAATGATTTTTTAAACATCCCTAACCGGGAATTTCGGAAGACCAAAAATGATAATTCACATGAGATTCTACAACGCCGGATTATGCCTAAAAAGCAAACCGGATGCTTTTTTACGGCTGAATTTCTGCGAACGGCGCCGTATGGCAGAAATTTGGGCTGCGGGATGCTGGCTTGTGGTCTCAACTTTGTTAGTATTTCTTTATAAAGGAGGTCTTTCATGCAACAAAAAAATATAGTTCTCTTGAAATCGCTGATCTACCAATCTGCTCTGGAATTTCTGTGGAAAGAAGGTTTTGTCGGAGTCCCCTGCCAGGGAATCACTAATGCGACCGGCTCGTGCGAAGCCGTCAGTAATGTGTTTACTGTTACCGGACATGAATTTCAGACGCTGTCGCAAACGGTGCAGCTTCATCTGGAACGGGATATCATAGATAACGGTCTGCCGCGAATGTTCTCGACGAACAGGTCATTCAGGAGGGATAATAAGAACTGGGTTTCGGACGGCAGGCACCTGAACGACTTCGAATTGCTGGAAACGGAAGCGCTCGACACCGATCTGGATTGGCTGTTGAAACATTGCGCGGATTTCCTGAATCACATTTTTATCAATGTACTGAATGTTTCGTCGCGCTATGGGCTGCTGACACCGCAACTGCATGACAATCTTTACAATTACTACGAAAAAGGATTCGAGGTTGTCAGCTATACGAAGGCGGTCGAGATCCTTCAGGATAAGTTCCCGATCGAATGGGGCGATGACCTGAAAAATGATCACGAGCAGTTTATGGTCAATTATTTTGACAAAAACTGCATGATAACTCACTATCCCGAGAAGATCAAGTTCTTCAATATGAAGATCGACAGGTCAAGTCCGGATGATAAGCAGACCGTAGAGTGTGTGGATGTAATTCTGAAGCTGTCCGGGGAATCGATTGGCGGCTCGGTAAGAGAATCTGATTTCGAACTTCTCAACAAGCGCTTGCAGGAAGGAACGATGATCAGCCAGCTAAGAGAGTTAAAGAATAACTTCGACAGCAAACCGGAAGAAGTTGACAAAATGTTCGATGATTATCTGGCGCTATTCAGGGACAGGCGGGTCGAACGCTCTGGTATGGGCTGCGGCTTCGGTAGAGTGCTTCAATTTATCCTGGATTCGGAACAGATCATTCCGTTCTAAGCACACGGCTTGATTTAATAAATTTGTTTATTCTATTCACTTAATCCTTCTTTATCTCGTTGCTATAAAAATATGGCAGCGGGATATTTTATTTAACTACCGTTGCATGAGAGATGAAGAATTTAGACATGATGATGGAGTGGATACATGAAGAGAAATCGACGCTGGAGCGTCTCATATTGTATTCCAACGCTAGAGCGTTGGAATGAGATTAAAGTTATTATCATAAGCATTTACAGAGGTTAAAAATGGCGATCGTATTAGACGGAAATAACCTGACGATAGAGAATGTTGTTGATATCGCAAGGAGTAATGCGCAGGTTGAGCTATCGAATGAAGCAACAGAGAGAATAGAGAAATGCCGCGCTATGCTCGAAAAAAAGATCGAGCAGAAAGAGATAATGTACGGCGTAAACACGGGTATCGGCGAATTTTCCGAGATTGTGCTCGACGATGAGCAGGTCAAGGAATTTCAGAAGTACCTGATATACAACCATGCGGCGGGGATCGGAGAGCCCACGCCGATTGAGTTTATCCGGGCAGCTATGGCTTCACGCGTAAATGTGCATGCGCATGGCAATTCGGGCGGCAGACCGGAGATTTCGCAGACTTATGTTGATATGCTGAATAAAGGCGTTATCCCTGTGGTCTGCGAGAAGGGTTCTGTAGGCGCTTGCGGTGATCTGGCGCCGATGTCGCAGTTGGCGCTATCGCTTATGGGCGAAGGTGAAGCCTTCTATCAGGGCAAACGTATGCCGACTAAAGAAGCGATGGAAAAAGCCGGCATACCTGTTCCCGGACTGAAAGCACGCGACGGATTGGCTGCTATTAACGGCTCAAATTTAATAACCGCTTATAGCTCGCTGCAGCTTTATGATTATAACAGGCTCTTGAAACAGGCTGAGATTGCCGCTGCTATGTCTCTCGAAGCATTGCTGGCGAATATGAAGCCATACGATATAAGGCTGCATGAGAAAAGAGGATTCTTAGGGGCGCAGAGAAGCTCGAAGGCGCTTATGAAATGCATGGAAGGCAGCGACCTGCTTACCGGCAAAATGAAGACGCGTGTGCAGGACGCATATTCTATGCGCTCGACGCCGCAGATCATCGGAGCGGCTCATGACGCGCTGGGATATGCGCGCAGCCAGGTGGAAATCGAATTGAACGGCGTTGGCGACAATCCCGTTTTCCTTCCCGATGAGGAAGAAGCTCTATCAGGCGCTAATTTCCAGGGAACGCCGGTATCGGTGCCGATGGAGATGGCTGGTTCAAGCATGACAATGGTATCAGTGCTGTCCGAGAGAAGATTGAATCGGCTGCTGAATCCTGCTCTTAGCGCTGGACTGCCGGCATTTCTGACGAAGGGCGCCGGCATGTTCTCGGGTATGATGCTGAGTCAATATACGGCAGATACGCTTATTGTTGAGCAGAGAATCCTGTCTAATCCAGCGTCGATACAGTCGATTCCGGCGGCGGCAGATCAGGAGGATTTCGTGTCGATGGGAATGAATACGGCACTGAAGAATAAGCAGATTTTGGAAAATGCTTATGGGATATTGGGGATAGAACTTATGGCAGCGGCGCAGGCGCTTGATTTAAGGGAGTTTAGCCATGGCGCCGGAGTTTCCAAAGCGAAGGAAGTTATTCGGAAATATGTTGAGTACCTCGATGTTGACCGCCCGCTTTATAAAGATCATAATACAATGAAAGATCTTGTGAAATCAGGCGAGATCCTCGATGAAGTCGAGAAAACTGTTGGCTCACTCGAATAATCAAAGGAGAAAGAGATGGAATTAAAATCTTTAGATCATTTAGTTGAAATTGCAGGCAAAAAACCGAAGAAGAAAATTGCAGTGGCTGCCGCCGAAGATGAACCGGCACTGAAAGCGGTTATGAACGCCGTCAATGAGAATATTATCGAGCCGGTGCTTTTTGGTAAAAAGGGAGAAATTGAAAAGGCAGCCGAGCAGATAGAAATGGACCTTTCCGGAGTTGAGATCCATAATGAAAAAGATCCGGTAACGGCAGCCAATAGCTGCGTTAAGTATATCAGAGACGGCGGTGCGCAAATATTTATGAAGGGACATATTAGCACTGCCGATTTCCTGAGGGCAATTTTAAATAAGGAATATGGTCTGCGGCAGGGAGCGCTTCTTTCGCACTGCGCCTTCTTTGAAATAAAGCATTACCATAAGCTGCTCGGCTTGACCGACGCGGCTCAGAATATTGCGCCTGATCTGGATGAGAAGATAGCTATTGCCAAAAATGCAGTGGAAATTTTCCACAAGGTTGGAGTTGAAAATCCTAAAGTGGCGGCGCTGGCTGCAATCGAAGGTGTCAATTCCAAGATGCAGACCACGATCGAAGCCGCCGCGCTCTCACAGATGAGCCGCCGCAAACAGATAAAGGGCTGCACAATTGACGGTCCGCTGGCTTTCGATAATGCGATTTCCAAAGAGGCGGCGGAGCACAAGGGCATAGAGAGTGACGTAGCCGGTGACGCTGACCTGCTCTTTGCGCCGAATATAGAAGTTGGCAATGTGCTTTATAAATCGCTGACCTATTTTGCAAGAGCGACGGTCGCGGCTGTGATCCTTGGAGCTTCGGTGCCGGTAGTGCTTACTTCGAGATCGGATTCCGACAGAAGTAAGATGATGTCTATTGCTCTGGCGGCTGCAACTTAAATTTGAGAACAAAATTAACGGATAGTCATGCATATTCTTACTATAAATCCAGGTTCTACTTCGACGAAGATAGGTCTGTTCCATGATCTTGAGCAGGTGCTTACGAAAACTATCAGGCATACTGCAGAAGAATTGCAAGAGTTTGACGAAATTACCGACCAGTACGAGTTTCGTAAGAACTTCATTATGAAGACGCTGCAGGAAAAGCAGGTGGACATCAGCGTTATCGATGCGGTTGTCGGTCGCGGCGGTATGTTGAAGCCAATTCCCGGAGGCGTTTACAGAGTGAATCAGGCGATGATCGAAGACCTAAAAAAAGGCATTCTTGGCGAGCATGCCTCGAATCTGGGCGGAATCATTGCGAAGGAAATGGCTAGAGAAATTAAAAATAGAGAGAATGCTTTTATAGTTGATCCGGTGGTTGTTGACGAGATGGATGAGATGGCGCGGATTTCGGGACGCCCGGAACTGCCGCGCATGAGCATCTTCCATGCGCTTAATCAGAAAGCTGTGGCTCGCAGGTACGCCCGCGAGAACAGCCTGAATTATGACCGGCTTAACCTTATTGTTGTCCACCTTGGCGGCGGGATAACTGTCGGTGTCCACCAGAACGGGCGCGTTATTGATGTTAATAATGGTCTCGACGGCGACGGTCCCTTTTCGCCGGAGCGGGCGGGCAGCGTACCGGTGGGTTCGCTTGCGAGGCTGTGCTTCTCTGGGAAATATCAGCTTCACCAGGTGAAAAAGCTTATCGCAGGGAAAGGCGGTATGGTGGCGTACCTCGAAACCAACGATGCTAACAAGGTCGAACTGAAGATAAATGAAGGCGACAAGCACGCGCGGCTGATCTATGGCTCGATGGCGTACCAGATCTCGAAGGAGATTGGCGCCAGCGCTGCGGTCCTCAAAGGGAATATCGACGCTATCCTGATCACGGGCGGGCTGGCAAAATCGGAGATGCTGATGGAATGGATAAAAGATAGAATCGGTTTCCTGGCGCCGGTGCACCTCTACCCCGGCGAGGATGAATTGCAGGCGCTGGCGGAGAATGTTTACTTCGCTCTGAAAGAGGAATTACCGATTAAGGAATATATTTGAGTTCATGGCTGCAGGCTGCTGGCGGCAGGTTTTAATAATTTAAGGGTAGTTGTATGTTTAGAGTTTTTTTGGTTCTGTTTGCTTTTTTGATTGCTATTCCGAAATATTCAGTTGCTCAGAAAGAAATTGAGATCAAGCTCGGGGTGGATGTGCTGGTTGAGACGGATTTCGAAATTGTCAAAGGGAAACGCGTCGGGCTGCTGACGAATCATGCTGGCAGGGATAAATACGGCAATCTGACGGCGGAGATCCTCAGTACGACGGATTCGTGCGAGCTGACGGCTATCTTTGTGCCGGAACACGGGTTCTATACCACGATTCCGGCAGGTGAGCATGTGGATAATGACTCGCTTTTTGGTGTGCCAATGTATTCGCTATACGGCAAGAATAAGAAGCCGGGGCAGGCGCTGCTGGACAAGTGTGATATTGTGCTGGTGGATCTGCAGGATATCGGAGTACGCTCGTACACTTATCTCAGCACTCTCTATAACATGACGGATGCCTGCGCCGAGCACGGCAAACCGCTGGTGGTGCTGGATCGACCTAATCCGCTGGGCGGCATGATAATCGACGGCGGGACTGTCGATGAAGAACTGGACTCGTTCGTGGGGAAAGTGCCGGTGGCTTATGTGCATGGGTGCACTTTCGGCGAGATAGCAAAGATGATTAACGCCGAAGGCTGGCTGTCGCGGGCAAAGAACGGCAAGCCGCGGCACTGCGACCTGACCGTCCTCGAGATGCACAACTGGCAGCGCTGGATGAACTGGGAAGATACGGGCTTGATGTGGTTCCCGACGTCGCCGCATATTCCGACGGTGAATGCGGTAAGAGGTGCGGCTATGTTAGGTGTTCTGGGTGAACTGGGAATCATCAGTATTGGGATTGGTACGACGTCGCCATTCCAATACCTCGGGAAACCGGGATTCAATATGGATATGTTTAAAGAGACGCTGGGGACGCTGAGTTTTAATGGGATAAAGCTGATACCATCGAAGTACCGCCCGTTCTACGGGATGTACAGCAGTAAAAATTGTGGGGGCTACCTGCTGAAATTCACTATGGATAACCTGTTTGCGCCGTACTCGACGGGCTTGAAGATTATGCTGGCGCTGCGAAAATCGCACCCGGAGCTGTTTGAGCTGGGGAATATGAAGTCCTCGGGGATAGATATGTTCCGCAAGGTGACGGGCTCGAAACGGCTGATAAAGCTGATAATTAACGGGAAGAGTGAGCGGGCTGTACTGACGGAGTCGAGAGAGGGGCTGGATGAATTTCTTGAGATTCGGTCGAAGTATCTTATTTATTGAAAAAAGGTTAAAGATTAAGGGCAAAAGGTTAAAGTTGTAAGAGGAAATGATTGCTGCCTTTTGGTTTTATAAGATTAATTGAGGATTTTCTTTAAACTTTAGCCTTTAACCGTTTACCTTAAACCTTTATCCATTAGTATTTAATTTGAAATGTGTATTAATTTTGACTAAATAGGAGAATTATGAGTAAGATAGACGAGTTTCATGAAAGAAGGAATAGAGGGAATGAGAAGATAATGGGTGAGGATTTTCTGCCGTTCAAGAGGTTTATGGCGCTGGATAGCAGAGCCTACGAGGAGGGCGCTATCCCTGCGAAGTACAAGGAATTGATGGGGCTGGCGGGGTCAATGGTGCTGCGCTGCGATGACTGCATCACCTGCCATATCGATAATTGCGTAAAAGCTGGCTGCACGCGCGAAGAAATCAATGAAGCGCTGAATATCGCGGTTGTGATAGGCGGCTCGATTACTATCCCGCATCTGAGAGAGGCGATGGAGGTGCTGAAGGAAGTATATTGATTTTGGAAAGTTTATATTTAATACTTCCGATAATTTTTGGTATATTCGGAACTAGGGATTAATCCATAACCTAAGATGACATTATTGGTACTATTCAAGTGGATAATTCCAGACATTGAATTTAAATATTGTGCTTAATGAAAATGTAAAAAAATTCTAATTTTATTAATTAATATATAATGACAATAAGATTTATAGGTAACAAAGAAAATTTAACTTTTTCATGGAGAGAGTATTAAACGGTAAAGTCATTACTTCCGACAAATCTACTATGTAGTGCTTCATATTTTTTATGCAGGACTTCTTACTGTCTGCGAAACAGAGTTTTTCCTGGCGTACACTGCCACAATCTTTGCAGCCCAGCCGCTGTATCTGTATTCGTATTATTACTTGCTTCCTGCATATTGGCGGAGCTTTAAACTTTCTTTCTTTCCTCCCTCTTTGAATCACATTATAGCTGTTGTCTTGTTGCACAACTATCCAATTCATAATTTAGTGGATGTTTATATGCGCTTAAAGGCCACATTCTTTTAAATTGTCGACAACCTAATAGAAGAGTTAATGTAAATATTAATATAATTGATAATTTAATAAGATATTTTTTCATGATATTCACCATTGATTCTTATTAAATATCTCCATTGAAACCGGCTCATGGACAATTTCCAATGCATAATAGCTGGCATTCGCAGTCGAATATGAGATGCACTTGCTCAATAGTCATTAAGCAATAATAATTAAATTATTCTTTAACGCGCAATATGTAACTTTCGTTTCAATTCTTTAATTTTCCCCATATAAAATTCATATTTATCAGGATATTTTTCGGCTAATTCTTTATAGGCATTAATAGCTTCTGAGGTGAATCCCTGCGCCTTGTAAATGCGCGCGACAGTTTCGGTTACCAGCGAATCTTTTGGAATAACTTTTCCTTTCTTATGAGATTCGCGTCCCTCTTGATCTTCTTCGTG
>CAZXYS010000003.1:7122-111217 GCA_964645005.1 uncultured Hyphomicrobiales bacterium | reverse complement strand
CAATTCGTGAAATTCGCGTCCCTCTTGATCTTCTTCGTGCAATTCGTGAAATTCGCGTCCCTCTTGATCTTCTTCGTGCAATTCGTGAAATTCGTGTCTGTCGAAGCTCTTGATTTTGCGGGCAAGTTCTTCTATCGAATTCTCTCTATCGGTTAGCAGCGAGGAAAGTTCATTTTCGTCGTAGTATTCCTCGCCGGAAATAGCATCTTTGTCCTCGGTGCCGAAAACGGGAAAAGGCGGCGGGTCCGGCAGCGGCTGCACGTAGTTGCGTATCGGCACATAATGAGGCTGGAACAAATTTTTCTTATATTCAATGCCGGGAATCAGAGAGGGATTATCCGCTTTCAGCTCAAAATCCTCGTCCTTATCTCTCTTGATCCTGTCCAGCTTTTTCAGGAAATCCATGCGGGCGTGGCTTCGTGGCAGGCTTTCTTCAACATTTTCATGAGAAAGTTGTTTGACTTCACTATGAAAATGTTCCAGTGCACGTCTGATAATAGCATTATTTGGGAAAAAATCCGACGCAACCTTCAGCACACTCTGAGCTTGATCGTCCATTCCGGCGATAGTATATGCCCGAGCCAAAATAGCATAAGCGGACGGATAGTTCGGGAAGCGCTCGATGCCCTGCTCGCAGAGGTCGATCGCTTCCTGCACGCTGCCGCCATCGAGCAGTTCTTCGGCTTCTATCGCGAATAATGATGTGATCTCTGGCATACTGCGCCGCTATTGTTTTGTAAAAAAGTATTGCTCAGGCGGCTGGGATCAATTCCTGCCGCCGCCCATAAATCTTAACAGGAACAAGAACAGGTTGATGAAATCGAGATACAACCTTAAAGCGCCCATTATAGCTGACTTTGTCGCTATCTCTTCCCCCTGTTCCAAAACTACGTACATTTCCTTGATCTTTTGTGTGTCGTAGGCTGTCAGACCGGAAAAGATCAGTACACCCGCCACAGATACGATGAAATTTATCGCCGAACTGGCAATGAATAAGTTAACTATGGAGGCTAAGATTATTCCGATCAGCCCCATGAACATAAATCTGCCAACGCCGGTGAGGTCTTTCTTGGTCGTATAGCCGTAGAGACTCAACGCGCCGAACATACCGGCAGTGATAAGAAATGTATTGTAAATGGTTGTTTTTGCATATACTAAAAGTAATGTCGACAATGATAAGCCTATAAGCGCCGAGAAGATGGCAAACGACCCCATAGCCGCCTCTTTTGACATTTTGTCAATCCTGCCTGACAATACGAAGACCATCACCAGCGGCGAAAGCATAATTACAATTCCGAGCGGACCTGTCACCAGGCTCATTACAGCGCTGCTCGTACTTGCCAGCCATGCTGTGAAAGCCGTAAGCAGCAGTCCGCCGACCATCCAGGTATAGACTCTCTGGATGAATTCTCGCTGAGCTTCAGCCAGTTGGTCACCGCTCATGTAGCGTGCTTTTTCCTGCAATTGCATTTTTTTACCCTCCGAAATTTGGATACTGAAAATAGTAAAATCTAAGAATTAAGACTATCAATTAGCGATAAAATTTTAACTCAAAAAATTAATGATATTCCATAGTTGATGTAATAATTTTACGAAAAAAGGTTAACGGTTAAAGGCTAACGGTTAACGTTAATAAGGTTAAAATAAACCTTTAATCAGTTTTCAAAGATTGTTTGGAACTTTAGCCGTTTACCTTTCATCATTTACCTGCCGAAAACTGCGATTAAATCTATGAAAGAACAAGAATTTAAAGAACTACTTTTCTCTCTCAACAACGAATTTCGCAAAATTGACCAGCGATTCCTTCGCTTCGTTATCCTCAAAAATTTCGAGCTCTTTGACGGCTTTCCCATACAGCTCTTTTGCGCTCTTCTCTGCGTAATCGATGCCGCCGTTTAATTTCACGAAATCCACTATGTGGTTAATAATATCTTTGCTTAGCTTACCCTTCTTGATCATTCCTTTGATCTTCTTGCCGTCTTTTTTGTCGGCTTGCTGTAGTGCATAGATCAAAGGCAGTGTCAGCTTCTTCTCTCGCAGGTCGTTGCCGACGGGCTTGCCGATAGTGAACCCCTTGCTTATGTAATCAAAAATGTCGTCGCGGATTTGGAATGCCAGCCCTACGTTCTCGCCGTAATTCCTAAGAGCCCTGTGATATTCGGGGTTATCCGAGGCGCTGTAAGAGCCAATCTCGCAGCAGGAAGCCATCAAAGACGCCGTCTTGTCAGAAATGATACGGAAGTAAGTGTCTTCATCCGTATCAAAGTCCCAGCTTTTGCGGATCTGCAGCAGTTCGCCCTCGCTCATGCGCCGAACCGCCGTAGCGAGGATTTTCAGGAAGTAAAACTCGTCGTCATCGATAGCGGACAGCAGCCCTTTCGCCAGCAGGTAATCGCCTATGAGTATGGCGATCTTATTATTCCATGAAGCATTTATCGAAGCCATGCCGCGGCGCTCGGAAGCTTCATCGACAACGTCGTCGTGGATAAGTGTTGCCGTATGCAGCAGTTCCACCATCGAGGCGCCTATATAAGACCTGTGGCTTACACTCCCTGAAATTTCCGCCGACAGGAAAACCAGCGTCGGACGCACGCGTTTGCCCTTCTTCTTCAGGACATAGTCAATGATAAGATTCAACAGGGAAACGTCCGACTTCATCGAATCCTTGAAGAAATCATTGAACTCATCCAGATGTTCTTGTACCGGTTTTCCTATATCTTTCAGGTTCATCTCTTGCAATTTTGCTTATTTAATTTCATTTATTAACTTGTAGAAACACTTATTGTCGTTGTTTAGTGTAGAAATTTGTTCCTGGCTAATCCTAATCCGAGTGCAATTTCTACTTAATCAATTGTCAACTTAAAATTTCTGAAAAATTAAGAATAAACAATTTTACAATATTATCAAAAATTTAATTATTTACAGCAGCTTTTCGCTTTCTTTCGCCCATTTTCGCTATAAATACGCTGAGTTCGTAAAGTAAGAACAACGGCGAGGCAAATATCAACTGGCTAATCGGATCCGGTGTCGGCGTCAGGATAGCAGCTAAGATCAAAATGGCTATAATCCCGTGCCTGCGGTATTTTTTCATCGTTTTAGACGTAATTATCCCCACTCTTGAGAGAATATAAGTTATCATCGGCAGCTCGAATAAAAGTCCCGCCGCCAGTATCAGCGTAGTAATGAAGCTGAAATACTCATTAATGTCAATAATGTTCTGTATCTTTTCCGTGCCGAAAGCCGACGCAAAGCGCAGCATCGAGGGTATCATCACGAAATAGGCAAAAGCTACACCTGTCAAAAAGCAAATCGAAGTGAAAAATGTGATCTGGCTCACCCAGCCTTTTTCATTGCTGTAGAGTCCGGGCGCCACGAATTTCCACAACTGATATAGAATGAATGGGAATGCGATGATGATCCCCACGACCAGGACAACCTTGAAATACAGGAACGGCTGACCGAAGGGACGCAGGTTTTGCAGTGTCAGACCGGATTCGGTGGCGGGCAGCAGCAGTATCAACTCGATGATCTGATTAATGAACACGCCTGCAATAGCGCATCCGACAATAACACCTATCAGCCCGTAGATGATCCTTTTCCTGAGTTCGCCGAGATGATCTAGGAAGCTCATATCGCCATTCATTTCTTTCTGTTCCTGCTCTTCGGTCTGTTTGTTTTCCTGCTCGCTCATTCTGTAATTTATCGTATATCCTTAAAATAACCAAATTTACGGAAAAATTGCTAAAGTACCTGATTAATCCAAAGAATTCTCTATGGCATTATTACAGTTGAGAGGGATAATTATTTTATATTCGGTTCTTCCATTAATTTTGACAGTGTTCAACGGTTATTTTACTTATCATTTATCAAATAGTTTAACTTTTTGTAAAGTGGACTTATCAAACAGTTGAACTATTTGCTAAAACATGATAAATAAATCTAAATTGCAAGCTAATAATTTTCATCTCATTACTAAATTCCGATTTAGTAATGTTTTTTTTAAAGCAAAGTTGAACTTTGCTGTGATTGCTTTAGATTATAGCGAAGTGCAGCTTCGCGGGAAATTATACTTCCCAAATCGGAATTTGGGAAGTAGGGTAATAATTAGAAAAAAATACACATTTTCCCCATACACTTTAAGCAATTTATCTGCGTATATTATTTAAACTTTTAAAATTTATTTTCTATCTTAGTAAAGAGTTATGATCGACAAACAGGAAATATTGACTGAATTAAAAAAGCATTTGAAGGAAAACTTCGGCGATTCGGTAAAGGAAGTAATTTTATTCGGATCTCATGCGCGAGGGTATTCTGATGATTATTCCGATTATGATATTCTGATAATTTTAGACCGGGATTATACTGGCAAAGACGAAAATAAAATCCTGGATTTATGTTATGATATTGATCTGAAATATGATATTATTCTGGATGTTCATATATTGTCGAAAAATGAATTGAATACAATGAGAGGAAAACAACCTGTTTTTATTAATGCTCTAAAATCAGGGATATATGCATGACTATTGATAGTGATAACAGGAAAAGTCTAATAAAATATCGGATACAGCAAGCTGAAGAAACTATTGAAGATGTAAAACTGTTGATCGATAACGAAAGATTACGATCAGCAGTAAACAGAATTTATTATGGAATATTCTATTCATTAACCTGAAATTTTCATTAGATATGAACATTTATTTGTAACGGCTTGCAACAGCAAGCTTTAGCTTGTTGCTAATTCATTTTTTTTCATACCTTTTGCAAAGCGCTAAAGCACTTTGTTGCAAAAGTTTAAAGCAAATTCAAATTTCTAATGAATCTTTTGGGTTAAAACTCAACTAATGGACTCACTAACATAGATTAAATAATAATAATGTTGAAGCCATTTACACCTAATTACTAAATTCCAATTTAGTAATGTCTTTTTTCGGCAAAGTTGAACTTTGCTGTGATAGCTCTAGATTATGGCGAAGTGCTACTTCGCGGGAAACTATACTTCCCAAATCGGAATTTGGGAAGTAGGATATAAATTTGAATTTGGGAAGTAGCTCGTAAGCTAAATTCTTCACTAAAATCCGGACACAAACCCCACGCCGAACATATTGAACGGATTGTCCGAGTCGGTGAAGTTGTACCGGTATTCGCCGACGATGCGCAGATTGCGCCTGAGCATGCAGCCGATGTGCAGTGATGCCGATTTATAATTCATCAGGTCTTTGTCGGATTCATTGTAGTTGAGCAAGCCGACGCCGTACCACTTGCTGTCATCGCCCTTGGGCATGACTATTAGTTCCGCCATGGCGCCGTCGGTTTGGAAATCCTTGAGGGCTGTGGTAGTAGTGTCGGTCAAGAGCAAATTATCATCAGTTCGCTGCAGATATTGTAGATTCAATTCCACAATATCCTTGTAGGAAAGAGTCATATCCGGTCCCCAGATCAACACGTTGTTTTTGGTGGCTCCCATAGCTTCGGAAGTCTGCGCCTCATCGCCGGTATAAGCAAAGGCGCCAATCCTCAGGAAATCGCCTATATCCTGCGAAATCCTGCCGACTACCGTCTTGTACTTATCCTTGTCGAAAAGATGGGCGGCATTGGCTTCGGTGAGTCCGTTTCCGTTGACGAGCTCGAGGATAACGTCCGTGCCCGTTTCCAGACCTAGAGTTACCATCAATCCCTTGTCATAAGTCAGATTTGCGGCGGAAAGTCCGGGTTTATTCCTGTAAACCTGGTAGTCTTCCAGTGTCAGCCGCAGTTCCCGCTTGAAAAGAGGATCAGATACCTGGAACTGACCGACATACAGGTCGAGATCAATATTGAAAAAGTTGTTGAACATGATGTAGGCATCCTCGACGCCGGCGACTTCGCCTCGCTCATCCATGTAAAAGTAGAAGTAATAAGCGATGCCATCAGTTATCTCGCCTCCGGTCAGCAGCTTGACGTTATACGGCGTTCCGAAATCGCCCTGCTCATTGCTTTCATCGTAGTTGATGAAGCCCTCGAGCCGCGCCGCTATCGGAAAATTCCGCAGCAGTGATAGTTCGTCATCGCCTGTCTCTACATAATATCCCGGCGCTTTCTCATCAGTTAGTCGAAAGCCGTTGCCTGCGAAATCATCGCCGTAGGCTTTAAGTCTCGGCATAGGTGAGTGACATGTCTTGCAGCTCATTCTGTACTTCCTCGCAAATGCGGGTATAGCTTCCAAATCCTGGATCACCAGCGCTGTTATTCCGAACAATACTAAAATTATAGCTATAGTTCTCATTTTTACCCCTTTAAAATACTTTAATTTCCGTAGATGTTTTATTCATTTGAAATGCTTCATATTCCGATTCGTGAACATTCAGCAATTCGCCGACAGGCTTGACAAGCAAACGATAATTGAGTGTCGCTTTTATCTTCACCTTTCCGGATGTAATATCGTAAGGAATTTCAAAAGTGTATGTTTCAATCTTCGTTTCGCGCGGACCGATGCGGTAGTCCACTCCCAGAGAAGCCGTATTCCATTGTTGGATGGTCATTCTGCCCTGTGGATCGAAGAAAGGCATACGGAAAATCCTGTCGCCGACTGGCACATATTCTCTTCGGACGCCTTTGAAATTGGGCTTGTCAAGGGGTACGCCCATATCCTGGTATGCCAGTTCCTCACTTGCAATGGTGTATTCCTCGCCTTCAAAGCCCTTTTTATTGACGGGCAGATGGTAGGTATTGCCGGCGTCATCGACAGCTTCGACGTGAAGCCAGAGGATCCTGTCCTCTACGGAACCCGTCGGTATCTTATGTCCGGCTTTCTGATTGAATAGCGTGGCGGTTATTTCCACGGGGTCGCCCATGGGTGCTTCTTCGACGTTAGTGTGCAGCCTCACTTCAATAGCGCCTCTGACCTTCGATTCCGAGTGAGCACCATGGAAGAGATGCGTCCGGGCATCGTCGTACATTGCGCCCATCGAGGCAGTTCGCATTTTAGCTTTCGGCATGTGGCAGTCCTGGCATTGTACGCCTTCTTTCGAGTAGGGACCTTCCTTCCACTCTATCTGCGTCGATTTCACCCAGACACCGAAAGGGCTTTTCTCATTGTGGCAAATGCCGCAGAAGTCGCCTGTTTTCATTATCGGATTGACTTTTATCGTATGGTTCGGGGAAGTTGTCTTTCCTTTCCTCGAATTATACTTGGTTTCGCCGGGATCCATTATATAGTTGAAATTAAATGGCGTATCCCCTTCGAAACCGGTTATATTATGGCAGACCTCGCATGATACGGACTCATTCGCTCGGCTGCCTTCCTCTGGGCGCGGCGGGGGAATGTCGCCGGCGAGATAAGACATAGGCGCGTGACAGCCGTTGCAATCAGCTTTTATGCCGGAAAGTTTTTCCACTTTATCTGCGTGGGGAACTGCCAGCTCGAAATACTCTATCTCATCCCATTCGTGCGTATAAGCCTGGGACATCATGGCATTTTTCCACTGACCGTAAAAGTCGTTGTGGCATGAAGCGCCGCAGTATTCGGGCGTTTGGAAATCGTCGTAGTCATACTTACCAATTTTATCAGAAGCGCTAAGCCCTATGAACAACCCAATAAATAGCACTATGGCAAATGAAATTGTTAATTTTCTCTTTATCATATTAATAATTATATTTATAATACAAATAATTGAGCAATAAGATAAGGAATGAAATTCACCTATCCAAATATTAATAAAATCAATTATTTAGTTTTATATAAAAATAATATTCGATAGATTTTTTTATATTAATTAGGGCATGCTAATTATCGGATTTTGAAATCAAATATATCCTAAATAAAAGTGGTTCTTGAGTTGATTGGCTGATGACAATTTGAAAAATAGTTCTCAAATAATTTGCTTTATAACCCATAGGTAATTATTGGGCTGTAAACTATTACATGGTAATACAATTTCTGTAAATCTGTTCAATTAGCTGACTAAAAATTAAGTTTATTAAAGCTTAATTACGAAAAAATCGCAATAAAACTATTTCTGTATGTAAATGGTTCCTATTATCGGATCAGATTCAGCCATAGACTTTATCTTTTCAATTTTTGCATCTGTTAAAGAGACTCCGTCAGATAAAATTTTTGCACCGGATTTGGTATAAATATTATTTGCCAATATCATCCCGGATTTTAATTCGCTGATCTTTGTTTGAGCATTTTCCTTGCCTCGCCTTTTAGCGCCGGTTTCAGCAAGGTATTGCTCGAAAAGTGCCACTATTCTGAAATCATAAAGCCGGAAAATTTCATTATATAAAGCCTCCAAAGCTGTAGTATAATTATTGTGATGCCTGGAAAGTAAATCTTCGAAATCCAGAGCTACCCGAATAATTCTGGACCCTATAGGGATTTGTTTAGACATTTTCTGTTTAGGGATGCCGCTTCCATCAAAGTTTTCGTAAATTGAAAACAGGAGTTCAGAGGCGGTTTCCAGTCCGGTAATATCTTCAAGGAGTTCTTTTGCGAAAGATGGTACTTTGTTCATAATTGAGCTTTTAACTATACCCCTTTCCATAACCGGGGCTTCAATCGATCTATCCGGTAAAAATAACTTTCCGATATAACACATGTCAGAAGCATATTCAATCTGCATTTTGTATTCTTCATCCTCAATTTCTTCGAGACGATTAGCAATCCAACGTGCTGATTTTTTTATCCGCTGTCTCATCCTTTCAGTATTTTTTAGCCTGATTTCCTGAAATTTGGTTAATAAATCTTTGAATTTACTAACATCTTTTTCGAGAATATCATTTAATTCTTCAATTTTTTCTTCGTATTTTAATTCTCCGAGTTTAAGGTCGAGGATCTTCTTGGCTGCCCTAATGCGGCTTATTAAAATATCAATTGAAAAAGGTTTTTCGATGAAATCATCCGCGCCTTGCTGCATGGCGAGGATGTTGTTTTCTTTATCAGTTCCCGTTGTGAGGATTATAACAATTGCATTTTTTAAGTTTTCTTCAGCCCTGATATTTTTCAACATCTTCATACCACTTATCTCAGGTAGGAATATGTCAATCAGTATTATTGCATTTGCTCCATGATTTTTAATCAATCTCCAGCCATTAGCTCCTTTTTCCGATTTGTACACTAAAGCACTCGGATAAAGCCTGTTTATTATCTTCTCAATAGATGAGATTGCCGAATCATCTTCATCCAGAATTATAAAAGTGCTTTTTTTGTCCATTTGTTTTCTGAATCCAATAAAATTTAAACAGTTAGTTTTTCTTTTATTTTTACATCTATCTTTAATAATAAAATTCTGTTTAGAATATGTTAAATTAAAGTTAATTGATATTTTACTATATAACAATTATAATAAAGTCTGCTTACAAATATATCGGTATTCTTACTTATTTTATAATATTTTATTTTGAAAAAATTTATATAAATTCTCTGTTTGAGAAATTTCACTGTTAAACGCAAATTTTGCATTAGAAAATATAAATTTTGGGAAAACATTTGCAACAGCAATCTTTAGCTTGCTGCTAATTCTAAGTTTTTCAGACCATTTGCAAAGTGCTAAAGCACTTTGTTGAAAAGGATTACAACAAATTCAAATTTTCTAATGCAGTATTCAGGTTAAAAATATAAGATTAACAATGAAATATAGAATCTTCTATTATTAACTTCCGGTTCTTTATTATCTTTGCTTTTTCAAAAAACGAGTGAAATATTACTCTTATTAAATATTAACATACAAAACTAAAAAAATGAAAGTGAAAGAATAAATTATTATGGGATATTTAGGTGAGTTCAGCGCACTTGGGGCAGCATTATTATGGTCGTCATCCTCTTTTGCTTTTACTGCGGCAACATTGCGGATTGGTTCAATACAACTGAATATATCAAGGATGATCATAGGTTTGTTAATGCTGGCAGGTACAATTATTATCTTCGGATTTAATTATCAAATATCCATGTATCAGTTCCTAATTTTATCTTTCAGCGGTTTTTTGGGACTTGTTATCGGAGATACATTCTTATTCAAGTCATTCGGAATGATAGGTCCGCGGATAGGATTGCTGATTATGTCCTCAAATCCTGCCATTGCATCAGTGCTATCATACTTTATCCTTGGGGAAGTGCTCACGCTCTGGGGCATCTTAGGTATAGCTGTGACGTTAACAGGTATAGCCATAGTCGTACTTGAGCGGCAGCCGCCCTCACAAAACAAATTCAAGTTATCGGGAAGGGGGATACTATATGCATTCATCGGAGCAACAGGGCAAGGGAGCGGATTGATAGCCGCAAAAATGGCGCTGCAAGACGGAGATATTAATGGCTTGACAGCAACGCTGGTGCGCATTCTTGCGGCAGTCATCATCATGCTGCCGGCAGCATCCGTAATAGGTAAATACAAAAATCCCGTGAAGGTTTTCAGGCAGGATCGCAAAGCGCTGGGATTTGTTTCTTTAGGCGCTTTGTTAGGACCTTATCTTGGCATTACTCTTAGTTTCATTGCTATTAAATACACTCTTGTTGGGATAGCTTCTACTATAATGTCCATCAGCCCAATCATAATGCTGCCTCTATCCAAGATCATTTACAAGGAAAAACTCTCCTGGAAAGCGGTCATGGGAGCTTTTATAGCCGTTGCCGGTGTAGCGATATTGTTTTTGAAGTAGATTAATTAAGGATTTACCCAATTTTGGTCTGAAAATCTTGCTTGATCCTTGAAAAGAGGAGTTACTTCGATTAAAGTTATTAACATGGTTTATTATATTTGGCGGTTTAAATTCAGCAAGTGAAAATGTTTCAATTATTACATTTCTTTCATTAATCTCAAGAAAACAATTATCTTGACGAAAAATATTATAGCATATAACGTATCTATAATATTATTAGATTTTCATGAAAATAGTAGAATATAGACAGAATTGATAATTTTAACAAATGGCTGATAATGACATAACGCCCGGCAGAATTTCGCCAACAGGTTCCCAATCGCAGCGGAATACCTACTACTATGCGCCCGTCCGAAAGAAAAAGAAGGAAAAGCAGAAATTCAGGATTGGCGAGGTAGTTCACGGGACAGTGCTTGAGCGTCCCGCGCCGGATGAAGCTGTGGTCAGGCTGCCGAGCGGCGTTTTCAGGGCAGCGCTGAAGGGCGATCTGAGGAAGGGCGATTCGTTATTTTTCAAGGTATTGGACACGGAGGGCTCGCTTGTGCTGCGTGTGCATTCCGTTTCGATAAAAGCCGGCGGCAAGGAATTGTCTGCCAAAGAACTGCTTAGAATGCTCGACCTCCTTGATAATGAGCTTTATCGCAATCTGATAAATATCAGTAAAAGCTGTAATTCAATTATTTTTCGCGATGAGATATTAACAATGGTAAGCATCCTTGCAAAAGCCGAAACATCCATAATAAATCACCAGCCTATAACAGATGTTTACCGCGCAGTTTTTTTTCTGCAGCAAGCCGGAGGGAAAGCTGAGTACCTGCCTGAAATATTTCCTGCTTTCCGTGGTCCAAAATATATTTATGGATTGCTTAGTGAGTTAGAACCTAAGATTGATCTATTACCTGAAGATTATTCTACTGATTTAAATAATTTGTATAATCTAATAAGATCAGCTAATTTATCTTTTGCAGAGGCAATTCGATTATTTTCAGATAGCGAACTGAAAAAATCACTATCATTTAAAAAAGTAATCGATGATTTCTCAGAACAGTATCTGACAATAAACAATTTAGAGCTGCAAAGAGCACAGTCAAGCGCAATACACATATCAAATTTTTTGTCCGCAATAAAAATTTGGAATAGCAATTTTGCTGAAGAAAACAATCCCGAATTTTACATCTTGCCCATAAATACCGGCAGCAATTACGGCATTCTCTCAGCTTTTTTAGCCCCGGCAAGAGAAAAACTGCCCGCTAATATAAAGCTGGATTTGGCGTCACTCGCCGAGAATGACAAAGCCAAAACTAATCTCGAAAAATTCGAGCAGGATTTTAATAATTATTTGAATAATAAGAATTTATCCATAAGACTATTACTTTTCAGCAATTCCGCAGATAATGAAACTGACCTGACACCTGACCAATCCCAAATTCAACTCAGAAAATTTTCAGTTGTAGTTTGAAAATCTAATGAACTTAAAAGCGAATAAAACCGCACAACAATCTCACATAGAAGTCATCGACGCAGCCCGCGCAGCGAAGCAAAACATCAAATAACACCTAAATTCAGCAATCAAGCAAATAAACCCGGATATTTCAATAGAACTCATTTATATTACTAACATGATACAATTTCATAACTTAGAAGAACCAGCCCGTAAATCCTTAGGCTTCACTCCCCTCCTTAATAAGGAGGGAAAAAGAAGGGGTGGCTAAGTTCTTAGATTTAAGCTATTTATTCTGATAGATGTTTTTCTAATGCAAAATCCGGGTTTATTTCTTTTTCTTATCTTCGTCGGATTCTTTGGATATTTTGTGTAATTCTTCCAGTCTTCCGGTTACTTTGCCGAAAAATGTGTTTACCGGATATTTGCCGTTTTTACCAATTTTGCCTGGTTTCATGCCGGTTAAAAGCTCTACGCCTTCCTCGATCTTTTTAATTGAGTAGACATGGAATTTCTTATCCTTGACGGCATCAAGAATCTCCGTGCAAAGCATAAGATCCTTTACGTTCTGCCCGGGAATTATCACCCCCTGGTCGCCGGTCAAGCCGCGCTCTTCGCAGATTTCGTAAAAGCCTCTTATTTTCTCATTTACGCCTCCGATGGGCTGGATATCACCCTTCTGGTTAATAGACCCGGTGATCGCCAGATTTTGTTTAATGGGGACTTCGGCAAGGGCTGACAGAAGCACATAAACTTCGGCAGCAGAAGCACTGTCTCCGTCGATGCCGCCGTATGACTGTTCGAATGCTATTGATGCAGTCAATGACAGGGGGATATCGCGTGCGAATTTCTCCTGAAGGAAACCGGACATGATGAGGACTCCCTTGTTATGGATTGAGCCGCTCATATCGGATTCGCGCTCTATATTGATAATTCCTGAATTTCCGGCGCTGACTGTGGCAGTTATCCTTGCCGGCTTGCCGAACATGAGAATACCGGTGTCGTAAATCGTCAGACCATTAATCTGCCCGACTCTTTCGCCTTCGGTGTCTATCATAGTATTATCGACAAGAATATGATGTTTGACTTTTTCGTCGAGGAGGTCGTTCCTGTGGCGGCGTTCGGCAATGGCTTTATCCACCGCTTTGCGGTCGATATATTTAGTTTTGCTGCCCCTGTCATAGAAGGCGGCTTCTCTTATTATGTCAGCTACATCGGAGAATTTAAGAGATATCCTGTCTTTGGAGCCGCCATGTTCAACTGCCCATTCGACAATGCCGGCTACGCCGTCAGGGCTGACATGCGGCATTTTTTCTTCGCAGCAGATCTTAGCTATAAACCGCGAATAATGATTCATCAGATCGTCGGTGCGTTCAGCTTCGTAATCGAACTGAGCATTGATCTTGAAGATCTTTTTAAATCCTTTTTCATACATGTATAAAAATCTGTAAAGCGTTTGACCGCCGATGATGATAACTTTGACTTTAACATTAATAGGTTCGGGTTTGAGATGTGATTGTGCTAAGAAAAAATAGCTTTCGAAATTCTGGACCTCCAGCTTGTCGTATAGTAATACTCTTTTCAGAGCGGGCCAGACGCCGGGTTCGGTGAACATATCCATTGCGCTGACAATGAGATAGCCCTGATCAGCTTTTAATATTGATCCGGCTTTTATTTTCATGAAATCAGAAATCCAGCCGCCTCGTGGATCATAATGCCGTTCAATAGCTCCGAAAAGGTTAGGGAATGAAGGAGTAGTTTCTACAACAACAGGAGCGCATTCTGTCTCGGAATTATCAAGAATGATATTTACCTTGAATACGCGGTCGGTATCCTGCTCCTGTTGCTGCTGCTGCATAGCCATCTGTTGCTGCTGCATCATTGGATTTTCCGAAGGCATGAATCTTTCGAGGTGATCAAGAATATATTCTTTAACTTCACTGATATATTTTTCTACTTTTTCTGTTTTGAATTTTTCTTGAATTTCGTCCATAACCGAATTAACTTCCATAGCGGCGGCGGCTTTATCATTTTCCGCAAGTTCCTTGCGAAATTCCTGCATAAGCTTCATGCCTTGGCGCGCCAGATCAAAAATTTCATTGTGGAATTGCTGCCATTGCTCTTTTTTCTTTTCGGCTTCCTCTTTTGATATTTTACCATCTTCAACATAATCATCAATGTCTTCAATTTGAATGGGCTGACCATCCACAATAGGAAATACTTCAGGCTGATTTATCCCCTGCTGATTTTCTATCTGTCCTCTGATAAATCCGTATGGCTTTATCTTTTCATCGAATTTTGTCAGGATTTCTTTTTCTTTTTGCTGATATTCTTCGATGATCTTTTTACGGGTTTTTTGAAAATTTTCTTCCTCAAATAATTTTGGTAGACGCCTTTTCAGAAATGATACCGAATCTTCCATAGCTTTTGAAAATTCTTTCCCCTTGCCCTGTTCAAGTTTTATAAGCCGCGGATGATCAGACTGCTCAAAATTATTAACATAGCAGAAGTCATAAGTTGTCGGACAGTAATCCGTAATTCCCTCTAATAGCTTTTTGACAGTGGTAAGTCTGCCTGTACCGGAAAGACCGGAAACAAAAATATTGTAACCCTTTGAAAATAATTCCGCACCAAGTCTAATAGCTTCAACAGCTCTGCGCTGACCAACTATCTTGTCCAGCGGTTCTAATTCTTCAGTCGATTTAAATTTGAATTTTGAAACGGGGCATTTCCATCTTAAATTTGATACAGTTAAATCTTTAGCTTTTCCTTCAGTTTGCTTTAATTCATTGCTTTTCGTATTACTCGTTGATTTCTTAGCCATGTATTATCCCCAATTATTTATACTAAAAAAATATAATTTCCCCGTTTTAAAATTCGTATTTGTATAATGCTAACTTATCAAAAAAAAAATTATTATTAAATTTATTCTCTGTTAATAAATTTTCAATAGTATATATTTGTTCAGGATCTAAATTATTTTTTTTGCAAGGTATGTGAGAACGCCCATCGCTGCACCGGTTATCCCTCCGATAACTATGCCCGATATTATTACGAAAAAGCGGGGATTGATCGCCTGGGGAAGATTTTTGTAGCTTTCGGCAGCGATTGGATTATTTGCTGCATAGGTTGGGAAAAATATCGATTGGACGATGGAATTCAGGAATCCCCAGAGCAATCCGGTAATAAGTGCAACCAAAAAGAATCTGTTGTCAACATTTTTTGCAATTACCCCCACGCTAAATATTGCAAGAATTACCCATAGATAGTATTCAAATACCCCGCGGGTATAACCTTTTAAGGATAACATACCCATGACGATGCCAAATAAGGAAAGTGATAATATGATGTGCCAGTTCATAATTCTTTCTTCATGGGATTAGTAAAAATGCCGTTTATTTAAAACACGACTTTTAGCCTGAAATAGTATCTTAGTTTACAAAAAATTATTATCAAGTATATACTCTGATCCAGCCGTAACCTTCATGTCTGGGATCAAAGAAGTCGGGATGAATTATCTCTGCCAGAATTTCGCATGTCTCAGTAAGGCGGGGACCTGGACGGTTGAAATACTGGCTTCCGTCGGCTAAATATATTTCCTTGAACCTTACAGCTTTTAGGTCATTCCAGCCAGGGTGATTCTTCAGAATTTGAAATTCCTCTTCGGTTTTTTCGAGGTCTAAGCCGCAGGGTGCAATAATAATTTTCTTCGGGTCTTTTTCCTGGAGATCTTCAAATTTAATTTTCTCAAGAGATGCATCGGGAAATACATTTTTTCCCTGAGAATATTTAACTAATGGCAGATTCCAATGTGCCGAGGGCATTAGCGGATCAATCCATTCAATCAACGCAACTGTCGGTTTATGAACTGATTTTTTAGCTGTCTGCCTAATTCGCTTGAAGCGTTTTTTCATCCATAATACTAACTTGCCGGATTCTTCATATTTGCCGAAAATCTTACCGATCCGGATCATATCATTTAGAGCAGCTTCCAGATCGAGAGCTGTCAGATCTATGATTTGTACATCGTTGTCATTAAGATAATCCTTTAGAGCTTCCTCGATATCTTCCGTACATATTGTGCAGACTTTGCAAAGAGTCTGGGTTATAATGTGGGTAGGCTTAAGTTCTTTCAACTTATCGATATCCACTTTATAAATCGATAAAGCCTTATTCAATGCAGATTTGGAATTCTTATATATATCGGAATTTACACCTACCGGTTCATGTCTGGGTTTGCTGCAGACAGGAACATTCTCAATCTCAGGCGGGTAATCACATTCATGTGATCGCCCTACTATATAACGCGTTAATCCCAGATTATATAGAGTTTCGGTCCCACTTGGCACTAAAGAAATTATTCGATAGCTGCTCATTTTTACTTTTTTGTTATTATTTAACAATTATGATTTACTAATGTACAAATGTAGAAGTTAGATTAAAAATTTTAGTATAAAATACGTAGTTTTTACCATATTCTGTAAAATCATATATTCCCACATATCCCCTCATTCCAACGCTCTAGCGTTGGAATTCATACCTGACGCTCCAGCGTCACTCCAAAAAGAATTAACGTAAGACATTCCTCAAAACACTGCAAAGGCTTACAATTTCAACAATTTAAATTAAGTCCAATAATTTTATTATATTGCATGTTCCTGTAATTACACACTTTATTTTTTGGTAGTTTAAAATGGATAATCTTGAGCAATACTTCGATAGATTCAGACAAAATATAATAGGCATAGATAGAACTTTTCAAACGCCTTTCGGCGAGAAAAAGATCGTCTATTGCGATTGGACTGCCAGCGGCAGGTTGTACGGTCCGCTCGAAGAGCGTATGCGGCACGAAATAATGCCTCTCGTCGGCAATACGCATACCGAAACGACGGTCACCGGCAGCGCTATGACTATGGCTTACCACACAGCCATGAAAAAGATCAAAAAGCATGTCGGCGCCCGCGAAAGCGATGTCATTATCTCGTCGAATTCCGGTATGACGGGCGTTATCAACAAATTCCAGCGTATACTCGGGCTTAAGGTGCATGAAAAATTCCGCGATACTATTCACCTAAGCGAGGAGGACACGCCTATCATCTTCGTCACCCACATGGAGCACCATTCCAACCAGACTTCATGGCTGGAAACCATCGGTGAAGTGCGTATTATCAGGGCTGACGAAAATGGTCATGTAAATCTCGATCACCTCGAATATTTGCTCGAAAAATATAAGAACAGGAAAACCAAAATTGCCGCTGTCACTTCCTGCTCGAATGTCACCGGCATTTGCACGCCATATCACAAGATAGCCGAGATAATGCACAATCACGGCGGCTTATGTTTTGTTGATTTTGCTGCGTCGGCGCCTTATATAGAGATAAATATGCGCCCAGATAACGAATTGCAGCACCTCGACGCAATCTACTTTTCGCCGCATAAATTTCTTGGCGGACCGGGTTCGTCGGGAATTCTTATATTCGATCCGCGACTGTACACAAACAAAATCCCCGACAACCCCGGCGGCGGCACGGTAGATTGGACTAATCCCTGGGGCGAGCACCGCTACATCGAGGACATCGAAGCCCGCGAAGACGGCGGCACTCCCTCATTCTTACAGACTATGAAGGTGGCGCTCTGCGTTAAGCTCAAAGAAGAGATGGGGGTAGAGAATATTCTTAGCCGCGAAAAAGAAATCAACGAAAGACTCTGGGAAGGCTTCGATTCCATCACCAACCTGCACGTAATGGCGGATAACTTCCGCGAACGGCTGGGGATCTTCTCTTTCTACATTGACGACCTGCATTACAATCTCGCCGCCAAATTGCTGAACGACCGCTGCGGCATCCAGGTACGCGGCGGCTGCACCTGCGCGGGTACCTACGGGCATTACCTGCTAAACGTCAAGCGGGATCAGTCCTTCGTGATCACCAGCAGGATAGACGAGGGTGATCTTTCCGCCAAGCCGGGCTGGGTGCGCCTATCTATCCACCCGACAACAACCAACACAGAAATCGACTACGTCATCTCTGCCCTGCGCGAGATATGCGCCAACCACGAACAATGGTCAAAAGATTACGAATACTTCCTTAACACCAACGAATTCAAATACAAGGGCTTCAGGGAACCTGAGCCGGAAATGGTTAACGGCTGGTTTGAGAGGGAATTGGGGTAATTAAATTTGAAAAAGTCCGTTTATTGACTTATATTAGTTATAGTATTATTTCCTTTATAATATTAAAATGGATTCAACGAAAAGATTAGGGGACAGTAATTCCTCAAGTTTTAAGTTTGATAATATTAGGGGTAAATTCCGAACATTATTTCTATGGTAAAATCACAAAGTTAAACAGAAAGGGGAATCCCCACATACGCTTAACAACAAAAGATTACGGTTCTCTATATATAAAATACCAAGAGATAAATCAGCCGATTTTAACAAGAGCTATCTTTATAAAAAATACAGCATAAGAGTCAAAACAAAACAACACATTCAAACGGGGGAATTTGATAAAACCAGCCTTGAATTTATAGAATTTAAAGAATATTCAAGTACTTATGATGAAGAATACATTAATAGCCTCAGAAAAAAAGCGCATAAATGGCTTAAGGATATTGATCCTGAAAAATGGCTGAGATATATAAGAGAATAATTATTCTATTTCCACATCATACCGTGCCTATATAAAAATTTATCACTTGTATTTTTTTACTATCAAATTCCTGAACAAAGTATAATCAACATCTTATACTTTCACCATCACTCTCTGGCACGCTTTTAGTTTATATATATCTAAAACATGATTTTGTTTTAATTAAATAAATGTTTAAAAAGAAATAAAAGTGGTCATATTACGTTTATAATATTAAGAGCTAAAACGAACTTCTCAGTTTAGTTTTAAATAAGAATAAATTTCAATTTACAAATTTGACAACAATTCAGATGATTATAAATGGGTATCAAGATATTAAAAAAATCGCAGCAGGTAAAAGGGCAGTTCAACGGCGGCGCTATATTAGAGAATAAGCCCATCGGCTTTCCCCAGGAACGCGGTCAGTTGCAGCCCTATTCCAATGTGTTTTACTGGGCTCATGCGTGGTCGGACAGCGGAAGTCTGCTCGATATTCATCCGCATAAAGGTCTTGAGATCATTTCCTTCGTTATTCGCGGCGAAATCGAACATTTCGACTCATATAACGACAAATGGTTCCCGCTGAAAGCAGGTGATGCGCAGATTATACGTTCCGGCATGGGTATAAGCCACGCCGAGAACTTCAAACCCGGCTCGCATATTTTCCAGATATGGCTCGACCCAAATCTGGAAGAAGCCCTGCAAAAGCCCGCTTCCTACAACGATTACCGCTCGGAAGATTTCCCTGTGGTGAAGGAAAACGGCTTCGACGTAAAGGTTTACAGTGGCGAAAATGCTCCCATGCACATGGAATCCGAAGGCGTCACCATTAAGGAATACACGCTGCCTGCTGGCGATCAAACAATCATTTTGGATACAAATAACATCTACTCGTGCTACCTCATCGACGGCGAGATGGAAGTAAACGACACGGAACTCATTCGCGATGACTTCTTCAAGGTCGAGGACGAAAACGCCGTCGAGATGAAAGTCAGCAAGGATACCCGGCTATTTGTGATTGAATCACCTTCGACGCTGTCATACAATACCTATAAAGACTTATTTGCAAGATTGGCAGCGGGATAGCAGTATTGATCGAGGCTTTGAAAAAGCAAAAATGAAACCTTTTGACGAATACAGCGTCATATATTATAGAAGGTAATTCTTAAAAACCCAAAATTATCGGGAACTGAATGATCAAAACTGATACTAAAAACAGATTGACTAAAATAACTCGGCAAATTAACAGGCTGAAAGCTTATTATGAAACGTATGCTTATATATGGACTATTTCTCTTACTGGCGCTGCCACTCTTAGCGCAGAGCAGGTTCGACAGGGTGGAAGACCTCGTCGACTCGCTGACCGGCGGCAGCTTCAGCGGCGCAGTCCTTATAGGCAATAACGAAGAAATCCTCTACGAAAAAGCTTTCGGCAAGTCCAACTACGAACACGGCGTCCCCAACCAGACCAACACCATCTTCAACATAGCATCTATCACAAAACATTTCACCGCGGCGGGAATTCTCTTGCTCGAAGAGCGGGGAAAGCTTTCTGTTTATGACAGAGTCTACAAATATATCCCCGATTTCCCCAACGCGCGGGAAATACGCTTACACCACCTGCTGACTCACACCGCAGGACTGGAAACATATAATAATTACAGTGATTACTGGGATTTCGCCCGTAACGAAACAAATATTTATGACATGCTCACGAAGATCAAGTACCACCCGCCTGTCACAAAGCCGGGCAATGAATTTCTCTATAGCAATTCCGGCTATGCTGTTCTCGCTTACATAATCGAGGATGTTTCCGGCATGAAATACAAGGATTTCCTTAGAGAGAATTTCTTCGAGCCTCTGGGATTGGAAAACACAGGCAATTTCTCACGGGATGAAATTATCGAGAATAGAGCATCGGCTTATGTTATGAAGAACGGTAAGATTAGGAACGCGCCCTGGTACGATCTCGCATTCAAGGCTGGCAGCGGTTCGATGTTTTCCACGGCGGAAGATCTCTACCGTTGGAATATCTCTTTGAGGGAAAATAAGATACTCTCAAAGAGATCGGTGAATAAAATGATGAATAAATACAAATTCGGATATGGCTACGGTCTCGGTCGCGGTAATAACCGCAAGAGAGAATACTACGAGCATGTCGGCAACTCCCCCGGCGTGGAAGCATATATTGCCTATTTTTACGATCCGGATTACTTTCTCATAATCATCAGCAATCTATCCGATAATAATTTCACACCTCTGAGAAGGTCTGTACGTGACTTTGTTTTAAAACTTGACGAAACTCCTTACTTCATGAGCCTCACGAAATAGCAAATCCCTCGTGGCAATCCACGGAACTCCGAGGATTTTTCCTGTCACATTATAAGACCAAATTTTTTTATAAATATATAATCGCATAATTTCCAAAAACTTATAATTATTAGTAAAAACTAATAAATTTATTGGCACAGCCATTGTAGATAGTATAGTAGTTTTGATAAACGTTCTTTTAAATTTTTGGGGTATACATGGGGACAAAGCCCGGCAGCGGTTTAATTAAATTGCGCCGGGCTTTTCATTTATACAGGATGAAGCTCTTCCATATACGCCATTCTAACGAAACAAAGTTGAGCGAAGCGAAATCCTGCTTTAGCATGGTGTAGTGAAGAATCCCATCAAACACTTTTGTAAGTGCAAATCTTTATAGGTTTATATAGGATATTTCAATAGAAATCATTGATTTTACTAAAATATTACATTTCCGAGATTTTCCCACTTATGAGTCAGCCCCGGTAAGAATTTTTTACTATCTTGAAAGTCCCTTCCCTCTTTGGGAGAAGGGATTTAGAAATGAGGGAATTCTTCTATTGAATTTTTCAAATTAAATAAAGTGGATAACGCCGCCACCGATGCAGTAATCACCATCGTAAAAGATAGAAAACTGCCCCGGGGCTATGCCGTCATCGGTTTGTTCGAGATTTACTGTGGCGTGTTTTGAGTTGCTTAGCTTGACTTCGCAGTTGTACTTGTTGGGACCGTGGCGCAGTTTCACTTGCAGATCTGAATGTGAAGGTGCTGATGGTATCCAGTTTATACTGTTAACGCCAAACTTATCGCGAGGTACCTGAAAGCTTGTTTTATCTCGGGTGATATATATTATGTTATTCTCAATGTCTTTCTTGGCAACATACCAGGGACCCCCGCCAAGTCCTATGCCCTGCCTTTGACCAATGGTATAGTACCAGTAACCATTATGCTCTGCATATTTTTCGCCTGTTTCGATGTCTATGATATCTCCCTTTTTTTCGCCGAGATGGAATTTCACGAAATCGTTGTATTTTATCTTGCCGAGGAAGCAAATTCCCTGGCTGTCCTTACGGTTTTTGGTGGGGAGGTCAAACTCTAAAGCCATTTTTCTGACTTCTTCTTTTGAATATTTGCCAATTGGGAATAGAATCCTGCTTAGCTGTTTTTGGTCGAGGTAAGTCAGGAAATAGGTCTGGTCTTTTACGGGATCAGGAGATTGCTTCAGGTAATATCTACCGCTATTTTTCTCTATCTGAGCGTAATGACCGGAAGAGACCATGTCATAATCGAAATCTATATTATCCAGGAAAAGACCGAATTTGATGCTGCGATTGCACATGATATCCGGACTGGGGGTTCTTCCCTGTTTAAGCTCAGAAATGGCATATTCAACTACACGATCATAATATTCGCGCTGCATATTGATTATTTCGAGCGGAACATCAAGCTGGTCGCAGGTTTTGCGGACGTATTCGAGGTCCTCTTCCCAGGGACAATCGCCAATGAAAGCCATTTCTTCTTCGAGCCATATTTTCAGATAGAATGCGGTTACGTCTTGTCCCTGATCTTTTAATAGCTTCAGGGCTGTTGAAGAATCGACTCCGCCGGAGAATAAATGTGCAATTTTCATAGTTTTATGAGTTACTTCGTTACATATTAACGAAGTAAATATCGATAAGCTTAAATATATATTGTTTTAAAAGGATAACTCAGGCTAATAACATTCTCATAGGTATTAATTTGCGCTTGAATGGATCGAGCATCAGTCCGAGACTTTCCAGCGTGGTTACGCCAAGTAAAGGTTCATCGCCTTCCTCCCCAAAGATAACGGGTGCTGCACCGCCATTGCCCTGATATTCGAAATAGGCATCTCCGAGTTGACGATTAATAATGGTGCCGTCAGCCAGGGCAAAATCCATTTCTCTGTAAGACTTTATGCCAAGTTTTTTCAGATCCTTTGAAGGCACAAGGCTATAAAAAGCCCCGGAATCGACCAGAAAATCTATTTCAATTGACTTTTTATGAGTGCGGCTTGGCTTTACGTACATTCTAACTTGTGTCATTCCCATTTTAATTCCTTGTTTATTAATTCGAAAACTATAATTTCAATTAAAATACGAATTTCTCCCAAATAAATTAATCAAATAGTAAGAAATGATTCACGTGGTAAATCCATAATAGCGTAAATAATTTAAAACGTTTATATCTTCGGAACTTTTGCAACAATTTCATATTCTTACGTATTATACCATATAATCAATATTCACATACAACAAGAATTTAAAACTTACTTCGTTTTTTATTTAAATTCTGATAAAAATGTATAATTTTATAGAGGCGGGCATGAAACGTAACATTTTGGCAGCTATTGGATTACTTGGATTAGGAATGGTGATCGGAATCTTATTGATTTCGCATTTCAGCCCGGATTCGGTATCAAATCTATTAGCTGATGAATACGGCACAGCCGAAGCGCCGGTGGAAATAGCACCTGGAGCAGATGCAGTTAATAGAGCTTTTAACAATGTCAGCAATGCAGTAAAACCGACAGTAGTCAGCATCAGGGTAGAGGTTGAAACAAGTACTCAAAGCCCATTCAGAGAAGAATTCAGAGAGTTTTTCAGACACTTTGGTGATCCTGATGAAGAGATGCCCGAAAAACGACGCTCAGAGGCTAATGGTTCAGGAGTAATCATCTCTGAGGATGGATATATTGTCACTAATAACCACGTTGTTGAGCACGCTGTGGATGACGGCATAACAATAAAAACCTACGATAAAAAAGTTTTCAAAGACGCAGAGCTTGTGGGTACTGATCCGCTGACCGACCTCGCTCTGCTTAAAATTGACGCGGAGGATCTTCCTGCCGTTCATTTTGCTGATATGGATAAGGTGCAATTAGGTAATCTTGTTCTCGCTATTGGCAATCCACTTGGCTTGAATTCCACTATAACAATGGGAATAATCAGTGCTATAGGGCGCGGAGGATTAAATGCGCTAAATCGAAGCAGGTACGCTGTGGAGAATTACATTCAGACTGATGCGGCTATCAATCCGGGTAACAGCGGCGGCGGTCTTTTCAATATGCATGGCAGTCTTGTTGGTATCAATACTGCTATCGCAACACGTACCGGTACATACATAGGTTATGGTTTTGCCATTCCTGTTGACCTTGTTCGTGCAGTAGTTGAAGACCTTATCGAGGACGGTGAGATCGATCGCGGTTATATTGGTATAAGTATAACGACTGTGGATGAGACTGATGCCAAAGCAGCCGGTCTGGAAGCAGTCAGCGGCGTGATGGTGCAGAATGTGCTCGATAGAAGCCCCGCAGAAAAGGCTGGACTGGAACCGGGCGATATAATTCTGGAACTCGACGGCAAGAAGGTGGAAACATCTAACGAGCTTCAAAGTGAGATAGTTCTCCGTCGCGCAGGTGATGAAGTCAAACTCACTATTTGGCGCAATGGGAAGAAAATATATAAAACTGTTACATTGCAGCCCCGAGATGAAGAAGGATTTGCGGATGTTCAGCCCCAAAAAGGCGGCAACACTGATAAGCCCTCAGGTCTGGAGCCTGTTAAGTTTGAGAAGCTGGGCTTTAAGGTTGAACCAGTAGATAAGGAAGTTAAGGAAGCGCTGCGGGTGGAAAACGGGGCATTCATATCTTCTGTGAAAAGATTTAGCCCCGCAGCAGAGAGAGGCTTGATGCCAAACGGTGTGATTGTCAAAGCCGATCGCAAGGATGTTAAATCTCCAAAGGAATTGAAGGAAATTATAGAAAACAAAGACAAAGGGGAAGCGATTCTCCTGCAGGTGAAATATAAGGATTCATTCAGGGTAGTAGCTATTGAAATACCCAGTTAAAAAGTTCTTTCCTTTTTGAACGTGAATAAACATATTTGTTTAAGAGCAAGTTTTAATTGCAGCCGTTCCCGTGAATACTCCGGGAACGGATTTTTATAACTATAAAATTACTTCTGACAAGTATTAATTGAACTAAATACTTTTAATTATTGATCACTTTTATTAAATTGACAGAAGAAAATTCATAATTAATGTGGATTCTTTACGTTTACTATAAAAAGTAAAACTTAATTGTTGAATAATATTGTAAACTTTTATAAACATTAGATTTAATAAAATAATTAGGGAGGGTGTAAGTCTAAAAAACTGATTCTTAAAAAAAAATAAGACGTTTTTATAAAAAAGATTAGAAGTTATTTATGGATAAGATACAACTAGTAGTTTTAGGATTATCAGCGAGCCCGGCAAGCAACAATGCATACGCACTCATTTTAAAAGAAACAGAAGGCAGCCGCAGATTGCCTATTATTATAGGTGCTTTCGAGGCACAGGCAATCGCGCTTGAGATGGAAGGAGTTGTGCCACCGCGTCCAATGACTCATGACCTGCTAAAGTCAATGATAGATTCATTTGGGACTAAATTGGAGGAAGTCTATATAAATGAGCTACGAGACGGTACTTTTTACGCGAAACTAATGTTCGATTCACCGGAGATGGATCTCGATGCACGCCCAAGTGATGCAATCGCCCTTGCTGTCAGGTGCAGCGTGCCGATATTTGTTAATTCGGACATTTTGAATGAGACAGGGCTGATACCTCAGGAAGAAGAAGATGATGATTTCATGGAAAATATGGACGATGACTTACAATTCATGAAAAAACAAAGCGAACCTGAAGATGAAAAACCACAAACACCTAAATCCCGGGCTGAACACCTGCAGCAGCTGCTCGACAAAGCTATCCAGGAAGAAGATTACGAAAAAGCTGCTAATTTGCGCGACGAATTAAAAAAACTTTTAGAAAGTCAATAATATTATTTAATTTTGCAATCGTTCTTTTCGCCGGAGTAGCTCAGTTGGTTAGAGCATCGGAATCATAATCCGAGTGTCGGGAGTTCAAATCTCTCCTCCGGTACATAACTTCCCGCGTGTTTGTAAAATGCGTGGGATTATTATTTGAATATAATCAAACATTGCCATTTTTATTGAGATCACCAAAAGATATGAAAAGCTGAAAGCAGATGATAAACTGTACGGCAAGAAGAAATAAATTGAATTGACGAGATATAAACACTTGACCTCCAACGCTTCTATCATTGAATGGTTCGGAGCTTTAATAAATGTATAGTTACGCTGACAGCAATCACAAAAAGCAGCATTCTTATCCACCATTCATCAACCGCCCAGATAGAAGTGCTTAATATTGTTATCCATAGTACGGATATTGAAGTGATCTTTGCACGCGAATCCATGCCTTTCTTCTCACGGTAATCGTGGATATATTTGCCAAGATATTTATTAGTTATAAGCTTATTGTAAAATTTATCGGAACTCCGGATAAAGCAGGCGGCTGCTAAAAGCAGGAAGGGTGTAGTAGGCAGCAACGGAAAAAATATTCCAAGAACTCCGAGGAAAACACTGAAGCTGCCCGCTGTAACCAACAGCCATCTTACAAGTTTGTTATGTACATGCTGTTTTGTTTTCGGCTCCATAATTCAGTTAGATCGAGTATTATCGTGTAATTCCCTGCATGCAGCAAGTACTTCCGATGGTTCAGCTCTTTTCCTGTAGTCAGCTTTAACGAAGGAATATTGAATCACTCCTGCTGCGTCTACTAAATATGTCACCGCCAGAGGGAGTGTATAAGATTTGTCAGCATTGTATGCCGTAAGATCGAAGTTTTTATTATATTTCTCGATTACTTTGTCGGGCAGCTTGTAGGCAATACCAAACTTCTTAGCTGCTTTATTGCCCTTGTCGCTCAAAATTGTAAAACCCAAATCATGTCTGTCGCTGGTTTTCTCTGAATATTCAGGTTGTTCAGGACTGATAGCTACTAATCTGACATCAAATTTTTTGAATTCCTGTAAATATTCATTATAAGTCCTTAGCTGAATGCTGCAGTAAGGGCACCAGCCGCCGCGATACCATAATAATACTATCGGTCCTTGTTTTAACAGGTTTTTGACGCTGATTATTTTCCCATTTATATTAGGAAGTTTGAATTCAGGAATCTTGTCTCCCTCTCTTAAGGCTGTTTCAAGGACGCCTGAATTGGCTGCCTGCTCAATCCCCTCTTCGTAAATTTTTATCAAATCAGCAGAGGCAGTTTCCAGGAAATTCTCTTTTTTTTCATTCAGTTGTTCTTGTAGTGATTTATCACGTATCTCAATTTTTTCGCCTAAAAATTTCGGCTGCTTCATTGTTAGAAGATCAAGAAATACTTTCACACGGGCAAAATATTCTCTTACATGAGTCTTGAAGCCTGCATAAGCGGGTACTTTTTTTGCATTGAATCCTATGGCTTCGATGCCTTTATGTCTGGCAAGATAAATTGCCCTTTCGTTATGAAATTCCTGAGAGATAACCGTGAATTTATCCTGACCGAATATCTCTTTAGCGCGAATCACTGCATCCAATGTTCTGAATCCTGCATAATCCTGATAGATCTTGGATTCGGGAACACCGCGCTTTATTATCTCTTTCTTCATCTCTTTCGGTTCGTTGTAATAAGCTACTGAATTATCTCCACTTACTATGATAAAATTCACTTTTCCTGCTTTGTATAGTTCAGCAGCGGCATTCATTCTGTTGTGGAAAAAAAGATTCTTCCTGCCGTCAGGCAGATAACGGCTTGTACCAAGTACTACACCAACCTTATTTTTGGGTAAATCATTTATCGAGTTATAGACAAATTTGTGGGAGTACCCCTCTATCAAGAGGTAACTTACGATCACAACTAAAAAATTTAATACTGCTCCGAAAATAGCAGCGAATAATAATCTTTTACCTGATAATATTTTTTTTCCCATCTAAAAGTTAATTTATTTTTTTATAATTTAAACCAATTGACGAATATAAGTTCATCATAATTGAATTTAATATATGATCCGGAAATTTTAAAATTAGGAAAATACACGATCCGGCAGTGAGAGTCCGGAATGCGATTCGTGGGATATGGTGCAGCAACTGGGCGCAGTGCCAGTAGAGTTATTCGTACTATGACTATCGGTAATTATTTATCATCAAAGAATCATATCATAATAATATAAACATCTGCATAAATAATATTATCTATATAATGCTTTACTTAACTCATAGTCCAATTTATTGGGGCGGTTAACGTTGCTTAAAATATTATCCCCGCTTCTCCATCAAAGTAAAATAAATTGTAGGCAATACTTCTATGAAAAATAAATTCCTGAGTGCAATTCTGATTGCAATTCTAACGAGTCTTACTTTTTTGAAATGTAATATTAAAAACGAGAGTGAATCTATGAACGAAGATAAAACATATCAATATACGAATCATCTTGTCGATGAGAAGAGTCCTTACCTGCTGCAACATGCGCATAATCCGGTGGACTGGTATCCGTGGGGCGAGGAAGCTTTCGAAAAAGCTAAGAAGGAAGATAAACCTGTCTTTCTGTCGATCGGCTATTCTACGTGTCACTGGTGTCATGTAATGGAAAGGGAATCGTTCGAGGATCCCGGGATTGCGGAGATGATGAATGAAGCTTTCGTCAATATCAAGGTGGATAGGGAAGAGCGTCCCGATATTGACGCTATCTATATGAATGTCTGCCAGATGCTTACCGGCAGCGGCGGCTGGCCTCTGACTGTTTTCCTGACGCCCGAGAAGAAGCCTTTCTTTGCGGGTACATATTTTCCGAAGGAGAGTATGTACGGAAGGATAGGGATGAAAGACCTGATCCCGCGAGTGAAAGACCTGTGGGAAACGCAGCGCGAGAAAATCGACAGCTCCGCTGAGGAAATTACGAATCGCCTGCAAAATGTGAGGCTGGAAGCCGATGAGTCGAAGCTGGAAGAAAGATCGCTGGATAAATGCTATCGGGAGATCGATTCCTCGTATGATACGGTGCATGGCGGATTCGGCTCGCCGCCGAAATTCCCTACGCCGCATAAATTCCTGTTTCTGCTGAGGTACTGGAAGCGCAGCGGCGATGAAAATGCCCTGAAGATGGTCGAGCACACTCTGCGCGAAATGAGAATGGGCGGCGTTTACGACCATGTCGGATTCGGCTTTCACAGGTACTCGACGAATCAACGGTGGCTCGTGCCCCACTTCGAGAAGATGCTCTACGATCAGGCACTGATGACTTACGCTTTTGTCGAGGCGTTCCAGGCAACGGGCGACGAATTCTATAAGAAGCCGGCGAATGAAATCCTCGAGTATGTCATGAGGGATATGACATCACCGGATGGCGGCTTCTATTCAGCCGAAGATGCGGACAGCGAAGGTGAAGAAGGCAAGTTCTATGTCTGGCAGAAGCCTGAAATTGAGCGGATCCTTGAAGATGATGGGGATATTTTCATCGATGCGTTCAATGTTACGGGCGAAGGCAATTTCAAGGAGCCTGGGGAAGAATTGCCGGGCGGTAAGAATATTCTCAATCGGACCGAGCCGCTGGCGAATCTGGCTGAAAAACAAGGACTCAGCAAAGATGAGCTTGCCGGCAAAATAGAGCAGATGCGCCGGAAGCTATTCGAGGTGCGGGAAGATCGTGTGCATCCGCATAAGGATGATAAGATCCTGACGGACTGGAACGGCTTGATGATAGCGGCGTTTGCGAAGGCGGGGGCAGTCTTCGGCAATGAGGAATTTATCAAGACTGCCGAGAATGCCGCTAAATTTGTGCTCGACAAGCTCGCCTTAGAGAATGGCAGGCTGCTTCATAGATTCCGCGGCGGCGAAGCAGCTATAACGGGGATGCTGGATGATTATGCGTTCCTCGTGTGGGGGCTGCTGGAGCTGTATGAAGCTTCTTTCGATATTGCCTGCCTGCAAAAAGCGATCGAGTTGACGGATGAGCAGATCGATCAGTTTGCCGATGAAAATGACGGCGGCTTCTATATTTCCGCGGATAGCAGCGAGAAGCTTATCACGCGGAGTAAGGAGTTCTTCGATGGCGCCATTCCGTCGGGTAATTCGGTGTCAATGATGAATCTCATCAAGCTCCGGCAGATCACTGCCGGCGAGAAATATACTGCGTATATTAATAAATCCGCGGGCGCTTTTGCGCGTAGTATGTCGATTGCGCCGTCGGCGTTTACATTCTTCGCTTCGGCGGCGGACTTCATGTTTGGTCCGTCCTACGAGATAGTGATTACCGGTGATCCGTCTGACGCTGAGACGCGGGAGATGCTCGATGCTGTCCGAGAGAAGTTCCTGCCTAACAGCGTTATCCTGTTTCGCGATGCTGGCTCGCCGGAGAAGCTTGCCGAAATCGCCGAGTTTACGAAGATGCAGGAGCAGGTAGATGGTAAATCCACTGCCTACGTCTGCCGGAATTATGCATGCGAGCAGCCGGTGACTTCTGTCAAAGAACTGATTAATCTATTTTAAGGGGGCTAAGTTTTAATTTTCAAGGTGCTAATTTTGAGTATCTGGTATCATCCGGCTCGTTTTCGGTATCAGGTGAGTTGTTTGTACTAACAATGCATTCAAGGAACTGTGAAGCTTTTTGGTAACATTTGGAGCCTGTTTTTTGACTGTGTCATTTTTTCCACTTTTTTTATTTTTTGGTTCATTTTTATGTAATTTGTTTTTATTTGTGTTTCATACTGTTTAACGAGTCCTGTTCAGGTTCTCAAGGAATGATTGAAACTTTTTGCAACTTTTTGTATGGGTTTTGGGGTGGCTGGTTTCAAGCCCCCCCCCTTTCCCCCTCCTTATTCAAGGAAGGGGTATAAGAATCCTTATCCTTGCCTCTTCCTGAGGGAGATGTTTTGATATTGAAAAGCGCCCGGAATTTTCGTCAAATGTAATATCTGTCGGAGACATGAGGCGGAATATAGCGATTTCAGCTTAGTTTAACTTAATCTATAATAATACAGCACTTAATAATGAATAAGTGATCTTATTAAAAATGATTTTTAAGAAATAATTATGATAAAAACAGATAATTTATTAACTTTATTATATATTGTTAATAAGTATTTTCTAATGTTACATTGCTAAAAAAAGGGGCTTACAAATAACATTTTGATTACCAACTATTTAGGGAGTTTGAGAGCATGAAAATTACTGAAATTTTAGATAAGTATTCTGATGCAGCTATTTATCAAATTGCCGCTGATAAAATAGATGAATCTGCTAATTTAAGATTACCAAGAAGTGTTATTATTCAAGAGATATCATCAGCACTTAACTCTTTATCATTTGTGGCTTCTGCCTTAGCTCCATCCCGCCCCCCTACTTATGCTTTTATAAAACTTCTTTTAGAATCACCTGATTATAAACAACCTATTGAAGGTTTTCAAGAAAAAGTAATGCAGACAACTAAAGATATGACTAAAAGAGCTGAATCGGGGAATGGATTATCACCTGATAAAAATTATAAATTTTATATAAATATATTGAAAAATGCCTGGGAAAGTAATAATGAAATAGATCGCAGCGAGGCGCAACTTTTAGAAGCTATCAGAAATGAACTTAATATATGGACTCGTGAACATTTATTGCTGGAACATCATCCGGAAGTAAGACAGCTATGGGATAAATCCGATGCTTATATTAATGCTCGTAATTATCTTTTGTTAAAAGGTTTAGTGCTTACTTATGAGAATTATTATATTATAGCTGAAGAAGTAGCAATCCAAATAAGAAAAGCATGGGAAGTTGATTTAGAGAGAGATGATTATGAACGATTTCTTTATATGTTAAAAAATAAACAATTACATGATTCATTAGAGATGATAGGACTTCAGGTTAGCGGAACTAAGGAAGAAAAAATTGATAGGATTTTATCATCATTAATTCCACCAACTGAATTACTTGAATATATACCTATAAATGAACTTAGAGAATTTTGTAGAAATAACAGCATACAAATCTCTGGTAGAAAGCCAGAAGTAATTTCAAATTGCATCGACTTCTTTGATCGAAAACTTGATCTGGTCGAGGAAGTTGAGGAAGAAACTATATCGCCTTTACCTTCAACACCTGAAACAAGAGAATTGTCAAACGAGATTTTAAGAAAACTTTTACAAAATTTGAACAATGATCAGTTATCCGATGTACTTTCGGGCTGCTATCTTAAGACAAGCGGTGTAAAACAAGAGAAAATTGAAAGACTGATTGATAGTCCCTGGTCTGACAGAACTATTTTAAACCATTTAAGAAAAAGTGATTTATCAAGTATTTGTAAAAAGATGGCGATTAATATTTCCGGAGTTAAGACAGAATTGATAGATAGACTAATTGATAGCGCTAGAATGTGGTATAGCATGAGTACTGCTAAGGCTGTGATTGAAAATCAAGACACAAAGATTGAAGCTAAAGGTACTGAGACTAAAGAAGAGTCAATTGATGTTGGAAATATCGAAAACGAAATGAGAGTAGATTTACCTAAAAATATCCAAGATATTAAAGCAGATTATCCAAATTTGTCAGAAGACGAACAGATAATAATGTCTTTAATTAAAGAAACGAAATCTCTAACTGAGCATGACATTGAAAGAGCAAGCAAAAATCATGGATTAAGTTGGTTTTTAACAAAAGCTCAGATGTTGGAAATAATATCAAAATTAAAAGAAGAAAATAAAAATCCTTTAAATGTTCGAAGTGTGGGAAGTATAAATATCTATGAATGGATTGGTGAAAGACAATTTAAACAAGAAATATCCGAGAAACAATCTGCAAGAGATGTTGTAGATGCCTTAAGACAGGGTGTAGTACCAAATAAAAACATTGATTTAATCAACATAGGGAATAATAAAGAGAAAGATCATTTAAAGGAATTATTAAATGAAGCTAAAAATAATAAATCACCATTTAAATTTATCAAAGGTCCTTATGGTTCTGGTAAAACCTTTTTGTCATTATGGTTAAGAGAATATGCCTTAAACAATGAATTCACTGTTGCTACTGTAAATATTGGACCAGATCAACCTCTTTCAGATTTGCCAATATTTTATTCCGGTTTAATTAATGGATTAAGAATTCCTGAAAAGACTGATGCTTGTGCTTTAGCGGATATACTTGAATCATGGTTGCTCAATATTCATAGAAAAACTGCTCAAATCGAAGGATTAACTAATTTTGACTCTTCAACACATAAAAAGCTTTCGGAAATAGTTGAAGAAAGAGTAGAATCAGAATTAGCTCATATTTCAGAACTTGATCCCGGTTTTGGGCCTGCGCTTAGGACTTTTTATCGAGCTAAAAGAAAAAAAGATCCGGTTCTGGCTTCAACAACTATTGCATGGTTGAGTGGAAGCAGGTCGATGCCAACGAAAATGCTTAACGAAATTGGTGTTCACGGCTATTTAGAAGCAAATCAAGTTTTTCCTAGAATCAGAGCATTACTAGAAGTGATTAAAGGATCAAGGTACAATGGAATAGCGTTAATAGTTGATGAATTAGAACTTATAAGAAAATTTCCACATTCAAATCAAAGAGACAGGGCGTTGGAAATTCTAAGATTATTAATAGATGAATCCGGGCAGAATGGAATGCCAGGTTGTTTGTTGATATTTACTGGAACTGATACTTTCTTTGAAGATGATCGTGCTGGATTAAAAAGTTATGAAGCGTTAGCTGACAGAGTAACTGTTCCAAACAGTCATGAAGGTCTTTCAAGCATAAAGCAACCTGTTATTTCTTTAAAAGGTTTGAATCATACAAAGTTGATGAAGATGATTAGTAAAGTTAGAGATATTCATGGTATAGCTTATAATTGGGATTCAATTAACCGGTTTCCTGATACGGCATTGAATAAATTAGTCAATGACTGGACTGCATTCGGCGAGAGTTCAGTAAATAGAAAGCCAAGACCTATTATACGTGAATTTATTAATTTGCTTGATTTATGTGAAGAGAATCCAAATATATCTTACGAAGAAATAATAAAAATGGATGTCCAACAAAATGAGTTTGAGACAAATATAAACGGGATTCTTAATCAATAGGTAAATATAAATGGAACAGAATGAGATTATTAAAGCTATTCATCCTGGCTTCAAAACTCTTATTCAAGAGAAAGGATGGAAAAGCGGACTTATGGAAATCCAATTAAAAGCAATACCAAAAATTTTAGATGGATTTGACTGTATAATACAAGCACCAACCGCCGGAGGCAAAACCGAAGCTGTACTATTCCCAACACTATCAAAAGCAGCAGCCAATAAGACAGATTCAGTACAAATTTTATATTTGGCACCTCTAAGAGCACTTCTCAATGATATTGAAAAAAGAGCCAATCAATATGCATCAGTATGTGGTCTACACAGTTTTAAGTGGCATGGAGATGTAAATCAAAAAGAAAAGATAAATGAATTTAACTGTCCATCACAGCTATTACTGACAACTCCAGAATCTTTAGAAGCTATCATGCTTAGAAAATCAGGATGGAAAGAATTTTTCTCAGGATTAAAGTCTATTATTATTGATGAAGCTCATAACTTTGCTTTTGGTGATAGAGGCAGCCATTTAATGACTTTAATAGAGAGATTAGAAGCTAAACTGAATAAGAAATGTCAAAGAATAGCTCTCTCAGCAAGTATCGGAAATCCTGAAGAGATGCTGCTCTGGTTGGCTGGTAAAAACAGAAAAAAAGGAATAGTAATTAATGTCGGAGCTGATGTAAAAAAAGAGAAAAAATATAATGTTATATTTTTTGATAAGTATAATGAAAAAGGTGTAGAATTAAATCAAGCTGTTAATAGACTAAATTATTTATATAATGAACTATTACCCGCAAATAAAACAAATAAATCCCTTGTTTTTGGCAAATCCAGAACAAATACTGAAGCAATCGCTGAAGCAATCAATGAAATTAACAAGATAAGCAGCAGGGGAATACCATTAAAAGTTCGAACTCATCACTCATCATTAAGCAAATTTTATAGAGAAGAAGCTGAGAATAAAATTAAAATTAAAAATGATCTAGAAAGTGGAATTGATACTATTATAAGTACTTCAACATTAGAATTAGGTATTGATATTGGCGAATTAGATCAAATTGTCCAGTTAGATTCAATTCCAAGTTCAAGTTCTTTTTTACAAAGAGTTGGAAGAACTGGGAGAAGACCAGAAAAACCGCAAGTTTTCCAAGGATTATGCCTGAAAGAAGGTGACTTAATATTAATGGCGGCTGTTGTTAGTCTTGGATTTAAAGGCATTTCTGAGGAAATTCATTTTCCTAAAACAGCTTATCATATATTATCTCATCAATTAATTTGTTTGTGTTTACAAAATCATGGGATAAGTCCTAAAGCGGCATGGAATATACTTTCTCGCTCTTATTGTTTTTCCGAAATATCAGAAAAAAATTACAATGATGTGGTATCTTATATGGTATCCAAAGGATATCTAAGAAACGTTGATGGTGAATTAGTAGTTGGTGAAGAAACAGAAAAAACTTTCCTTGGTTCAAATTGGAGAAGGCTTTTTGCAGTTTTCGAGAGCGCACCAATGTACGAGGTGTACCAGGAGAAAAAACATATTGGATATTTGGATTCAACATTTGTCGAGCCTTTAGAAGTGCCATTTCTCTTTGTTTTGGGGGGACAAGAATGGAAAGCTTATAAAATAAAAAGAACTCAGAGACAAATTTTTGTAAATAAAACAGAAAAAGCTATTGCACCGAAATGGGTTACTTTCCAAGGCTTAGAGGTTCCTAAAGAAACTGCTGAAGAGGCTGGCAAGATACTCTGTTCAAATATTACCCCAAATTTTTTAAATCCTTCAGCAAAAAAAATGTTAAATATTCATCAAAAAAAGTATAGTAAAGTTAATTGGAAAAAAGGAGTTTGGATTATTTATCAGAATTCTCATGAGATTGAAATCATAACATTTGCAGGAGATAGAATAAACGGAACTTTTGCCGGTTTGATCTCTGTTTACGAACTTGGTAAACCAGTGACAAATTATTATTCTATTGTAATTAAACCAACAGATAAGGAAAGAGCTATAGATTTTAAATCAATTATGGAACTTATTGAGAGATTAAAAAATGCTTCTAATGAAGGTCTTAATCAGTTCCGCAATTTCCTCAAAAAAAATATAACAAAAAAATTTCCATCCAAATTCTCTAAGCTTCTGCCAGATAATTTGATAGCCGAAATAATATTTGAGAATTCTTATGACTTTGATGGATTAGTAAAGGATTTGATGGAAAATACAGTTGAAATTAGGGATAAAGTTGCAGATTCTTTTAAAGATTAACATATTTTAATGATTCGATGATTTAAGGTGGCTTTATTACCCGCAGCGGTATATATTCAATTACGAGTTATGAATTAAGGAGTTCTTCTAATGAATTATTTGGTTTTATAAAATAGAAAATGTGACACCGATTTTCATTAGAGCATTTTTAAATCAATGCAATATCATTACGAGCAGTGTGGCTCGAAATGCAATCCTGCTTTAACATGGCTAAACAATCTCTTGAATTGAAATGTCCTTAAGTTATTCTCCGACGATTTGCACCACTATCTTCCTGTTGCGCGGGCGATTGTCGAAATCGACAAAAACTATTTGCTGCCAGGTTCCGAGTACAGGGTCGCCGTTTACAATCGGGAATGAAAGATTAGGTTTGCTTATGGCTGAGCGGACATGCGCATAGCCGTTACCATCGCCCCAGCGGAGGTTATGCTGATAGGTTTTTTCCATTGGTGCAACTTTTTCGTAGTAATCCTGCAGGTCCTGAATACAACCCGATTCGTATTCAATTGTGGTAATGGCAGAAGTAGAACTTGGACAGGCTATTACGACAATGCCGTTTTTAATCCCACTATTGTTAATCATCGAGTGGACTTTAGCGCTGATGTCAATAATATCCGTAAATCCTTCAGTTGATAAGTTAAATTCATAATTTTTTACAGCCATGATTATCTCCCTTAATTTATTCGATCTTTTTTATCTGTAATCGAATGAGAATTTAAAATCATGTTAAGTTTTGACATTTGTTTTAAAAAAAACGATCACCTTAAACAGATGACCGTTGATTTATTAGAATAGTAGAGTACAATTAATGAAAAAGCTCTAATTGCCTATATTTTTTATATCACCGCTGCCTTTTACGGAAGTGCTGAGCTGCGGATTGCCATAGTACTGCACATCACCGCTGCCAAATATTTCGACTTTCAAATTCTCGACAACTCTTAATTTACAATCACCGGAGCCTTTGATAACAACATTGGCATCGTTAATTTCGAGATCATCCATTTTCATATCGCCGGAGCCCATTATTTCCAGCTTACTTTGTTTTGCTATTCCTGAAAGAAAGATGTCTCCGGAACCGGTGATCTCTGTATTCAGATAATCTGTTTCAACATCTACCTTGACATCACCGGAACCATAGACCCGGAAAGCCATTTTATCACCTTTTATAGTATTTTCGCCGAGAAGATCGCCGCTTCCTTTGATTTTGACGCCCTCGAAATCCGTTACTGTTATATAGTAATTTTGCTTCTCCGGACAAATCGGCTTCGATGATGATATTATTAAAGTTGAGCCTTTAACCGTAGTAGTAATGAATTCCATAATATTATCATCAGTCTCAACTTCGACTTGTTGAGTGTTCCCCTGCTTCAGGAATATATTACCCGACCCGTTGAGTACTATCTTATCGAATTTGTCAACTTCACGAGCATTTTTGATAATATTTCCCGAGCCGTGTTCACAGGCAAAATCCATGGCTGCTGCGGATAATGTCATCAGGGAAAAGAAAATGAATCCTAACATAATTCTGTATTTCACTAACATAACTAATCCTTTGAATTTTTGTCAATATAATTATAATGAAAATACGCTGATATAAGAAAAAAGTTACATACCCAAATTCAATTTATCATCATATTAAAATACATTTACCTGAAATGCTAAACCATATTCTTCTGCCTGAGCTTGAATGCAAGGACCATGGGTGTTCCGATCCGTTGCCCAGACTTCATTGCTGTTTTCCACATAGATATTTATTTTCGGATCCAGTTTAATTTTTCAGCCAATTTTTTTTATTACTCACCAAAAGAAATAGTAATATAATCTTGAAACATAATAAATCGTGTAACGTCTAAGCGTTAGATCAGGAAAAAATTAACGATACGATATGAAAGACTACAGAAAATACCTGCGCCCGGAAGTAATAGCGCAGTTGGAAAATATTGAATTGAAAGCGCGGCTGGTAGTGGAAGGTTTTATCACAGGGCTGCACCGTTCGCCGTATCACGGCTTCAGTGTGGAATTCGCCGAGCACCGCCAGTACAACCCCGGCGACCCTATTAAATACCTTGACTGGAAGGTATTTGGCAGGACAGACAGATACTACATCAAGCAGTTCGAAGAGGAAACCAACATGAAGTGTGTCATAGCCGTAGATTCGAGCGCTTCGATGAGTTTTGCTTCAAAAGGGAATATACCCAAATTCGAATATGCTTCCTATCTCGCGGCGGCACTGGCTTTCCTGCTTATTAAGCAGAAAGACGCAACGGGATTAGCTTTATATGATACGGAAATTAATGATTATCTACCGCCAAATTCACGCCAGTCGTATATCGCCGAGATTCTAAAACGCCTCGACAGTACACAACCTGCTAATGAAACCGGTACTGCGTCAGCTTTGGACAGATTAGCCGAAAGGATTAACCGGCGCGGACTTGTAATAATCATTAGCGATTTTTTTGACGACCCGGAATCCATAATGAAGGCATTAAAGCATTTCAGGCATAAGCAGCACGAGGTACTGGCATTTCAGGTGCTGGATCCCAGAGAAGTGGATTTCAAATTCGGACCCGGCGCTAATTTCAAGGATATTGAAACAGGTGAAGAACTGGTCACCCAGCCATATCAAATACAAAAGGCTTATAGAGATGCCGTACAGGATTTCACCGCAGACCTGAAAAGACAATGCCTGAGGAATAACATTGAATACAGTCTTGTCGAGACATCGCAGCCGTTCGACAAAGCTATGCGGGATTATCTGACTAAACGAAGCCGGATGTGATCATCGCTGTCCGATTATTAATTCTGCCTGAAATGGTGTTTCGAGTTGTTTAACTTCTCTGAACCAGGCTTCCTTAAGAGTTATCCACATATCCGTTTTGGTATACGTTTCCCCTGATTCCGAAGTTAACAACATTTCGAGTGAAAATAATGAAGCATATTCAGGTAAAGTGCGCTCATCATTTAGTACATAGTCATAAATAGCGATCTGTCCGCTTGGTTTTAATAACCTGTATATTTTCGAAGCAATGTTTATATTATCCCATAGCGAGTGCTTATGCATAAACGAAGAAAGAAATACAATATCATATCCGAAGCCTATGTCATCATTCAAAATATCGCCTGCCATTACTTCTATTTGGTTTTTCAGACCGGCTTTTTCTATATATGATTCAGTATAAGGGATCACCTCGGGAGAATCGAAAACAAATACTTCCATGTTCGGATTCGCTCTGGCAAATTCAATAGCAAAAGCTCCGGAACCACACCCCAGATCCAAAACTCTCTGAGCTTTGCTGACATTTAACATTTCCACTATTTCAGGTGCCTGCTTTTTCAGAATGCTGTGCCGATAGGCAATAGCCCTTTCTACAACTTCAGGTGATTCCAGACCACGTTTCCTGTAGTTTTCTTCCTGCCCTTCCTTAACGGCATGTGTCAGCATACCGAAATCATCCCAAAGATCTGTTAAATGCATTAAATTGCCAATGTAGTCAGGGCTTTCTTTCACTAAATACCATCGGGCACCTCGATTATTCGAATAATGAGAGCCCTTTTTATTTAACAAGCCCATTGCACATAGAGCATTTAACAAACGTTCGGTAGCTCTTTCGTCGGTATCGATCTCATGTGAGATCTCTTTAGCAGTTTTGGATTCATTTCCAAAAACTGAGAAAACATCCAATTCACAAGCTGTTAATAATATTTTGCTTCTCTGGTAAGAATAAGCCAGATCGAGGATGCCGCTCATTGTGCTAAGTTCTTTGTGTTGTTGGGAATGTCCGGTTCTTGATTTCATTTACTCTCTTCTCTGAATTGTTGATTTGTTTATTTTTACTGAACTTACAAAACATTTTGTGTAAATTCAAATTAACTTTTAAAATATTAGTTAAAATTTCAATTTTATTAATAATCTAATATTAAAATTACTTAATGTCAAATATAATCCTTAAAAAGATTAAAATGCAAGGTTTTATTTATAATAAACTATGAAATTTATTGGTAATCTGAAAAATTTCTTTTGATATTAATTCAAATTTGAATAATTTATTTAAAATTTTATGTTAAAAATAGAGGAAAAACTTTTGTCGATATCATCAATTTCATCAAAGATAAAATCTTTTTTGGGAGTTACTCAGACTGAATTGATCTTCGTTATATTATTATTGCTGGGATTAACTGCCGGAACTGTAAGAAAATACTTCTTCGATGCTGAAAATGAAAAGTCCGTCAACAGGCAGGATATTTACACAATGCTGGACAGTATAGCCGAAGCACAGCGCACTACTTATACCGGCACCGATATGCTGAATAATCCCGACTCGTCCCTTGCTTTGCGGGATACCGTGGTAGTGCAAGAGAGCTATTTTCCCAAATCAACAAAAAAATCTCTCCCTGATAAAGTTATGAATCTGAATACAGCATCAAAGGTTCAGCTTATGAAGCTGCCCGGCGTTGGCGAGAAAACTGCAATTAAAATAATAAAATACCGCAGGAAAAAGCCATTTGTTGAAATTGAGGATATTCAAAAAGTTAAAGGCATTGGACCGAAGAAATTCGATAAAATGAAGTCTTTTATTGAGGTCAGATAATTCTGTCCGGATATTTTCTTAAAGATTAACAGCATTTTATATTTTTTACCAGGCAGATGGAATCTGAATGTAAATGTTTCCATATCAATGTTTTGAACTATTTTTGAAATCCTGCTGCCGCATAAGAAATTGATATATTCAGCTTTAATTATTAAGTTGTAATTTTTCATTTTCCGAACATAAGAAATTCGTATAATTGAATATGAAATAGTTAATTGATAATTATAAGCAGGTGAAAGTATGAAAAAGACAGCTCTAAATGAATTACACAAAAGGCTCGGAGCGAAAATGGTACAATTTGCGGGTTATGAAATGCCTATTCAGTATCCGAATGGTATTATCCATGAACATAAAGCGGTACGCGAAAAAGCAGGCGTCTTCGATGTCTCCCACATGGGTGAATTTCAGTTGACTGGTAAAGATGCAACCGAGTTTCTTTCAAAATGTACGGTTAATAACGCAGCAAAGCTTACCCCCGGCAAGGCTCAATACACGGCAATGTGCTATAACGATGGTGGTATTGTGGATGACCACCTGATTTATTGCGAGGAAAACGGCTTTTTTATTGTCGTCAATGCGGCAAATATAGATAAGGATTTCGACTGGCTGCAGAAAAATACGGAAGGTTATGACGTCAATCTAGAAAATATAAGTGATGAAATCACGCTTCTCGCGATTCAGGGTCCCGATTCGTTGAAAACACTGCAGAAGTTAACGGATGTCGATCTATCTTCGATTAAATTCTATAATTTTACTACTGGCAAATTAGCTGACGTCGATATGATCATTTCCCGTACCGGGTACACGGGCGAACTTGGTTTCGAAATATACTTCCGCGGCGGACCGGAAACAGCCGAGCATATCTGGAATAAAATTTTTGAATCCGGTGAAGAATTTGGAATTGAGCCTGTGGGTTTAGGCGCACGAGATACTCTTCGCATGGAAAAAGGCTTATGTCTTTACGGAAACGATATCGATGAAACTACTAACCCAATCGAAGCCGGTCTCGGTTGGATCACAAAATTGGATAAGGGAGATTTTAACGGGCGTGATGCTATTGCCAAAGTCAAAGAAGAAGGTATAAAGCGCAGGCTGGTTGGTTTTATTATCGATGCTGAGAAGTTCATCCCCAGAAAAGGCTACAAGATATTTCATGGCAGCCAGGAAATCGGTCATGTCACCAGCGGCAATCTTTCACCTATGCTAAACAAGCCTATAGGGCTTGGCTATGTAGCAAAGGATTACAAAGCCCCCGAAACAAAGATCGAGATCGAAGCTCGCGGCAAAAGATTCCCCGCCGAGATCGTGAAGATGCCTTTTGTGTAATATACAGATTTAACCAAACGCATGAAGTCATTGCAAGGAGCGCAGCGACGAAGCAATCTAAGAGACAGAGATTGCTTCGCTCGCAATGACATTCTCAAATTAAACACTATCTGTTATTATGTTTCATATTTTATGAAATTCTTGTTTTATTAATTTTGTTTAAATTAAATCAAAATTATTAAAGATTTTAGAATTCTTATAATAAAATGAATATAGCACGGAATTTCCGGAATATTACACCTAAGAAAGCAGTACAATTACAAAAGGAGCTTCGTGAAAAAGTGATCTTGAAATGGGATGGACGAAATATAAGCTCAATCGGCGGAGTTGACGTGAGCTTTAAAAATATTAAAGCCATTTGTAGTATTGCTGTTTTCAGTTATCCGGAGCTTGAGACTATGGAGAGTTCCCGGGTTGAAATGCCGGTAACTTTCCCTTATGTGCCCGGTTTACTTGCATTCAGGGAAGGACCTGCCGTTATGGCAGCGTGGGCAAATCTTATAGAAAAGCCCGATATGCTCATGTTTGACGGGCAGGGTCTGGCACATCCCCGGAAGTTCGGGATTGGCTGTCATATAGGAGTCTCGTTGGGAATACCTGCCATTGGAGTTGCCAAGTCGAGACTTTACGGCACTCATGAGGAACCGGACTACAACAAAGGAGAATATTCATATATTTATGATGAAAAAGCTCCAGGCGAGATCGTCGGTGCTGTTGTCCGCACCAGAACGGATGTCAAACCGGTCTATGTATCACCGGGGCATCTGATTGATCTACAGAAATCTATCCAAATTACATTAAACTGCTGCATTAAGTACCGTCTGCCTGAACCTGCGAGATGGGCGCATAGAGTTGCCGGAGGGGAGGAATTTATACATAGTCAAAAGTGAATTAAAATAACTAAAATCACTTAGACCCAAATATTTCAATGCATTCAAAGGAAAAAATTCTATTAACCTGTTTTTGTATATAGCCAGCCTCCATGAAATGACATGAATAACTCAATTATGAGTCTGATGCTTTAAGAGTTTATGGAATTAATCAATTTCATTTAAATGATATCCTTTATCACCTTTTAAGATTGCATGATAATTTGTGTAATCCGGGTGCTTTAAACGGAGAATATATAAACCATCGTCAAGATCTTCTCCAAAAGTTAGAGTGTAATGTCCACTATTTAATGCTTTATCCATTAAGTTTTTAATATGATTCAGTTTAATATCCAAGATATCAAGCTTTATATCCGATGATTTAAGTATTGAATATTCAGCATAGCTCTTATTTGAGAATGGATTTGGATAGCTGGATAGGTATGCATTATTGGAGTTGATAAAAATAGTCGTTTCATCCTGCTTTGTTGAAAGAAAATCGGCAAAATAATTACCTTCATTGAACCATCCGGAGATATTATCTCTTCCCGTAAGTAATTTTATCAGTTTTCTATCCAAAAAAACTATATCACTATCTTCAATTATAAATGTATCCGATTCAATAGTATGGACTTCATTTATGCTAATTCTGAGCTTATACAATTTCCCAGATTCAGCTTTCTCCAAAATAAACATTGCATCCATAAAGTAATCCGGTTTTGTATATGTAGTCTCAACAATATTTCCGTTATTTATTAGCTCTACTTTGGTGCCTTCAAGGTAGTAATCGACAGTAATATCATTGAGATACGTTCCATCGGCTGCAGTTCTTTCTAATTTTAAATTCACCATACCTATCAACTTGTGGTAAGGATCATCATCTTTTGTTGGTTCCGTGCAGGAAAAGCAGAGCAGCGTAACGAGGAATAATGTCATAATTTTTTTCATGGCGCCTCCGACTATTAACTTCAATTTTTCATCAATTTAATAATTTTTTTCTTGAATTATCTTATAAATTTCTAAATTTTTTGTTTATTCTGTAACTTTTTCAGCTTTAATTCATTAATTTAAATAATGATATTTCAAATTTTACTGATAAAAATTATGAAAGAAAAATTTACATACATAATTTTCACTTTACTTTTAATTGCTGCGTCAGTGCTTAAATCATACAGCCAGAGCTATTTCAACGGTAAGGATATTTTGCCGCCGAAACCTTCTGCTGGCAGAGTCGACTCGGTTATATCTAATTTGATATATGTCAGATTGCAGCCGGATATTGAGTTTCATGAAATTCGATTCCTTCTAGAAAAATATAATGCCAGAGTAATAAAACCTTTGCTGGAAATTAAAAATCAATTATATAAAAAAAGTTCTGATGATATTTCTCGTTCCGATGCTGCAAGCGGCGAAGAGAAGCTCCGTCGAACTTACCTGGTTGAATATAATGCCGATCTCGAGCCGGAATATATATGCGGGAAGCTTGAATCTGCCTGTTCTATGGTAGATTGCGCCGAGCCATTCTATCTGCCATTGCCGATCGGCGAGTTCATACCAAACGATTCGCTTGTTCCGCAGCAGGAATACCTTCGAACTATTCACGCTTTCGAGGCATTTGACTTATTCAAAGGCGATACATCCATTGCCGTTGGCATTAGTGATAGCGGTGTTTTGCAAGATCACGAGGACCTCGTTAATTCAATATGGAAAAATTGGGATGAGATACCCAACAATGGTGTAGATGACGACGGTAATGGTTTTATAGATGATTTCCGTGGAGTGAATTTTACCTGGCAGGATGACACAACTGATCCGGGGAATACCTATCACAAAACAAGTGCTCATGGCACTGCAGTTGCCGGACTGACCTGCGCTGCTACGGATAATAATTCAGGTATAGCTTCAGTGGGATTTAATTGCAGGTTGTTCCCGATGAAAACAACTCCGAATTTTGGCAGGGGGATGTTATATGGCTATGAATCCATACTTTATGCTGTTGATAACAATTTACCGGTGATAAATTTGAGTTGGGGGAACTATTATTATTCCTGCATACGAGAATCAATCGTAAGATATGCTATGCAAAATGATGTCGCAGTGGTTGCGGGAGCCGGCAATCACGGGAATACGGCACATTTCTATCCGGCAGCATATTACGGTGTGCTCGGTGCAGGGGTCACCCAGTCCGATGACAAAGCAGGCGGTGAATCGGCTCTCGGCTCCTTTGTGGATATAATGACCCCCGGCAACGGAGCCTACACTACGCTAAATGACAGCACCTATGCACGTTTCTCACAGACTTCGGCAGCTTCGCCAATTGCTGCAGGAGCTGTGGCTTATGTTAGAGCTTTGCATCCCGAGTTTAATGCCTGGGAAGCAAATGAATTTACCAGACTCTGCTCGGATAATATCGAAGATAAGAATCCCTCCAAAAAAGGATTGATACCGGGAAGACTAAATCTATATAAAGCAGCAACATTGGATCCCGATATGCTTACCTCTTTAAGACCGCTGCAAACCCGCACATGGTATCCGAGTAATATAAACGGGACAAGAATTTCCGTAGGAGATACAGTTGATATTAAATTAATGACTGAGAGCTTTTTCAGTGATCCCCGTAAAGCTGATATTACTATGTCGATTGTCGGTGATTCGCTCAACAGTATAGAAATACTTGATTCTACAGTGGATCCGGAAGAATACCAAAGTCAGGATTCACTTAGCAATTCCCTTTTTGGCATTAAAGATTGCAGGATAAAGATTAATAAACTGACTGATGACATTCCGTTTCTAAGGTTTAATATTAAAACAAAAGTACACTCAGACTATTTTATGATTCCGATAGGCACATCCCGCAGCTTCACTACGTTTTCCAATGACAAGCTGACTTTTTCCATGATAGATAACGGAAGGATAGGATATGCTGATCCTCCCGTGAATAATATTGGGGAAGGTTTCAGGTTTAATTACAATTGCAGCGTTATATTTGGCAGCGGCGTGATCGTTACTGAAAACAATCAAAGGGTAGTTGATAACACCCGCAACGAAGAACGAGGCTATAACAACCATTTTAAAATTGAAAAAAGATATACCGGCAATGAAAGCAATATTGGTATAGTTAATGATTCGGCTGCTCCTGAGAATAAGCGTATCGGAATCAGGGTAAAAACAAATGTTTTTCTGCCGGAAGATGCAGCTTTTACTAAGCTGAATCTTGATCTGGAAAATATTTCCGGAACAACGTTAAAAGATATTTCGGCGGGATATTTCATAGATTGGGACATCGGCGAGCATGCCGACAGTAATAGCTTTTTATTATTTCCTGACGGTGTACCGGAGGAAATGAAAGATCTTCCCGTTGCTGCAGCATACATGTCCGGTAAATCAGATAAACCTTTTGTTGGGACTGCTGTTTTTAGTAAAAACTATGATGCCGAGCCGCAGCTTTCATCGATGACTTCAGAAATGACTGTTGATAGCAACGGTTTTTCGGATATTGAAAAACTAAATTTAATGAACGAAGGCGTGAAATCAAAAGTCATCAGAAATGATGATATAGCCGGGATCATAGGTATGAAGTTCCCCGGCGAACTGCCTGCCTGCGCAAGCAGGGAGTATAATATATGTCTTTGCGCTGCTGAAAATTTTAATGATATGGTAACAGCTATGCATGATTGTATAAAATCATGGCTCTCTGATGTGGAAGATAAGTTTGAAACCGGGAATATCAAATTATATCCTAATCCTGCCGAAGCTCAAGTGATTTTATTCAATCCAAATTATGAAATTATTGAAAAAATTTACATATTTGACACTTTTGGTGGAAAAATTAGTCAAATAGTATTGAAGGGTAACGAAAAATTGAAAAAAGAAATTAAGATCGATGTTGCAAAATTGAGCACAGGAATATATTTTGTTCTAATAAAAACAAAGAATAATATCAAAACGTTACCGCTTACAATCATGAGATAAATTAGTTAGTACATTAATTGATAATAATTTAAGGGGAGAAAATGAAATTAAAATCGCTAATGATCATGCTTCTGACAATGATAATCTCAACTACTGCTTTTTCTCAGATCATGGATAATCATTCTGTTCAGGTCATGGTAAAAGGGACTGTGTATGATGAGTTTTCCAATCAGCCAGCAGGCGTACAAGTTATCTTTAAAGATAAAACCGGCAAAAAGATTAAGATCAGAACCAATGATGAAGACGGTACATTTGCTCAACTGCTGAAAGCCGGTCAGACATATAAAATTACCTTCACCAATTATAATATTCTTCGCAAAGTAACTGAATATACGGTGCCGAATGCCAGCGAATTCAAGGAAATTGACGAGGAATTTTCCGTACAGAAATTAGCTCCGGGCAGAGAGCTGTCCAATCATGATATTTTTGATGACGGGTCAGCCCAGATCTCAGCAGAAGGAAAGAAAGCTCTCAACGATATTAAAATCGATATGAGATTCAACAGGACTGTATATCTGGATTTCAAAATATCCGCCGCCGATACTTATCCGGATGCTTCCTCAGCCGAAGCTGATCAATTGGTCAAAGACAGAATTGCTGCTATTGAAGCTTACATTGATAACTGGCGCGGGTATAATAGAAGAATAACTCTGACTACGGCTAAAACTGTCAGCGGCGATGCGCCCGCTGGAACGGATCTAATCCTTTCAGTCAATAAGATAAAGGACGTTTTCGATTGATAAATACTAAAAAGTTTTTCAATATAAAGAGACTGTCCGATAAGTGAGGAAATCGTGGCGCACTTCGACTAAGCTCAGTAGAGTAAAATGTTCTAAAATTTGGGAAATAATCAACCCGGATATTTCAATAGAACTCATTTATTTTACTAACATGATACAATTTCATAACTTAGAAGAACCGCCCCGTAAAGCCTTCGGCTTCACTCCCCTCCTTAATAAGGAGAGGAAACATTGGGGGATACTTATTTTTCTTCACCATATACCCTGTCTATAGCAATTTCGCCAAGTTTATTGATTTTCGGGTCTTCAATTTTTATTTTACAAATTTCCCATCCAAAATATTATCCCCATCAACTATCCTGACAAAGTAAACTCCCCCTGTATAGCTGGATATATCGAGTTCTAACACTTCGCCGTATATTACGCTTTTGTGAACAGTCCTGCCTTTAGTATCAATAATAATAACTATTTGATGCAAATTGTTTCTTTTTTTCAATGCAATTTTAATAGTATTTTCCGCTGGAACAGGATAAACCTCAAACTTACCGTCAGAATTCCTTCCTGTAACACCGTTAGCAATCCTGGTTGTAAAAATTCTATAATTCGAACTTACATAATTCCCGGCGGAATCAAATGCGGTAACAAACCAATAATACTTCATTTCTTCTTTAAGATTGGTCACAAGGTAAGTAGTATCCTTGATATCATTAATTATCCGGTCGTATTCAGGATTTTTGCTTATCAACTCTTTTTTAACTGATAGTTGATATTTTACCGCTGCAGGTACATTTCTCCATATAAATTCAATGTCCGGAGGCATTTTTTCGTTATTGAATTCAGGAAATAATAATTTCGGTTTAGTCAGAACTCCCGGCTGCTGTTCTTTATCCGTTCTGAAATGAGTATATCTCGACCATGAACTGTTTACAGTATCCCCATAAGCTTTTACACGCGAATAATAATCCTTATTATAATTTAATTTATTCATAAGACTTTGCTTCAATTCTGTGGTTTCATCAATTTCCAAAATGATATGAGCTTCGAAATTCTCAGGATTATAAGTTGGATAAGAAACTACTTCATATTCGGCGAGTTGCACTTTATAATTTTTGGCTCCCTCAATAGCAGTCCAATTTAATTCATAATTTAAGTCTTTAGGCTGAATTCCATTTACAGACAGATTCGGTGATTTTAAAATTCTATTCCAATGTGTATAAATGGCATATTTTGCTCCTGTAATAACTGCACTTGATTTGGAACCGTAATTTACATATAAAAGCGGTTCCTGATAAACTTGATATGGTATTTGCTGCATTTCCCAATTCTTTCCGCCATCAGTTGTGCAGTATATTTGCATTCTACCTGCAACAATACCATTATTCTCATCAAGAAAATCTATTGCAACAAACCCATCAAAAGCTCTCCCATCCTTTTGTTCGAAAGTCAAATTCCAATTTTGTCCGCCGTTAAAGGTTTCATATATCAATCCTTTCTTTTGTGTTCCATGACCGGTTTTTATATTTGAACAGGCAAAACCATGATTTTTGTTGATAAAACAATAATTTGTTACATTTGGAGGAGATGTGTGGAAATCCCAGCTATTCCCGTTATCAGTTGTTATCATTATTAAATCATTACTTCCTACTATCAGAGTAGATTTATCCAATGCTTCGAAATAATTAAAAATGGAATTATTATCATTTTCTACCGGTAAATAAAATTTTTTAAAAGTCTCAAAGCCATCTTCGGTATAATATATAGCCTGAGCAAGCTCCGTGTTTTCAACACAATTGCCGCTAAGAAGAAATCCAGTTTTAGGTCCAATCATTGAAATATAATTTCTATAACACTGCAAACGATCACAAATAGAAATTGTATCCCAGTTTTTCCCTTTGTTATGTGTTTTATATATAACAGGATAGTATACCTCGCTATTATCATCGCGCAAATCCTGCGGCACTACAAGATATATGATATCCGGCACAGGCATGGAAACTGATTGATATATTTGTTTATTCCAATTCCCAGGTAAAGGATTGTAGTCATCATCAATATTATAGTAGCGGTCTGCGAGAATAACATCCCAGTTCTTTCCTCCATCTGAAGAAAAAATAACCCTATTCACGGAATCTACCGTAGCTTTCAAAGAGCTAATGGCAACATAATTTTCTCCGTAATTATCCAAAGCCTGTTGAGTTTCAGTAGTGGATATTTGTGCTGATACATTCCATTCGTTAACCAATTGAGAGTAAAGGTTTAAGAATGCAGCAGAGAACAAAGTAAAGAGTAATAAATAAAATTTCATAATTCTTTCCTATGTGTAAGATCATTTATATATAACTACACATATTCGGATAAAATGTTCCAAAATTTTTGGAAAAAAAAAGGCTGCCGGAAACCGGCAGCCTCGATAGAAATACCTAAACCGGTAATTTTTAAATTATATCCAGCGCTTCCATACTATGCTTGATGCGCTGGAAGCTGCGTTCGATGTCGTGATCCAATCCCACCGAGAAGCGGACTAATCCCGGTGACAGCCCAATATCTTTCTGTTCTTCAGGCGGGATTTCCGAGGAAGTGCTGCTGCCCGGCGAACTGAACAATGTCTTGTAAAAACCAAGGCTGACTGCGAAGTAGCCGACCTGCTCTTCTTGCATGCGGATCATCAGCTTTTTGGCAGTGTCGGAATCTCCTACATCAATTGTCAGCATTCCGCCATATCCATAATCATCATCTTTTAATTTATTGAGAAGTTCATGCTGCAGATGCGATTCAAGCCCCGGATAAAAAACCTTGATGCCGAGTTCGCTTATCTTTTTAGCGAGATACATGGCATTGTGGCTGTGCTGCTTCATGCGCATGTGCAATGTATGCAGATTCTTAAGTATGCTCGAAGCGCGGAAGCTGTCCAGCACGGGACCAAACAACATCGAAGCGCCGGTGGTGACATTTCGCATGCTGCCGATCAGTTCTTTCGATCCACAGATAGCTCCGCCCAGACAATCATTCATGCCATTTACGAATTTAGTAAGACTATAGACAACGACGTGAGCCCCGTGCAGACATGGTGTAACTACCAGCGGGCAGAAAGTATTGTCAACGACGAGTGTTAATCCGTGTTCATCCGCTATCTTTCTTAGTTCGGGAATATCAGCAACTTCCAGAAGCGGATTGCTGATAGTCTCGCAGTATATTACTTTTGTTTTTGAAGTAATATTTTTGCGGACATCGTCGAGGTTAGTAATATCAACGAACCTTGTATTAATACCCAGTCTCGGGTAGATGTTCTTGAGAATTGCGTATGTGCCGCCGTAGATTGTGCGGCTGGATACTATCTCATCGCCCTGCTGGCAGTGCTGGAATAGCGTGCAAGCTATAGCAGACATACCTGAAGCCGAAACGTGAGCTTTTTCGGTACCTTCCATGCGTGCCAGCGCTTTGGAGAGGTAATCTTCGGAAGCATTCATGTGTCGTGAGTAAAGATATGCACCTTCCACTTCCTCGTGGAAGAGTTGTTCCATTCCTTCTGCGCTGAGAAAGGTGAAGGTAGCTGAGTCAGTTATCGAAGGATTGACTCCCCCGAATTCACCGAACACCCAGTAGTCCTGAATTTTGTTTGCCGGATCATATCCCATAGTTTCCTCCCGGAAGTTTATTTATGTAAAAGAAGTTATTGTCCCTCTATGTAACCTTCCTCTTTAAGCTTATCGAATAATTGTTCGCGAATCCGGGAAGTCCATCTCTCGTCTTTGGTACGCCGTTCTTCAAAAATTTTAGGCTGCGTATCGAGCAGCTTCTGCCCGGTTGGCGATTCGTAGAATTCGATAAGCTGTTTAAGTTCTTGTTTGTTATAGTGTCTATCGTAAATGGGAACCAGTGATTCCAGGTATTTATCATAATCAATATTCTCTTTGAAATTGCTCCAAAATTCTTCGGGGACATCACCAACGCCCATTTTTATATTTTTTATCATATATTCTAACATTTCCTCTGTGCTTTCTAGAATGCGAGAGATTTTTAAATACTTGATGACCAATTCCTTTTTCTCAGTGTCAATCTTACTCTTTGAATCTTGTGCAAATGAAAAAGAAACAGCCAGCAGAAACGCGGTTATTATCAGTGTTATTCTCATATATCTGTCCTTATTATTTATCATAATATCTAACTCCAATATATTTTTAAAAAATGACTTTTTACAAAGTATAATAAATTCTGTATTCAATAAAAACTTAATTTTCAAAGAAATCAAATTATTTTATTTTTGTTCCGTTCATTTTTAAACATTTTTGAAAATTTTATATCTAATCATAAGTTTTTAATCAAATCTAAAGGGTATATTCATGGATTTACAGGCTATAAAAGACGCATTACTTTCGCAGGGTATCGACGGCTGGTTGTTTTACGATTTTCATGACCGCGATCCTATAGCTGCACGAGTTTTGGAAATGGATACGAACAGATTCGCTTCACGGCGCTGGTTTTACTATATTCCGGCGGAAGGCGAGCCGCAGAAGCTGGTTCACGCTATAGAGCAGTGGCGCTGCGACCACCTGCCGGGAGAGAAGCATGTCTATCTGCAATGGCAGCAGTTGCATGACTCACTCAACTCGATGCTCGGACCTGCAAAGAAAGTAGCAATGCAGTATTCACCTAATAATGCTATACCTTATGTTTCGATTGTTGATGCCGGCACTGTCGATCTGGTAAGAAGTTTCGGGATAGATGTTGTTTCAAGCGCCGATCTGGTAAGTATTTTTGAATCGCACCTTGACGAAAAAGACCGCCAGAGCCACGTAGAAGCCGCCAATATTTTGCAAAATGTTAAAGATAAGGCTTTCGAAGAGATTGCCAAAAGGATCAAAGACGGCAACAATCCTACGGAACACGAGATACAATCATTCATGCATGACATGTTCAGAGAAAACAACATGACATGGGATGACGGTCCAATAGTAGCCGTAAACGAACACGCAGGTGATCCGCACTTCGAGCCGACACCGGACAACAGCCACACAATGAAGGAAGACGACCTCGTGCTTATCGACCTGTGGGCAAAGAAAGACGAGCCCGGCGCCATCTATTACGACGTAACATGGATGGGTTATATCGGCACGGAAGTACCCGATAAGATTCAGAAGATGTTCGACATTGTCGCCAAGGCGCGCGACACCGGATTGGAATTAGTGAAAGCAAGATTCGAAGCCGACGAGCCGGTACATGGCTGGGAAGTCGATTCCGCCGTCCGCAAGATTATAGAAGATGCCGGTTATGGCAGGTATTTTATACATCGCACCGGGCATAATATAGCTGAAGAAGTCCACGGCAACGGCGCCCATCTGGACAATCTGGAAACAAAGGATGAGAGACAGATCATCAAAGGCTCATGTTTCTCTATCGAACCGGGCATTTACATACCGGAAGAGAATATCGGTTTCCGCTCTGAAATTGACGTTTTCGTCAAGGATGACGGAACTGTCGAGGTATATGGACCGATACAGGAAAATGTTATTCCGATAATGAGTTGGTAGAGATTTCAGATGTGCCACACCTATGGAGTGTGGCACATCTATGTCTATGCTTAATGTCTATTATTAATCAATTTACAGATTAAAATGAAAACAACACTAACAGCATTATTAATGATAATATTTCCTTTGACACTGCTCGCAAAGAAGCCAGCATATAAATTTTTTGAGGAGGACGGCGGCAAAGCGGATTTCGAGGAAGTTCTCGATGAGGCTATGGATGCGGATATTATCTTCTTTGGCGAGATACATAACGATCCGATTTGCCACTGGCTGCAACTGGAACTGGCAAAAGCGCTGCATGAAGAGACTGAGGGTAGTCTGATCCTCGGTGCCGAGATGTTCGAAGCCGACGACCAGATAATTCTCGACGAATATTTTGCAGGGATGATCTCACAGAAGAATTTCGAGAAGGAAGCCAAGCTCTGGAAAAATTACAAGACTGACTACAAGCCGCTGATAGATTTTGCAAAAACGAAGAAGGTGGATTTTATAGCTACTAATGTGCCGCGGCGGTATGCATCTCTCGTGTCGAAGGAAGGCTTCGAAGGGCTGGACAGCCTGAGCCCGCAGGCAAAGGAATATATTGCGCCGCTGCCGATAGAAGTAGATCTCGATCTGCCCGGCTATAAAGCTATGGAAAAGATGTTCCACGCCCATGGAATAAGGGATAAGAAAGAAGAGACGGAAATGAAAAAAGAGGAAGAAAAAGCAGAGGAAAAAGAAGAGAATCCCCACAAGCAGGATAATCCGCACAAGCAGATGAATCCTCATAAAAAGAATCCGCACAAACCGAAAAATCCCAAAGAGGAAAAGAGCCCTCATTCCATGCATGCAATGAAGGGCAACCAGATGATAAAGCAATTCAAGCAGGCGCAGGCAATTAAGGATGCCACGATGGCACACTTCATAATGGAAAATTTCAGCGAGGGAAGCAAATTCCTGCATTTCAACGGAACATACCATTCAAAGGATTTCGAAGGTATAGTCTGGTTCATTAAGAGAGACCGCCCTGACCTGAAGATTCTTACTATCCACAGCGAACAAAAGGGCGACATAGAAGAACTGCCTGAAGATATGGAAGGAATGGCTGATTTCATACTGCTGACACCTGAAACAATGACGAAGACGTATGAGTGAGTAAAAATATATTGAAAAGTAAAATTGGAATTTGTTTTTAAATGCTGTAAATTTAACATATTAAATTTTTATAGCTATAACATGTTTTAAATGAATATTGTTGCAAAGATTACAGGAATTGAATACGAGCCAATAATAAAGCAAGATTTGGAAGTGTATGGTTTTCATGAATGTGATATAAACGAAATTCCACCTTCCGCAGTATTGAAATTCGATGGGAATAAATCAATAGCGATAAGTAAATGGGTTTCGCCTAAGAGAACAAGATCCTATCCTTATGAGCGTGTTTATAATACCTTGGTGCATACCAAAAAAGCCACAATAATTCCAATTGTTAAAGATGAAGGAAAAGCCGGCGATAGAGACTATATACAATGGGATACTATAGCTTTAATGAGCTTGCTGGATGTCTATGTCATAATAAGTTATTATGTCGAAGCTGAGAAAAGAGTTACGAGTTCCGGAAAAATTAAAATAACAAAACAAAAATTTGACAATAGTTATGTAAAAGAGAATTTGTCAAAGATACTCAAATATCATAGTTCGGCGTTGCATTGGAATCTTAAGCAAATTGAACATCTTAGTGAAATTATAGCTAAGGCGAAGACTGCCTATGCTAAGATTTCGAAATCAACCGGGGTAGAGTTGAAAAGTATTCATGGTATAGATTCATTTGCCGATAATATTAAAAAGGGACGTGATGAATTTATGAATTATTCTCGTTTGAAAGCACATGATGCGCAATCGAGAGAATTCGTAACATCTCAGCCTAAGGAACATTTGGCTACAAAATCGAAGGCAAGGATAACGATCAAAAATTATCTAGGTGGGAACTATTTCCTAACGGTTGATGAGATCAAGAAATATAAAAATAAAATCAGTTTATTGGAAAGTAAACATAGTAGAAAAAGTGTGCTACCATCAAATGGTGACATTAAAGATGGATTACTGAAAATGATTTTATTTACAAATCTTGAAGAAGTCGCTATCGACGGGAAGTTTTATACACCGGAAGCAGTGTTGAATCTCACTTCTTCGACAGTTAATGGTAATATCAGTAATGTCAATTCAAAAAATAAAATTGAAAATTGGATAAAGAATAATAAATTAACACAAAAACAAATTGAATTTTTAAACAGTCTTTTTAAAGAAGCGAAAAAGAATAAATTTAAAATAACTATAAAAAAGGTTTAGTAGTGATTACAAGCCCTTTACGATACCCCGGCGGCAAAAGCAAAGCGATTAAAGCGATTGCGCCATTAATCCCTGACTTTGATGAATTCAGGGAACCTTTTGTCGGGGGTGGTTCTGTTTTTATATATTTGAAACAAAAATATCCCGACAAAAGTTTTTGGATAAATGATTTGTATTATGAGTTGTTTAAGTTCTGGGAAGTCAGCCAGCGGAAATTGGATAAAGTCGTTGAACAGGTTTTAAAGTGGCGTAAGGAATATAATGAAGGCAAAAAACTGCATAGGTATTTGATTGACAATATTTTGAGATTTAATGATGTTCAGATTGCCGCTGCATTTTTCGTTTTGAACAGGATAACTTTTTCCGGGACTAGCGAAAGCGGTGGATTCTCGCAGCAGGCTTTTGAAAAGAGATTCACTTATTCCAGTATTGAAAGATTATCGAATTTGAAAAACGTCCTAAATGATACTTTGGTAACCAATTACGATTATCAAAAAGTAATGGAAGAAGATGGTGAAAACGTTTTTATCTTTCTTGATCCGCCTTATTTTTCAACGAAAAAATCCGCTCTGTACGGGAAAAACGGCAACCTACACAAAGTTTTCGACCATGACAGATTCGCTGAAGTCATGAAAAACTGTAAACATAACTGGTTAATCACTTACGACGATGATTCTTACATCCGAAAACTCTTTTCCTTTGCTAAGATATTTACCTGGGAACTGACTTATGGAATGAGAAATGTAACTGATAGTTCCAAACAAAAACAGAAAGAAATATTCGTATCAAATTATTTATATGACTTACAGCCGGAAAAACAAATAGCAATGTTCAATGAACCAAAAGTAAAGTATATTCCATTATAAATCTAAAATTCTGCCGTTGAAAATGACACGAAAGCAATTCAGAGAGAAAGTAAGCTTGATGAGCGAAAGCGGGTTATTTGAACTTGCCAAAAAATGCATAACGCTTGAAAATACCGGTTTCTCGAATTACGGCTGGAAGAGTAAGATTGTTTATGAGGAATGCAGAGATAGAGGGATTTCCGCTTTCGATGAGGCGGTGGATGCTGCCGTCAGGACTATCGATGCAATTGAGAATGTCGATTTAGGCGGGGGTGTTGAAGAGGTTAGCAAGCCCTATATTGCTGATATAAATGATGTTAAAAAGATTGACAGTGATGATATCGAACTGCCGGAAAAATTCGATGCAAATAAAATTTTCGAAATATTGGGTTTGGAACCGGAAAAAATATTAATTTGCAGGGCGCTTGGTGATTCGATGGTCAGGACGGGAATAAATAATGGTGATATGTTGACCGTGGATACAGGTGAAACTGCGAAGGATGGTGATATCATTCTAGCAGAAGTTTTCGGCAGGCAGTTCATCAAGCGCTACAGGAAAATCGATGAAAATGAATGGCTTATCTCGGAAAATCCCGATTATATTCCGGTGAAGATAACTGATAAGATGGAATTAAGGATCATCGGCGTAGTTAAACATATATTGAGTAAGAAGTTATAGCAGACTGAGAATGATTTTTGAAGGAATTAACATAGAGGAGCCTTTTTTCGATGATATGGAACCCGAGCCCAAATCATCGGATGAGCTTGCATTGCTTATCCTGAAGGACAGCGCCGGGAAGGATGTTGATCTGCGGAAATACAGCGAGGAAGAGATAAACAAATGCGCCCGGAAATTGATAATCGACGGATATTTACGTGGAACTGTCATAGATTGGTATAAATGTTGCTGGTCTAAAATAACGAGAAAAGGTCAATTTTTGATCGATTATCTCGAGAGTAAAGAGAATTTTGACTATATCTGAAATATTATTGGTATTTAAATGAATTTAAAATTTCGGACGTCAAAAAATTTCAGTAATTTTACGGGAACACTTTTTATCAGAAATATATATTGCGAATTAAGAAAAATTTTATTATTATTACTTAATGAATTAAATTGTAAATTGTTTCCGGTGTTTTTTAATATTAGGATAAAATGATTAGAGGAAATTTATGGGTAAGCCTTCGATACTGGTTGTTGACGATAACAGGATAACGACGAAACTATTGCGCCGCTACCTTGAAGCTAACGGATACGACGCCGTGGAAGCCTATGACGGCATGGAATGCATTGAAAAAGTGGAAGAGAAACATCCCGATGCCATAGTGCTTGACGTAATGATGCCAAGGCTCGATGGTTATGAAACTGTTAAACGGCTGAAAGCAAGCGATGATACGAAAGAAATTCCTGTGGTGATAGTTACAGCTTTGAATGATGTGGCGAATCAGTTGAAGTCGATAGAAGCGGGCGCCGATGATTTTCTGAGTAAGCCTATTGAAGAAAAGCTGCTTATTGCGAAAGTTAAATTATTGTCTGATTTGAATATAAATAAGAAAAAATCAGCGGCACTGGAGGAACTTCTAGAAAAAGCTCTTAATGGGGAAGTCAAAGGAAAATCGGTTTCTGATCTTCTTTCTGAAAAAGGTCTTTAATAAATTTTGACAATTGTAATTATCTGACTGAGGAAATTATGAAATTGATAAAAATACTGTTCGTGGTTACTTCACTTACGATTTCGCTTGCATTGATTGAAGGCTGCGAAACGCTTAAACAGTATTCTCAGGCAATGGCAGATCTGAAGAAGCTTGAATTCAAGCTGGAAGATGTAGAGAATTTCAGTCTCGCCGGGATAAATCTAAGCAATAAAAAATCTGTTTCCGATCTGTCGATGATGGACGGCGTGAAATTGGGAAAAGCTTTCAAGGATAATAAGTTCCCTGCTGATTTCGTACTCAACGTCGCTGCGAGAAATCCGAATGACGGCAGCGGCGCTACCCAATCCACCAATGCAAAGATCACGAACTTCGACTGGAAGCTGTATATTGATGACGTAGAGACTATCCATGGCAACATAAACAGAACTATTATGATTCCCGGAAGCGGGCAGAAAGAGATAATACCGTTGAGCATTTCGCTCGATCTGTACGATTATTTCAGCAACAAAGGGTATGACGGATTGCTGAATCTCGCTATGGCTGTCGGCGGCGTGAAAGGCAGCGCTGCCAGACTTAAATTGGACGCAAAACCGACTGTTTCCACAGGATTGGGAGCGATAACCTATCCGGGGCGAATAACAATAGTAGATAAACAGTTTAGCGCACAATAGATCAATAAAAATGAGTATCCCAATGTTTCCCTTAGATTTGTATCCCTGCATCAACCTTGCGGGGAAGCGTTTATCATTGCTGTTATTATCAATTAGGGAACTCATATATTTAAAATAGATTGAAACTTTTAAACGTGTTAAGTTCAGACAATATTTTTTATTAATAGTTATGAACATTTTATTACCACTGGTTATGTGTTACATTTCGGGAGATATTCCATAAAATATGGAAGTTTCGCTAATAGCGCTGCTAATCTTTATCGGGTTGCTCACTGCGTTTTTATCCTCGATAATTAATTCGCTGACCAACGAAGATCTGAACGGGCTTTCCGAAGGCTCACGGACAATGTCCAGGTACCTTGCCGGACTGAAAGATCATTTTGAAGAATCGCTGAATGCCTTTTTCATCATCGAATTGTTTTTCTATGCGCTTGCCGGAATTTTTCTCGGGTCGTTCATTTTAGATAAATTTACGGGCGGTATTGCTTATCTTTACGGCATAGGCATTTTGTTCTTTACATTGTTTATTCTGCGGTCGTTTCTGGTTGTTCTTGGCAAGAAATTTTCGCGGAAACTGGCTATGAAGGTGACAAAAGTCCTTATATTATTCATGATTTTTAGCAAACCTCTAATTTCCTTTCTTGTATGGATAAATGACAGATTGCTCGGTAAAAACCGCCATGATTTTTCCCGCGAAGATCTAACCGATCTGCTTGAAACTTCCCGCGAGGAAGGCACCCTCGAAGCCGGCGAATACCATATCCTCAAAAACATGATCAGGTTTTCCCAAGTGCTCGTCTCGGACGTGATGACACCGCGTACCGTTATCTTTAGCTGCGCCGCCGACAAGACTGTCGGCGAGGTAATCTCAATGCAGGAACTGAAGATGTATTCCCGCTTTCCTATTTGGGAGTCGGACTCGCTCGACAGCGGCGTTATTGGTTATGTGACTACCCGCGATTTGATGAGCGCAGCGCTGGAAGGGAAACATTCGCTCAAGATACAAGAATTCGCCCGCGAAGTGTATTTCATTCCAGAAAATGCTGAACTCGATAAAGCACTCGACCGCTTCCTGCAGCGGCGGCAGCATCTTTTCGTCGTAGTCGATGAGTACGGAGGCGTGGAAGGCATACTGACTATGGAGGATGTACTCGAGACTATGTTGGGCGTCGAGATTGTCGATGAAGCGGATACCGTTGTCGATCTTCGCGAATATGCCAAGCAGAAGCGCGATCGCCGCGTGGAATCTATTCTTCAGAAGTATGAGGACTAAATGCCTGCCGGTTGAAGAAATTATCATTTTTCAATGGATTTTTGACGTCGAGTGATTAGTTTTTAATCCATAAGTTATATCATTATCTTATTTGAAATAAAACCGAAAATCTTGTGTTAGTTCTATTTGTTTTTTGTTTAGATATTATTAACCCGGATTCACAATACAAAAATTGCATTTGTGGCAAAAAGCAGCTAACTTGCCTCAGAACGTCCCGTCAGATGTTACATCTGACGGAATTCCCCTCTTTGAGGGGTGCCCGAGCGCAGTTGCAGCTCAGCGGAAACCACGCTTAGCGTGGCGAGGGCGGGTCGGATTCTTATTAATTCATGGTTTTTGATAATCCTATGGGAGACTTGTGTTTACAAAAATGTTAGAGGGAATATTCATTAGAAGAATTCCCTCATCCCTAAATCCCTTCTCCCAAGTGGAGAAGGGACTTTCAGTGTAATAAGAAATTCTTACACCCTTCTCCCGCCGGGAGAAGGGCTGAGGATGAGGGGGAACAGGAGATTATTTTTGTTCTAATTAAAAATCCGGGATTAAGCAATTATGTAAGTGATATTATATGTCTAAAATCATTTAGCAAATGATATAAGACATTGCCCCGTCGGTTGCTGCAACCGATGAAGCCCTGCAAATCCCACTATAACTCTGCTCTCCCTCCTTAATTAAAAAGGGGGTAACGCCATAGATGTTACGGGGGTTATTCTTACACCTGTAACATGCAGCCAATAACCTGTAACCAAATAAAGGCTCACCTATTCCTCCATATCGGCTTCCTCTTCTCGAGGAAAGAGTTAATGCCCTCGTTAGCGTCCTTGGTTTCCATCAGTTCATTGACATATATCTTCTCGATTTCCGGCAGTTCCTTGAGCAGCACTTCATTGAAATGCTTCCGCGCCACCCGCGTCGCAAATCGCAGAGAAGAAGCGCTCTTGTTGGCGAAAGTATTATCGATCCATTCGTCGACACCGCCATCCATCGCTTTTTTGTCGTCGTACACTTTATTGATAAGCCCGCATTGTCTTGCTCTATCCGCGTCGACCGTTTTACCGGTAAGCAGGATTTCCTCAGCTTTCGCATTGCCGATTTTCAGCGGCAGAAGTATCGATGCCGGCGGCGCATACACACCGAGCATGATCTCAGGCTGTCCCAGCTTCGCCGTTTTATCGGCATAAAGGAAGTTACAAGCCAGCGCCAGTTCCATCCCGCCGCCGAGGCACTGCCCGGAAATTTTCGCTGCCATCGGGATAGATAAATCGGCAATCTCGTAGAACAATTGATGGAAGCTTTTAAGCATCTCGCCGCAATTCTCTTTTGTGTGCTCCTGGACGCTTGCGCCAAAAGAGAAATTATTCCGGGCGCCCTCGAAAGTGATGAGCTTTATGTCCTGATTATCCTTCAATTCGGCAAAGAGCTTATGCAGATCATTCATCATAATCGAATCGAGCACATTTCCTTTGCCGTCATTAAGGATCACCTGACAAACGGAATTTTCATGAGTGAAATCGTACCTGATCTTTTCCATGATTGTATTCCTTCGTTATATTAAAAAATTGAGGAATCTATTTTTCACGTTTAAATCCTACGGATTAACCTGTTCCCTACTGGGTTTACATTTCTACAAACGTTAAAATCCTAACGGATTTTTATATTGATATTCTCCGCTTTCTTTGAATTCCGTAGGAATTCAACGTTTGTAAAAAATGTGTAAAAGAACAAGGTTTATCCCGTAGGGATTAAACCTACTCTTTCAACTGCTTGGGAAAAATCTCCGCGATTAGCTCATCATTCCACTCATGCCCCTCGGCGATAAGCTGACGCAGCCTGATGAAATCGACATCCTGGTGACCCTTGGCGCCCTCGTTGAAAGCGCGGAAACCCGCTTTCGCCTCGGTCATCATGTTTAGAGCCAGCCAGTCGCGGTTGCTCTCTTTATTCTTATCCCAATGCTCGAGTTTATGCTTCCTGAGCGAGTTGATCGTCTTACTGAGGCAGTTGGGCATTAGCATCATCAGCTTCGTGCACATCGTCTCGACCGCCTGATCCAGCAAAAAAAGATCGACTTCGCCAGTTTTCAGCATTTCCTTAGCTTTGTCTTTCTCAGCACCGGTCTTCGGCTTACCATAGACAAGATTACCTCTCTCATCCACCCATTTGTCGGTATGGACCATAGGATTGGGAATGAACTCGCCGTTGACTTTCAGCGCCGGCACTATCTCTGTGAGCAAGCCATAGCGGAACGCTTCATGCGCCCACCAAGGATCGCAAACAGTGCAGGAATACATTGCATTCTCGATCCCCACATACAGCGGCAGGAAGTCCGTAGAGCCGCCGTCAGGTGCGCTGCCATGCTTGGGACCCGCCTGACCGAACCGCGCAAGATCCTGCGCAATCGTGAAATCGCAAGCCATGCCGATCTCCTGCCCGCCGGCGATACGCATACCGTTCGCCCTGCAAATTACCGGCTTGTCATTCATAAGAATCGACGAAACCATATCATTGAAAAGCCGCATGTACTGCTTATATTCCTGTGGATTGCCTGCATAGTACTCGGCATATTCCTTGGTATTGCCGCCGGTACAGAAAGCCTTGTCACCCACCGCAGTGAAAACCACGGCATTGACGCTTCTGTCATTGGATGCCTGCCGCATATACATGATCACACCTTTCACCATATCCGTCGTATAGGAATTATACTGATTCGGATTATTAAGCGTGATCCACGCATTATAAACGCCCTCAACGGGATTCCCCTGCATATCCGTACAGGGCTTCTTCTCGAAAAGTACGCCTTCAAATTGTACGTCGTCAACTAAATTGTGGGAAAATAACATTTGGATACCTTTGGGTTTGTTGATAAAAATGTTTTATTTTTTTGATTATAAGTTTTTATCATTGTTAAATTGCGCTATTCTACTGTTTTATCAACGTTGGTGTTGATAAATTTTTTGAGATAATTTTAAAATGTTTTTGAATATGGATTGGTAAGATGTGCCACACCTTCAAGGTGTAGCACATCTAACGCTTACGGTACCATCACCGATCTCTTAGTATATTTATGTTCCAGCGTATTTTGGAAAACTTCATTGATCTGCGACATCGGAAAAGTCTCGACGAACCTGCCGATGTCCAGATGCCCTTTATCGATGAGATCGACCACTTCAGGGTAGAGTTCAGGCTTACAGCCCCATGTGCCGATAACTTTAGCGTCGAAAGCCATTAGATTGCTCAGGCGGACCTCCAGCTTGTCGAGAGTGAATCCCACTATCGATAAAGTCCCAGCCATATTCACAAGGGCAAATCCCAGTTCCTGCCCGGGCTTCGTACCGGAAAGCTCGAGTATCTTCCACATATAGCGCGACACGCCCAATTCCTTGGCAATTTCCTTGACCTTCCCCTTAACTTCTTTTATTCCAAGATCTTTAATATTAAGAACCGCATCGATTCCATTTTCCGTGGCAATATCGAGTTTTGTATCGTCAATATCGAGTGCCAGGACTTTTGCGCCCATGATCTTCGCAAGCAGAGCGCCATATATACCTACCCCGCCGGCGCCAATGCAAATAGCAAAATCACCCGGCTCCAGTTCGGATTTCTTCAGGACTTGATAGGGGGTAGTGACAGCATCAGCTACCACCGAGAGATACTCCAGCGGATATTTTTGAAGGACGCTGTCGGGAACTTCGCAGAGATACTTATGCGGCGCTTTGATATGTGAGGCAAATCCGCCGTGGAAATCATTTCCGGGCATAAGCTGATTCTGGCAAATATTGCCGCGACCGCGCTTGCAGAGTTCGCACTCGCCGCAGGGCAGCACTGCCGGGATAATCACTTTTTTCCCAATCAGATTTTCCGGTCCTTCGACCACTTCTCCTGCGATCTCGTGTCCCAGTGTCAGCGGCGGTTCTTTGCGCGTGGGTACTCCAAGATACCAGAAGCTTATATCGGTATGGCAGACGCCGCAGCCGGCGACCTTCACGAGCGCTTCGCCGTCCTGCAGCTCCGGCGCTGGCGATTCTACATACTTGAATTCCTTCTTCTGCTCTGTCATCTGCCATTGAAATATCTTATCAACCATTTTTTAACTCCTTATTATTTTTTACAACTTCAGATTTATGTGGGGTGGTTCTTATCCCACTCAATATCTTCTCCGGCGTGATGGGCAGTTCCTTGATCCGCGCGCCGACAGCATCTTCGATAGCATTTGCTATAGCGCCGAGTATGGGCAGCGTCGAGCCCTCGCCAATCTCCTTCGCGCCGAAGGGACCTTCCGGCTCATAGCTGTCGACAATCATAGAATGGATCTCGGGAATATCCGCTGATGTCGCTATCAGGTAATTATGCAGGTCGCCGTTCAAGAGCTTGCCCGTCCAGTCGAACTCCTCGTTCTCAAAAAGGGTTTCGCTCATACCCATGACGACGGCGCCTTCCATCTGCCCTTCCACAGCCATAGGATTTATCGCCGTGCCGCAGTCGTGGGCATCCCAGAAATTAAGCACCTTGACTTTGCCGGTCTCCATATCCACTTCCACTTCGCATACAGAAGCTCCGAACGAGTACGCAGGCGATGTTCCCACCGGCGCGCCCTTGTACTTGCCGCCAAGCCCTTTCGGCGGCATGTAATGTCCCTTGCCGATAAGCGGACCATTCTCCGAAAAGTGTGTCTTCGCCGCTTCCGCCCAGCTTATCGATTTGTCGGGATTCTCTCTGTCGTAAATTTTGTTATTCTTTGCAACAAGGTTTTTCTCGTCAATCCCAAGAATTTTTGAAGCAGCCTTCAGCACCTGTACAAGAATTTCTTCGCCTGCTCTCTTCGAGGCATTGCCGCCCATTAGGGTCACTCTGCTGGAATAGGCGCCGAATCCAAGGGGTGTAATATCGCTGTCGGCGGATACTACGCTGATCTTATCCAGCGTTATGCCCATAGCCTCAGCCGCAGCCTGTGCCAGCACCGTATCAGAGCCCTGCCCTATATCCGCGTCGCCGATGAAGAGCACAGCTTTCGAGCCGTCCTCTTCGACTTTTATCATAGCATTCGAGTGAGGGAAATTCGATCTGTATATCGGATAGCCCGCGCCGGAAACAAAGCCGCCGCAGCCAATTCCGATGCCCCTGCCCTTCGGCAGCCTGCCTTTCTTCTCAGCCCAGCCGGATTTTTTCTTAACCTGTTCGAGGCAGGCAATGAACTCGCAGGAATGAATATCCAGATCGTTGCATGTGTGATATTCAGGGGTCATAGCATTTTTCAAACGAATATCGATATGATCCATGCCTATATCGTCAGCTATCATCGACAGCAGCGACTCAAATGCAAACCGCGGATGGGGCACGCCGTGTCCCCGAAAAGCCCCGCTGGGCGGCAGATTCGTATTCACGCGATAGCCGTCATATTTGTAATTATCAAATTTATAGAGCGTCGGCAGCATGGATCCCGCATAATAAGTAGTCACCACGCCGAAGCTCGAGTAAGCGCCTCCCTCGAGTACCGCTTTATGCTTCACAGCAGTGATCGTACCGTCGTTTTTGACGCCTATCTTGAGATCGATGTACTGCTTGTGTCTGCCCCTGCCATATAAATACATTTCTTCCCTGTTGAAGCGCATTTTCACGGGTCGCCCGGTTCTTTTCGCAAGGAAAATGGACATTACCTCCAGCGTATTTGTCGCTGCCTTGCAGCCAAAACCACCGCCGCAATTGGTCATTATCACCCGGATATCCCCCAGCGGAATTCCGAGTATATGCGATATTTGATTATGCACATAATGAACAACCTGCGTGGAAGTGTAGAGCGTCACCCTGCCGCGCCTGTCCCACTCGGCGATCGCGCATTGCGGTTCCATCGGATTCTGGAAAGTCCTGTTGCCAACAAAGCGCTCTTCGCGGATGTGATCCGCCTCAGCAAAGCCCTTCTCAATATCGCCAAAATGATGATCCACTCTCGTATTTATATTATTTTCATATTTATCATCAAAAAGTCGCGGTGCGCCGTCCTTCATAGCTTCAAACGGATCGAATACCGCCGGCAGTTCTTCATATTCGACCTCAATCAGCTTCATCGCCTCATAGCAGGTCTCTTCATCAATCGCAGCTATGGCAGCCACCGTATCGCCGACATAGCGAACCTTATCCTTCGCCAGCACGGTCTCATCATAGCGCGCCGGCGAGGTACCCCAGGTGATATCCGGCGTATCCGCGCCAGTAATAATATCCACAACGCCCGGCAGCTTTATAGCCTTCGAAATATCTATGGATTTGATCTTCGCATGAGGAACCGGGCTCAGCAGCAGCTTCCCGTAAAGCATATTCGGAAGCACAATGTCATCCGTATATTGTGCCCTGCCGGTGGCTTTGTCCGGCGCATCGACTTTGGCGAGCCGCTGCCCAACAACCGACAGATCCATCGCTGATTTCTGAGGCTGGTACTCAATTTTCTCAGGCTCTCTGCCATTCAGGTATTCGGCGGCAGTTTCCACCGCTTCGATAATTTTAGTATAACCGGTGCAACGGCAGAGATTCCCACTCAGAGCGGATTTTATCTCCTCATGAGTAGGATTCGGATTTTTGTCCAAAAGCGACTTCGTCCTTAAAACCATCCCCGGCGTGCAATAGCCGCACTGGATAGCGCCCTTTTCTACGAAAGTTTTCTGTATCGGGTGCATTTCCTCGCGCTTGGCAAGACCTTCGATAGTCTCGATCTTGCTGCCATCGGCTTCCATAGCAAGAACCAGACAGGAATTCACCGCTTCGCCATCGAGAATGACAGTGCAGGCACCGCAATCGCCCATTTCGCAGCCCTTCTTTGTACCGGTGAGACGCAAGTCCTCACGAAGAACGTCCAACAGCGTTGATCCGGGTTTTACCGCTAATTCGTAATCCGTATCATTGATATTTAAATTGATAAGATATTTCATTTTAAATCCTGAAAATAAAACATTATTTCTTCAGCGCCCTTTCCAGCGCAATTAATATCGCTCTTTCAGTGACCACTTTGATAAGCTCCTTGCGGTATCTTGCGCTGCCGCGGATGTCATCTATGGGGATAGATTCGCCGGCAGCGGCTTTTGAAGCTTTTTTAATAAGCTCAGAGCCATTTTTGAATTCATTAATTTCCCGATTAATTAGGACTTCCATCGCTTTCCCGCTTAATACCGGCGTTGGCGCGCAGGCGCCGGTAACTATTGATGAATTAACGCACACACCATCTCTAACTCTAAGTAATACCGCAACTGACGCCACAGAGATTGATGCCGCATTGCGGTGTCCGTATTTCTCGAAGCTAGCGCCTGTTCCTTCGTGTGGTATAGGGACTTCTATCCTTGTCAGCAGGCCGCCTTTTTTCAGGACAGTCCTGTGGTGGTGCGCAAAGAAATCTTTAAGTGGAATTTTCCTTACGCCCGTCCTGCCTTCAACGATGGCTTCGGCATCGTACATCACCAGCGGCGGCGCCAAATCTGCGCAAGAAGCGCCGGTGCATAGATTACCGCCTACCGTACCGGTATTCCGAATTTGGTGCGTCCCTATCTTTGAAGCTGCTTCCGACATTGCGGGACAGTATCTTTGAATAATCTCCGATTCCACGAGCTGATTATGCGTGACGCACGAGCCGATATAGACCTTTTCCCGATCATTGTCGATTTGCCGCAGTTCATTCAGCCCTTTAAGAGAGATTAGCGAATCATGTTTCCTCAAGCCCTGCTTCAGTTCGACGAGTATATCAGTTCCGCCCGCAAGTACCGCCGCATTATCCGAATCTGTCAGCGCCCTGAGCGCTTCGCTTATGGTTTTCGGTCGATAATATTTGAAATTTGATATGTACATTTTTTAAAACTCCTCCTGCTTCCCAAATTCTTTCACCACTCCTGCTTCCCAAATTCCGATTTGGGAAGCATATTTTCCTAAAAGCTGTGCTTTGTTCTTACTATCCATCAACACTCCCCCTTTGCCAATCCAACCCCCATCCTATAAGCCTCGATATTCGCATCTTTATATTTCTCAGGGACATACTGAGCGATACTCTCCTCCAGCGAACTATCCTTCAACATTTTAATCTTACCATTGAAATAGCCGAGCATAATCATATTTGCAATGATCTTATTCTTAAATTCCTTGAATGCTATGTCCGTCGCGGGGATAGCGAAAGTCTTATCAGAGTGGTCATAGTTCAGAACCAGATCTTTGTCAACAAACAAAGCGCCTCTCTCCTTTAAAGAACTCTTGAATTTATCATAAGCCAGTTGAGAAAACGAAAACAGAATATCCAGTTCGCCCGGCTCGAGCTCGTAAATTGCCGTATTTTCGACGATTACGTCGCATTTGCAGGCGCCGCCGCGTGCCGCGCTGCCGTATGACTGCGTCTGGATTGCGTTTTTCCCGTCCAAAAGCGCCGCCCAGCCGAAGATCACCCCGGAAAGTATCACTCCCTGTCCGCCGAATCCTGAAAATCTTATTGTCATAATTAATTAGTATTATTTATGAATTACTAAACTTATCGAATTACTTATCTGTCCAAAAGATATTAACCTCCCCTATTTTCCCATCCTTACTAAGAAGGGGATAAAGGGGTGGTTAATTATTAATTCACTGCTTCATTAATTTTACGCAAGCTGTCGGTAAATTCCGGGCGTTCTCTCTCCGTAAATTTCCCAAGGATCATCTTTTCTCCAAGCTCCTCTTCAGTCATAGTATCCGCCTTTTTGATCTTTACCGAATTTCCCCTGAAATCCTTCAGGATGTCGATACCCTCTCTCAGTCCCACTCTCCTGCCATAGCTCGTCGGGCACTGCGACATGATCTCCACAAACGAAAAGCCCTTCTTTTCGAAAGCGTCGCTCATAGCCTTCTTCAACTGGAAAACGTGATACGTCGTCCATCTCGCCGAATACGAGGCTCCGGCGGCATCCACCAGTTCCGCCACTTTGAACGGCGTTTCGGGGTTTCCGTAAGGCGCAGTAGTTGCGGGTTTGTTATATGGTGTTGTCGGGCTGACTTGTCCGCCTGTCATTCCGTAAATATTATTATTCACAAGAAAAACCGTCAGATCAATATTTCTCCGTGCAGCATGGATCAGGTGATTGCCGCCAATCCCCGAAAGATCACCGTCGCCTGCGATCACGACCACACGTTTTTCCGGTTTCATCACCTTCACGCCGGTAGCGAAGGCTATAGCCCTGCCGTGAGTCGTGTGCAAAGTATCCACCGACAGGTAGGGCGACGGAATCCACGACGAGCAGCCAATCCCCGTCACTGCTACAATATCATTCGGATCAATTTCCTTTTCATTGATAATATGGCAGAAAATATTCAGGATAGTCCCGCAGCCGCAGCCGGCACAGAAAGCCGAAGGCAGTATATCCGTCCGGAGGTATTTCATCAGTTCGTGGTGCATCGCAGTTCCCGCAATTTATTGATTTACAATTATTTAATCGAATACTCAAGTTGATAAACACTCTTCTTATTTCCCCTCCTTACTAAGGAGGGGATAAAGGGGTGGTTTCTTGAGAAGGGGGTAAAGGGGTAGTTTCTTTACTTACCACCGCCTCCGCAATTTCGCTAATAGTGTGGCAAACGCCGCCTATTTTCGAAATTGGTATAACTTCGGTATTCGTGTAGCGCTCTATCTCACGCGATATCTGTCCCAAATTCATTTCAGGTACAAAAATCTTTTTCGCTTGAAGTCCCAATTTTTTAATGATCTTATCAGGGAAGGGCCAGATAGTTATCAATCTGAGGAATCCCACTTTAAGCCCTTCGCTGCGCAGCTTCAGCGCCGCGCCCATCGCCGGGCGAGCCGAAGCCCCGTAAGAAACGATAAGCAGATCGCAATCATCCGTGAAATTCTCTTCATAGCGGACAATTTCATCCCTCGCGAAATCGATCTTCTCGTAAATTCGCCTTATCAGAACATCGTGTACATCCTGGGAACTCACATCCCGCATCCCATTGGATTTATGGGACGAGCCAGTGACATGCACCTGCTGCCCCATCCCGAATTCAACCATCGGCGGTATCCTTGCCCCACCGAAGGGATCCACCCTTTCCTTCGAGAGATTTCTCGGATAAATTTCCAGTTGCACCGGATCAGGAAAAACGATCTTCTCGCGTATATGACCAATTTCCCCATCGAGCAGTACTATCACCGGATTTCTATACTTTTCCGAAAGATTGAACGCCTCGATCATAATATCGAAAGTTTCCTGTATTGAATTCGGCGCCAGCGCAATCATCTCGTGGTCGCCGTGGGTACCCCAGCGCGCCTGCAGCATATCTCCCTGGGCGCCTTTAGTTGCCTGCCCGGTGGAAGGTCCCGACCGCTGCACATTCACGATCACGCACGGAGTCTCGGTCATGCAGGCATAGCCGATATTCTCCTGCATAAGCGAAAATCCCGGACCCGATGTCGCAGTCATCGACTTTCCGCCCGACCATGCCGCGCCTATCACCGCTCCCATACTGGCAATCTCATCTTCCATCTGGATATAGTATCCATCGACTTTTGGCAGTTCCAGCGCCATAAGCTCAGCTACTTCGGAAGCGGGTGTGATCGGGTATCCGGCGAAAAAGTTGCATCCTGCGAAAAGCGCGCCATAAGCCGCTGCTTCATCGCCCTGGATGAATTTCGCCTGTCCCTTGAGGCTGTTCAAATATCTTTCTCTTTTCATAGATTCACAATTTACTCTAGTTATCTTTTAATGTTGTACAATATCATATTATCTGTAATATACCATTCTTCTTCTTTCCACTCCTTGCTAAGGAGGAAATAAAGGGGTGGTTAAACTTTCAATATCACCGCCATTTCCGGGCAAATCAGTTCGCAGATCTTGCAATTGGTACAATTCTCCAGCTTATCCACCAGCGGCACGTAATACCCCTTTTCATTAATGCCCTCCGACTTAATGAAAACGGCTGTGGGACACAACTCTATGCAGATATCGCAGCCCTTGCAGTAATCCTGGTCGATGTAGATTTCTTCTACTTTGGCTTTTTTGGTCTTTGTGGTTGTCATTTGCCGCTCAGGTCCTTATTTTTTTCTTCAATTAATTTTCCCGCAATGCTGACTGCGATTTCCTCCGCCGTCTTAGCTTTGATCTTTAGCCCGATGGGCATGTCCACGCTGTCGATCACATTCTGCGAAATCCCCTGCTCGCCGAGCTTTTCCTTCATCGTCGCTGCTTTCTTTCTGCTGGAAATAACGCCGATGTAAGAATGCGGCTTGTCTATGCAGTAAGACAGGATATCCCAGTCAAAAAGATGATTATATGTCAGAATGACAATAAAATCATCGCTGTCGAACTGCATTTCCTTTAAAAATTGCTCGAAGTCCTTATTGACAGTGGTTATGCCGTTAAAATTCCATCCGTCGAAGATATTCTCCCGATTATCGATGACAGTTATGTTAAAATCTATGTTTTGCAGCAACCGGGCAGTCTCTTTGCCGACATGACCGGCTCCGAAAATGTACAAATTCCGGTTATGCTTTATCGGATCAACGAAAATTTCAACTTCTCCGCCGCAGATCGCCTCTTCGGTATGCGTCAGATCTATGTTAATTAGCTGCGATTCGCCCGAATTAATCACTTCCGTCGCTTTTTCGATCGTCTGATATTCCGCCGAGCCGCCGCCGACAGTCCCGAACGAGGTTTTATCCTCCAGTACGATCATTTTTGCGCCGGCTTTGAGCGGAGTTGATCCTTTGGTCGATACGATCGTGCAAAGCGCCGCTTTTTTGTTCTGTCCTGCTAATTCCGCTATTTTCCTGTAAATATCCGCCATAATTCCTTTAAACTAAATTCTTAAAATACTTAAAATATTCTTCCGGTGTATTAATATTAATCAGTGTTTCGCCGCGTTCCAAGTCAAGGTCCATCCTGTTGAATTTAACCATTATATCCCGTAAATTTGCGTCATTAGCGGGAAATTTTTTTATATAATCAATAATTCTTTTTGATATCAAAATTGGATGTCCTCCCTTTCCATGAGTAGTGGGCACAACATAGCCGTCATTCAGCTTGTTATAGTACATCTGCCCTAAAAATCTCATGTCTATGAACGGATTGTCGCAATTCTGTATATAGCAATATGTAGAGCGTTCAAGCTGATTCAGCCCAAGTTTGATAGAGTAGAATCTCTCATACTCAGGATATTCATTTATAACAACTTTCAATCCTGGGTACTTATTTGCCAAACTTAGGATCTCCGTATTTCTCGAAATAAATTTATTTATAACGATGACAATTTCACCGCATCCGAATTTATTATAGTCTTCGACGAGCTTACCTATGAACGTCCTGTTATGATCATACATCAGCAGCGGCTTTGGGAATCGCATTCTAACCGAATTCCCCGCTGCGAGTATGACCACTCCCGTATCTCTCAGTTCAAAATAATTCACTTTTCGATGCCTCCTTCTCTTATTCCATTTACTAATTTAACTGTCATTGCGAGGAACGAAGTTGAGCGAAGCGAAATCACGCTGCTGGCGTGGTGACGAAGCAATCTTTTGTAGAGTGAGATTGCTTCGCTGCACTCGCAATGAAACTCAAGCCTTTCCTGAGGTTAAACCACAAGTAAGAATTAAAAATCACACTTTGACCCGCTCAGTGTTACACACGTTTTTGTCATCCGGAGCGAAGCCGAAGGAAAGACAAAAACAATAGTGAAACAATCCCCCAAATCATAATAGTAACACCATCATTTATTCTTAAACCTGTAACCTGCAGCCAGCAGCCATTTACTCTTCCTCCGAATTCAGGTTCTTCTCCGTAATCGCCTTCACCAAATTTGTAAAAGTCAAATTCAGTGGTGTTCTAACATAATGTTTTCTGCCGAATTCAACAATTTGCCCGTTCATGTAGTCGATCTCCGTCTGGCGCTTATTAAGCAGGTCCACTGCCAGCGACGGGAAGTGATCGCCCGCATTTTTAAGGTAGCGCAGGCAGAGCTTTACGAAATTGTCGCCAAAGCTGATCTCCTCAGCCTTCGCGACATCCAGCGCCTCGAGAATGATCTTCTCTACGATCTCGTTCGTATCCGGTGTGGACATAGCCTCTTTCATCGTCAGCTTGGATATAGCGCAAAGCGGACTCAGAGCCGCATTCAGTATAGTCTTGTGCCAGACCTTGTCCTCGCAGGCAAATGATCCGATACTTTCCGTTTCCAGAGCAACGCTCGACAGTATTTCGGCGAACCACTGCGAAACATCCTGCTTCGAATCATCGCATGATGCCGCAAAATTCGGCGGATTGAAAAACGTAACATGAACTACATTCGGCGCATTGAGATTGCCTGCATAGTTGACCACCATCCGCAGGACGCGCGAATCGTGCAGCCGGTTCATATACTTCTCCGAAACGCCAAGCCCATTCTGGGCGCTAAGGATCATCATATTCTCATTTTTATTATGTTGAATAATCTGACCGAGGATACTTTCAACATGATACGCTTTCACCGAACAAACCAGCAGATCGATATTTTCATCGAGCAGCGAATCCAGCGATGAATACACTTTGGAAAAATAGGACTGCTTGTCCATTTTCCCAACCAGCCGAATGCCCTCGCCGCGAATGAGATTCATCTTGTCCTTGAGCATATCGCAAATCGCGATGTCGCACCCGGCTTCATTGAGATGGTGAGCGAGGATCAGACCTACCGGTCCCAATCCAACTACTCCGATCTTATACTTTTTAGGATCCATATTTTGTATCTATATGTCATACATGTTATTTACATATACTTTTAACTTTTTTTTCCATCCTCTTTTAAGGAGGGGAGTGACGCCGAAGGCGTTACGGGGTGGTTTACCAACCATTACCCATACACCTTCACATTTGCCTTCCTCGTCACCGCGTTCACCAGATTGGTAAAAGTCAGGTTCAGCGGTGTCTGGATATAGTGTTTCCTGCCGTAATCCACAATTTTACCGCTGAAAAAGTCAATCTCTGTCTGCCTGTTATTCAAAATATCGACAGCGAGCGAAGGAATATGCCCGCCCATATTCTTGAGTTCTCTCAAGCATAACTTCACGAAATTTTCACCGAAGTGAATCCCCTCTGCTTTGGCTACCTCCATAGATTCAAGCAGTGTCTGTTCTACAATCTCAGCGGTGTCAGTTGATGACATTGCCTCGCTTATTGACAGCTTAGACAAGCCGCAAATAGGGCTGATCGAAGTTATCAATATCGACTTTTTCCAGACATGGTCGGCGAGCGTGAACGAATCCACGCTTTCCGTCTGCATGCCTGTCGAAGTGAGTGTCTCCGCGATATCCCTTGCCATTTCATGGTGAGTGTCGTTTATTGAAGCAATATAATTCGGCGGATTGAATGATGTAACCTTGCAGGCGTTGGGCGCTGTAAGATTTCCGGCGAAATTAATTACCATGCGCAGTATCTGCGATTCCTCAAAATGGGATGTGTACATCTGCCCAATGTCAATCCCATTCTGGGCGCAAAGCAGGAAGATATCCTTATGCTTATATTTTTCGACGGTTTCCAGCAGCGCCTCGATTTTGTAGGATTTTACCGCTGTAATGAGCAGGTCAATGTCATGCTCGAGCAGTTCATTGATAGTATTAAAATTATAGTCATAAAAGCAGGTATTCGTGAACTTCCCGACAAGTTGAATACCGTTGTTTCTGATAAGATTCATCTTATCCTTATCGACATCGCTGATTGCAACCTCGCAGCCCGCCGATTTGAATTGCACCGCAAGTATCAGTCCCACCGGTCCCAATCCCGCGATTCCCAATTTTAGTTTTTTATCAGCCATCGTTATTTTTATTTATTTATAATATTAATTTTGACTAAGAATAATCCTCGCATCAACCACATAGACTTCATCCTCGAATGCCATGACCGGATTCAAATCCAACTCTGCGATCTGCGGTATATCAGTCACTAACTGCGATATCCTCAACAAAATCTCCGTCAATTTTTCCTTATCCACACCCTTTTCGCCGCGGAAACCAGAGAGCAGCTTCGCAGTTTTAATTGACTCCATCATCTCTTTAGCTTCGTTATCTGTAATCGGTGTTAGCTCGAAAGCCACATCTTTCAAGAGTTCCACAAATATCCCGCCGAGCCCGAACATTATCATGTGACCAATTCCCGGCTCGGCATTAGCGCCGACAATCACCTCTCTACCGCCGGGCAGATATTTTTGTATGAAAAATCGCAGTTCATCACTTTCAAATTTCTCTTTCATAGTGGTAACAGCTTTCCTAACTTCTTCGGGTGTTCGCAGGTTCAGCGCCACACCGCCGGCATCGCTCTTATGCACGATTTTCTCAGAATCCGCCTTTATCACTACCGGTACGCCTATCTCTCCGGCAAAGTTTTCCGCTTCCTCGGTATTATATGCTATCTTCCAGTCCACCACCGGAATCTTATACGCCGCAAGCAGTTCATAAACTTCCGCTGCGCCGAGATTATTCCTGCCGGCAGATCTCGCCCCTTCAATTATTCCCTCTGCTTTCGATTTATCCACATCATTGAAAACTATTATCTTCCCTTTATCCCGCTTCCTTATATCCGAATAGCGGCAAAGAGCAGCCAGCGCCTTCGCAGCCATTTCCGGGAAATCATAACACGGAATGCCGCCATCCTTCAGTATTTTCGTCGTCTCGATCCACTGCGATTTATCAGTCATATAATTGCAGACTATCGGTTTTATCTGTTTGCCGTTTACTTCCGCCATTTCCTTTGCCACAGCCTCGCAGTCCACAAACGGCGGCGTCACAAAATTCAGATAAACGCTGTCGATGTGATCTTCAGCCATCCATGTATCAATCGCCGCCCGCCAGTGGGGCGCCATCGCAGTGGCAAGCACATCGATCGGATTGCCAATCGCCGCCTCGGGATACAGCTTTTCACTGAGGCTCTCTTTTGCTTTCTCGCTTATCGGCGGCATTTCCAGTCCGCCGTCGATAAGCTCGTCAGTGGCTATTATCGCCGGACCGCCCGTATCGGTAATAACGCCGACACGTCTGCCTTTCGGCACCGGCTGCGTTGCGAAAGCTATGGCAGCCTGACACATCTCTTCCTCGTCGCGGAAGATGATCAGTCCGGTCTTCTTAAATATAAGTTCGGTCGAAAGCCCCGCTCCGGCAAGACCGCCCGTATGTGAAACAGCAGCCCTGGCACCTTCTTCAGTCCTGCCTGCGCGCATTGCGAGTATGGGTTTATTCGGCGCGACCTTCTCCGCTATCCCCATAAATTCATGCGGATCGGTAAAAGCCTCGACATACAGCATTATAACACGCGTTTTCTCATCTTGTCCGTAGTATTCAATGATCTCAGGTATGGAAATGTCGCACGCATTTCCATTCGACGCATAGAATCTCATTCCCGCATCCAGATCGAACAGCCTCTGCATGAGCACAGCTCCCACGCCGCCGCTCTGCGCGACTATAGAGATATGCCCCGGCTTCGGATATGTAAAAGTAAAATCGCAATACGCCTTGATCTCCGGATCAGTATTGATAATTCCCTGGCAGTTAGGTCCGAAAATCCGCATCCCATAATTCTTCGCTCGCTTAACTACTTCCTTTTCAATAGATTCGCCTTCTTTGCCAATTTCCTTGAAGCCCGCGCTATTGATAATCACATATTTAATGCCCTTCTGCCCGCACTCATCTATTGCCTGCGGCACAAATTTCGCCGGTATGCTTATATGCGCCAGATCGACCTCATCCGGCACCTCCAGCACCGACGGATAGGCTTTCAGCCCGCGCACTTCCGGCGCCTTGGGATTGATCGGGTAGATAGGTCCCTTATATTCATAATGAAGCAAATTTTTCGTAATGACATTACCTATGGAAAGCGTCTTCGTTGACGCTCCGATTATCGCCACCGATCTGGGATTGAACAATTTTTCCAACATCTGACTACTCCCTGTTTATCATGCCGGTTATTTATATTCTACAAATACCGCAACAAAATTTTACAATGTTTTGCGATACTAATCATATTTAATCTTACCAATTCTTATCCCTCCTTACTAAGGAGGGGATAAAGGGGTGGTTGGCTTTTTCTCACACCACCGTCTCCCTGCTCTCCTCGAGCTGCTCGATGAACGCTTCCACATTAGTCTTCGTCTGCTCATCCGAGACGAGTCTCATATCATTCAGGTCGCCGTTGATAATGAGACTGGGGATACCCGTCTCCTTCTCAAGTCTCTGCGGCATCCCGTAGCGGCAGTTCGAATTTGACGGGCAGGTCTTGGCGTCGTGGTAGATAATGCCGTCAATCCTGTACAGATCGAACATCCGCTTGATATACTTCTCCTTCTCGCTGTCAGAGCGGACTATGAATAGCTCCGTATAAGCGCGCGCCATCGAATCGAAAGGATCATTCTCGTCAAAATCCGTAAATATCCAGCTATTGCAATACGTCGAAGCCAACACACACGCCTGCAGTTCCGCGAACATCTCCGAATGCATCCGCAGCCTGCCCCAGATAGGCATGCCTTCCCAGTACAGGCGGTATTTCTCGTCATCGACGGCGGCTACATTGTTTTCAATCCTTTCGTCCAATTCATTTATAAGCAAATTATAGTAATCGATGGCTGTTTGCGTGCCCCGCAGCACTACAGCGGGTCCCATCTGAATCGTGCTGTCAAAGAATGTAAGCGGCGAAGGAATATTCGCAGCTTTTTCAAGCGCCTGCTTCCACAGTTCAGAGCACTCGCGGGACAGCTTCACCACCTCCCGCAGTCTGTCTATGTCAAATTTTTCACCGGAAATTTCCTCCAATGGCTCGATCAAATCCTGTATCTGCCCTGACACCGATTTAATGATATTCTCCGACAAATCTCCCGGATTCTTATGCGTATGCACGCCAATGCATGGTACATTGAATTCCCGTGAGTACCACATCATCCAGTCCTGCACATCTCTGCACTGATTTGTATTGAACACCAGCACATCCGGCTTCGGCAGACTCTCTATGCCAAAAGCTTTTGTCAGAGGCGTAACACCGGTGAGATACGAACCGACATCCGACGTCAGATACGAGCAAATATCCGGCGAATAGCCAATGGCATTGGTGTGGGGGATAAGTTCCGCCGCCATGCGGCTTGTTCCCAGCATAGCACCGTGATTCTCAGGATAATGCACGAGGAATCCCAGCGCATGCAACAGTTCCGCCGGTCCTACGCTCGTGCACCACGCTACTTTTTTATTGCCGGTTTTCGCCGCTTCATCCAGTTCGAGGTAATAATCCTTCATATTCTGGTTCATCACGCCGGCAGCCTGTATCTTCTTCCTTTTCGATTTTTTCTCTTCTGCCATTATAACTCCTGAATTTATATTAACTTAAATTATTTTCCATTGCATACAGGGCGGCACCGATCGCACCCGTATGCTGCGGATGCTCGGGTACCAGCACTTCCCTGCCAATGATCTCCTCGGTCATCTTCACTATTAGCGGATTATGCGCCACAACCCCGCCGGTCATAACCACCTTTTCCGTCAGAGAATCCATCTCCATCACCCGCTTTATCACGGAATAGAACAGCCCTTTGACCAGATCGGTCACCTTCTCGCCTTTACGGATATTCTCCAGAACTTCCGTCGCTGTGAAAACAGTGCAGTAGCTGCCAAGTTTTACCATATTCTCTGCCGTTTCCGCCAATCCATTCATCTCCTCTATAGGGATATCCAGTCTCATCGCCATTTCCTCGAGAAAAGCGCCCGTACCTGCAGCGCATTTCCTATTCATCTTGAATCCTGTCCGTTTTGTCTCCTCATCCAATTTAATGATCTTATTATCCTGTCCGCCAATATCTATAATTGTTATCGCAAAAGGAAAATAGTAGCTGCATCCCTTCGCGTGGCAGCTAATCTCCGTTTTGCGGTCTTTTGCGTAATCCACATTTTTTCTGCCATAGCCCGTTGAGACAGCGCTCACAATATCGCTTTTCTCTACATTCGCCATTTTCAGAGCTTCTTGCAGGCACTCCTCAGCGGTCTGCTGAAAATCAGTGCCCGACTTCCTGACACTATAGCCAATAATATTCTTCTCAGCATCCATCAAAGCCGCTTTAGTCCTTGAAGCGCCGATATCAACTCCCGCGTATATATCTCTGCCGCCGGTCATAGGCTCTTTACTTTACCTTCCGCGTATAGATCACCTTATACTTTTCCGGGTTTTCCTTCATGCATTCGGTGCACTCCGCGCCTTCTTCCTTCGGGTTGAAGTCCTCCAACTGCACTTCGAAGCCCAGTTCCTCGTACATCTCGACAAGTTCGCTAAGGCGAGGTTCGTCGGCTACAGTCCTTCTTTCCCATTCAAAGTCCGCCATTATTTTCATAAGCCTTTTAAAATGTTTAACCTGATTTTTTATTAAATATGTACATTAATTTGTAAGCACTTGCAACAGCAATCTTTAGCTTGCTGCTAATTCGAACTTTTTCAGATTCTCTGCAAAGCGCTAAAGCACTTTGTTGCAAAATCTTGCGACCAGAAGCAACCTTTCTGATCAATATTTTAGTAATGTCAAAACAAATCATCCAGATCGCCGCCGCTGTCCGGCAGCGCGCCGTGCTTCTGCAAATGCTGCTGAATAAGTTCACTTTCGCGCTTCGTGTACATCGGATCGTACTCATAGCAGAAATATGCGGCTTCATTGCCTTCATCGGACAATTCCTGCAAAACGCTGCGAATATCTGCGGCGCCGCGTATCAGCTTGACTTCCTTATCCGAGTTTAAAAGCTGGATAACACCTTCCTTGCTTTCCACCTGCTCAAAATTTTCAGCGCTAAAAGCAAGAAATTTCTCCGGCGGCAGCGGATTATGACTTATATTCAGCCGCAGGTCACATTGCAGGCATCTGCCGGCTTCGGCGGCTGCTTGACGTTCTTCGTATGTCTTTTCGACTGCCTGGAAAGTATTCCTCCTGTCGAAAGGCGCCAGCATTTCGGCGGGTTTGCGGTTCAATTTAGCGAATCCCTCTACCCTGCCAATAAATTGATCAAAATTAAATTCCTTGGGCTCATCGCTCTGAATGATCCCGTCACCGCCGAGATATTTATCAATTGCTCTGGCAGCCTTCCTCCCCGTGCCGACAGCGTCAACAACCGACGCCGGACCGGAAACAATATCGCCGCCCGCAAAAACACCTTTAATATTTGTTTCAAAATTGTTAGTATTAACTTTAATCAAACCTTTTTTAAGCGCTGGGAAAGAGCCGTTATCCTGCATTTCTTCAATGTCGGATTCCTGCCCAATGCAGATTATCACCGCATCACAGGAAATTTTATCTTTTAGTGATTCATCATATTTCGGATTGAATTTACCGTTCTCATCGAAAACACTTGTACAACTATTGAGTTCTATCTCAATTTTATCATTCTTTTTTCCTATACTGCCTATCCCCCAGCTATTCATGATCTCAATGCCTTCTTCAAGCGATTCCTTTATTTCCTGCGGATATGCGGGCATTTCGTCACGGCTCTCGAGGCAGACCAGCTTTGTACTTTCGGCATTAAGCCTTACTGCCGTCCGGGCTGCGTCGGTGGCGACATTTCCGCCCCCGATTATAACCACATTTTTCGATTTAAAATGATTTAGCGGAATTTTATTATATTCAAATTTTCTGAGAAATTCCACGCCATAGTAAATATTTTCAGAATCATCAATATTTATGGGCAATCTTTTACTTTTCGGCAGCCCCGTTGAAATATAGACTGCGTCAGCGCCATTATCCATCAGAGAATTAAATGGCATATCCTTCCCAATGCTGATATTCGTCCTGATCTTCACGCCGCTCTGCATTATCCGTTCGATATCTTTCTCAAGAATGTCCACCGGCAGCCTGTATCGCGGAATACCGTAACGCAGCATCCCGCCAATATCTTTTTCCTTTTCGTAAATAGTAACATAATGCCCTTTCAGAGCGAGATAATACCCTGTCGTCAAACCGGCGGGACCGGCGCCCACGATTGATACATTTTTCCCTGTCTTTTTCACAGATACAACAGGTTCAGGCAGATCATACCTGCTCATCGCAAAATCCTTGATCATCCTCACGCTTACGGAATTATCGCCGCCGTTTTCACCGGTTTTAATCTCATTCCTGCGGCAGTTTTCCTCGCAGGGATGGAAGCAGACCTTCCCCAGCACCGATGGAAACGACAGCTTCGACGAGATCACATCCCCTGCTTCTTCGTACCTGCCCTGAGCCACAAGCCGCACATAGACGGGCGCTTCGAGTTCGGCGGGGCAGCTGCCCTGGCACGGGATAAAGTCGTAATATTCCTTCAGGCGGGGGACTTTCTTATCCATGAGAGCACCTGTGGGACATACTTCTACGCATGCCCCGCAAAACCGGCAGTCCGCTTCCGTCAGATAGGGGGCTTTCGCAGTGCCGATGACGAGCTTGCCGTCTTTGATAACTGCGCCCAGAGCGTCAACTCCACGAATCTGCTGACAGGCGCGCACACACCTGCCGCAGCCTATACACAGATTATAATCCCTGTTTATCAAGGGATCATCGAAAATTCTTGGCAGGTCTTTAAATTTATACTTCGGCGTCTCCGGCGCCACGCCTACGTAATCCACTATCCGCTGATACTCGCAATTGCCGCTCAATTCGCAGCAGCGCTCCTCGGCGGGAACATTATTCGAGCAATCCGCGCCGATTATAGCGCAGCCCTGCCTCTGACTGCAAGTCAGGCAGGAATGCGGATGATCCTGCAGACTTCTCATCAAATTTTTCTGCCGCAATTTTTTGATCTTATCGGTATTGGTCTGTATAACCATACCTGGCTTTACTTCAGTTTTACAGGATGGCTGTGGCAGTTCTTCCCCGTCAATTTCTACGATACAGACGCCGCAGCCTTTGATTGATTCAATAGTTGCGCCGGGATCATTATTGACTTTGTTCTCTCCCTGATAAACATAATCGGAAATTTTCACAGAGCGGAACGGCTTCAGGTCGGGATGGCTGCAAACAACGGGAATGAAAATCCCCGCAGAGCGCGCCGCATTCAGGATAGTTGTCCCTTCAGAGACACTTATCTTCTGATCGTCTATTGTTATATCGACCATGGTACTTCAAAGTATAATTTATTAGTAAAAAATTATAGTATTTATTGCCATAAAATGGCTATTAAAGATCTTTTAATTCATTAAACTTAATTCTAATGATTGACCATCACTCTTTCTTTCCCCTCCTTACTAATAATTCTTCTTTCCCCTCCTTACTAATTCTTCTTTCCCCTCCTTACTAAGGAGGTGATAAAGGGGTGGTTGTATTAAGTGTTTAAATTTCATTTAAGTTATCTTTTTGAACCAAGTTTAATGAAAAAATCAAGTTTTTAATAAAAAATTACGATCATGGATTTACCATGAATGCCGGATAGCGTCCGGCTCGCAGGCTGCCATACAGGGCAATTCACCTGAACCTTCCTTCTTGCAGGGCGCGCAGGAATATTTGATCTTCTTCCTGTGTTCCTCTTTCACCGAAGCCATGTCATATTCCGCCATCGGATCATACTCATTTTCCACAATCTCAAGCACACCCGCCGGACACGCGGGAACGCAATCTCCGCAGCCGTCGCATCTATCAGTATCAATACTGATGAAATATACCCCGGAACCATCCGTGTATCCGAAATTTGCTATCATGACGCAACCTTCTTCCTTTCTTTCTCGACCAGTGCTTTCGCAAAGAGAGCACCGCCCAGAGCGCCTGCAATCTGGGTATCATAGTCAGTTTTAAGCGATTTTAAACCCAATTCCTGCTCCAGCCTCTCGACTACGCCTCTATTCTTGGCAATTCCGCCGGTAATAGCGAATTCCGGTTTTACATCTATCCTTTCCAGCAATGTGACAACCCTGTGAGCCATTGCCGAACTGTATGCAGCCAGAACTTTATTCTTCGGCCATCCATCCCGCAGCAAGCCCGCAGCCTCAGACTTCGCAAAAATCACGCAGGTACTGCTGACCGACTGCGGCTCTTCGTCAACATCGAAGGACAGATCGCCAATTTCCTCGATCGGCAGCGACAGCATGTCTGCGAAAACTTCCATGCCGCGCCCTGTCCCCGCAGCGCATTTGTCATTCATGAGGAAGTTAGTGACTTTGCCCCTTTCATCACAATTTATGGCTTTGCAGTCCTGACCTCCCATATCGAGCAAAGTCCTTATCGTATTTCCATACATAAGATTGGCTCCGCGGGCATGGCAGGCGATTTCCGTAATTGTTCTATTCGCGAATGGTACATTAACTCTGCCGTAACCGGTTCCCACGACATAATGCAGATCATCCAGCGTCACACCGGTATTTTCGAGAGCCCAATTCATGGCGTTTGTGGCGCTCATCGGACTGTCAGAGCCTGTCCGCATGTTCGAATAAGCGTAAAGCTCGCCGTCCACCATCACTACCGCCTGCGAGCTTACCGAACCGACATCCACACCCGCACTCAGAATAGAACCGGTTCTCCAGTCGATATTATCATTTTTCCAGTTATATTCTTTCCATCTCCAATATTCCTGTGACATTCCTTCAGTCCTTTCTATTATTTCTAATCTTGTTTTCTTGTAATTGCGGCACCGTATGCGCTGATATATTCGGGAAATTCGGGCACAAGCAGATCGGTCTCGAAGTCCTCGCTCACCGCCCTGATGAATCCCACATTATAAGCCACTCCGCCGATCACCGCCACATCCTTCTCAAAACCGACCTTACGCACCATCGACGTTATCCTCGACGCTATTGCATCATTGATAGCTTTGGCTATATCTTTCTTTTCGGTTTTGGCGTGCAGCAAAGAGACCACCTCCGACTCGGCGAAAACGGCGCACTGAGCATTCATTGGGATCTGTTTGTCAGATTGCAATGAAATGGGACCAAACTCCTCGATCGGAATCTCCAGCGCACGCGCCATAGCCTCGGTAAAAGCGCCCGAACCGGCGGCGCACTTCTCATTCACTGCAAAATCAACGATCTTACCGTTGTCATCGCAGCGAATGCCGCGCCCTTCCTCCGAGCCGACATCAATGACCGTCCGCACATTCGGATGCAGTGCATAGACTCCTCTCGATGATGCCGTCACATCGGTGATCTTATGATTGTCGAAGTCTATCTCTCTTCTACCTGCGCCGGTCGAGGTAATATAATCAATTTGATCGTGGGTTACGCCGGCCTCGCTCAGCACCTGATTATACAGATTTTTAGCATTGGCAAGGGCTTCAAAACCGGTATAGGCCTTGCCCTTCGCTTTTATCTCCTTGTCATTCAGGACAATTATCTTTATATTCTTTGCCCCGACATCAATTCCAACTGTTACCATTTCAACTCCGAATATATGTAAATGATCTATTACTTAAGTAGCTGCCAGATATGGCATACCAAGTGTTTCCATGAATGAATCCATCCTTGCGCGCGTCTGGGCGGAATCAAATTCCCGCTCATCGCCCATATTGCCTTCGAAGGTCATTACGGGGAATCCCGCTTCTATCAGAGCCAGTCTGTTCTCTGCAATACCCAGAGATAATCCTTCACAGCCTCTGTTATAATGCAGCATAACTCCGTCCAGCCCCCATTCCTTACCTATTCTTATCATCATATCGCTCTTCAGGTGCGGCGAATAGAAGTGCTGCCACTCCGGCTTGCTCAGATTCCACTCGGCAAGAATGCGCAGCGCCTGATCTCTTGTTTCTATTTTTATACCTTTTTGCTGAGGTGTGGTTCTCGCTCCCCAGCTTCCATCAGGCTTTTCTTCCCAAATACCGATCAATCCAAAAGTATAAAGCGAACCAACCGAAACAGCGCCGTAATTTTGCAGATACCTGAATATCTTCAAAAATCCCCAAGGCGGCTGCGTATCGGACATCAGCCGGCAAATTTCATTGCTGATTGCTGCAATCTGATTATCCACGCGGTATTTCACTTCGTCGCGCAATTCCTCGTAAAAGTCCGCCACTTCCTTGCTGTGTTTCTCCAAAGTGCCATGAACATAGAGCGCATACATGGTTTTCTCATCCAGCGGCGCCGGCTTTGCCTTATTCAATTCGCAAATTTCCGCCCACAGAGAAGTAGCCTTGCATTCATTTTCCACCGCTTCTATAAGCAGGTCGTCGTTATATTCTCTGCCGGTGGTCTTCTCCAGCCATTCAATTCCCTCATGCATTTGATTGACTACATAATTCAATCTGTTTTCAGTTAGTTCTTTGTACGGACCTACCGAAACATCAATCGAAAATGTCGGCACTCCGCCTTCCAGTTCGGAAGCCACCTGGTACCATTTCGAATGGCTGCAGCAAATATGATCCTGCCACATGAAATCCGGCTTCGGGAATTCCCCGCCGAATGCCCATTCATTTAGAATTACCGACCCCCAGTAATTCCTCATGTATGAGCAAAGGTCGCGGGCATATCCTTTTTTCTCGACGGCTTCCAGGCATTTCAGGGAAAATTCCCTGTTAAACGCTATGGAAGCGCCATAAGGCTCGCCTGTGAGAGGATAAATATCCCTTCCCAAACCGGCGGGAATAGCTCCGAAGCTCCATGCGCCGCCGGACCAGCGTAATCCGCCGTTCTCGTGCGCAGTTGCGTATTTTTTATAAAAATTATCTCTCAGTTCTTTTGCCTTTTGCCAGCATTGCAAAGGCGCCGTTTTATAGTTTGGAACATTCATAGTCACCCTCTTATGTTAAAATAAATCTTCTTCTTCAAGCATTTCCAAAAAGGCTTCCACACGGATCCTGAACTGACCCAGAGGTACCGTCACATCGAATTCCAGGAACAGTGTCTTAAGGTCATTTTCCTTGAAAGCTTTATTTATTGCGGGAATATCCAACTCATGGGGATCGCAGAACTTCTGCTGGATTACTATAGCGCCCTTCACGTCATATTCTTTCGCCAGATTTAATAAATGATCTATCCTGCTTCTATACATCCAGTCTTTGCTCGGGCACGCAGGTCTTTCGACATATCTCTTTGCTATTGCTTCAATTAGATTGCCGCCATTCGTCTCGACATTATTCCAGAAATATCTCGTGCCGACACAGTGATCGTCAACAACCACATTCGCCCCAACCGATTCTATCATATTCAAAAATGCTATATCATCATCCTCGCTGCCCAGTATCATCAACCGAACTCCGTCATTGACCTTCTCCGAGCCCTGCTTGATCTCAGAAACCAATTTCTTAAGTTCCTCGGAATGCTCCGGCTTAAAGACCATCTGCTGAGCCATAGCAATTTCCATAGCTTCCTCTCCGCTTATCGGCGGATTTGGTACTTTCCTCGTCTCATATATCTCATGCATCAGGCTGCGATTTTCATTCATAATATTAATGCCGCGCTGAATATCATCATCGGTGATTGTCTTTCCCGTCCATTGTTCCACCGCTTCTTTGAATTGTTTGAATTCACCCGTAAGATATGGCACTGCATGCGGTGTTTGAACATTATTAGGCATCGGCAGGTAGTAGGAAAAATCCACCGGGATATGTTTATCCCAGCTCGTAAACGCCTGCCGGATATGCAGGCAGGACTGCGATATCGCAATTCCGTCCAGATAATCATATCTGCCCAATAATCCCTGTGCCAGCACATCGCGGCAAAACGGACAAAACATGCCGAAAATATGCGGCTCGGTAATATCCTGCGGCTCATGGCTCCCGAGAATCCGTACGGGCAGCACATCGGCTGCATAAAGGATCTCTTCCGGCACATAAGTGCAGAAATAGCCGAGAACCTTCCCGCCCGTCTTCTCTTTCCAGTCTTTAGCGTAGGAATGTCTGTTCTTCTCCCATTCCCGGAATTTCTCTATCATATAAAACTCCTTAACATCTGGATAAAAAATATGTAAAAAATTATCAGTCTAAATAAATCACATTTATATAAACTCCTGATGAGTCTCTTTGAAAAACTTTGATATAATGCTATGATTCCCGTTCGATCACAGTTGCCATACTTACGCCTCCGCCGCCGCAGATGCCGGCGATACCCAGCGTCTTATCCAACCGTTTCATAGCATAATAAAGGGTGACTAAAATCCGCGCGCCGCTGATGCCCGTGGGATGTCCCAGCGCTATGGCGCCGCCGTGGACATTCAATTTATCCCTGTCCCACTTAAGCACTCGTTCATTTGCAAGCACCTGAATAGCAAAAGCTTCGTTCACCTCGATCAACTCCATATCTTCAAGTTCCATATTCGCATTCCTTAACGCTGCGGGAATGGAGAGCGCCGGTCCTTCACCCATCGTTGAAGGATCCACAGCGACCTGACTGAACGATTTCACTGAAAATAAGGGCTTTACGCCTAATTTCTCAGCCATTTCTCTATGAGTGATGATAAGGGCAGTGGCGCCATCCGTCAAACCGCATGCATTTGCCGCCGTAACGGTGCCGTCCTTGCGGAATGCAGGCTTTAACTTAGCCATTTTTTCTTTATCTATAGAATGTCTTATTGACTCATCTTTGTCGAACATATAGGCGGGTGTCTTGCGGGTTGCAGGAATCTCGACGGGCGTTATCTCCTCGTCAAACCAGCCGTTTTGCTGCGCCTGCGAGGCTTTCAGGTGGCTGCTGATCGCAAATTCATCCTGCTCATCGCGCGAAATCTGATATTTGTCGTAAAGATTTTCGGCGGTATCGCCCATCCCCACACCTATCAGCGGGTCAATACTATCGCTCCAGCCGTCCTCAAGGGTCTTATTACCCATCTTGAATCCGTCCCAGCGAGCACCCTTCAAAAGATAGGGTATCGTACTCATACTGTCGAAACCGCCAATGACGATTATCTCTCCTTCGCCGGCGCGAATCACCTGCGAAGCAAAACTCAACGCTTTCATTCCCGAAGGACATGCCATATTCAATGTTATCACGGGAACATGTTTCGGTATTCCGCCCCGTACCGAGGCTGTTCTTGCCGGGTTGGGTCCATTGCCCGCCTGCCGGCAGCTTCCTAAAATGACTTCATCCACCTGATCGGGTGAAATCGACGGTCTTTCTACTGCTGATTTAACTGCAACTGCGCCAAGGTCATAAGCGGGTGTATCTTTCAAAGTACCGCCGAATTTACCCATGGGCGTTCTTACTGCAGATATAGCTACAATATCTCTTAATTCCATACCTTTAAATCGGTTAGTTAGTAAAAATATGTATTTATTTATTTTATTTTATCTGCTAAGTAAGAATTTTAGATATACTGCCCGCCGTCAACTTTTATTACTTCTCCGGTAATATGTCTGGATAGGTCGCTGCTAAGGAAAGCTGCAACTTCAGCGACATCTTCCGGTGTTCCTATTCTTTTAAGGACTATTTCTTCAAGAGCCATTTCGCGTACGTTTTCGGGCGCATTCTTCATCATTTCGGTAAGTATCAGACCGGGCGCCACAGCATTGACATTGATCGAGTACTTGCCCAGTTCTCTTGCAATCGTTTTGGTAAGCCCAATTATCCCGGCTTTCGACGCCGAATAATTGGATTGCCCGAACTTCCCGCGAAGACCGTTGATCGAAGTAACATTCACGATCTTGCCGCTCTTCTGTTCTCTGAAGATAGGTGCGGCATGGCGGATATAGTTGAAATAGCCTTTAAGATTGATATTCAGGACAGTATCCCACTGTTCTTCCGACATTTTCCAGATAACGCCGTCCCAGTTAATTCCAGCGTTATTCACAAGAATATTAAGTCCCCCAAACTCTTCCACAACACGATTTACCATGTTGCCGGCATCATTGAAGTTTGAAATATCAGCCTGCACGACCAGCCCCTTCCTGCCATAGGATTGGATTTGCTCGACGATTTTTTCGGCTTCTTCCTTATGCTTACGGTAATTAATGGCGACGTTAGCTCCGTATTCGGCTAACTTCAGAGCGATAGAGGAACCTATTCCGAGGCTTCCTCCGGTAACTATTGCAGACATGTTTTCAAGGTTCATAGGGATACCACGAGTTATTGAAAAATTACTTTTGAAATAATAAGAAAATTTTTCCTTTTATGCAATAGTAAAAATGCAATACTTAGCTGTAATATTGTATTTTTTATGTTGTTTTTAGACTGTAAGCACAGCGTGTTAACCACTTAACTATCATTAAATAATAGAAATAAAGCAAAAATATATCTGCAGCATTTATTTACAAATTATTTTAAATATTTTGTAAAATGTTTGGAATATTTGGTCAGTTATATCATTTTTCCCGCATTTTCGATTTGATTTCTATCTCGGTTCAAAGAATTTATGCTTAAAAGGGATTGTTGTCAAAGTCATTTATTTGTTCCTTTATCCATAAGCGTAGTTTTTTTAAAAATTCAGTATAGTGATAGTCAGATGCAAACTTTTAATACTTGTTAATATAATTTTCAATTTTAATATCATATAATCGGCAAATCACATCTGTTGGTTCAATTTCTATAAAACGGCATTTTTAAGCACAAACGCTATTTTATCACTATTCGCTTTCTGACGTATTGATCCTCGCCCATTCGGACTTCGGCAATATAATCGCCTTTGGGCATAGGTCTTCCCTCGTCGTCACGGAGGTTCCACGTTATCTTATGAGAGCCAGCGGGAATATAGCCATCATATAGCGTAGCCACTACGGCTGCATTGACGGAATATATTACGATCTCTACTTTTTGTGAACGCTTCAGAGTAAACTTGATCTCTGGTGAAACATCCTCCTTCAATCCCAGAAATGAATACACCGTTCCAAGAGGTACTTTTAAACCACCGGGGGCTATATTTGTTATATGAGGGGCATACATACCACGGCGAATCATTTCCTGATAATGGACAATATCTGCTCCCGACGGCTTCAGATATTCTTCGGGGATAGCTGCAAGATTCTCTCTGGCGCTTGCCCAGGGAGATTCCCTGAGTAATTGCTGACGAATTTCCCATTCATCGGTGGTCTCTTCCAAAGCTATACGAATTTTGGATCTAATCGGGATTCGATATTCGAGAGCTTTTCTGTATGCTGAATCCTGGCTTTCGCTATATTCCACTTTGCCGCCGGGCATTATCTGGGTGTCTTCGTTTGACGTATCAGATTGTAATGTATCCCCTTTAATGACTTCTACGGGATCATATTTTTTCTTTTTTTGCAGGAAATATTCATCATTTTCACTTGTGTCAGGCTTAGTTGTATCCTGAGAATAGGAGACTTTTATCGAAAGGGATATTACAATAATGGATAATATAGTTAAAAACTTATAAATACTTAGCTTGATATTGTTGTTGTTAATTACCATTTACTATCCGAGTTTAAACTGTGGCTTTCTTATATTTTAGATTGTTCAACAAATTTATTATCTAAGTCGTGAATTATTATAATTTATTTTTTGATTTTAATTATCAGATTATGTCAGTTCGATATTCAAATATAAAGTATTTATCATTTATTTCTTACCGGAATTGAAATATCAAAAAGAAAAAAGTAAAATATACTATGTCGGAAAGCCGTTTATCATGTTAAAGTCTTAATAAATTCATTAGCTTGAGGGAACATCAAGGAGAAACAATATGGACAAATTAATAAGAAACGATCTTGAAATATTAATGAAAGAACGCGACGGTATATGCTTATCAATGTTTTTACCTACCATCAGCGCCGGACCTGAAGCCCGCCAGGGGCGCATCTACCTTAAGAATTTGCTCAAGGAAGCTGAAGGCAATCTGCAGGACTGGGGCTATGAAGAAGAACAAATCAAGAAATTCCTGAGAAGCCCTTATGAGTTACTTGACGACAGCAGATTCTGGAGTCATCAAAATGAAGGGCTGGCACTGTTCTTGTCAGAAGATTACTTCAATTATTACAGAGTGCCTATTAATTTGCAGGAGCAATTGTACATAAGCGATAAATTCTACGTCAAACCTCTGCTGCCTCTTCTAACAACCGTTGACGGCACTTTTTATGTGCTCGCCGCAAGTATGGATAAAGCCAGATTATTAGAATGTACCCGGCAAATAGTCAAGGAGATGCACCCTGAAAACATGCCTCAAAATCTGGATGAGATCCTCAAATATGAAGAAAAAGAGCGTCAGAAATCCTTCCATACCAATATGCCCAGAGGCGGCGGCAAAGGAGAAACCATTTACCATGGACACCGAGATGATGAAGAAGATAAGAAAGATATTCTTCGTTACTTCCAGGCTATTAATAAGAGTTTAAAAAACATTCTTAAGGATGATTCTCAGGCGCCTCTGATATTTGCAGGTGTGGATTATCTTTTCCCGATTTACAGAGAAGCCAATTCCTATAAGCATCTTTTGGATGATATGATAAAAGGAAATCCCGATGATCTGAAAAATGAAGAACTCCACAAAAAAGCCTGGGAAATTGCTGAGCCTCACTTCAGGCAGAAACTTGAAGATATTATGGATTCATACCAGGAATTAAAGGCTGAAAATAAAGTCGGCAATGAATTGAAAGAAATTCTTTTAAGAGCATACGAAGGGCGATTAGATACATTATTTCTGCTTGATGATGAACAGATCTGGGGTAAGTTCAATTATGAAGAACAGTCAGTCGACATTCATGATAGTGAACAGGATGGCGACGAGGATCTGCTATATCTGGCTGCTTTATATACTTTCAGAAATAATGGCAATGTCTATGCACTGAATAAAGAAGATATTCCTGATAGTGCAGACATTGCAGCAATTTACAGATATTAAGTGATTCAAAGAACTGGCTTTAGAAGGACAGAATAACTAACATTTTACAAAAAATCAAGTTAGTTTTACAGCCACAAAAACTTTCGGTTTTATTCCCCTCCTTACCAAAGGGAGGGGAAAGCAGCGGTCAATTATGAAATTTTAATTATCTCTGTGAATATATTTATTCAGAGCAATGTATTAGTAATTAGACAGATCCTTCCATTGAGTTATTTTCCATGGGTTGGTCGTATCAGCTCGCTCAAGGTGGAATTCGGCGCGACCCTGGACATTTATCACATCTGTTGAGCTGAAGTAAATGGTTAGATCAAATCCGCGAGATACAACCTGAGAGACTGAATCACCCGTTGAGACAACAACATCATTCCAGCTAAGATCCATATTTTGTACGGCATTAAACAGACGGTAGGTAGTGATCATGTCCTCTTCGCGAGACCATGTTACATCGACACCGCGGTCATAATTTGTGTAGATAAAATTGAAGTCGTCGGCGAGAAGTTTACCGTAAGCTACCGTATCCTTAAAAATATAAGCATATTTGAAATTCTTAAATACCCCTTCCACAGTTTTCTGATCACCGAGAACAGAGGTTTGGAATTCCATATCAGCTTTTCCCGGAGCAAACGGATTCATACATGCGGCAATATACATCAGCGATAAAGCAAAAATTACCGCCAGTGAAATTTTCCCCGGATTATTTATTATGAAATTTTTCAATATTTCCGCCGCTCATTCTGAAATATAAATTTTTAAACGTAAAATATAAAAAAATATTCTGATTAACTAATTATTTCTCTTTTTAAACACGCACACGCTCAATGGCGGCAGTACCAGCGATATCGAATTATCCATTCCGTGGAATGGCACCGGCGAAGTCTCGGCGCCGCCCATATTTCCCTGACCGCTTCCGCCGTAAATGGCGGCGTCGCTGTTTAGGGTTTCTTCCCAATATCCTGCTGAAGGCACGCCTATCCTGTAATTCTGTCGAGGAACCGGCGTTAAATTGCATACTATCATCAGTGGATTTTCATTTTTCCTGTCTTTTCGCAGATAGCAGATGATGCTCTTCTCCGCGTCGCTGAAATCCAGCCACTGGAAGCCATAATTCTCGAAATCCAAATCATAGAGAGCCGGCTCGTTTCGGTATAAATTGTTCAGGTCCTGTATCCAGCGCTTCATTCCGGCGTTCAATTCGTTCGAGAGCATGTCCCAGTCAAGACTTTCGTCGTGATTCCACTCGCGGTATTGCCCGAACTCGCTGCCCATAAACAATGTCTTCTTGCCAGGATGGGTGTACATAAATCCGAATAGCGACCGCAGATTAGCGAATTTCTGCCAGTCGTCGCCGGGCATTTTTCCTATTAGTGAACCTTTCCCGTGAACGACCTCATCATGTGACAGGGTCAGCACGAAATTTTCCGAAAAGGCATACCAGATGCTGAAAGTAAGCTTATCGTGGTGATATTTGCGGTGAACAGGATTTTCCGAGAAATACTTGAGCGTATCGTGCATCCAGCCCATATTCCATTTCATGCCGAAGCCGAGTCCGCCGATATAAACAGGCTGCGTAACCATAGGCCAGGCGGTGGATTCTTCCGCTATGGTCTGTACATCGGGGTATTCCCGGAAGACCATTTCATTGAATCTTTTCAGGAATTCAATTGCTTCGATGTTTTCATTCCCGCCGTATTTGTTGGGGATCCATTCGCCTTCTTCACGGGAATAGTTCAAATACAGCATGGAAGCTACGCCGTCCACGCGCAGTCCGTCAATGTGGTATTTATCCAGCCAGTAGAGAGCATTGCTGATAAGAAAATTCCTTACTTCATTCCTGCCGTAGTTGAAGATATAGCTCTTCCAGTCAGGGTGGAAGCCTTTTTTGGGATCCTGATGTTCGTATAGATGCGTGCCATCGAAGTAAACCGGTCCGTGCTCGTCTGACGGGAAATGAGACGGCACCCAGTCCATGATAACGCCGATACCGTTTTGGTGTAGTTGATCTACCAGGTGCATAAAATCCTGCGGCGTGCCGTATCTACTTGTCGGCGCGAAATAGCCGACAACCTGGTAACCCCACGAACCATAGAACGGATGTTCCATCACAGGCATTAATTCGATATGGGTGAAGCCCATTTCCTTGACATATTTTAACAGATGCGGCGCTATCTCTCTATAATTCAGGAACCGATCTTCACCGGGTATTCGCATCCATGAGCCGAGATGCACCTCGTAAATTGACATTGGCACATAGAGATTGTTATGTTTATGCCGGTCATGCATCCATTGCCTGTCGTTCCACTCGTATTCCAAATCCCATGTCATTGACGCAGTATTCGGGGAAAGTTCCCACGAATAAGCGTAGGGGTCGCCTTTGTCGACTGTGTAGTTATCTTCTCTTGATTTAATGTGATATTTGTAAATTATACCGCTTTTCAAGCCGGGAATGAAGCCTTCCCAAATGCCTGTGCCGTCCCAGCGGGCAGCAAGCTTATGTTTCTCAGGGTCCCAGCCGTTGAAATCGCCAACGACCGATACTTCCTTTGCATTTGGCGCCCAGACTGCGAAGTGCATACCATCGACTCTATCGACAGTCATTGGATGGCTGCCTAATTTATCATATAATTTGAAATGGTTTCCCTGTTTGAACAGATAGGTGTCCTGTTCCGTAAATAGCGTTGGTCCGTGTTTTACATTCTGGTCCATATTATCCGATCCTGTTTTTTTTACTTTTATGATAAAATTTCTCAATAATATAGCAAATTAAAGAATAAATTTTATTCCTCGTAATGGAATTTTCACCCAGTCGGGGCGATTGTTAAGTTCATAGCCAAGCTCGTAGATAGCTTTTTCCATGAGAAAAGCATCGTACATAACGAGCAGGTCTTCCTTTTTATTTGGTAAAAATGCAGCGTCTTCGACTGTTTTTAGGTAGCTGTTCATGAAAATCCGGCTGATATAATAATACCAGACTTTCATCCATGGCTCGAGAAATTCCACATCCTCAGAGCGTATCGACGGGAAATTGAACAGCCCCGAATAGGCAGCATAATGGAACGACCGCACCATACCCGCTGCATCGCGCAGCGGCGAGCGCTTCAGCTTTCTCTCACTCAGCGGGCGCGCCGGTTCACCTTCGAAATCAATTATTACAAAGTCCTTCCCTGTGAAAAGCACCTGCCCGAGATGATAATCGCCGTGAATGCGGATTTTTTTGGCAGTAAATTTTTTCTCTGTAATTCTTTTCAGGCGATTGATAATCTCATCTTTAGCCTGCATGACTTCTTCAGCTTCTTTTACAATTTCATCGGAAAATTTATTCATATTATTCCGGAGCAGCCTGAAGGACTGTCTCTGAAGATTTTTCATGGACTGGAAAACTGAGCGCTGGTATAGCGTGGAAAAGGCTTCCGGCTTGAATTCGGCAGCTCTGCTCGAAGCCAGAGCCAGATGCATCTCGCCGGTTCTCTTGCCGAGCAGTTCTATCATTTCCGTGAAAAATCCGTCCACCAGTTCTTCGAGGACTTTATTTTTTTCGCTGCCATCGCCGTCAGTCAGGGATACAGGTTCTATCTCAACATCTTTTAGTTCTTCTTTTCTTGTTAAAAGATTCTCAAGGAACATCCCAAGATGATCCATTACAAAAGTCCAGGAAACGCCCTCATTTGGCACATAATCCTGCAGCAGCGCTATGCTGATGTTATCTTCCTTCTCTTTCTTGTATTCCAGAGTTCCCGCATAAGTCGGTATCTGCGGATAGCCTGCTTTATCTGTCAGATACTGCTCGATTTCAACATCAGGATTGATGCCATTATCCAGCTTCCTGAACATTTTTATTATTAGAGTGTCATCATAAAGAATAGAGGTGTTGCTCTGTTCGACATTCAAAAGCTCGGAATCCGGCGGCGAATCTAACTGATTAAGAATATTTTTCGTATTTCGACCGGAAACAGCCGTGAAGTCGCCTTTTTTGCCCTTTGCTTTCTTTCTTTTTGTCAGCATTTCGAGCAGCAGTTGATGGAAGTCCGTGTCATAGAGCGCATCATAAATGATTCCCTTATCGCCGCCAATCTCAGCATGGATAATTTGCGCGCGCTCATATCTTTCCATAATGCGGGAAGCATCATGATAAGGTTTGAATGCCGCAGGCAAAAAATACAATTCCGGCAGTCCTTCGAAGTAATTTACCTGCAGGATAAGCATATTCACATTCATCGGCGGGCGGGTGAACCTGCCGCGCTCGATGATCTTAATATCCCTGATTTTCCTTCCTTTGCCGCCGAACCAGCGCGCTTTGAGCAGATATTCCGGAAGAATTTCCTGTTCCAGTTGTTCTCTCGGTTCCTTATTGAATATCTCATTGAATGTATTGACTTTAAGCAAGATTTGCTCCTCGGGTTGTTCTTCTTCAATTTCTTCCTCTTTGCGCAGCAGAAGCCAGAAATGGTTATGCGGTCCCAATGTCAGAATATAGGGGTAATCCCTTATCATGGGAAAATCATTCTTGCTGAACATCTCTTCGGGAACGTGACCTTCGTAATCGTCAAGATTAAGTTCAACTACCTGTGAAAATCTCGAAAGATTAACCACGACAAGGATGGTCTCACCGTTATATTCCCGCAGGAATGCCAGCACCTTGTTATTTCCCGGATTCAGAAACTCGATGCTTCCTCTGCTGAAAGCCTTATACTTCTTCCTCATGCCGATTACGCGCCTCATCCACCACAGCAGCGACGAGAGATTTTTATCCTGGGTTTCTACATTTATCGTTTCATAATTATATTCAGGATCGATGATCACCGGCAGATAGAGCTTCTGCGGATTCGCCTTGGAAAAGCCGGCGTTTCTGTCCGAGCTCCACTGCATTGGCGTTCGGACACCGTCACGATCGCCAAGGTAGAAATTATCGCCCATGCCGATTTCATCGCCATAATAAATCACCGGCGTTCCCGGCAAAGAAAATAACAGGATATTCAGCAGTTCTATCTTCTTGCGGTCATTTTGAAGCAATGGCGCAAGCCGCCTGCGGATGCCCAGATTTATCTTCGCGCGCGGGTCTTCGGCGTAAACGCGGTACATGTAGTCGCGCTCTTCGTCGGTGACCATCTCCAGCGTCAGTTCGTCGTGATTTCGCAGGAATATGCACCACTGGCAGTTTTCGGGTATATCCAGCGGCGGATCCATTATATCTATTAGCGGAAAGCGGTCTTCCATCTGCACCGCCATAAACATCCGGGGCATTACCGGAAAGTTGAAAGCCATGTGCGATTCATCGCCGTTGCCGAAGTACTGCATGGCGTCTTCAGCCCATTGATTTGCCTCGGACAGCAGCATTTTATTTTTGAATTTACTGTCGATATGTTTTCTCAATTTTTTGAGGAACTCATGTGTTTCAGGCAGGTTTTCACAATTGGTGCCTTCCCGCTCGTAGAGATAAGGCACGGCGTCAAGTCTCAAGCCGTCAACGCCCGTTCCCAGCCAGAAATCAATAGCTCGAAACATCTCTTTTTGTACGCGAGGATTGTCAAAGTTAAGATCCGGCTGATGATAGTAGAAGCGATGCCAGTAGTAGGCTTTTGCTTCCGAATCCCATGTCCAGTTGGAATTTTCGAAATCGCTGAAAATTATTCGGGCATCTTGATATTTTTTAGTTGTATTGCTCCAGACGAAGAAATTTCGATGGGATGTACCCGGTTTTGCCCGACGTGCGCGCTGAAACCACCAATGTTGATCGGAAGTGTGGTTCAAAACGAGCTCAGTTATTACACGAATGCCTTTTTTATGCGCTTCCCTGAGCAATTGCTTTAAATCCTGCAAAGAACCATATTGCTGATTTATATTGCGGTAATCGGCGATATCGTAACCGTCGTCTCGCAGCGGCGACGGATAGAACGGCAGCAGCCAGATAGCCGTCACGCCGAGATTCTCCAGATAATTCAGCTTTTCCGTAACGCCGCGTATATCTCCTATACCATCGTTATTACTGTCGTAAAACGACTTGATGTGAAGTTCGTAAATTATAGCGTCTTTGTACCAGAGCGGGTCGTCGTAGTTGTTTTGTATTACCATTGCCTATCACATGAAATAATCGAAATCCTGTTCTCTTTTCACTCTTGTATGTATTCTCAGAATATGCGCGGGAAGCACGTATGGATCGAGCTCTACGTAATTTCTCTCACCCTGCCAGAAAAATTTATCCTGGCTTATGATATCATAAACAAGATAGGGCTGCTCATGATCGAGCCCGAAGTCGTCCAGTGGCAGCCGAATCCAGCCGCACTGCTTATGAAACGGATCCAGATTTGCAGCCACGAGAATTATATTTGACAGATCTTCCGAAGTCTTGCCATAGAAGAGAATATAATCATTGTCAACTTCGTAAAACCGCAGATTGGCAGTCTCTTGCAGCGCTTTATTTTCATTGCGGGCGCGATTTACGATGCGGATTATCTCTTTTATATTACCCGGTTGATCCCAGTCCCAATCTTTAATTTCATATTTTTCGGAATCAACGTATTCCTCACGTTCCGGCAGTGCTTCATTTATGCAGAGCTCATAAGCCGGTCCGTAAACACCGAAATTAGAAGACAGCGTCGCCGCCAAAATAAATCTTATGATAAAAGCTGCTCTGCCATCGTGCTGCAGGTATTCCGGCAGAATATCCGGCGTGTTGGGCCAGAAATTCGGGCGGAAATATTCGCTGGTTTCGGTTTTGGTCAGCTCTTCGAGATATTCGGTCAGTTCTTTTTTGGAATTACGCCAGGTGAAATAGGTGTAAGACTGCGAAAAGCCGGCTTTCGCCAGTCGTTTCATCACTTTCGGACGCGTGAAAGCCTCCGAAAGGAAGAATACATCAGGATGTTCCCGTTTTATTTCATTAATAAGCCACTCCCAAAAGAAGAACGGCTTCGTATGCGGATTATCCACGCGGAAAATTCTTATTCCTTTATCAATCCAAAATAGCACGATGCTTTTAAGTTCTTCCCAGAGCTGGCGCCAATTCTCTGTTTCAAAATTGATCGGAACGATATCCTCATATTTCTTGGGCGGATTTTCAGCAAACTGGATGGAGCCGTCCGGGCTCCACTTGAACCACTCGGGATGGTCTTTCAGATAAGGATGATCGCGCGAGCACTGGAAAGCCAGATCCATTGCCACTTCGATATTATATTCGCCGGCAGCTTTTATCAAATGCTTAAAATCATCCATAGTACCCAATTTCGGGTGTATCGCCTTATGTCCGCCTTCTTTCGAACCGACAGCCCAGGGGCTGCCGGGATCGCCCGGTTTCGACTGCGAGTCATTATTTTTACCTTTCCTGTTAGTTTCGCCAATCGGATGAATAGGCGGCAGGTATAGCACATCAAAGCCCAGACGCGCAATCTCCGGCAGATGTTTCTCGCAATCCTTGAATGTTCCGTGCTCTCCGCCTTCGCCCCACGAACGCGGGAAAAGCTCATACCAGGCGCTGAATCCTGCTTTCTCTCTCTCCACGAGAACCGGCAATTCTTTATCATATTGGATTATTGTCTTCTCTTCAGGATAGCGCGCCGCTGCGCGCCTGACTTCCTCGCTTAAAACAAGCTCAACTATATCTTCCGATCCTGCATTATCCCTTATTTCTTCAGCCCATGAGCGAAGTTTTTCGGCATCTTTATCCGAAGCTCTGTCAGTCAAATCCTCCAGCAAATCAGCACCGACGAGAAGATCAATTTCAAGATCCTGACCGGCATTACGCTTTTTCTCGAGGTCGGCTCTGTAGGTGTTAAAGTGATCTATCCAGGCTTTAACACCATAGCGGTAGTATCCCAGTTCATCCACCGTAAATTCCGCTCTCCATCTGTCATTGACAAGAGCTTCCATAGGCTTTTCGGAATATTCTTCATCGCCGGCTTTCATATAGAACAGCTTTGCGGCAATCTTATCATGACCGTCGGTAAAAATATCCGCTTCGACAGTCACTTTTCCCCCGACGACGCGTTTGACGGGAAATCTGCCTCCCTCGATCTCAGGTTTCACATTTTCTATAACAACTCTTTTACTTTCCGTCAGCTTATCCAAGTCTATCTCCTTGATAAATTTTCAATTACAAAAACCATAAATAAATATGATTCAATTTGATAATATTCCTCACGGGAATTAAGTTTGATCTAATGCGATTCGCATTAATTAATGAAGAAAAAAGCAGATTAAATGCGATGTTAGATTTTCGAGGAACATGAAAATGGTCGCAGCCCTTAGTTTTAGCTTGCATATATTATAAATAATTAGTAATAATCAGATATATTATATAAACCTTAGTCAAGATTATTTATTTTAATTTTTTGCGTAGATTTTCGAATCTATGAGTTTTTAAGTTTTCAATTTAGCCTTTATAACTCTTTAACAGACTTTCAGCAGCCTTCTTCATATTAACAAAAGGTAATTGATATTTATTAATAAAATAACCTTTGGTTTTTGACGATATATAACCTCTTGCTGCTTGATATGTAGCAGTTAACAGAAATTCCAGTAATTTTGCAGGCATATTAATTTGATAATTATCTTTTTTTATGTAGTCTTTTAACCCAAATTCATTAGAAATTTGAATTTGCTTTAAACTTTTGCAACAAAGTGCTTTAGCGCTTTGCAAAAGGTATGAAAAAAATCGAATTAGCAACAAGCTAAAGCTTGCTGTTGCAAGTTGTTACAAATAAATGTCCATATCTAATGAAAATTTCAGGTTTAAATTTTCGATTTCAAATTCCGTAACATAATCAAAATCGACTTCAAATTGCATTTCTTTTCCCCTCCTTAGTAAGGAGTGGAGTGAAGCCGAAGGCTTTACGGGATGGTTCTTCTAAAATGATGAATTGTAATTTGTTAGTAGTACTCAAGAGTTCTAATGCAATAACCGGGATAAAGTTAGAACGATCAACCTGCCGTTTATGTTAAAATTCTTGAATCCATAATAATCGGCAATATATTTTATTGTCTGAGGATGATAAAAAAACACATGGGCGGGGTCATTTTTGTAATACCAATTTTTAAAATCCGTATTATCATTATACAAATGAGTCATGCATATTAAAGCTCCGTTCGGCTTCAGCAAGTCATGCAATAATTCAAACTCCAGGTCCGGATTATAAAAATGTTCTATCACCTCACAACATACAATATAGTCATATTTCCCGGTCAGCAGCTCGGGTTTATTTGAAAAAAAAGGATCAAACTGATGAACAATGTACCCGTTATCCCGCAGGACCTTCGAGATTACCGGCGCTGTCCCGGAACCAAAATCAAGCCCGGTCTGTTCCGGTGTAAAATATTTTAAAACATAGTCAGTAATCGGAGATACAAATTTTTGATAACGAATATCATTGATATTGTTATTATGTTCTTTATATCTTTTTATTTCTTCATCAGAGTTTAAATAATTTTTCCGGTTTCGGTATATACCTGAACAATTTCCGCATATAAAGAATTCATCGGAACAAAATGATTTCCCGTGATGTTTACAAAGAGGACACTTCATTGATTTCACTTTGCACAATTAACACAATACCGGCTTTCCGGAATTATGAGAATTCTCTCAACAGGAATGGCTGCTCCGCATTTTATACAAATTCCGAAATCCGATGAGTCTACTTTTGATAGCGCATATTTTAATTTATTCAACCTTTCTTCCGCCTGTCTTAATGAATATTCCATTACATTTTGATTTATGATCGCGTCCATTCTGGAAAGTCTCCCGATGGCATTGTCAGGCGCTATTGGCTTAATAATTTCTTTATATTCGGAAATCTGTTCCTCTGTTAAGGCGATTTCCTCGAGAATTCTGTCTTTAATATTATTTTGTTCCATACTTTATCCTTTAATCATGAGAGTATATAGAGTATATAATTATTATAATTATTGTTAATTCAATTGAATAAAAAATATTGTATGTCTTAGCAATTTTTACGAAGGGCTAACATAAGAGCAGGTGTACAAATGGAAAAGCCAAGGTTGCTTTTCATGATTACTTATACTATGCCGCCAATTATTTAGTTTATAGATATTTATTTCGTTTGCCGCCTGCCCGCCGGAGTTCGCGGAGCGGACTTTCCGCATACCCGAGATGTTTCGCATGTATGCGCAGTAGCGGATTAGAAGCACTTTCTTGTCCGTTCAGCACAAAGTTTCTTAAAAGCAAAAAGCTCCTTTCCAGTCGTTCAGCCCGCATTACGCTTATATATTTTGCCTGCTAACTTTAATATTAAGAAAAAATTATCATTTTTACATTCTCGAGTATAAAATTTTCCAAGCCTCCTTTAGATACTTTTCACAATCTTTCGGTTTATCGGGTAACTTGTGAAATTCAAGCTTTTACTTAGTTGATGAATAGGAACAGTTTATCTTAGGCAAAATAAACTAATCCTTTATGCAGCGAATACAAAAGCCTGTATTATAAACATCACTACCCATTTCCAGCTTACCGGAATCATACAAAAAGCCAAAACCTATTGCCTCATCGTTTGTGATCTCATTGGCAGACCAAAAGAATCCAGCATAACCAACAGCCACATAATCTCCATTAGCTTCACGCATTCCACCCGGGAGAGCAGAGAAGCCAAACTCATCTCTTCCATAGTGTGTATCATGCCCCCTCCATCTTGGGTGTTCCTGAGTATCGCAATTTCCACCTAAAGGAGACCCATCCTGTCGGCAGGATTTCAGATAATCGGCAACATTTTTGCTCGTTATAACATCATAATTATCAATCAGATATTCCGAAAGATATTCCCATTCATAATCGCTGGGGATGTGCCATCCCGAAGGACAAATATTTCCGGAATCATTAACTGCATACCAGTTATAAAGCATTCCGTAAGCCTCTAACATAGCTGAGTCTTTATCCCAATATGTATAAGCACCTTTTTATATTCATTATTACAGTCTATCAAGATCATGTCAACTTAATTTAGCCGGATAACAATCTTACAATTAACTCATGCTCATTCAAACATACTTTTTTTTTAAGAAAATTACAAATAACTTACCTATAAACTTAAAAAGCATTTTTAAGAATGAAAAACGAGAAATTTGAACTACTTCGCAAAGTCCTCAAAATAAGAGGTTATAGCGAATCATCTATTTCCAATTATGTTTCCGCTCTTAATAAGTATATATCTTGTAATGGGTTTAACCTCTCTGATAATCTACTGACGGCTTGCTTCCGTGAGATGCGTTTGAAGGATTATGCAACAAGTACGCTTAGAATAGCTTACTATTGCTGCACGTTATCTTCTACGGGAAGTTAAAGATAATGCCGCAAAACCTTTCAACAGGGGTCAGATTCAGGCGAAAGCCCACGGTTGATAACTAGTTAGAGCATTAATTCCACTTCCCTAGTGAATCTTCAAAGATAAAAGCCTTAAGTTCAGCGCCTTCTATATCTTTTTTTTTGGGTTCATAAGTCTATTCCATTGGGGGTTTTTCGTTCAGCATTGCCCAGAACACGCCAATGTGCTTCACCGCTTCCAGAAAATCCTTGAAGTCCACCGGTTTCACTACGTAGGCATTTACGCCCAGGGCATAACATTTTTTTAGGTCGGGTTCCTCGCGTGAAGCTGAGAGCACAACTACAGGAAGCATTTTCAATTTTTCATTGCTCCGGATGGCTTCCAGCACTTCAATGCCATCCATGCGCGGCATTTTAATATCAAGCAGCAGTACGACGGGATTACCCTTTTCACGGTCTTTGAACCTGCCTTCATAATTCAGGTACTCCATGACTTCCACACCGTCATTAACCTCGACTACCTGGTTTACCAGTTTATGCTCATTCAGTGCCTCAATGGTCAGTTCCACATCCTGCGGATTGTCCTCGGCTAACAGTATTGTTTTTAATTCGTTCATAATTATTTATCCTTGTGTTTTGGTACCTTACATCTAATATTCTTGTATTATTTTGCAAAAATTTCAAAAAACAAATAATAAACAATAACAAAATTTCAAATACGAAACACACTATTTTGATTTTTCAATGATTGAAGAAAATATTTTTTTCAACTGAATGGCTTCGTCATGTAATTCCAATCCTTCCTTGTCAAATTCAGGTGAGTTTGTTTCATATATCAATCGTAAAAAAAATGCGCTCTCTTTTGCCTCCTTTCTACAAATTTTCACTCGCATAAGAAAATCTTTTTTACTCAAAGCTTCATTTGCCTCAATATAATTTGCACCAACCGAACCAGAAGCTCTAACAACTTGTTGGCTATCCTCAATGTTTGCTATATTCTTTGGAAGTTTTCTTGTATATAACCTTACTCGCTTTGCAAACTGATAAGTTCGTTCTTCTAAATCATACACCTGTTTTGATTTTGCCATTTGTATTTTGAAATTTATTTGTCATTTGTCATTTGTATTTTGAAATTTATTTGTCATTTGTCATTTGTATTTTGAAATTTATTT
>CAZXYS010000003.1:0-7022 GCA_964645005.1 uncultured Hyphomicrobiales bacterium | reverse complement strand
GTCATTTGTCATTTGTTATTTGTTATTTGCTTGTGTCTTGTCCACGTTAGATAAACTGAAAAAGAAAGTTGCTCCTTTCCCAGGTTCTGCTTCGGCCCAAACCTGCCCGTTATGTTTATGAATAATACGCTGCACATTGGCAAGTCCGATGCCTGTGCCTTCAAATTTGGTCCGGGGATGGAGCCGTTGAAAAACCCCGAATAGTTTGTGTACATATTTCATATTGAAACCCACCCCGTTATCACGAACGCTAAATACGAAATTTTTTTCTTCCTCTTTGCAGCTAATCGATATTTCTGCTTTCCTGGTATCCCTTGTATATTTAACGGCGTTATCAAGCAGGTTAGCCCAAACCTGCTTCAGCAAGGAATAATCGCCAAACACTTGCGGTAATTCTTGTACTTTCCAGTGTATTTCTCTTTTTTCTATATCCTGTTTTATACTTTCAACAACCTCTTTTACCAGCACATTCATTTCTATTTTGGTTTTTCGCACTTCTTGGCGGCCCGTTCTTGAGAACTGCAACAGTTCATCGATAAGTGTACCCATTTGCGTGGCAGCATCTGTTACGTTATTCAGGTAATATTGCGCCTTTTCGGGCAGATCGGGGCGGAATTTTTTATACAGCAGGTCCACATAGCCATTGATATGGCGCAAGGGTGCCCGCAGATCGTGGGATACGGAATAAGAAAAGGCTTCCAGCTCTTTGTTAGAGGCTTCTAACTGTGCGGTACGCTCAATTACACGTTGTTCCAGTTCCTCGTTCAGTTTCAGGATTTCCCTCTCCGCTATTTTGCGGCTTACGATTTCTCCAATCAGATTGGCGGAAGCCTGCAGCCGGTCTTTTGCCGTTTCAATGATAAAAGACGGACGGGACTCATATTCCTTTGCCTTTTTTTCCAGCTCATCCAACGGAACCTTGTATTTTTCAGCCAGTTCGCTCAATTTTTCTTTGTCCTGCGGCGGATCCCCATAGCCGAAGTTGATGGCTCCGATTACTTCATCACCGGCAATAATCGGCAATGCATAGAGATGAATACCACCCTGACATTCGATATCGACCGGCTGTCCGGATTCCATCGCCGGCAGTGATGCTTCCTTCCAGCAGCTATCATGACAAAGCCACTTACCGCAATTCAGCGCTTCTTTATTGTCATCTGTGTTGCATAATTCGCGGGAAGCCTGATCCATAAAACGGCACCAGCCGGAAGCAAAAATGCCAAGCGCATAATCGCCGTTCTTTTCATAAATGGCTGCTGATGATTCCAGTAATCTTAAAAAGTCGTCCGCGATGTCTTTCAGCACATCTTTTCCGACAGCATCAAGAATCAACCTGCTCGTATTCAGCTCCGTAAGATCGCCATAAAACGGGGCCTGTTCATTTTTTACGGTTGCCGCTTTTTTGCTCAGCATCCACTCAATACGTTGTAAAGCTTCTTGTGCTTTCTTTTCTTCGGTGATATCCATAACCGTTGAAATCATCAATGGCTGGTTTGGAACAGGAATATTTTGGGCAGTTATATAGGAAGTTTCTTCACCCTGGCGGGTAACAGGAATATTAGTCCAGCGCATTTGCTTTGGATCGCCGGAAGCACAATCATCCAGAACCCGCCTTCTTAACTTTTTCCGGAATTGAGGATCTTCGTAAACGGTTTTCCAAAAACTGTCAGGCTCTTCAAGTTTTTTCCGGGTCGTTCGATATATTTCCGGAAATTTATCGTTCATATAGCTGAACCTTACTTCAGGATCAACTGAATTGACAGCGATTCCAATGGGCAAATTATCCAATATGGTACGGGTGAACGCTTCACTTTGCCGCAAAGCTTCTTCTATCTGCTTGCGTTCAGTGATGTCCTGAAAAGAACCCTGTACTTTGATGATCCTGCCGTTTTCATCTTTCACCGCTCTGCCATTAGTCCGCACCCAGACACGTTTCCCTTTTGAAGTAATGATCTCCATTTCCTCATCGTAGGGAATGCCTTTTTGGGCGCAATCAGTGAAAACCTGTGTAATTTTTTCCCGCCACTCGGGAGCATAGAAATTGATACCTTCCTCCACAGGCGGCGCATAACCATGAGGCATTTCATGAATATCAGCCACAACATCCGACCATGTGCAGCTATTTTTCTCCAGGTCAACGCTCCAGCCGCCGAATTTGGCAGTTTCACCGGCAATTTGCAGCAACTCATAATTGGATTTTAGTTTTTCCTCTGCCTTTTTTTGTTTACTAATATTTATAACAGTAGTGATAAAATACAGGGGTTGTCCCTCTTCATCATGCTCCAGTTTGGTACTAATATCAGTCCAGACCGGCTTACCGTTTTTATGAATATATCTTTTTTCAAAGCGAACAGAATCCTTTTTGCCATCTAAAAGTGGTTTTATCTTTTCCTGCGATAATTCCAAATCCTCGGGATGGGTGAGTTTCTGCCATTCTATATTTTCCAATTCTTCTTTCGTATATCCCAGCATTTCTGCAAAGGCTTTATTGACGTTAACTCGTCCATCGGGTAATGTAATTGATTTCCCTACATTGGCGGTTTCGAAAATGTTTTTAAATTTTTCTTCCGCCCGTTTGCGGTCGGTGATGTCAACAAATGATGCCATTTTAAGCAGCGGTTTACCTTCCACGTCTAAAACTAAATTCGTCGAAACTAGAGCTGTAAAAGTTGATCCATCCTTCCTTTTAGCCGTTAATTCACCTACCCATTTACCCTTTTGCAAGGAATTATCGGCAACATCCTGAGCTTTTGTTTCTGATGTCCAAAAGGAAACTGATTGTTTGCCCAGAACTTCCCTTTTATTTGAGTACCCCCACATTTTAAGAAATGCATCGTTCACATAAGTCAATTCGCCATCTAAATTAGCCAAAACAATAGCGCTTTGGGAAGATTCGATTGATTTCTCATTAATTCTCAGTTCCTCTTCTGATTTTTTTCGTTCGGTGATGTCTCTAAAAGACCATACACGTCCCATTACCTCTGTACCTTTTAGTAAAGGAAGAGACAGAAGTTCAATAACTCTACCATCCTTAAACTCAATTGTATCAAAACTTTCTTCATCAGAATTATAGAGTTCCTCTACTTTCTTAATAAAGTCATCAGGTTCAATCAACTGATCGAGAACATATTGCAGAAGTACGGAATCATCTTTATTTTCCAAAACATCTTCGGGAATCTGCCAAATTTTTGCAAAACGGTCATTTGCATAAAGAACAGATCTGTCCTTTCCAATAGCCAAAATACCATCCGCCGTTGATTCTAACACAGCCTTAAGATAGGCCTCGCTTTCTTTCAGGGCCTCCTCCACTTGTTTGATTTCATTGATATCACGGTGGGTTCCCACAAAACGCTGCGGCTCCCCTTCTTCATTCCGTTCAACTATTATTCCTTTCCCCTGAATCCATTGCCAGTCACCCGATTTTTTCCGGAACCTGAATTTGACACTAAAGCGATTGGTCTCTCCCTTCAGATGTTTTTCAGCTTCATTCATCACATAATCAACATCATCGGGGTGAACACGTTTTTGAAATTCCTCCAGATTATGAGGAAATTCATCAACATCATATCCGGACATTTGATAGTAGCGGGGATCAAAATAAACCTTATTCGTTTTTAAATCCCAATCATACATACCGTCATTTGCTGCTATCATTATTTTTGAAAGTCTGTCTTCACTTTTGCGCAGCACCTGCTCCACCTGTTTAAGTTCCTCGTTTGTTGCCCGGTATTCTTCCTTTTCATGCGATAATCTGTGAATGATATCAGCTTGGCTGTGTTTTTCTGTTAATTCTAACGAAAAAATCAACGCCAAATCCAGTTCTATTACTTTTTTGAATTGCAGTAATAATTTTTCGTTCTCAGCGCTGAATTGTCTTTCCTTATTGTCGAGCACGCATAAAGTTCCAAAAGGTTTTTTATCAGGAAAATTTATCGGATAACCGAGGTAGGCTATCATTCCGAGTTTAATATCGGGGTTTTGGTCCCAGTTTTTATCTTTCAGAGCATTGGGAACATGGAGTTTCTTTTGCGTTTTGATCACCGTTTCGCAGTATAATCCGTGCCAATGTTCTTTATCGCCCGCCTTATAGGGATTGTTTTCGGTTTCGCTTGAAGTGAAAACCTCCATAAACTCGTTTTCGGTTTTCATAATCAAAGCTGCGGGAACATTCACAATATTTGCGATTAAGTCAGCTATTTCCTGCCATTTTTGCAAGAAACTATCCTGTATGCTATCAAATGAATTTTGTTTCATGTTTTAATATTTATTACCGCTAACTACTTTTTATACACAAGATAATATTTTTTACGAAAAATTTTAATAACTTAAGTATGTATGTAAAAAAGGATTAGTAGTAACAAAGTAAAAATAAAAAAATAATAACGAAAATACAAATATTCCGGACAGATTTCTTCCGCTCTTAATAAATATATTTCAAATAAAGGATTTAACCTTAAGAGATAAAAAACTACTTCAATTTCGGAGAATTATACCATTTTTGTTTAATTCGGTTGAAGATAGCAGGATTGAAGAGGGTTTTACTGAGATTTGATCATGAACTGTGATAAAGGGTAAAAATTAGCGCAGCTTAAAAGAACTGAATCTTGATTATGGCGGGTGGGTTGTTTGGCTGACAAGGCGCCGTTCAAGCCGATAAAACTACACCTTTACACACTGCATCCGGCTCAAACGACGCTTTGAAATCTGTGATCTAACCTTCTAAAATTGCCAGTATATCAGCTCTTTGCACAATTTTATAATCTTCGTTTTCGATCGAGATATCCTCGCCGCCGTATTTGGCGAAAAGGACTCTGTCGCCTTCTTTGATGACCTCTTTTAGTTCCTCGTCGGTGCCGACCGCCATGACTTTGCCCATGATGGGCTTTTCTTTAGCTGTGTCGGGAATAATTATGCCTGCCGGCGTCTTATCTTCGCCGGTGAGCGGTTGAATAAGCACTCTGTCATCAAGTGGTTTGATGTTCATTTTTCCTCCGTCAATTTCTGATGTTCAACATTTTGTTTAATTTTGCTTTGTCGAAACCGATTATCGGTTTATTATCGACGAAAATCACAGGAACGCCCGTCTGTCCTGTCTTGCGCTGCAAATCACGGGCAGCTTTGTGGTCTTTGGAAACGTCGATATCCTTGAATCTTATGCGATTGCGCTTTAAATGCTGCTTTGCCGTGTTGCAATGCGGACACGTGGGTGTCGAAAATACTAATACTTTTGACGCTCTATCCATATACAACCTCAACTGTATAAATTACATTTTATTTTATAATAATATTCTATTAAATTTCTCTTTAGTAATATAAATATTTTTTTAAGTTTGTAATTGTCAAAAAATTATGTTTAATTAAAGTAATAACAATAATTTAAGAATTACTATTCTTAAAATTTCAATATTATTAACGAAAAATAAAATGTTATATTGCTCGACAGCAATATATGTGTAATAAAAACAAATGTAAGTTATGACACCGGAACTTTATTTTAATGACCAGGAAATCAAAGATCTCTCGAGAAGGTTCAAGATATTATCGGAACCATCCCGATTGAAGATCTTAAGAGCGTTATTTGCTGGGGAGAAATGCGTCACAGAAATTATCGAAGCGACAGGATTATTGCAGGCGAACGTATCGAAGCAATTGAAGATTCTGACTGAGCACGGCATACTTTCGTGCAGACCGGCAGGATTGCAGCGATACTACAGCGTGTCGGATCCGACGATACTTCAGATATGCAAAACATTGTGCGCAACCGGGCAGAGTGAGAATGGAAAAGCAAATTAATTTCATGACGAAGTTCATATCGTATTTCAAGGTATTTGTGGTTTTACTGCTATCGTTGTGGTATTCGATCAGAGTGCTGATAAATGCCGTCTTGAAGGGGAAAGAACAGAATTACCACGATTACCACAAAGATTGGGCGCGCAAGGTGCTGAAAGTTGCGGGCGTAAAGCTGACAATCAAGGGACTCGACAATTTAGAGCAGGGAAAATCTTATATTTACACGAGTAACCATTTCAGCTTATTCGACATCCCTGTAATTATAGCAGCCGTCCCCGACAACGTTCGAATAATTTACAAGGAAGAGTTAGAAAAAGTCCCGTTTTTTGGCTGGGGATTGCGTGCGGGACCTTACATAGCAGTCAACCGCAGCGATCCGCGGAAGTCGATGAAGTCGATCGAAGCTGCGGTAGAATCAATAAGCAAGGGCGACTCGGTGATAGTTTTCCCCGAGGGCACCCGTTCACCGGACGGCAGCCTGCAGGATTTCAAGCGTGGCGCCTTCATGCTGGCATCCCGCGCCGCGAAGCCGATAGCGCCGATAGGAATAATAAATTCCAACAATGTCCTCCCTCCCAAGAGCAAACAAATAAGCGCCGGCGGGGTGGAGGTGATCTTCGGTGAGCCGATATACGAGCATCCTGCAACAAAGGAAGCAGAGAAGGAATTATTGAACCGGGTACATGCAATAATTAGTGAGATATTGCGTAAAAAAGAAAGATTAACGGTAAAATCTCAATGAAAATTTTGAGAAACAGAAAAAAGGCGTTAATTTTGTAGCTAGCTGGTCAGGTAGCTCAGTTGGTAGAGCAGTGGACTGAAAATCCACGTGTCGGCGGTTCAATTCCGTCCCTGACCACTTTTAGTTTTTATAAGTGATTGTAAAATAAAATAGTTATGAAGAGTGAAAATTTGGTGGTGGCAAGAGGGGTGGCAGAATAATAGACATGAACTATTATACAATATATCATAATTACTCAGGCGCTGATTTAACTTTAGAAGAATTTAAAACTGCTCGTAGGCAGGAAATAAAAGATTTTCTGTTTTCTACAAATTATGAAGATCTAAAAGTAAATTATCTTGGAGTGCCCCCCCCCCCGGAATTTTGGACACATGGTTAAGATAATTTTAGCCTTTCGTAGGCTTCCGGTGATATGTAATCATTTGACGAATGTATCCGGTTAGTGTTATAAAACATCTCAATATACTCAAAAATACTCAATTCTGCTTCT
>CAZXYS010000002.1:0-192273 GCA_964645005.1 uncultured Hyphomicrobiales bacterium | reverse complement strand
CAAATTTTTCAGCCGCTCGCCGATATTGCGAAGCAATTTATCCAGACAGATTTTGAGATTTTCAAAATTTTGAACGAAAAATCAATGACTTACGGCGATTTTTTGCAGATGAGTGTCAAAGTCAAGAGGGAGGCTCGGGTGTTACGATTGTGGAACTATAAGAAAATTAACTGCTTTGCTCTTGCTGCTCTTCCTTCAAATAACCATCCCGAATCAATATATCTTTTATTGTGGTAAATTTAAAATCATTAAGAAGCAAACCCAATTTATTCTCAGTCTTTTCCAGATTTTGATAATGCCTGAATCTTTCAACAAGACCTAATTTCACCCGCGGATGTTTCGTATCGATCTCCCACGGATGCGTGTAAAATATCAGCGGACGCCCTTCTTTATGAACTTTGCGTACAAATTTTTTGTAAAATCTATAAGGATATAACCTGAAATAACCGCCTCCGCTTACGGGTATTCTTTTCCCCATATATTCCACGCAGCTCATGGGAACTTCGATCAAACCATTGTCATGCTTGTAAATTGACAGTGGGTGATCTTTTATTCCATAATCAGGGTGTAAATTAAACGGATAAATTGACGAGTCGTACTTAAAACCATATTCCTTCAAAACATCCAGAGCCCAGAGTGTTTCTCTTGTTATCGTGAATACCGGAGCCCGATAGCCGTATATCTTGCAGCTAACTGCTTTATATATAGCACTGAAAGCAAGGTCTAAATCTTTGCGCAATTCATCTTCATTGGATTCGGTGAGATATTTATGATGATAGCTATGCACGGCAACCTCGTTACCGCGATCATGAATTTCCTTGATTAGATCGGGCACTTGCTCTGCCACCCATCCAAGCACAAAAAAAGTCCCCTTCATACCTCGGGATTCCAGCAGATCAAGAATTTTAACTGTCGGTTCGATCACCCGATGCGGTGTTCTATCCCAATCCGAAATTGGTATGTTGTTGTGGAAATTGGAAAACCAGGTTTCCAGATCAACAGTGAAAGCATTTATCATTTTTATATTTTTCAAAGTTTAACTCACATTTTGCATCAGAATAAATAGCTTAATTCTAAAAACTTAACCACCCCTTCTTTTCCCCACCTTATTAAGGAGGGAAGTGAAGCCGAAGGCTTTACGGGGCGGTTCTTCTAAGTTATGGAATTGTATCATGTTAGTAAAATAAATGAGTTCTATTGAAATATAGGGGTTTAAATTAGTTTTAACTATATATAAGAAAATATAAAACAAGACTAAATATCCATTCAAAGATCCACAATTTCTGCAAAAGTATATAATAATGGCTTTTTACAACCACTTATCGCCGAAATCCTTTTTTATCGTTTCCACTGATTTCTTCACCTCCTGAACACTATCTTTCGGACACACAAGCACCGCATCATCAGTAACTACAATCACAACATCATCCATACCAAAAGCCGAGACTATCATTTCATCATCTGAGCTTTCATTAATGATAACCGAATCATTCATGTCAAATGTAACAGTATTCCCGGATTTTACATTCCCAGAACTATCTACCGGTCTTATTCGAGGCAAACTATCCCACGAACCAATGTCATCCCAGCTAAACTTGGCTCTGCAAACGACAACATTGTCAGCTTTTTCCATCAAACCGTAATCAATTGAAGTATTGGGAAACTCCTCGAATATAGGTCTAACTGTTTCTAATGCTTCAGGTAATTGAAGCCGTGTCTTCTTGAAATATCTGCGCGACATCTCCCCTAACTGCTCTCCTACCTCGGGCAGACATTTTTTCATACTATCGATAAAGGTATCCATCCGCCAGAAGAACATTCCGCTATTCCACAAATAATTACCGGCTTTCATAAATTTCTCAGCGGTATCGACATCCGGTTTCTCAGTAAATCTGACCACCGGTTTAATCTCTACTTCCTCTTTATCAGGATCGAACGATTCATCCACCTCAATATATCCATAACCCGTTTCGGGGCGTTCGGGAGGAATACCGATAGTCGCCAGCACAGGATTCTTCTCTACATGATCCAGCGCAGCTTTTACGGTCTTAAGAAATCCTTCCGTATCGGGAATGCTTTGATCAGCAGTAAGAACTGCTATTGATATGTCTTCCGGTTTATAACCTTCTGAGTACCTCTCGGCTATGAAAGAAGCCGCAAGTCCCAGGCAGGGTGCCGTATTTCTTTTCGCCGGTTCAGCAACAATATTTTCCGGCGGAAGCATCTCAAGTGCCTTCCTCATTGGATCCAGCAATAATTCCCCCGTAATAATAAAGACATCCTCCGGCGGTATCAACGGAGAGATTCTCTCTATTGACTCTTCTATCATCATTTTATCTTCGCTCGCAAGCCGCAGTAATTGCTTTGGTTTTCTTTTTCTGCTGAGGGGCCAGAACCGCTCACCGGAACCCCCTGCCATTATTACAGCCGTTCTCTTCATATAAATAGCACCATTATTTACAAATTAATAATTTTAAAAATTTTAAATTTAATCCAGTTAACAGAATAATACAAATTTAATCCGTAACAACAAGAATTTTACTGCATATTTTCTTTTTTGTTGACAGCACTGCGAAATAAGAACCGGCTGATAGATGCTCTGTATTATAAGTTAATTCCTGATACCCTCTGTTTTTATTCAGGCAGTACGTCAAATCATCCACTTTTTCTCCGAAAGTATTATAAATTCTTAAGCTTCCTTGATTTTCAAAGTTAATTATTATAATACAATCATCAGTCATAACATTATGTCTCACAGTCAGCGTTTTATCTGAATGCTCACGATCAGGTTCAATCTCTTTCGTAAACATATTCTTCACTGTTTGCCAGTAATCATCTCCCCACTGCCTGAAATTATAATCAATATATTCATGTCTGTCCGAAATATAAACCCACAAAGCAAAACTCCAACCAAACTCCATAGCTATTTCGCTCATATCTTCAAGATATTGTACACCCCCTCTTTGAGGCGTTGTCATTGTAAACTCACCGAGAAAGAACGGTGCATCAACTTTTCGTTCAAAATTTCTCACATTCTCGAAAACTATTTCCTTAAGATATTTTTTATCGTATCTGGCGAAGTTCCTTTCGGCAACACTGAAATATGTCCCGGGGTAACTATGAACATTTTTGTCATATTCATGAACATATTCAGACGGGCGATAACAATGGACTTCATATACTATATATGGATCATCGTACGGCTCCATTAATGAAAAAAATTCCGGACTCGAGTAAACAACATTCTGAACAATCACGGGAATATCCTTATCAACTTTTCGCACGGAATCTATCATTAAATTATTGATTTCATGCAAGTCTATCTTCTTCAATTTTAATAGGCTGTCCACCATAAGATCATTAAAATACAGTTCTCCCAATAAAGGATTAGGTTCCACAAACGGAGCTATCCCTATAAACAGAGAATCATCCTCATATCTCTCGACAATGAATCGTAGCATACTTGCATATAGTTTCCGCTCTTCCAAGTTTTGCCATATAGTAGATTTCTTTGCCCCGCCTTTACTTTCTTCCCAAACGTCCCTCCTTCCCGGACCTGCCCTAACTGCCAGAGCATAATACATTTCAACACTACGAGAAAATTTGACTAAAGAATCACACCGGTCAAGGGCTGTATCATTCAAACTATACGGTGGATCAACCCTAAAAATATCACTTACTGAAATCAAAGAAAAACTGCAGTTCATGGATTTCATTTCCATGAAATCTTCTATCCTCTTTTCATTATACCTGTTTATTACGTTGAATCCTCTCAGGTAAGAATCTTTTTCCCATAGCTCATATTTCTCGTTAATTATTTGAGAATATGAATAAGCATGACTACAAAAATAAATAATGACCAGCAATAGCAAAGCCAATCCCTGCTTGAAATTAATATTTCTCATAGATTCTACCCATGGAAAAGTTAAATATCTAATTGTTCAATCTCTAAAATATATTAACACATAAGATTAAGATATGTCACAAAATTTTTTGAATTTTATAAATAAAAAGATTTGCCCTGTCAGTTATTTACAGGAAATAATACAAAGCGTATCTCCTCCCGGCTTCGCCTGCCAAAACTGGCTGTGAACCTTGCCGCTGCCCCTTATCTGCACCATATATCCCGCACTGTGAAGAATTGTCGTAGCTCGGCGCAAGGGAAGCCCTTTCACGTCAGGTTTGCTGATATGCCCAACATATTTCCGGGCTGTTGAATCATAAATTTTCTTCAGGTAGTATGCTTTAACCATACTGTTTTTAGGAACCGTCTCACCAGACACTGGTAACTGACTCATTATTAGTTCATGAGACTTATTTCCATTGGCGAGAGCAAGATCTCTGATTTCGAGAACTTTCTCCGCCTTCTCAGCAGTCAACCCTGTTATCAACGGCACTTCCACACTATCTTTATCCTGGTTTGACACTGTTTTTTCTTTTCTGTCCGGAATTGTGTATTCAGGAATTATTGACATGCATTTCAGCGCTATCCTTTTGAAAACCGGCGCTGCAGTAGAACCCCCATAGTAACTCTCCGACGGTCGGTTTAATATTATGATCATAGCAATTCGCGGATTATCAGCCGGGAAATAACCTACAAACGATGCCGTATAAAACTGTTTCGAATACTGCTGATTTACAAGCTGCTGCGATGTTCCCGTTTTACCTGCAATTTCAATACCTTCCACTTCAGCATTAACACCGGTTCCATCATCAACAACAGCTTTGAAAAGGTTTGTCAAAGTCTTTGCCGTTTTTTGGGAAATAACTCGACGTATCTTCAAAGAGCGGGTTTTATCAATAATTTTCCCTTTGGGAGAAATCACTTTTTTAACCACATACGGCTTCATCAAATTGCCGCCATTTGCAACAGAAGCATAGGCATTCAGCATTTGCAGCGGCGTCACACTTATGCTATAACCATGCCCCATAAAATATTTGGAAAACGGCAGATAGTCTTTGGGTTTGGGAATTTTACCCTTAACTTCGTCCGGTAAATCAATATTCAGCGTCAATCCAAAACCAAAATCCCTCATATATTTGTAGAAATCATGATCCGGTATTTCGGCAGCTATTTTAGCAAACACAATATTGCTGGAATGCTTTAATGCCTCTTTAAAAGCAACCCGTTCCATAGGATGGTCATCCCTGATAGTAAATCCCGGGCGCTCCAGTAATCCTTTATGAGCATTATACACTTTTGCCGTATCCGTCAATCCCTCCTCCAGCGCCGCCGCTGCAGTAACGATTTTAAATGTAGAACCCGGCTCGTAGGTATCGCTGATACCCCTGTTCTTCATTATACCTTCGGGATTTTTAGCATAAGTATTCGGATTAAATCCGGGATAAGAAGTCATAGCCAGGATTTCACCTGTCTGTGGATCCATTGCCATGACTATTCCTGACTCAGCCTCATACTTTTCTACACCCTGCCTCAATTCGTACTCAACAATTTTTTGTATATCAATATCAATTGTTAATTGTATGTTATTTCCGTCTTTAGGTGGCGTTAACGGCAAACTTGCTGATGGTTTCAGATAACCTAAGGCATCCCGCCGGACGATCATATAACCTGTTGTCCCTCTGAGCAGAGAATCCCATGCTTTCTCTACTCCTTTTATACCCCGGTTGTCTACATCGGTATATCCAATTAACTGCGCAGCTATCGAACCATATCGATAATGCCTTTTCGGCTCCTTTATTATAAGCAAACCTGTCGCGCTTATATTCCTCAATCTTTTAGTCTGTTCTGCCGTCAGTCCCCTTGCAAGCCATACAAACCTTCTGTCGGAATTATTTATTTTTTTCAGAAAATAATTGACCGATATTCCAAGTTTATTAGACAACTCAGTACATATCGTATATTTAAGCTTTTCATTTTGCTTCTTAATTTTCGGATCTTTACTTTTAAAATAAGCCGGATCTACCGCTGCTGAATAACTCATAATATTTGATGCCAGCACTTCCCCGTTCCTGTCTGCTATTTCGCCTCGCATGGCTTTCAATGATATACGCGATTGATGCATCCGGCGGGCTTTTTCCTTGTATCGGTCGGATTCAATTATTTGTATTGTGAACAACCTCACAACGATAGCCAGAAAGCCAAGATTTATCAACGCCATGACAATCCAGAATTTCCAGAACTTTTTCTTTCGCGGTCTTTCCTGACTTGTTTCAAAATCTTCCATAGTTTGAAAACCTGATTATCAATTATTTATCTCTCCTGATCACAACAGGCGGCTCTTTCGGGTCGATCATACCAATCTTATTTTTAGCTATTGGTATTATCCTGTCAGCAGAACGAAGTTTAGTTAATTCCGAAACAAACTGCTCATTCTCTATTTTTAACTTTCGCAGTTCTTTCTGTTCATCCCTTACTTCACTGAGCAATTGATTAACACTCTGCACATTATAAACATAGAAAATTGTCAATAACGCACCGATAACTACAATCAGAAGGATCAGCCACCGCCTGGGTTTGATCTTTTCTTCGATCGTAGGTCTATGCTCCTGATTTGGATCAGGATTTCTTCCGTATTTATCTGATATATTCATACCCGGTGTCCCCCCTGCCGCGAATGAAATTATTATTAAAAACAAAATTAGTAAAAAACTGTTCTAATTAAAAATTTCGTAAAACAAAAAGAAGTTTTGGCTTGCAATTAATAAAATCAGAAGTCGTTTATTTCATAGTAATCTTTAAATTTACAACTATAATTTTACACAAAAGTCAAATTTTTATTAATTTTTGATCTCATTTTGCAAATAAGTGGTTTCATCAACAATTATTTTGTTTATTTTTCGTAAAAACTATTTGACAAAGTGAATTTTTCTTGCATTAAATAAAAATTTACTTTAATTTCGAAATAGTTTTTTAACATATCGTTTCGCTTTTATAAGGTTTGAATTCTGCATTTTAAGATGTCCTCAAATATCTGCACGAATGATACAGTCAAGGTAAATAACGATTAAAGCAGAACTCAAAGCGAAAATTCGACGTTTAACTAAACGCATCGAATATGAAGAAATTTTTGATCACTAATATTACTCAAATGGACTGTTAATAATATTTCCCCGGAATACAATCGAATTTAATCCTATGATGATAGAAAGTAAACAAACAAATACAATAATTAAAAATTAAGGGTTACTATATGGCATTTAAAGATCAAGAACAAACCAAAAACTTCGTTGAACAAAAGGGTGGAACCCAGGTAATCGATTTAGCTCAGCTTAAATCAAAAAAGATTGCCGAACTTACTACCTTAGCCAAGAACTTAGGAATTAGAAATCTTTCAGGCTTGCGCAAACAAGAGTTAATACTAAAAATTGTAGAAACTCAGAATAAACAGCGAAAAGACAAGCAGGTCGACGGTTTGATTACCAGCGGCGGCGTACTCGAAGTACTTCCGGATGGCTATGGCTTTCTAAGGTCATCTGACTACAATTATCTCCCCTCGCCGGATGATATTTACGTATCGCCCTCGCAGATAAAGAGATTCCAATTAAGAACCGGTGATACTGTTAAAGGACAGGTAAGACCTCCTAAAGAAGCTGAAAGATTTTATGCACTTCTAAAGGTCGAATCCGCTAACTACTCAGAACCGGAGATGATTCGCGAGCGGACAATTTTTGACAACTTGACTCCTTATTTCCCCACGGAGCGTTTGAACCTTGAAATGGCTCCCAGCGAGTATTCGACAAGAATAGTCAATATGCTCTGCCCGGTAGGAAAAGGTTCCCGCGGTCTTATCGTAGCTCCGCCGAAATCAGGAAAAACTATTCTTCTACAGCAGATAGCTAACAGTATTACCCGTAATCATCCGGAAGTTATACTCATTGTTCTGTTGATTGACGAACGACCTGAAGAAGTCACCGACATGGAACGTTCGGTAAATGCTGAAGTTATAGCTTCTACTTTCGACGAACCACCCGAGAGACACGCACAAGTCGCTGAAATGGTACTCGAAAAATCCAAGCGGCTCGTCGAAGCCAAACAGCATGTGGTTATTCTTCTGGATTCTATCACAAGACTTGCCAGAGCTCATAATACGATCATTCCTCATTCAGGTAAGATCCTTTCCGGTGGTGTCGATGCTAACGCTCTCCACAAACCTAAAAGATTCTTCGGTGCGGCAAGAAAAATCGAAGAAGGCGGTTCTCTCTCCATCATTGCTACTGCTCTGGTTGAAACCGGCAGCCGAATGGATGAAGTTATCTTCGAAGAGTTTAAAGGCACCGGTAATCTTGAATTAGTACTCGATAGAAGGATTTCCGATCGAAGAGTATATCCTGCTATCGATATTAATAAGTCAGGCACCAGGAAAGAAGAACTGTTACTCGATCATGAAGAGATCAACAGAGTCTGGGTTCTTAGAAAAGTACTAAGTGAACTACAGTCGATCGAGGCTATGGAATTCCTCCTTAGCAGGATGAAAGGTACCCGTTCGAACCGCGACTTCCTGATGTCAATGAACAGCTAATACTTTTAAAAAACCTTTCATCAGGATTTACCCTAAAGTTTTATTTTTAATAGTTTTAGGTAGTTGGTAAGGATCCACTGTCATAATGATAGTGGATCCCTATCTATCATGATAATCCGGGATGAAAAATAAAAAACCTGATTTGAATATGATCTTGTCTGTTTGAAGCTAATTGCTTAATTTTAAATTTTATCGTAATCAGAGGAAGTAATTGACCGAGCTTGGTAAAAGAGTCATTGTCGGCGCTATAGGCATTCCGCTTGCCATGGCTATAATTTATTTCGGAGGTTACCTGTTCGCAGCAGTTGTTTTTATCATTTCTGCCATAGCTTTATGGGAATTTTACTCCCTTGCCGAAGCAAAACAAATGCAGCCAATAAAAAAAACCGGAATTATCTTCGGTTTAATAATGCAGTTAACGCTCAGCATTATAATGCTCGAAAATTATAACTTCGAGCTCAGTTATATTATATTAGCAGAGTTGATATTATTTATAATGATAATTTTCTTTTTTAGAATAGGAATTGGAACGGACAAATCATTTACATCATTAAGTTCAACTGTTGCCGGTGTGCTGTATATACCTTTTTTCTTATCATTTTTAATTGCTCTTAGAAATGCAACAAAAATCCAAACACTCGATATTGAAGGTCTTTCACAAATTCCTGCTTTCCTCGGTGACAATGATCCCGATGCAGCGGCAGCTCTTCTTTTGATAAGCATATTGTTTTCAATATGGATTTGCGATTCAGCAGCTTATTTCGTTGGAAAAGCTGTGGGTAAACATAAGCTCGCACCAAAAGTAAGCCCAAAAAAAACATGGGAAGGAGCAATCGCAGGTTTTGTAGCCGGCGCTGCAAGCGCAGTATTTTTTGCTTCATTGTTGTTACCGGAATTTCCAACTCTCCATGCAATAATGATCGGCAGTATCGTTGGAACGATTGGTCAGGCAGGTGATCTGGCAGAATCTTTACTCAAACGTGATGCCGGTGTGAAGGACAGTTCACGGATATTGCCGGGTCACGGAGGTTTTTTAGACAGATTTGACAGTATACTTTTTGTTATGCCGGCGGTTTTTATTTGCTTAGTACTGATAAATATTTGATACATGTGGAATTAATTACACACATTTCGGTTATGTAATTACTTGTTTTTTCAATTAATTTTTATGCCTTTTCATACCAAAATTCAACTATATTATTTTATTTCAATGAATTACTAATAATTTAACCTAATTAAAAAAAATATTAAAAATTTGTAACTAATGTGGCATGAAACTTGTTAATTATATAGGACGTACAATAATTAGCAACTTTATCACAATTTTAGCGTGTTATCATGATCGAGTCGGTAATACTTAAAGCAGGCTTCATAATTGTTGCGGCAATTGGTTTTCTTCTACTCAATTCCGATACTATTGGAAAAATAACCAGAAATTACAAGAAGTTATTGGGTGCAAAGAAAGAAGCTGATAACCGGGTAAATAACAATTAATCGAAGTCAATTGAATTATAATTATGGCAAATATATCATAATGACAATTCTAATCGCAGTCTCCCTATCAAGCTGTCAACCATATATTCGTTTCTCTTCGGAAAAAACTACCACCGACTCTAAAAACTATCCTGCTGCGGAAAAAAACACCATATATAACAGCGAAAAGACAACCACACCCTATCTGCGTATAATCAACGAAGCAAAAAGATGGCTCGGAACACCATATTGCTACGGTGGTGCATCGATGAAATGTACGGATTGTTCGGGTTTTGTTAAGGAAGTCTACGGGAAAATGGGACTTCAGCTTCCCAGGACTGCCCATAAACAGTATGAATACGTTTATAAGATCCAATCTGAAGACAGGAAAGCAGGGGATCTTGTTTTTTTCAGCAGGGGATCTCAGATATTCCATGTTGGCATTTACATCGGCGATAATCGTATGATACATGCATCCGCATCATCAGGAGTTACTGAACAATCTCTCTTAGACCCTTATTTTGCCAATAGATATGCCGGTTGTGGAAGAATTCCGGCTTTGCAATAGATCGTTTTATAAATTATATATTAAAATAAAATTAATTAAAAGAAATAATTTTTTTCACCTGTCGCAAATCACTTATTTTCATGAATTTATTGATTTTGTAAGTGTGAATTGGTATCTTTCAAAATACGTGGTAATTGGTATTTACTATTAGAAATTAAAGTGAGATATTGCACTAACTTGAATTGCATAAATTTAAAACATGTGAAATTCAGGTTAATTTTGACAATAAAAATTAATTTTAAAATAGAATAAAATTTTAAATATTATGATAGAATCTGAAATGACAGAAGTTACGGAAAAAATTGTATTAACCAAAACGGAGAGTTTCGTTGAGTATATCAATGATTTTTGCATCCACATTGAGAACAATGAAAATCATCCTTTTTGCTTTAGGATAAGAAATTGTGCCGAGTCTTTTGAGTGGTTCCTGAAAAAAAGTCTAACTTCATCAAAAAACAACGAAAAGCTTAGATATATCATTAAAGCACAATCACTGCTTGATACTTGCGAAGATTATTTGCTGCTTCTGAGAAAAATCGAGAATAGAAACGTGGAAGTTCCACGTAATTACATTGCAGAAATAAGAAATGAATATAACAAACTGGCTGAAGAAGTATATATTTAAAAGTTATTTGTGATTAGTTACAGGTAGTTCCACAATAAAATTAGTACCCTTTCCGGGTTCTGAATCACATCTAATCCTACCCTTCAAATTATCTACGATGTTTTTAACTATCGAAAGTCCTAATCTAGTGGAACTTTCATTGTTTGTCGGCTTGGCAGATAGTTTAGCAAACTTCTGAAACAACTTCTTCTTATCATCCTCATTCAATCCGGGACCTTCGTCCTGAACTTCAATCCTGACAAATTTTTGATCATCAAATTTATCTATGAAATCAGATGCTTTTACCATTACTTTCTTGCCGAAAGGAGAAAATTTTATCGCATTCGAGATCAAATTCGAAAAGATCTTCTCGACTTTTTCCATATCCGAATCAATGGTATCACTATTGATCTGGCTTTCATAATTTATTTCAATACTCTTTTTATTTGCATAAGATTTCATATCATCAACAATCCTCTCCAGAAGATTACTAATATGAACATTTTCAAACATGAACTGCACCTTACCCTGTTCAAATTGATTTATCTCTACCAAATCAGAAAGAATTCCCAGCATAGTATTACCGGATTCCCTGATATCTACCGCAAATTCCCTGGTATCCTCCGGGGTAAGCTCTTCAGCACTCTTTTCCATTATCCCTGCAAAACCGGTAATAACTAAAGCAGGATTTTTAAGATCATGTGCTGCAAGCGAAAGAAACATTCCTTTTTCATTATTTAATTTTAGTAAATTCTCATTCTGTTTTAGAATTATATCCCTGGAATGCTTCAATTGAAGATGAGTTTCGACTCGAGCCATCAGTTCTTCCTGCTTGAAAGGCTTGGTAATGTAATCCACCCCCCCTATCTTGAAACCATATAGCATATCTTCCATCTGTGACTTAGCGGTAAGGAATATAATGGGTATATCCTTTGTTTTCTCGTATGCCTTCAATCTTGAACAAACTTCAAATCCATCAATATCCGGCATCATAACATCAAGCAGAATTAAATTCGGCAATTTTCTTTCAACAAAGTTCAAAGCTTCTGTGCCATTAGTTGCCAGCGCGATCCTGTAATTTCTTTCTCCCAAAATATTGCCCAGGATCTTAAGATTCTCCACCTGATCATCCACTATCAGGATCAGTTCGTTCTCTATGTTATTTCCATTTGAATTATACATAATATCATAATATCGGAAATTGTTAATTATATCTTATTGAACAGTACAAAAGTAAAAAATGGAAAAATAATTAAAAATAAGTAAATATACTTAAAACTCCTTATAATTCAATGTATTAACTAAATTTAATCATTGGACAAAAACATTCATTTTAGGTTAATTTTATAGTGGTGCTTAAATTTATATTTAGATATGCCAATACACAAAATTTTCATATCTCATTTAGATTAAATTACTTAATATCAAATGTCCAAAATATTTCATAATCAATAAATAATTAACATATTTTAATAATTATTGTTTTTTTAATTTGAAATTAATAAATAATTATTTTCCGGCGGCATCACATTACTAAATACATATATCTAATTTAATAAAAATGTCTCTTCAAAAGATCATATCTTTCAAAAAATTTAATTTTTTCAAATTACCGGAAAGTTATATGTCCCTAAGTAATTCTACTTATACTAATTACGATCGTAATCCGAACCGAATAAGAAATAGCTCTCAGCATTGTATTTATCAGCATTTTAAATTTTTAAATCGAGAATTTTGCCTTTTATGAACAAAAAATAATAAACTTAATGAAAATATTAATACCGTTTAATTTTACTTATGGTATAAGTTTACCATAATTGCTGTTTATTTACTTAAAATGTAAAACCTATTAAACTTTGTTAATATATTTCGAATTTTTTGTTTGATATTTGCGAATAAATTATTTTTGAATTCCTTTTTAAATGTACAGTTTCATTAATACAATTTATTTAACAAAGGAGGGAAGCAATTTCAAGAGATACTCGTTTTATAATTGTCGTTCATTTTGTTAAAATATTCAGGGTCGGGAAACCATGGAAAAAATTAACATTCTTATTGCAGACGATCATTTATTGTTTGCAAAACTAATGTCGAATTTATTACTTTCAGCTAACAATGTAAACATTGCCGGCATAGCTTCTGACGGCGAAGAAACTCTCAAGATGATCGGAGAGAAGAAAATTGATATAGTTCTTTTAGATATTGGTATGCCCAAAATTGATGGGCTTCAGGTGTTAAAAGAACTAAAAAGCAATTATCCTGGAATCAAGATCATTGTTGTTTCCAGCAGAAATGACGCCTGGCTCATCAAAAAATCATTAAATACAGGCGCGCTGGGTTATTTAACCAAATCCGCCAATGATTTTGAAGTGCTCGAGGCTATCAAAACCGTCTATAACGGCGAAAGTTATTGCTCACAGGACACCATGAAGTCTATTGTCAATGGGTTTACTCATAAAAACGGCGATAGAGACTATTCGGAAAAGTATCAAATGTTAACTCGCAGAGAAAAAGAAATCCTTAAATCCATTGCCAGCGAATTAACTACTAATCAGATCGCCGACAGCTTAAATATCAGCATTCGGACTGTTGAGACTCACAGAAAGAATATCCTGCAGAAGCTTGACGTTAGAAATACCGTTGGGCTGATGAAAGTCGCTGTCAAAGCAAATATGCTTGACGAAGTCTTTTGAAAAAATATTTCTTATAATTCTTAGCTGTTTATCTGCCGCAGCCTTTCGAACAGAATAACACCGGCTGCCACAGAAGCGTTAAGTGAAGATATTTTTCCCTTCAAGGGTATCTTGACAAGGATGTCACATGCTTTTTTCGTTATGTTTCTGATTCCTTTGCCTTCACTACCTATGACTATCACACCAGGACGGTCATAGATATTGTCCGTGTATGGCTGTTGTGCTTCAGAGTCCGTGCCTATTATCCAAAAGCCCGCTTCCTTACATTTATCCAGAGCAACGGCAAGATTCCCAACATCAGCAACTTTGATATGTTCTAATGCCCCTGCTGAGGCTTTAATTGCTGCCGAGGTAACAGGCACTGTCCTCCTTTCCGGAAGGATAATACCTGCAACACCTGCGCATTCAGCAGAGCGGGCTATCGCCCCCAGATTATGCGGATCATTGATCTCGTCAAGCGCTGCTATCACGGGATTCTCTTCCTTCTGCCAGGCTATTTCTAACAAATCCTCCAATTCAATTGTCTTTATCAGACTGACAATAGCTATTACTCCCTGTGATTTTTCCTGCGTCGTCAGCGCTTTCTTCGCAAGATTGGCAAAGCGCTTTTTGTCATAGGTCACATGCGGAATTTTATTTTTCTTGGCTTCCTTATAGATCTGCGCTATAGTTGGACCAGAAGAACCATATCCTATAAATATCTTCTCTATGTCCCGACCTGCCTTTAGTGCTTCCAGCACTGCATTTCTTCCGAATATGTAAGTATCGTCAGGTTGCATTTTTATGTATTTTAAATTACTTAAGGGAAATGAAAAATATTTTTTAATAAAATTAAAAAAATCCCGCCGGGTTTAATTATATGGCAGGACTTTAATAAGTATTTAAATATCTAATCTTAATATTTATCTTCTTCTGTCTCTGCTACCGCCGCGATCTCGGTCTCTGCCGCCGCCTTTCGGCGGACGCTTTCTGCTTCTGTCATTATCGCGGCTATCGTCGTAGCCTTCCGGTTTAGGCAGAAGTCTCTTGCGGCTGAGTCTGAACTTCCCGTCGCGGGAAACTTCGATCAGCTCGAGATCCAATTCCTGTCCTACCTCAAGCACATCGCTTACATTCTTCACATGCTCGTAAGCTAACTGCGAAATATGCAGCAAGCCGGTCTTCTTAGGCAGGAATTCGACTATAGCGCCCAGCCCTTCGCGGATATCCTTGACTGTTGCCCTATAGACCTTGCCTTCTTCCGGCTGTTCGGTCAAGGACTCTATCCATTCTTTTGCTTTATCGCTGTTTTCCTTGGCTGTAGCTGCTATCATCACCGTGCCGTCATCCTGTATTTCGATGTCCGTATCCGTCTCGCGGCTGATCTCTCTGATAGTCTCACCGCCGGGACCAATAACTGTACCGATCATATCCGTAGGCACCTTCATCGTCTCGAATCGCGGTGCATACCGCGAAACATCCGGTCTCGACTCGGTAATCGTCTCTTTCATTTTTTCAATAATATGCAGCCTGCCCTGACGAGCCTGCTCGAGAGCCTGCTTCATAATATCTATGGAAAGTCCCTCGATCTTAATATCCATCTGACAGGCGGTTATACCATCTACGGTACCCGTAACCTTGAAGTCCATATCACCGAGATGATCCTCATCACCGAGAATATCACTTAGCACGGCAATTCTATCATCTTCCTTTATCAAGCCCATTGCAATCCCAGCTACATGCTTGTGAATCGGCACGCCTGCATCCAGCAGCGACAGGCATCCTGCGCAGACCGTCGCCATTGACGACGAACCGTTCGATTCCAGAATATCCGATACCACTCTAATTGTATAAGGGAAATTTTCGTCATCGGGAATCATCTCTTTCAGCGCGCGCCATGCGAGATTTCCGTGACCTATCTCTCTTCTGCCAGTGAAGAGCCGCTTTACTTCGCCCGTGCTGAACGGCGGAAAATTATAGTGCAAAATAAAATTTTCCGTATAAACCGGAAGCAAGCCGTCGATCATCTGCTCGTCGCGCCTGGTGCCGAGAGTCGTCGTTGCTAAACTCTGCGTTTCGCCGCGGGTGAACAGCGCCGAGCCATGTGTCCGCGTCAGGATGCCTACTTCGCATGTAATCTCGCGAATATCCGTCAATCCCCTGCCGTCGAGCCTGCGGCTTTCATCGAGAATCATTTTCCTCACCATATCCTTCTCTATATCCTCGAAAATCTCTGCTGCGGTGTCCTCGTAGGGAAATTCTTCGTAATCTTCGCGCTCGCCGTAAACTTCGGCTACTTTCTCTTTCAGCGCCTCTTTTATTTCTTTTCTTAAAGCCGAACGCTCTTTCTTATCCGTATCTTTATGTATAACTTCTTCAATTTTCGAAGTAACTTCATTTTTAACCAGATCAATCAAATCTTCCGGATGCTGCGTTTCGGTGACTTCTCTCTTCTCGACCTGAACAAGCTCAACCAGCCTTCTCTGAAGATTGTTAAGCTCTTTGATTCTCTCATGAGCGAATTCAAGAGCTTCAAGAAATTCCTGTTCCGAAATTTCCTTGCATTCGCCTTCGACCATCACTATCGATGTATCCGAACCCGCAATTAAAAACTCAAGCTCCGATTGCTCCATTTCCTCGATGGACGGATTCATTATCAACATCCCGTCAATTCTGCCTATCCTTACTTCCGAAATAGGTCCGTCAAATGGCATATCCGAAAGCATAAGCGCCGCCGAAGCGCCGACCGCCGCCAGCGATTCAGGATCAGCCGTCTGATCGAAGGAGTAAACCGTCGGAAGCACCTGAGTATCATATCTCCATTTATCCGGGAAAAGCGGTCTCAAAGGTCTATCTATCAGCCTGGACGCCAAAACTTCTTTATCGGAAGGTCTGCCTTCCCTTTTCAAAAATCCGCCGGGGAATTTACCGGAAGACGCCGTCTTCTCGCGGTATTCCACCTGCAGCGGCATGAAATCCTGTTCGATTTCCTCGTCAGAACATGTTACAGTTACGAGCACCATTGTGTCTTCGCATCTCGCCATCACTGCGCCGTTCGCGAATTTCGCCATTCTGCCCGTTTCCAGGCTGTACGTTTTTCCGTCTAATTCTACTGTTACTGCTTGCATTGACATATCGTCTCTTCTTTTAATTTTCAACTTACCTGTCCAACTCTACCTGGCAGGCTCTTTAATTACTTATTTCATTTCAACAGTTCCCTGCTATAACCACTGTTGAACATACATCAAGGAAGAAGCGGTGGCGCATCCTCCTTGATAATTTTAGCAAATTTCCTGTGCGATTTATAGCGGGAATGATCAATTTCTTTCATTTTTTTGCCAACGGCATTGCAAAGCCGTTCGAATTATTTATTTACGCAATTTCAATTCTGCAATAATACTTCTGTATCGCTGGATATCCTTATCCATAAGATAATCCAAAAGTCTTCTTCGCTTGCTGACCATTTTTATCAATCCCCGGCGGCTGTGTTTATCTTTCTTATGGTTGATAAGATGCTGCGTCAGATCATTGATACGGGCAGTCAGCAACGCTACCTGCACCTCCGTTTTCCCCGAGTTCTTTCCTTCTCCGCCATACTTCTGTACAATTCCAGCTTTTTCTTCTTTTGATACCATTTTGTTTTTCTCCAATAATAGATGTTACAATCTAAAATCAGATTTATAAATAAATTCTGACTTTTAATTAAACTATTAATTACAAATTTTCAATTTACTATAATTTACAAAGTTATTGATTAATTAGTTAATTAACAAATTTCTTTTTATTTTTCATACTTATTGATTAAATTCATGCAGTCTTGCCTGTCTTTGTCGAGTTGTGCTTTAAGCTCTTCGGGTCCGGAAAACTTCTTTTCATTCCTGATAAATCTTAGAAATTCCACCGCCACGATATCATCATAAATATCTTTGTCAAAATCGAAGTAATTCACTTCCAGCACGAGTTCTTTCTCATCCTTGAATGTCGGACGGAAACCGAGATTCGACATGCCGTAATACTGCTTCCCATGAATTTCTGATCTAACGAAGTAAACGCCGTTGCCAGGCATTAGCTTATGTTCTTCCTGCGGTTTGATGTTTGCAGTGGGGACGCCGAGTGCCCTGCCTCTGCCATCGCCGCGAACAACCTTGCCGCAAACAAAGAAATTATATCCCAACATTTTATTTGCAAACTCAACTTCATGATTTTGAACTGCTTTTCTGATCTTGCTGCTGGAAATGACAGTATCACCTTCCTGGTAGGGACCTATTTTCTCGATGCTGAAGTCCAGTTCATTGCCCAATCTTCTCAGCAAGTCTTCGTTTCCTTCACGATCCCTGCCGAACATGTGATCATGCCCGATAAGAATTTTCTTCATACCCACTTTTCCGTGCAGATAATCTTTAACAAAGGACTCGGGCGGCGTTTTGGCAAATTCTTTGGTAAAAGGGACGATCAGCAGATGTTCAATACCAAGGCTGGCGAATACTCTCTTGCGTTCTTCCATAGTGGTTATCAGCTTCAGTTCGCCGTTAACAGGTTTTTGCAGGACTATTCTCGGATGCGGGTAGATAGTCAGCAGCACCGGACGCATATTTTCCTTACGGGCGACTTCCTTCAGCCTGTCGATTATTTTCATATGTCCCAAGTGTACCCCGTCGAAAGTACCGACGGTCACTACCGAGTTCACATTCCTTGTTATTTCGTCAAAATTATGATAGACCTGCATTTCACGATTATAATTTTTGTCTAAAAACATGCTGTGTCAATCTCAGCTTTTTTCCGCAATTTTCTTTGTAATTTCATCAATTTTCAATGCGTTACTCACGTCGTAACCGCCGATCTTTGTACGCCGAAGCGAAGCAAGGTATCCGCCAACGTCGAGTTCATTCCCTAAATCTCTTGCTAAAGAACGAATGAACACGCCTTTCTCGCATTCCACCTCAATTTCCACGTAAGGCAAATCAATATTAAGAATTTCAAACCTGTGAACTTCCACTTCCGCGGGCGCGCCTTCCACTTTGACATTTTTCCTTGCCAGCCGGTACATTCGCTGTCCCTTTACTTTACGCGCAGAATACGCCGGCGGCTTTTGTAAAATTTTACCGACGAATTTTTTTACACTTTCATTTAAAATCTTTTCGCTTATATGGCTTACATCCTTTACATTTTCCTCTTCAGCTTCGGAATCATCGGTCTTCGTGGCAGCGCCGAGCCTGACAGAGCCTCTGTAGGTCTTGCTTTTATCCATAAATTCCGACAATCTCTTAGCAGCTCTGCCAAAACCAAGTATCAGCAAACCGGTTGCCAGCGGATCCAGCGTCCCCGCATGTCCCACCTTTTTAATCCTGGTAACATTCCGCATTTTAGCCACCACATCCATCGAAGTCCAGTCCAAATCCTTATCAATCAGCGCAAAAGCGCCCTTCTCGCGGGCAATCTCGTGCCATTGTTCATATTGCTCAATTATATCTCGGGATAATATCATTTCTATGGATTTGATAATAAATTTAGGTTAGTTTATGAAGTCCTCATCTTTTCATACTGCTTCTAATGGTGGAAAAATTGATCGTCTTCCGCATAGTTGCACTATGCTGACATTTCTTCATTCCTAATTCGTAATTGAATCAATCCCTGCCGTCTTCCTTCCTTGCCTTATCGATCAGATTCTGGATATGTTCCATCTGATCGAGCGTATCATCGAGGAAGAAGCGGATTTCCGGCGTAAAGCGCAGCCGGACATTACTTCCGACGTAAGACCTGATCTGACCATTATGTTTTTCCAGCACAGTCAGAAATTCCGCCGGTTTCATCTTACCGCCGTAAACGCTGACGTACACTTTCGCATGTTGAAGGTCTTCCGTCATTCTTACTGTAGTGACCGTAGCCAGCCCGGCGCTATATTCATGCGCCAGTTCCGTTATCGGCTGTGCCAGAACTTGTTTTATAAGACTTGATACTTTTTGCGCTCGTATTGACATAACTTATTTCATTCCAATTATTTCTTTACTTTTATTATCGCCGCGGACTCACTGTAGGATTTTGTCATTCCTGCGAATGTCTTTAGATTCTGCTTTAGCAGGGCAGGAATCTATTTTTCTTTGAGATTTCTTCGCTTCGCTCGCAATGACATCTTTGACTATCACTTTTTTCTTAACTTCAACCCTTAACCGTTAACCTTTAGCCATTAATTATAAACTTTTACCCAATTTCTTCTTTCCCCTCCTTACTAAGGAGGAGATAAAAGGTGGTTACTGGCTGCTTTCCAGCGTCCTCTTAACTTCCTTGACTTTGTATCCTTCGATAATGTCGCCTTCCTTAATGTCATTGAATCCGGCAAGCTGAACGCCGCATTCAAAGCCCTGATCGACTTCCTTGACATCATCCTTCTCGCGCTTCAGTGTATCAATCGAACCATCATATACCGACAATCCGTCACGCAACACTCTTACCTTATCATTGCGTATAATCTTGCCTTCCTTCACGTAACAACCGGCGACATTGCCGAGCTTGCTTATCTTGAACACTTTTCGAATTTCGACAGTGGATGTAACTTCTTCCTGGTAATCCGGCGTCAGCAAGCCTTCCAGAGCCAGTTGAACATCATTGATACAGTCATAAATGATGTTATAATCACGAATTTCAACAGATTCTCTCTCGGCTATTTTCCGCGACTGAGCTGTGGAACCTACATTAAATCCGATGATAACGCCGCCGGAAGCAGCTGCGAGCATAACGTCCGATTCTTTCACTGTTCCGACACTCTTATGCAGTATCTGAACGCGGACTTCATCAGTTGAAAGTTTCATTAATGAATCGCTGAGTGCCTCGACTGATCCCGTAACATCGCCTTTGATAACAAGATTAAGATCTTTAATGCCGCCGATCTGTATCTGCTTGGAAATATCGTCAAGAGTAATATGCCGTATCTGTCTGAGTTCCTGCTCGCGTCTGAGCTGCTGTCGTTCATTGGCAATACGTCGGGCTTCTGACTCATTATCCGTCGATGTAAGAATATCACCCGCTTCAGGCAATCCGTCAAATCCAACAACGCCAACAGGTATACTCGGACCGGCTATGTCAACCTTCTTGCCGCGCTCGTCAAACATAGCCCTCACCTTACCGGAGTATATTCCCGACACGAACGTATCGCCGATATGCAGGGTACCCTTTTGTACGATTACAGTCGCAATATTCCCCATGCCTTTGGACATATGCGATTCTATTACCACACCCCGCGCTTTCCTGACCGGATCTGCCTTTAATTCGAGCATTTCGGACTCAAGCAGTATCTTATCGAGCAATTGATCCACATTGTCGCCGGATTTGGCTGATAATTCAACACTCTGGAATGAACCGCCCCAATCCTCGACTAATATACTCTGATCAGCTAATTGCTGCTTGATCCTGTCAGGATTTGCATCCGGTTTGTCAATTTTGTTAATAGCCACCACTATCGGCACTTTAGCTGCCTGGGCATGGCTGATAGCCTCGAGTGTCTGCGGCATGACGCTGTCATCAGCAGCAACAACCAGCACGACAATATCCGTTATCTGCGCACCTCGTGCCCTCATAGCAGTAAATGCCTCGTGACCGGGTGTATCCAGAAATGTGATATATTTTTCTTCAGGAAGCTCGACGCGATAAGCCGCAATATGCTGTGTAATTCCGCCTGCTTCGCCGGCGACTACGTTTTCTCTTCGAATGAAGTCCAGCAATGAAGTCTTTCCGTGGTCAACGTGCCCCATAATGGTAACTATCGGCGATCTCGGCTCAAGATTCTCTTCCACATCCTCTTCTTCATCAATCATTTCGAAGGACTTCTGATCGACGAATTCCACCTCGTATCCATAGTCATCTGCGATCAAAGCTATCGTATCCTTATCCAATCGCTGATTGATAGTCACCATCAATCCCAGTTTCATACATTTGACAATAATTTCGTTGGCACCGACATTCATCAAATTCGCCAGATCGCTCGTTGTAACGAATTCCGTTAACTGCAGTCTATGAGATTCTTTTTCCTTCTCTTCGGATAATTTCTGTTCTTTTTCCGCTCTTTCCGCCTTCTTTTTCTGTCTGAATTTTGTTCTCTGACTTGCCTGATGATGGCTTTCCATGCCTGCCATCGTCTCTTTGATCGCTTTTTCCACATCTTCCTGGCTTATCTGCTCACGAATAGACTTCTTACGTTTCCGCTTCTTTTTCTCTTCTTTTTTATCTTTTGGTGGTTTTGGTTGTTCTTCTTTAGCTTTGACTTCTTCTTTTTTCTTCCTATCCTTTTTCTTTGCTTTAGCTTTTCTTGTTTTATCTCTTACATCCTCTTCTGATTCTTTCCGCTTTTTTCCTTTAGCACTTCTTTGCTTTTCTTCTCCTAATTCAATTTTGCCTACAACTTTGAGCCCCCTAAGATTTACATCATCAAATTCGCTGTCAAGATCAACCTCAACAAGCCGCTTTTTCTTCTTACGTCTCTTCGTTGGAGCTTCTTTATCCTCAACTTCTTCAACTTCCTGCTCAGATTCCTTTTCAGCTTCAAGCTTTTCTTCAGCTTTTTTTCCTGCTTCAGGTTTCTCTTGTTTAGGTTTCTCCTTTTTAGCAGCAGGTTTAACTTCTTTCTTCGCTTCTACTTTTTCTTCTACTTTCTCAGGTTCTTCCTCTTTCTTCTTCGGTTTACCTGTCTTGGCTTTGGTTTCTTTTTTCTTTACTGCATGTTTAGCATGTTTTTCTTCCTCTTTCTTAGCTTCAACTTCCTCTGCTTGAGGTTCTTCCTCTTTTACGGTTTCAGCAGGTTTTTCTTCTTTAACCTCAACTTCTTCAGCCTTTTTCTCAGGTTTTTTGGCTTTCTTTTCCTTATCTTCTATTGGTTCGGCAGCCTCTTTTTGGGTTTCTTCAGCAACCGGTTCCTGCTCTTTAACTTTTTCTTCCTTCTTAACTTCAGGTTCAGGTGCTTTTTCGGAAGCTTTCTTCTCGGTTTCCGGCTCTGCTTTAGCTTCCGCAGCCTTATCTTTTTTATTAGTATCCTTAGAAACACTGCGTCTAAACTGCCTGTGCTTCTCCAACTTTTCTCGTTGAACTTCAGCAGCCCTGCGTTCCCTTTTGAACTTATCATAAACAGCTTCCACCATATCCGGTGTCAATTGACTAGTAGGTTTATTAACTATGTCGAATCCCTTCTTCTGAAGATAATCCACTATAGCATCCTTGCCAATATTTATCTCGGAAGCCAATTTAAAGAGTTTTATATTTTTTGTAGCTGCCATATATTTATGTTTTTATTGAAAATATTAATTAAAAAATTATTTAATTATCTACCTTTTCACTTTGTTCACTTTTCTCATCTTTTTTGGATTTTTTGGTTTTCTTAGTTCCTTTCCCTTTTGTTTCTGATTTCCCTTTTGTATCTGATTTCCCTTTTGTATCTGATTTCCCTTTTGTTTCTGATTTCCCTTTTGTTTCTGATTTCCCTTTTGTATCTGATTTCCCTTTTGTATCTGATTTCCCTTTTGTTTCTGATTTCCCTTTTGTTTCTGATTTCCCTTTTGTTTCTGATTTCTCTTTTGTTTCTGACTTACTTTCTTCCTCAGTATTATTTTGTTTCTCGTCGGATTCTTCCTTCAACTCCTGCAGAAATTTATTATGATCTTCAATAGCGTTCAATTCCTGGATATACTCGTCCGATTCATCTTCTTCGAACTCAGTCAACATGATCTGGCGCATCTCCAAAAGCAGATCCTTTGTCATCCCCTTGATTGAAAGCAAGAACTCGGGATCGGCTTCAAGGAAATCTCTTGCGGTTTCAATCTGTGCGTCAGTCAGGGCTTTGTAAAGATCGTAACCCAGCTCTTCCTTGAATTCCGTCAGATCAATATCCTCGCCGCCTTCTTTGATCAATGTCAATGAATAGCCGGTCAATTTTGATGCAAGCCGTACATTCTGACCATTCTTACCAATAGCCAAAGATACCTGATCATCCGGGACTATTACAGAGGCTGTCCGCGTTTCTTCCTGTATTTTTATTTCTTTAACTTTAGCCGGTGAAAGAGCTCTTGAAATAAATGTCTCCGAGTGCTCAGCAAATTGAATAAGATCGATATTCTCATTATTCAACTCGCGTACTATCGAATGGATTCTTATCCCCTTCATGCCGACACAGGCGCCGACAGGATCCACCCTGTCATCGAACGAAACGACCGCCACCTTCGAGCGTTCGCCCGGATCGCGCGCTATACCTTTTATCTGAATTATACCGTCATATATTTCAGGTATCTCGATCTCGAAAAGTCTCGCCAGAAACTCTTCGGAAGCCCTCGATAGAATTATATCCGGCTGACCGGACATTCCCGATCGCTTGACTTCCTTGATTATCGCTTTAATTGTCTGATTTTTCTTATAGCGATACGGCTCATTTGGGATTTGCTCTTCCCTTGGCATTCTCATTTCCACCTTATTATGCATCACGAGAATGTCATTCCGCCGTATCTGATATATCTCGCCGATTATTATTTCGCCGAGTTTCTGAATATATTCATTATAAATATTATCTTTTTCGACTTCTCTTATCCTCTGGTTAAGATTCTGCGAGGCAAGCGTTATCAGTCTTCTTCCGAAATTATCCGATATATTCTCAAGCGTTATCTCTTCGATGAACTCATCGCCAATTTCCAAACTATCGTCACTTGAACGCTCCTGCACTTCCTGCATGGATATTTCCTTCTCGGGGTTCTCGACTTCTTCTACGATAGTTCTCATGAGATATACTTCGATATCCCCCTTATCCATATTCACAATTATCTCAAAGTCCGCCTCCGGACCATATTTCTTATGGATAAGCATCGACAGAGTCTCCTCCAGGATACCCTGCAACAGGTCTCTGTCAATATTTTTGGTCTTAGCCATTTCGGAAAAGGCATCTACTATGCCTTTCTTGTCAATCTGATGTCCTTTTTTGCGTCTTGCCATGATTTTATTTACCAATGTTTTGGATTACAATGAATAAAAAAAGGGCTACTCAGCCCGAATACAATTACAAAAATAAGAAGTTTTATTTATAAAGCAAAGACTATAAATTTATTTTAATATTTTATCATAAAATAAAATCGTCTTTACTCATTCAATACAATAACTGTTAGCTAAAACGAACACTTACTTTATTTATTGATAAATTTAAAAATCAGGAGAAAATATGGCATTTACCGGCGTTGATTATTTGAACCTTGAAGAACTCTTGTCCGGCGAAGAAAAAATGGTACGCGACACCGTAAGGGACTTCACCGAGAACGAAGTAGTTCCAATCATCGAAAAGCATTACCAAGACGGTACCTACCCAATGGAAACCATCCCCAAAATGGCGGAAATGGGCTGTTTCGGCATTTACATCCCCGAAGAGTACGGCGGTCACGGCTTAAATCATACCGTTTACGGACTGGCAATGCAGGAACTCGAGCGCGGCGATTCAGGCGTCCGCTCGTTCGCTTCGGTTCAGAATTCTCTTGTTATGTACCCTATAAATAAATACGGCACCGAAGATCAAAAAAGAAAATGGCTGCCAAAACTCACTACCGGCAAAGCCATCGGCTGCTTCGGACTTACGGAACCCGATTTCGGCTCCGACCCCGGAGGCATGATCGCCAACGCTAAGAAAATAGACGGCGGCTACCTGCTCAACGGAACAAAAATGTGGATAACTAACGGCTCTATCGCCGACGTCGCCGTCGTTTGGGCAAAAGTTGACGGCGAAGTCCACGGCTTCCTCGTCGAGAAGGGTATGAAAGGCTTTTCAGCGCCGGAGATGAAGGGCAAGCATTCCCTGCGCGCTTCCGTCACATCCGAGCTCATCATGGAAGACGTTGAAGTCCCCGAAGAAAATATGCTGACAGTAAAAGGTCTGAAGGGACCCCTTAGCTGTCTGAACCAAGCGCGGTTCGGCATAGTCTGGGGCGCTGTCGGCGCCGCGATGAGCGTTTACGACTCTTCTGTCCAGCATGCCAAGACGAGGATACAATTCGGCAAGCCCATAGGCTCATTCCAGATTACGCAGCAGAAGCTTGCGGACATGCTCACGGAAATAACCAAAGCCCAGTTGCTTGCATACCGCCTCGGCAGACTCATGGACGAAGGCAAAGTACGCCCGCAGCAGGTATCCATGGGCAAGCGAAACAACGTACAGATAGCGCTCGATTGCGCCCGCACCGCAAGAGAAATCCACGGCGCCAGCGGCATACTCAGCGAGTACCCCGTCATGCGGCACGCAGCAAACCTCGAATCCGTCAACACTTACGAGGGTACTTACGACATACACACCCTCGTACTCGGACAGGACATAACGGGAATACAGGCATTTCGTTGATAACAAGCAGGACACTATGAAGAAAATACTATATTTACACGGACTTGACTCAAAACCGAACGAAGAAAAAATTGCTATACTCGAAAACGGATTCGGGCTGGCGGTCATCGCACCGAAGCTGGACTATTACGCATCCGAGGGCTCGACGCAGCTTTTCGATTCCCTCTGCGAGCGGATCAGGAAGCTGCGCATAGACGGCATCGTCGGCAGTTCATTCGGCGGCTTCATGGGCTTTTACTTATCGTCGCAGTTCAACATCCCGGCATACTTATTCAACCCGGCGCTGCATTCCCGCGCCATCGACGTCAAAGTCGAATACCCGAAAAACTCCCCCCAAAAGGTGATCTTCCTCGGCAAACACGACGACGTCATCGACCCCGAGCGCACCAAGAAATTCCTCGTCGATCACGACTACAAGAACTACTTCGTCGTCGAGGAGGACTTCGGACACGCGCTGCCGGTAGAGGTGTTCAGGGAACTGCTGAGGAGGTATATGTGATTTTGTCTAATATTTTAATCAGTTATAATAAACTTTTTAACTATGTTATCTCTTTCAATTTTAATATGCAGGAAATAAACACCAGCCGATAAATTATCATCAATAGAATATTTAATTTCTTTAATTCTGCTGTCTTGTTTAAAATTATAGGTTTCGCTAATCTTTTTTCCTACTGAATTGTAAAGTTCTAATCGAACTTTAGAATACAATTTACTAATTATTTCTATATTTATCTCTCCGCTTGATTCTACAGGATTTGGATATACCTTAATCTTGTTTTTAGATACATCATTATTAAATGCAATATTTGTTCCTTCAGTATATTTATAAATACTAATATCATCGGAAACACCAATTAATTTATTACCTTCCAGCATAGCAATATCATTTAAAATATTTATTTTTTGATCTAAAGCTGACCTGTCAATTTCCCAGTTTTTGCCCCCATCTGATGTTCTCCAGATAAGATTCCATCCATTTAGAGCTATTCCGTGCTTTTTATCCTTAAAATAAATTTGTAAAATTCTTTTTTCAGGATACAAGATAGTATCGAGTTGAATGTTCCAGTTTTTTCCTCCATCGGTAGTATGGAGTATAGTGCTATAAAAAGTTGAAGAGTACTCATATTCTTGATTTCCACCACATGCCCATCCATTCAAAGAATCTATGAAATTAATTTTTCTCAATCTTGTTGAAAATTTACTATTCATATTCCATGTTTTTCCGCTATCATTGGATATGATGGTATACTCAAAATAATTATCTCCAATATTGTTAGAAGCTAAACATACTATTTTATTAGGATTAGGTATACTAATATCAACTAAAACATTTGGCATTTTTTGCTTTGACAAATTGAAATCAGGATTGAACCAGTCTTTACCTCCATTAGTTGTTAGAAATAGCTTATAAGTAGTTACTATACCTCCAAACTCATCATCATAAAATTCAATATTTTCACACCTTAATTCGACTCCTTCAAGTTGACCTTTTTCCCAGGTTTTCAAACTGTCAGTTGAACGATAGTAATATCCTGTGTCAGCTATCGCTATACACAAATCCGAACTAACATATTCTACTTCCTGAATTCGGGGTGGGTGATATGTCCAATCTATAGTACTGTCCGGATTATAATGATTTTTTACTGTATCTATTAATGTTGTCGACCAGGTATATCCTCCATCATAGGTATGTCTGTCAACAGGCATTGAAAGACCTAAATTGCCTACAGCAATACAATTTTTATTGTCAAAACAATCAATCGCTTCAAAAGGTAAACCGTAGATTGCATCACCTTTCTCAACAACATGTCGGTCTATTTCCTTCCAAGAACCAGAGTAAGAGTTTTGAGCTAAAAATAAGAAGAAGATACTAAAAAGAATAAGAATATTTTTTATCATTTTTATTTTCCATTATTTATTCATAATAATAAATATTCCCGGAGAAAAATCTCCGGGAATAGAAATAGCATTACTTAAGATTTAAGAAATTTCCTTTTGACAATACTTTTTTATCATTTGATATTTTAAAGAGATATAAACCACTTTTATACTCTGATAAATCAATATCAGTGGTTGATTGATAATTTGATTTATTAACTGTCGTGGATTCAACCAGGTTTCCAATGTTGTCATAAACAGAAATTTTAATTTCTCCGTTTATCTCAGAGTTGTAATGAATACTAACATTTCCAGTTGCTGGATTAGGCACTGCATAACTTTTCTGTTCTCTATTTATGTTTATTTCCCCGTGAGGAACTGATTTTTTAGGTGGGAATGTATCACAAATCAATTCACATGCCTGAGTTGGATCGCAGGTTGTAGGATCTCCAGTTGAACCAGTAGAGATCTTATCATATACTATTTGTCCATTTTCATTACAGACATTATAAACTGCCCAACAACAGTGTTCAATTATACAGGGTATCATTTGATTACTTTGAAGTTCCCAACACTGCTTTGTTAAAGCTCTTCTATTCATGATACATTCACCATCAGAAAGACCATCTGTTCCAACTTCAGTTAATAAATAATCTATGGCAAATTCATGAAATTGCACTTCTGACCAATTGCAATTACTACAATTCACAAATTCAATTTCTAATAATTCAAAATCTTTATAAGTTACAGGACAATTTGGATCTTGTGTTGTTCTTTCTCTATAGTGAATAATTATATCACAATTGCCACACCCGGTTGATATTTGTGATGTCGTTTTTTCAGCCGTCCAAACACCAAAATTACAGTTGACATCACATAATAAAGATCCCATAACTTGATAGGGAACTTCTTGTCTGCAAACAGTAACTGAACAAGGATGTGTATTGCAGGATGGCTTCATTAAGTCTATAAGACCAAAATATATCTCAGAAGCTTTATATACATATCCATCTCCCTCCTGATATGCATCGATACAAACATGGTATTTACTCACGCAACATCTTTCCTCTGGATCACATAACTCACCGGTATCATCATTAAAACATTTACCGGTTGTGATAAGGGGTAATGTTATTCCACAATGTTCCCATCCCTCCGGATAATGATCTTCGATAAAAGATGGATCGTCAGATACTTTTTTTTGATAAAGATATTTTACAAATAAATCAATAACTTCTTCCTTTGGTACTCCTTTACAACCAGTCTTGTCATAAAATACACTTGTCACATTAATTCTATAATTCCCTCCCTCATACGTATCATAATATATTACTGTAAAACAACAATCACCAGGCAATTCCGGTATAGTATCACCACACATTCTCCATTCATTCGGTCCCTGCCAATCAACGTCTTCAATATAAGGATCACAAGGGGGGGGTTACTTCTTCCCAGTTCACTGACAACAAGCTGCTTAAGCTGAGTAAGAATAGAACTGGTACTAAAACAGTTAAAAGAATTATCCGAGTTCGCATAAATCCTCCTATTACTTATAAAAAAAATACTTAATGGAATTTCATTTAGCTTATTTAAACTGATAATAAAAATAAAAAAAATATAACCAATTCCAAATTTTTTTTTATTAAATCTATTATTACTCAAATATATCTTTTCATCCCTTGTTTCAATTATTTCCATCCTCCCATAACTCCTTACAACTCAAGAAACCCCACAGAATCCCGCTCTGCCACCTTCTTCATAATTCCGACTTAGCAATCACAATTTTCCTGCAAATTGTATTTTGCATTTAATAATAAGCGGTTCAGACATCAAATTCTTAATTTAAAATTTTGAACTCAATGTCCGTGCCCGCCGGCAATCATATCATGAATTTTCTTTATATAGTGGACATATTCCACGTAAGCTTCTACGTATTTACGACCATCCACTACGCTGCGTGATTTATTCTTTTCCAATTCCTTCAGCTTCCGGAAGCGTTTTTCAATGCCTTCCCGCATTTTAGCCGTCATTTTATCGATAAGATCACCTGATGTACCATTTTCAATAGTTTTATCCGCAAACTCGACTACCTTTTCCGTTGAGCCGGCAGGCTTCAGTCCGGTATAGGGTGCGCCTTCGCTTTCGCGGTGCAGCCGCACCAGAGCCTCGAGGAAATATTTATCCGCCATATCCTTGCTTTTTTCGCCTTCCTTGCGAACTGCAAGTGCTTCATCAAAAACCTTTTTCAACTCAGCTTCCTGTTCTTCATGGATCCATTTCATAACAGGATTAATTTGTCCGGTTTCAAGCGCTTTCTGACCATCTTTAATGACTGGTCCATCCCAGGTATCACAATGTGCGTTCAAGTTAGTTGCAGAAATAGCAAACACAGCTATTGCAGCTATAATTAAGAGTATCGAGTTATTAATCATACTTATCAATCTCATTATAAGACTCCCTGTATTGTTAAAATCACTTGATTATAAATTCATTGACGGACTTATAATCAGATAATTTTGTCTGTATATAGATTTATGACAAAAAAATTAGACAAAATCAACTGTGACTACTTACAAGACTAAACAAACGTGCTCCTTCATTAGAAACAGCTAAACAAAACCTGCACGGCACTTGCAAACTACCGTTAAGTCTCCCTGCCAAATCATAAAATCAATTCAATCAGCGTAATCTCCGGTCAAAATCACAGGATCATTCTTTGTGTTCTTAGCGTGAATAAATTCTTAATTTAAAATTTAGAACTTAAAAACTAAAACTCTTAAAAGCCAGCAGCCATAATTTGATAACACCCAAAATCCGGTATCAAATAGTATCACACAGCATCACAGTTCCTTGAAAATCAGTCCAGCACTTAAATAAAGGGGGATACCGAAGACGAACCGGAATAGACCAAAGAACACTTTACAAGTCTCCAATCTCAAAATTTCAGTTTGGGAATGTCATTACGAGGAGAATAGTTGCAGCGAAAAGGAGATCAGGTAAAAAACATCGAACAAAGTAATCCGTTGCCAGCGAGATTGCTTCGCTTCGCTCGCAATTACATTTAAGCAGTTTTATGAAATATCCGGTTTTAAATATGGAGACAAAAAATCCCGCCGATTTTAAGCAACCGACGGGATTTAAGAAAATTACTCACACTAAACTAAGGTAGTGCAAAAGTCTGCTTACTCCTTCTCCAGCTTAAAAGTTTCCTGGTGAAGCTTACACTCTTTAAACTTCCACTCAAAGGTAATACTCTTATAACCAACTTTGGAAATTGTAACAACGTAAGTCTCAGGCGCTTTCATGCCATCTTCCAGATAAACGCCGTCACCGTTGGTTTCACCGTCATATTTGGTTTCGCCATTGACTTTTACCACAACTTTGGCACCTTCGATAGGTTCACCATTGGATTTATCCTTGACGATTATCTTCATTTTGGCTGTGTAACACGGATCACCGGATTTCTTCTCCAGTTCCTTATGGAATTCTTTTTCATCACTATTACCTTCCATAGTGAAGTTGAATTCCATGCCATTATAATCTTCATGAAGGATAGATATCTGGTATTCACCCTCGCAGACACCTTCGAAAACAGCAATGCCCTTTTCATTGGTCTTTGCCACAGCAATTTTCTTGCTGCCTTTCCACAGGCGGACTTCTGCATTCTGTATCGGGTTGCCATCCTTATCTTTAACGACGACATATATCTTGCCTTCGCATTTCTCTTCCTTCTCGAGATATTTCACCACTTCTTTCTCCTCGTCGCAGCCCATCTCCACATGGAATTCGATATTGCTATATCCTTCGGCAAGAATATCGACACCATATTTACCTTCACAAAGATCAGTGAACTTAGCATACCCATTCTCGACTTTGACCTTCTTGACCAGATCGCCGTCTTTCCAGAGTCTAACCTTAGCTCCGTTTAAAGCCTCGCCGCTTTTCTTATCCTTAGGGATGATGTATAGCACGCCGTCACAACAAGAGTCCTTCTGCGTAGTTTTTTCCAAAAATCTTACGACTTCTTCTTCCTTGTTACAGCCAAGCTCAACATGGAATTCATCCGCTTTATAGTGATCCGCCTTGATTACGACGGTATATTTCCCTTCGCATAGATTATCGAAACCGACTGCTCCATCTTTAACATAAGCATGTTCTATAGCTTTGCCGTCTTTGTACAGGATAACCTTGGCACCTTTGACTATCTCGTCGGTTTTCTTATCCTTTGGAAGCACCCAAATAATTCCGTCGCAGCAAGGATCTTCTTCGCTTTTACCATCGTTCATAAGGATATTGTAGGAGATAGAGTCACACTCTTCCATCGTGAACTTTCTTTCCTCGACCTGGTATCCCTCTTTGGCAAAGCGCAGCCAGTACGAACCTTCACACAGATTCTCAAAAACCAGGTTACCCTCTTCATTAGTAAGAGATTTTCTAACAACCTCATCTTTCCGATTTAGCCTTACTTCCACCCCTTTCAGAGGTTTCTCATTCTTTTTATCGAGAACATTTATCTCCACTTTTCCGCAGCAATCATCCTTGTGAAGAATCTTAACACTGACATTATTTTTATTATCCGGCGTTACTACCTTATTAAGCTCCCTCTCAAATTCCTTGAAATCAGTGTGCGAAATTCTTAAAGTTACGGATTTCATGGTTTCGGGAATACCCTCAAGGGTAAATTCCCCATCTACATTTGTCGTGTCACTATCGAGCTCATCCCCGTTACTTATAGCCTGCACAATTGCATTAGGTACCGGTACATTTTGTTCATCAGCAATAATTCCCGATATATTAGTTTTCTCAACAGGAGTAGAAGTGCTTGAATCTTCGCAAGCATTGAAAATGAATATTGAAAACAACAAAACCGATAATGAGATTTTTAAAAGAGAAGCATACTTTTTCATCTAAGTCTCCGAGGTTGTTTATAATATTTTAGTAATGTTCACAAGAATTGATAATATTAACAAATCTTAATATGTTATGCTTAATTAACAGATAAGATAGTAAAAAATTACAATAAAATGTAAAAAATAGTTTTAAATTAATTTTTCTTTTTCTTAACTTAGCTTCAATTCAGCGTAATCGGCGTAGATGTCGTATCCGGTTGGCTTTCTTCGACATCGACGGAATCTCGGGGTTGCTCAGTTTTCTTAGCCTTCTTTTCATCTCTGCCGGGGAAGAAATATTCCTCTAACATTTTCTTTGCTATAGGTGCTGCAAATACACTTCCGAATCCTGAATTTTCAACCAGAACCGTTATTGCAATTTCCGGCTTCTCCAACGGAGCAAAACATATAAACCAGGCATGGTCTTTACCATGAGGATTCTGTGCAGTTCCGGTTTTGCCGCATACTTTCACTTCGGACAACCGCGCGCTGCGAGCAGTCCCGCCGGGAACATTGACAACATCATGCATGCCTTTTTGAGATATATCGAAAATAGCAGAATCAATAGGCAATTGCCTGCTTTGATACTCCAGCGGTTCCAATTTATTCGTAATATTATTTCTTATTTTCCGCACAAAATGAGGCTGGTGAACAACGCCGCCATTGGCTATCGCTGCGGTATATACTGCCATTTGCAGCGGCGTGACAAGAATCTCGCCCTGTCCTATACCATAATTCATAAGTTTTCCTCTGGTGAATCCGCCCGGTGTATGCTCATCGAGCCATTCCTCCGACGGCATAAGTCCCTTGGCTTCTCCCGGCAAATCAATTCCCGTCAACTTGCCGAAACCGAACATATTTCCGTATTTCTCGAAGTTATCTATTCCCAGTTTCAGCCCCACTTTATAGAAAAATGTATTGCATGAAACCTGGATTGCCCTGCGAACGCTTACATTCCCATGAGCGCCGTTGCATTTCGCAAACCTGCCGCCATAATGCATCCCGCCGGGGCAGTAGAATGAGGTATTATCATCAATGATCCCCTCTGACAGCGCTGCTATCGCTACGAGAATTTTCCATGTCGAGCCGGGCGAATTCGTCGATTGGACGCATCTGTTGTACATCGGCTTTCCTGTATCAGACATCACGGAATTATAATATTTCTGCGAAATTTTTCCTGAAAATCTCCGCGGATCGAAATCCGGGGAACTTGCCATAGCCAGCACTTCGCCATTTCGCGGATCTACGGCTACAGCAGCGCCGCGATAACCGTCAAGAAGCTCTTCCGCTTTATGCTGGACATTCGTTTTTATAGAAAGATACAGATCAGAACCATTGGTGGAAGCAATATCTCTCTTACCCTTCTCGAAGCTGGATATTTTCTTACCGGAGCTGTTCACCGCTACGAACTGGACGCCTTTCGAGCCGTGCAGCAGGCTTTCGTACGATTTTTCAAGTCCCCTCTGTCCTATTTTATCTCCGGGGCGCAGATATTCCTTGCTTTCTAGCTGTTTGGGCGAGATCTCCCGCGTATATCCGAGAATGTGCGCCATATTACCTTCGAACTGGTATAACCTTTTGGGTTCTACGATCACATCTATGCCGGGCAGATAATCATTATATTCCTCAAGCATAGATATCTCTTCAAAGCTGGCATCTCTGTATATTTTAATCGGTGTGAACCGAGTGTAAAAGCCCGGATTAAATGACCTCCTTTTCAGACTGTCACTGTTAATATTTAATAATGTATCAAGCATAGGAATAATCCTTCTTTCAACTTCACTATCACTGTATAATACGGAAACAGCCTTAAGAATTTCCATTGTGTCACCTGGAATAATGGACAGCAAAAAAGGCATAGTATTAATGTTAAAGTCATTAGGTGTTAGAGTTACGGAAAATGAGGGTTTGTTGTGCACTATCAAATTTCCGTCATGGTCATACATATTACCCCGGAAAGGCTCAACAATTATCTTCTTTATCGCCTGGGTTTCGCTTTCCTGCTTGTATAACTGAACTTCAATTATCTGGAGCTGAGCTAATCTTCCGACAAATACCAGAGCCATGAGTATTATTAACATCCTGAAGATATTAACTCTTGCTTTAGAAGCGAAATTTTTATTATTTCCAAGTAATTGATTTGCTGCCATTTCTTTTAGTAAAATTGATTATTATTATTTATAAATATACACACGGAACAAAAAATCAGAAATTGAAAAACCCTGGAAAATCATTTTAATTAAAATTCTACATTGGTTTGATTATCACCTTGTTTTAAAATATTAAATTCTTTTGTCCGCAGCTTCTCATCGATTATCCCAGCAAAACCCAAAACGAAAATTGTTGTCATAATGAAATCTCTTTCTATAAATGTTGTTGTCACCATATTAGTAATTAAGATCATTACGATTGTTGTAAATACAGCAATAGCTAAATATCTGTAAAATCCGCTTTTTACTTTTCGTGCATATAAAAATGATTTTGTCATATAATAAATAAAAGGAAAAAAGAAAAATATCGGCATTATAACACCCAACCTATAAGCCAAAGATATATAAGCGTTATGTATGAAAGTGTCTTTCTCACTAAAAAGTGAAAATGGATCATAGTCCTTAAACTCAGAATGCATCCCGTTTCCACCAATTGGGTGTTCCTTAATCCTGTCAAATACTGTCTCAAACTCATGAAATCTCATCATCATAGAAGGATCATCGGTTAAGTCTCCGGCAGAGGAAAATCTTTCTCCTAATACAGTCATTACAATATTAAAATAATTTTCAAAGAAAAAATACAAGACTCCCAAAAACATAGCCATTAATAAAACCGAACTTAACAACAACACCAATTTTTGTTTTCGTTCAAGGAAGAAAAACATCAATATCAAATTAAAAATCAGAGCTAACCAGTATGCCCTTGAAAATGTTGCAATTAATCCAATAAATACCATGAAAGTCGTAACAGTTATTAAAAGTCTAATATTAAATTTTTTATAATATATTAAAAATGCCACCCCAAATATTATAACCGTTGTAAATATATGTTGATTAGCCGATTTGCCTTTTATCAGGTCAACTGCAAAACTTATGTTATCAATTGAAGTATAATAATAATAAATTTGCCATATAGCAATTCCAGCGGTAATAATAGAAAATAATATTAGAATTTTTTTTATAAATTTTTCTTCTTTGCAATATTCTCTAATTGGAAAATAAAGAAGAAATAATATATACAAAGCATATTCTCTCACCCATCCCAGTGTCTCAACACCGTTAAAATATGCAACTATAAAATTCAATGGAAGTATGAGAATGAAAATAAGAAAAAAGAGATCTGCAGGATTTTTTATAACATTCCTTCTATGAATTAGTACATGATTTATTAGCCATATTATCAAAGAGCCGCTCAAAAATAACCCCATAATAATTTCAATTACGGAAATTTCTTCGCTCTCTTGAGTTATAAAAACTGCCGAACCCAAAATTATTAAGTAAAACCAAATTTTTGGGAAAAAAAACATTAATGCTATTAATAATAATCCAATGATTGTTCCTGAGACATAAAGGATGATTTCCATTTGAATGGAAAGATAGATTAATGCTGATGAAAAGATAAATAATAGAAACGATAAAAAGACTGGAACTTTTGAATCTATTCTTTCGATATTTGAAAAAAAGTTGTTTATATTATTAATTTTCATATATTTATGATTTGGCTTTTTTTATAGTATCCTGTAGATTTCTATAACCATATAACAAAAATATAAAGAGGATAGCACCTGATAAGGAACCTGCAAAAGTCCCGGCAACAATTACCGAGCGTCTCGGTTTATCTTTTTTTTCCGGAGAAACAGCTTCATCGAGAATGATTAAGCTTTGTTCTTTAAGATTTTCATCAATACGTGCTTTTTCAAGCATAGGCAATAAAAAGGCTTTTAATCTGCTAAAGGTCTCAAATTCCGTATATAAGCTTAAATATTTGATTCCAACGCCCGTAGCTTCTTTCAAAGAGAAATTACCTGCAAATCCCGGTTGGGATTTCATATCCTCCAATTTCTTTTCCATTTCATTTATCATCGTCTGCTGCATTTTTGTTATCGGATCATTTTCTCCGTATGTATTCTTTAAAATTTCATAGTTGACTTCGCCTTTATACACTCTGGATTTTAATTCTGCAAGCGCGGTACTTATACTTTGAGCCTGAGATTCCGGGAATAATACCATTTTCTCCCTTGAAAATTCAGCTAATTCCTCTGAAACAGTCTTAAGAGTAGAATCAGTTTTAGCTAATCTTTGTTCAATATGACGACGATTGATTTTTGCTTCTCTATTTTGCATTTTGATAAGTTTTTCATTAACAAATTCAATAAATTTATTCGCCATAATAGCAGCGGTATCAGGACTGCGATCCCATATTGAAACAGTGTAATTCCCACTTTCATTTAATTCAATATCTAAATTATCTTCAAATATTTTTCTGGTTTTATAAACCAAACTATCATCTACCTCATATCTTTTGACCAGATTGAAATAATTAATCATTGAATCAGCTACCGTCCTGCTCTCAAAAACCGCCATCAAATCGTAACCTGTTTGTGATTCCCCTCCTAATTGAGGTAATCCAAAATCTTTAAACTCTGTACTTATACTGCCAATAGCGCTTTCTATTAATGACTGGGAACTGCTTGGCGGGACCACATTAACAGTGGCAAGATACTTATTTTGTAATTGCAATGAAACGACAACAGATAATGCCGTACAAAATACAACAAAGATTAAAATAAACCATTTGTGTTTGAGCAGTAATATTAAAAACCGGATACCCGGAGTCGGATTGTTTGCTGAACTTTCATTACTGTATTGCGCCTGTGTGTTTTCTGAATTTTCCATAAAAGATTTATACTATTAATATGAACAATGCAAAACTATTTATCTACAAAAATAACAGTTCTATTCATTTTTCTTAAATTTTCTTAAAATATTTTTATTCGGCATATTTTCGCATAATATTTGATATTACGAAATAACTATTAATGCTCATATAACGTAAAGAAAATATAAAAACTATACAGCAGGGAAACCTGCTCCCCTTCAAATAAAATCTCTTTTCCTTATTTAAAGTTTATTTTTTTATTCATTAATTTACTCCACTCCCACCGGATTTGCCATCAGCGGCGGTTTTGGGAAATCCTCGTCCAGAGGTTTTATCTCGCCGTCTTCGAAGAGCAGTTCCGGCGTTACTATGCTTGCTCCGACATACTGCTTCCCGCCTGAAATGAACGGCGATATAACCGCCGGCGCCAGATAATTCATTGCATACTCGTTTTTTCCGGCAAGGATTATATCTTTGAAAGACTGCACCGTAATGCCATAAGTCTCCCCGCCGCGGATAAGTTCTTCTCTGCCGTCGGAATAGACTTTATAAAGCGCCAAAGTCCTCAGCTTTTTATTATTCCTGATAATTGGGAATTCGCCGTTCGTCAGGCGCATCAGAGTAGTGTACATAATATTTCTGTCCAACACTTTGCGGACTACCAATCCATAGGGCAGCTCGCGCATTTTGCAAAGCTCCATCATTCTTGCTTTCAGGCTGTCGTTTGACACCGACCGCCTGTCCAGCACCGTTACGAATATATTGCTAAGCATTGGCGAACCGCCGCGGTTATGTCCGTTCGTCTCTCTGACTCTTCTTGTCGGCGTCCTGTCAGATAGCAGATTTTTAAGGTAGCCGTTCTCAACAAGCTTCACTTTCCCAGGTTTGACACCCTGGTCATCCAGTGTGAAATGCCCCGCCAGCAGTGTATTTTCATATTCCTTCTTTAGCGGACCGGCGTGAACAGACATGAATTCCGGCAGCACACGACCGCCTATCTTCGTCTGAAATGCCGCATAAGGTCCTCTGTCTTGTTTGCCATTACCCGTCATTGCTCTACGTTGAGTGACAAAATTTGGCGCAAACACCTGCGCGAATACTTCCGCTGCCGCCTGCCCTTCGAATAATATTGGACCGGAATACGATTGCGGCAGATAGTCGGCTTCGCGATGTTCTATCAGTCTTTTTGCGACATTTTCCGCAGCGCTTATCAGAGAATCTCTCGAAGGCAAATCATCCGGCAGCAAGCCCAGCGCCGTGTACATATCCGTAAGGGGCATACCGTCATCAGCCTGCGTATAGGCGACAATCTCGAAGCCGGTGTAGAGATCATTTTTGATATACTCTCTGCCTTCGCTGTTAACGTAATAGACAGTCTCCGGGATAAATTCCATCACTATCGTCGATACCTGTATATCAGGGTACTTCTTGAAAACAGCCGAAACATCATTGCATAATTTTTTATATTTTGCCGTATCCAATTCCGGCACGGCGATAGTATCAATATGCTTTTCCGGCGGCAGCTTGATAAAATCGCGTGTAGTATCTTTTCGCATAAGATTTTTCATAGCCGCTTCTTTTTTGGAAAGCAGTTCGGCGGATTGCTTATAGGCAGCGTCGCTGGCAAGCCATAATTCCCTGCGCAATGTCGAATAATCCAGTTCAAGCGGAATTTGTCTGCCTTTAAAGCTTTCCTCGTCGTCGCTGCTTCCAAAAAAGCTCAGTCCAACATCAAAGAAGTTGGTATTATCAAATTGATAATCGCCAACGCGTACTTGGGTGGTCAATTCAGCCGTCTTCGTATGAGTTGCTTCGGTTATACTACCCAGCGTAGAATTTAAAGCATGCGGCTTAGTGATGGTCAATTTATATTCCAGATAATATGGCTTTTGCAGGTCCTTGAGCTGCAGGTTCATCGTCCTGTCGATTTCGTCGCTCATTGCCTGCATGATCTGATCCGTAGGCATCGCTTTTGCAATACCTGCCCCACTCAATAGAAATATGATCAATAAAATTTTTCCGATAATAGCTCTCATTTTAACCAATTCCATTATATTCATTTAATTACTGATTCGGATTAATTGTCTGTTTAGGCGCGGGCAAAATCGGCGGCTTAGCCTGCGATTTAGCCTTCTTCTGCACTTCGATTTTCGATACGAACAAGCTCGGCGAGCAAGCTGACACCGGCACTCCACCGGATTCAGCGCCGCATATCCCGTTGAATACGCCCAGATTGTCCGCCGCCGCTTCAATATTTGAGAATGTTGTCAGCGGCGTACCGATAAGATCGACGCCGCGCAGCAGTTTATCAGGTCTGCCATCGGTATAGACTTTATATACCACCAGTGGATTAACATTGAAAGCATTTGGTATCGACCGCCCGGTGAATGTAAAACCGCCTTGGACAATATCAAAGTACAAGCCGTATTCCAGCTCTTCTTCCTCACATTTTTCGCGCAGCATTTCTTTCAGTTCATCTTCGGAAACCTGCTCATCGGCTTCCACAATCAAATTGGACTGCCTCGAAACAGCCTTATATCCCGCCTGTTTCCTGCCATGCCCGTTAGAATGTTTGAAATTTTCTATAGGCGAGCGCGACATCAGGAAGTTTTGGAATTTCCCGTCTTTCGCCACGACGACTTTTTCCGCTTTAATCCCCTGATCATCATAAGGATAATAGCCTGACAGCTGGTATCTGTCTAAAGTTTTCTTTGTGGGATCCATTATTACATCTATGAATTCCGGCAGTATCTCTTTGCCAATGGAATGCTTGAATGTCTGGCTGGAACTGGGATCTTTCTCGCGATGCCCTTCTACCCGGTGTCCCAATATCTCATGGAAAAATACTCCCGAAGCCTCGCCGGAAAGAATTGCCGGTCCTGAGTATGTAGTCTGCAGCTTCGGCGCTTTCCTGAGGTCGTTCAGCAGTTTTATCATATCGTCTATATCTTTTGCAATTTTCTCTTCCGACGGCAGATCTTCCGGCTTAAAAGCGAAATAGCTCTCGTATATAGGCAGGCTCATGCCGTCGTCGGCTTTGGTTTTCGCTCGGATATATATCCTGAAATAATTTTCCGGCATCTGAATTTCCGCGCCTTCCGTGCTTACGAAATACTTCTCCAGCATTTTGCCCATGAAGATAACCTCACCTGAATAAAGCCAGTCATTACCGGCAAATTTCGCCGACAATCTCTTCACCATCTCGCGATATTTATCCGGATCAGGGTTAATATCGGTCAAATCGCCATAGTAAGTATAGGGCTTCTCGTGGGAAAAGTCGGCAGATGTGTCCTCTTCTTCGACTTTCACCGCTTTATTTGTCAAAGCTTTGTCAAAGCGTTCAATGGCGCTTTTATACGCTATATCCGTGGAGTTCCAGATGACATTTCTTATCGCCGTCGGATGATCCTCAAGCGGCAGGTTCGTCGAACCACTCCTCGATCCGAACTGAAACGGCTGCCCGCGTATAATATGCGTATTATCGAACTTATGATCGCCAACGCGCAGATCAATATCCAGAATCCGGTTGTGCGTGTGATGATTGTCTTTGAGCTTGCCGAACGACGCAGTGATCCTTACTTCTTCCTTATCCGTAATATGATAGGAAATGAAATAGGGCGGATTTTCTTCTTTTTGCAGCCCTTCGAAGGATCTGTTAAGTTCTTTCTTAGCTGTTTCGAGTAACGGCGGCTTATCGGCAGCATTCAGAAAACCAAAACTGAAAACGATAAGCCATAAAAATACAATTATCCTTGCCATATTTTCAAATACCTTAATTTGTATATTTAGTCATAGTTCTCTTTCTCATTGTCATTCCTGCGTATGTCTTTAGATCCTGCTTTAGCAGGGCAGGAATCTTTCATCTTAACCTCGCTCCAATGTTCTGGCGTTGGAACGCAATAAAAACAATCCAGCGTCTCTATTAATCTACTCACTCCTCCTCCTTCTCCTGGCAAATCTCCGTCAGCACGCCATTCGTCGATTTCGGATGCAGAAAAGCAATGAGCATACTATGAGCGCCTTCTTGGGCTCTGTCATTGATCAAATCAATCTCTTCCTTCTTCAGGCGGTCTAATTCATTCTCGACATTATCCGATTCGAAAGCCAGATGATGGATGCCTTCGCCTTTTTTCTCGAGGAATTTCGCTATCGGCGAGGACTCATCCGTCGGCGAGGTCAGCTCGATGCGCACCCCGCCTACATCGAATGAAGCGATATAGACCTTCTGCTGCTCGACCTTTTCCCTGTAAACCAACTTGAATTCAAAGATCTTTCTGAAAATTTCTATGCTTTTCTCAAGGTCTTTTACCGCTATACCGACGTGATTGAGTGATTTGATCATCGTTTTTCCGGTTTAAATTTATTGTTCGGTGACTAATTCTTCCGCTTCTTTGAGCTGATCCGGCGAGTTAACACCCATCAACTCATCGAATGATGCCGCTTTATAGGCATTCACGCTGCTATCCTCTTTCAGAATATCCACGATATCCGTCAGATAGTATTCCTGCTGCGCATTGTTATTGGAAACGCTCTTCAGGCTGGCAAACAGCAAATTCGTCTTCACGAAAAAGACGCCGCTGTTGATTTCATCGATATTCTTCTGCTCTTCCGCAGCATCCTTATCTTCAACGATAGCCTGGAAGCTGCCGTTATCATCGCGCAGAATCCTGCCATATCCAGCAGGATCGGGCGCCGTCGCTGTCAGGACGGATACGTCGGAATCATCTTCCCTGTGCTGCGAGATGAAATTCTGCAGCGTCTCGGCGCTAAGGAACGGTACATCTCCGCACAGCACCAGCGTTTCGCCTTCATATCCGCAGACTTTCGGTCCAGCCTGCATAGTGGCGTGCCCTGTACCGAGCTGATGTTCCTGCTCTACAAAATCAACATTATCCAATTCGAATGAATTGACGTAATCGATCACCTTCTCTTTGCCGTGACCGACCACGACTACGATCTTTTCAGGATTGAGCTTAACAGCCTGTTCCAGAACATAGCCCAGCAAGGGCTTGCCCGCCAGTTCGACGAGCACCTTGGGCATTTCCGGATCCTTCATTCTTTTACCTTTACCCGCCGCCAGTATAACGACGGCAAAATTATTTATATCCTTCATATAGTTACCATCAATTTAATTATGAATAAACAGGTTCTTCAGTTGGCGAATGACTTATTTGCTTGATATTATTGTTAGAATCAACCATAACTATCTTAGGTTGAAATTTTTTGGATTCTTCATCTTCAAGCATAGCATAGCTGATAACGATAATCTCATCGCCGACAGCGCCCTTGCGTGCAGCAGCGCCGTTCAGGCACATTGTCTTGCTGCCGCGCTTGCCGGGTATGATGTAGGTTTCCATTCTCTCGCCGTTGTTGATATTAACCACGGCGACTTTTTCGTGAGCTATAAGATCGGCGGCATCCATCAGGTCTTCATCGACCGTCAGACTGCCTTCATAGTAAAGATCAGCTTCCGTTATTATCGCTCTATGTATTTTCGATTTTAATAATATTCTCTGCATTTCAATCACCAGTTAGTGTTATTTTCAACTTAATTTTGAAAATTATCTATTTTAGTTTTGCCTACAAATCACAATATAATAAATTTTTTTAACCTTTGTATATTCTTTATTAAATTTAAAATTCATTAATGTTCACTATTTAAAGAAACGATATGAGTAGAATATTAATATTTTTGATGTTCATTACTATTTCGTATCCGGCTAAGTCGCAAATCGGTGAATTAATTGCCGAGATTGAACTCGATCCCGAAGTCTTAGCCGATAAATACGAATATTTTTCGACCGAATTCATGTCGGCTCGAAAAACCAGCTTGTCAAAAAACTACACTTTCCCGTTAAATTCTTTAATTGACCCGGAAATCAAGAATATACAGAAATCTCAACGAAAACGCATACTAATTATTGCCGAAAACGGCGCCGGCGAAAAACTCGTTTTTACATATTCCGAGATTGATGAGGAAATCACTAAGCTCATGCCGCAATTAATATTTAAACCTGTCACCGGTTCCATCGGCGACACGGTTAAGATAGGCGACGTTGAAGGTCAAAGAACTAAAGTAGATATGGATAAATTCGAAGAAGAATTCGAAATAGCTGTGAGAAAAAGGATTTACCTTCAAATGAAAAATATGAACAAAAAAGAGAAAAAAAGGATTTTTAGCAATATGTCCGTAATATTTCCTACAGACTCTACTCCTAAAAGATGGATCAGCAATGTTAAAAGTATTAAAATTTATCTTCCGGACATATAATCTACATTTTAATTAGAGTTCATTAACATCATTAAACTTAAATTCATGTTAATTCAGGAGATTGACATAATCTTCAAAAATAATTTAACTATTTACTAAAAAAAATTGAGACATATTGGCTTTTAATGGGTTATTACCCATGAGTGAATATATTCGGGGTAATATTATGAAAACTATTTATACAAGCTTGCTTTTAATTATATTGTTAAAAATTATAGTTTGACTTGACTTTTTTGCTATGCTAATATTTCGTATTAAGTTTATACTGTCATTTCTTAACTGGTAAATCAAAATCTTCAACTGATTTATATTAAATTTACTTTTCTAGATTAATTCAATCTTGGATATTTCATTCAATTATTTTTATTTGTTTTGTGGAAAGAATAATACTAAGTTATCTTTTACATCTAAATAGTATTATTTTAGTCTTCTATTTGACTAAACCTTTTAAAATTAATAATTTTTAATTATCTTTATAGTTTAAAAATCAAAAAAAATCGAAAGTAATGCCCCAAAAAAATAAAAATAAAGAGCAGGAAAGCAAACTGACAAAGCAAAACAGTGAGCAGAATGAAGTAAGATATGATTTCAGTGACGGCTTAGATTTGATAAATGAAGGTCGCTACAAAGATGCTATAGATTACTTCATGAGAATGTTATTCCAACATGGTGATATTCCGGAAGCACTTTACAACACAGCTTTCGCTCATTATAAACTGAAAGAATACAAAAATGCCGAAGATTACTGCCGAAAAGCCCTCGACAAAAAGTATAATTATCCTGAAGCATGGAATTTGCTGGGCAGTATTCAAATGTCATTGCATAAGTATGAAAAAGCGTTGTTAGCTTTTAAAGAAGCAGTTGAATTTAAAAAGGGATATTACGTTGCTCATTACAATCTGGCTTATCTGCTTTATTCTTTGAAAAAATATGATGAAAGTATTCAGTCTTTTCAAAATTGCATAAAGCTCAAGAAAAATGATCCCGATGTGCATTTTTACATGGGTATGGCGTATTATAAACTAAATCAACTTGATGACGCAATTGCTGCTTTGCAGAAAACTATAGAACTTGATCCCGGCTATTTTGATGCCTATAATAATTTGGCTGTCATTTATTACAAAATGAATTATTATGAATCGGCAAAAGAAATGCTGAAAAAAGTAATTGAAATTAATCCTAATTATGGTGAGGCATACTATAAACTGGGAAATATTGCTTATGAAACTGAAAATTACGACAGCACTATTGAATACATGGAGAAAGCCGTTAAATTTTTCCCGAACAGGTTCTATGCATATCTGAAGTTGGGAAAAAGCTATTTTCAAAAGGAAAGATATGAAGATGCTTTGGCAGCACTCGAAAATGCTTATAAACTAAATGATGATAGTGAAGAAGGAATAGTAGAACTCGGGATTTCATATTTCCGACTGGAACGATATGAAAATGCCTTAGAAAAATTTTCGCAATTCATCAAAGACAAACAGCAAAGCCAAGAACTATACCTCTGGGAAGGCTATTCGCTTTACAAGCTGGAAGAATTGGAAAAAGCAGAGGTATCTTTTACGAAAGCAATGGAATTAGATCCAATAAATCCCGAACCCTACATTGCGCTTGGAACTCTTTATCTGCGGCGTGAAGATTACGACAGGTCCATTGAAGCATTCCAAACCGCGGCAGCTCTTGACCCGAACGGCGTAAAAGCACAGATTGCTTTAGCTGACGCATACTACACCCGTGGAATCAAGGAAGAAGATAAAAGTGCCTTGATGCTGGCATCAGTTGCTTTTACGGATGCTTTGAAGATTGAACCTGATATTTTTGAAGCGGAATTAAAGTTGGGAATAGTCTTTGACAAAATGGAACTGTTTGATGAAGCTCATAAACATTTCAAATTGGCAAAAAAACTAAAGGGGGATACCGCAAAAGTAATGTATCATGAAGCTCTGACTTATGCTCATGAAAGCAATTACAGCAAGTCTATCGAACTATTCGGAAAAGTGCTCAATGAACAGCCTGATAATTTGATGGCACATTATTATTTAGGGGTTGTGTATGCTTATGTTGGATTGAAGGATAAATCAATTAGAAGTCTGAAGACATGCATGCAAATGGATAACACTTTTGCGAAGGCATACAATACTATGGGCGTAGTCTATAACAATGATGACGACGTAGAAAAAGCCATTAGTCTTTTCATTACTGCAACAGAAGCGGATCCTGGATTTGCCGATGCCTACAAGAATTTGGGATATGCTTATTTACGAAAGGACTGGAGAGAGGATGCCCGCAGCGTTTATCATAAATTACAACCTCTTGATAAAAACATGGCTAAAGAACTCCTGAAAGAGATAGAAGCCGAAGGAAAACCGGATCTGCTCGAGCCGCCCGAGATAGAGGATTGATAGGATATTTAATCTTAGTTTTGAGCTATACTATTCAAATCCTCAAAAAATCCCGGATAAGATTTAACCGTGCATTCGGTATTTTCTACTGTCACATTTGTTTCGCTGCGCAAACCAGCTATTGAAAGTGCCATAGCTATGCGGTGATCATTGTGGGAATTGGCTGTTCCTCCGCGCAGGTTGCCGCCGGTGATAGTCATAATATTATTCTCCACGGAAATAACAGCCCCGAGCGAGTAGAATTCACGCATAATTATTTCAGCGCGGTTGCTTTCTTTGTGGACAAGTCTGTCAGCACCCTTTATTCGGGTAGTTCCCGCGCAAAAGCAAGCTAATGCAGCCAGCGGCGGGAACAGATCAGGCGAATCGGCGGCGTCGAAATCAAATGCTTTAAGTTCATTTTTTTCAACTAAAATAGCATTTTCTTTGATAGAAACCCTTGCGCCGGCAAGATCTAAAGATTGTAAAACATTCTTATCCGGTTGATGTGAATCGCTGTCCAGTCCGGCAACCTCGATTTCCCCTGCAATAGCGCCCGCAACAAGCAAAAATGCCGCGCCGCTCCAGTCCCCTTCGACAATATAATGGCAGGCGTTAAAACTCTGTCCGCCGGTGATGTGGAATGTAGAGTAATTCTCATTATTAATATCAATCCCAAATTGCCTTAGCGCGTCCAGAGTCATATTAATATACTGTTTGCTGGCGAGGTTTTTGACAGGAATAATTGAGTCGTTTTCAAGATTGGGCAGAGCCATAAGCAAGCCTGTCAGATGCTGCGAGCTTACCGAGCCGTCAATTTCCGACGAGCCGCCGGGCATTTGCCCGGTGATCTTAATCGGTGGATAGCCGCTGTTTGTTGAGCATTCCCCGCCGAATGCCCCGATCGCATTGCATACAAAATCCACGGGACGCTTCATCAGGCTGCCTTTGCCTGTCAGAGTTACCTGCCTGCCGGTTATTGCCGCAATGGGTGCGAACATCCGCAGGCAAAGCCCTGATTCCCCGCAGTCCAACTCAATTTCACCTTTTTCTTTCATCAAGCTATCTATTCCGCCGCTCTTTATTACAACGGAATTTTCATTCATTTCCACATCAGCACCAAGCCTCTTAACTACATCTATCGCTGCAAGCGAATCATCGCACAGCGAAGGATTTTCAATGGTTGTAATCCCCTCGGAAAGCAGAGCGCAGGCGACTGCCCTCTGCATCATGCTTTTCGACGGAGGCGCTTTGAGAGCGCCGGTGATGACTGCTGGTTTTATGTTTTTTTGCATGGATTTAGTTGATTCTTTTATCTGATAATAGTAATTTTTTCTTTTTTTCCGAATGTCTTGCAAATATAAATAATTTGATTTATTTTGCTAAAGTCGTAATCAGGTAGAAATTAATCGGGAAATAAAAATTTCTCAATGGTGGTTTATGAAAAAAATGACCAGTTCTCAAAATTGAAATTAACAGTCTGTAAACCAGACTCTATATAAATAACTTTTTTAAAGGGAATGATATGAAAAAACTACTGGTCATTTTATGTCTGATATTTCCCGCAGCGACATTCGCTCAGAAATGGGAAGCGTGCAACAGCGGTTTGGAAAATACTCGTATCGAGAGTATTATTGCGAAAGATAATTATATTTTCGCCGGTTCGGATAGTATGAAAATTTTCAGATCGTCAAATTTAGGGCAAAATTGGGATACTCTTAGAAATGGTTTATATATATCAAGAAGTAGTATATCAAGTTTGGGAATAATAAATACGACTGTTTTCGCAAATGATTATAACAGCGGAATTTATTTTTCTGACATTGACGGAGATAATTGGCAGCGAATTAATTATATCGATTCAGCAGTTAGTTTATTTTTTAGTTGTTTAACAATAAACAATGATAAGATTTACGTCGGGAGAAGCGGATCTATTCATGTCTCTGATGATAAGGGAAAGAACAGGGAATTTCTTGTTTCAGGTTCTCTTTATTTAAGACCATTTGCATTAGCCTTTGATAATAATAATATTGTAGTAGGTACGGGTTATGGAAAAATAATTCTATCAACTGATAACGGTAATAACTGGGAACTTTCGTATGACAGCGCCGGCGTCGTTCTTGATTTAGCCATGAAAGATGATTTAATATTTGCAGCAGGTGGATATGATATTTTCCGATCTACAGATAAAGGCAAAACATGGGAGATTAAAGAAGAAGGTTTGCCAGACGGGAAGATTAAAATTAATGACTTTTTGATATATGGCGATAAAGTTTTTATAGCAACTGAGGACGGTACTTTCTACTCAACAAACAATGGTGATAACTGGTTAGATATTTCAGATGGACTCGAAAGCAGCACGCAATGCCTGACTATAACAAACAACACACTCTATGCCGGAACTTACAACAAAGGCGTCTACCGCCTCGACCTGGACTTCCTCGGCGTCGATGATTACAGGCATACCAGCAGCGATAAGATTTTCGAAGTTTACCCTAATCCCGCTTCGGATAAGCTGACGATAACAGCAAAAGAAGCGCTGTCAGACGAGTATAGTGTCAAAATTATGAATGAGACTGGCAGAACGCTGATATCGAGGCAGTCATTGTTCCAAACAAGCGCGGATATAAATATAAGCGATTTATCGCCGGGAATGTATTTTGTGATTATAAGCTGCGGCGATAATGTTTACTATGATAAATTGATAAAGATCGAGTAAGTCTTTTTTTAATAAGCCCATATTAATTTGTTTTATCCACAAAATCAATAATTATTAGATAAGCTCACCTAAATAACACAACTTTATATTTTAATTTATAGTTATAAATAAGATCAAGGTATAAATGTTGATTGTTATTTTTTCTAAAAAATTTATTAATTTGTAATTATATTTTTATTAATAACTAATTTAAATTAGAATAATTCAATTAACATAGAATGTTATATAAACAGCGATGAGATATGTATCCTAATCAGAACGGTTTAAAGCATTTTTTGAATTTATTTATGCTAATTGTATTTCTTATTTTAATTACTTATCCACGATTTAATCGCCATGATTATGGGTTTAGTGAAATAACCAGCGGGCAGGGAATTGAATTTAAATCGGATAAAGATAATTCATATAAAAATCTATCTATTGATGCCTACCAATATTTATTATTAGTTAAGTATTTTCGAAATCCCTGCGAACAAAATAAAAATCAACTAAAGCCTCCATTCTGTTACAGGCCTTTAACTCCCTTTCTATCGTCGTTTTTGCCTTTTGATGAAATGACATCACTAAATCTAGTTAATTTAATATTTTTAATTGCTGTAGTTTTTTTATTAGAAAAAATAATTTCCATTATCGGGGTTAAAGGATATAGTAAATATTTTTCGATTTTTATATTTTTATTTTCTTTCCCAACTTTTTACTATTCTACAATAGGCTATATCGATCCGGCTTTTATTTTTTTCTTAACTTTAGGAATCTATTTATTGTTAAATGCAAACTGGATATATTTCCCTTTATTTATTTTTATTGCTGCATTCGCAAAAGAAGGAATTGCTCTCTTATTACCTATTGCCGTATATTCAATTAAACTAAAGAAAAATAAACAGAGATCATTAATAATTATTGTAATTAGTATAGCAGCTTTTTTATTAGCAATATACATAACACGCACTCTTTTTTCAAGTAACTCTCAATATTTTTGGTTCCCCTCATTCCAAAGGGTTATTGAAAACATTACACGTTTCCCCTCGATTTTTAGCGTTATTATTAGTTGGGTATTATTTATAATTATTTTAATACTTTTTTTATTTGAGTATTATATTAATAAAAATATTAATATTAGTAAGCAATATATTAACTTCTTTATTTTTGGCACTTTTATTACATGTTGTTATTGCATATATGGTTTCTTTGCTGCCTGGGTTGATGGTAGATTTGTTTGGCCTGCTTATGTATTTTTAACACCTATTGCTTCAGTTTATTTGGATAATAAATTATTTTCAGCAAATAGTGATACAAATAACCATAGTTAATTAGATTATCATTATATTATTGATATTTGAGATTGTTACATCATTAAATAAATGATATCTTCCTTTACAAATCTAATATAGATAAAAACTTTAAAATAATTAGTAAACGATCTACCCCAGATTCCCTAACTCCTTAACAATCTTTTGAACTGCTTCATCAGCCTCTGACCCGCTATCCACCACCATATCCGCCGTTTTGAAATAATCGGGGATGCGCTTGTTGTAAAGCGATGAAAATTTCTCGTAGGTATCTGCCAGCGGACGCCGTAAGCCGCCCTTGATCCTCTCATAGCAGGTATCCACAGGCGAATGCAGCCAGATTGTGATGAATTTGTCGAGTATGTCAATATTGTCAATCCTTTCGGTGATACCGCCGCCGCAGGCTATTACCCTGTTTTCGCCGAAGCCATTCTCGCGGAAAGTGAATATCTCAGCATCGCGGAAATAATCCTCGCCGTATTCGCTAAAGATTATAGGTATATGAAGTCCTTCCCTCTGCTCGATCATCTCGTCAAGATCAATAAAAAACAAGCCCAGTTTTTTAGCAAGACTTTCTCCGATTGTTGTCTTCCCCGCGCCCATGAAGCCGATCATAGCGATTTTATTAGTTTTTTTGTTTAGATAAAATTTTTCTGTGAGAGAGTTAGCATCGATCTCTGCTTCCGGCTTTGTTCCTGTAAATAGCTCAAAAGCGGGCAGCGCCTGCCTGATGAGCCATTCCTCGCCGGGGATTACATGCGCTTCTGTCTGCTTGGGTTTTACAAAAGGATTAAAATAGTTAGCGTCGAGAAAAACGTGATCATCTCTTAACCATGAGATATCCAACGGAATAACGTCCGCACTCAAAGTATTAATAATAACGTATGATACAAACACATATCTTCTGAGGTCATCGAGTTCAACGGCGGTGCAGACCAAACCATTGTCATTAAGGATTTTAGCGGCTTTCTCAGCCTTTTCAAAATTTCTGTTGGCAAGATAAACCTGGGCGCCGAGTTTGCCAAGAGCATAAGCCGCCGCCCGTCCCGCGCTGCCGGCGCCGATAACGAGGCATAACCTTGGCTTTACTTTTTTTATATTGGCATTAATGATTGCCTCGAAAACCCCCGTATGATCTGTGTTATACCCCTTGATAATATTGCCTTCCCGAACAACCGTATTCACAGCGCCGATTATCTGCGCTTCCTCGTCAATTTCGTCCAAATATTCGATGATATCCGCCTTGAACGGCGCGGTGACATTTATTCCCTGCAGATTTAGCTCGTTGAAGACGCGCACAGCTTCTTCCGCGCTGTCTGCTGCAAGGCGGGTATAATGCGCATTTAAGCCCTGCCGCCGAAACAGCTCGTTGAAAATAATCGGGCTGCAGCTATGGGATACCGGATCGCCGGTAACGGCAAAGAGTTTGGTTTCGTCGCTCATTTTATCAAATCAAGAATTTTTTGCAATGTTTCAATATCGTACTGTCCGTCAGCTGTCTCAATGAATTTTTCGGGCGAAGCATAAGTGAATGGCGCGCCCAGAAACGGCGCAGCAATCCTTGAGATCCTGCCCATTTCACCCATACCGAGCGCTATCAATCGCCCTGGCTGCGCCATCCCGTAAAGTGACAGGATAGCTGCGATGTCCGAATGAGAATTTACCTTGCAGGCGATTTTTATAACCTCGGGTTCCAAATCTGCGCACCTGTAATAAATTTCCTGCAGGCGGTCCTCCGGCAGAGTATAGTTAAAATTATGGTATGAAGCGATAATCCTGCAATTGTTGCCATGCGCCGCAGACACAATTGCATTTTGGATGTGCTCATCCGTAAAAATGTCGATATCAACGTAGGAAGCGCCCGCTTCCAACGCCAGAGTCAGCATTTCCAGCCGCCGTTTATCGGCTAACCGCTCGGCTCTGCAGGTTGCGATGATATGAGTTGGCTGGCTGAAGAGCTCTCTGATCTGCTCTGCCGTGAAATCGCAGAGGTCGAGCCTTACCTCGACAAGTTCGTATTTCCCGATGTAATCGAGGCATTCCTGGTAATCAATATTTCCGAGACTGAGGCAGATCATTTTTTAATTAATTCTTCCAAATTATCAAAAGAAATTCTCTCAATCGCAGGTTTGCCAATATCTTTCAAAACAATAAAGTCGATATTGCCGCCGCTTTTCTTTTTGTCCTGTCGTAATATACTAATAATTTTTGTAATATCAAGTTCCGGCAATTGGTCAGGCAAATTAAAAGCACTAAGAAGGTTTTTCAACCTATTCAAAATCACTTTCTTCATATCTAATTTTTTGATTGAAATGTCCAGAGCGAGGATCATTCCGATGCTAATTGCCTCGCCATGGGTCATGCCATAGACGGACTCTACCGCATGACCGAAAGTATGCCCGAAATTCAGTATTTTCCTAATGCCGGCTTCGCTCTCGTCAAGCCCTACAATTTCAGTCTTCACCTTGATCGATTCGGTGATAATATGCCTGAGAATTTTTGATCTATCGCTTGAAATCTTGTCTTTGTTAGATTCCAGATACTCAAATAGCTGTTTATTGCCTATCAGTGCGGACTTAATGATCTCTGCCAGACCATTCCCGAACTCATGATCCGGCAGCGTCTTCAGCGTATCAATGTCGCAGATGACAAATTCCGGCTGCTTGATAGTACCAATCATATTTTTATACATGGTCTGACTGTCCGGCGCGGCGTAATTCACTCCGTTTTTTCCGCCAATAGCGGCATCCGCCTGAGCCAGGAGCGTTGTCGCCACAAACCCGTGCGGCACCCCGCGCATATACGTAGCTGCCGCAAATCCCGCAATATCACAGACAATCCCTCCGCCAATCCCCACAATAATCGACGACCGGTCAACATTATATTCAAGCAATTTATTATAAATGTAATTAACAGTTTCGAGAGTTTTTATCTTCTCGCCTGTCTCAATCTTAATTACGGGGCAATCAGGGAATAACGCGCCGTAATGGTGATAGACATTTTGGTCGGTGATAATGACGGTATGTTTATTCTTTAAATATGAATCCAGATAGCGGATACTCTCGCCGATGTAGATAAGCGTTTCGCTGTTGGTCAGTGTTTGTTTGATTTTTTTCATCATATATGATTTTATTTGTTACATAGTCTTCAATCGCAGGGTGTCCCCTCCTAACCGCGGTTTGTACCTTTTATAACCGCGGTTTTTACCTTTTTCAACCGCAGGGTTGTACCTTTTTCAACCGCAGGGTTGTACCTTTTCCAACCGCAGGGTTAACCCTGCGGTTGATTTTGGTTTGGTTGATGATTGCCCCTTGATCTCATTCCAACGCTCTGAGATCTGAACGCACTAACAAATGCTTTAACCGTTAGCCGTTAGCCAATATCTGAAAATTAGAAGCGCCAACTACATTCAACAAAAGATATTAATCCCCTAATAACAGAGCTGCTGAATAGCCTGCCTCGCTTCCTGGCAGCCCATCTTAAGCGACTGCTGCAAGTCATTGCAGGCAGTCGGATCGCCGAGCTGCGATTTCGCCAGCCCGCGGTGATAGTAAGCGTATTTCGAATCATCACGCTTCTCGATCACTTTATTGAATGCGTTAATAGCTTCTCTAAAATCCTCAAGATAATATTTAGCCATGCCCTTCTCGTAGTAGGACATCACATCGTTGGAATCCATTCTGATAGCGGTGTTGAAGTCATCGAGCGCTTCCTCGAACTTGCCCGCTTCCATCTTAAGATAGCCGATTTCGAAATAAGCTTTCTGGTAGTCGGGATCCAGTTTTATGCAGCGCTGCAAATCGTTCATAGAACCCTTGTAGTCCTTAAGTTCGAGCTTCACGAGCCCGCGCTCATAGTACAGATCGGCTTCTTTGGGCTCAAACGCTATAGCCCTGTTATATTCCTTCAAAGCGCCCTGCAGGTCGCCCCTGTTGCCCTTCAGCTTGCCGCGAAGTTCCGCGTAATAGTCCAATTGCATGAAACGTTCGACGATAACCTGCATCTCATGCGGTTCTATATTTACGAATTCAGGTATATTCGCCGCCCGTTCCTTCACCTGCAGGTTTTCCAGATAGACGGGCGGGGTATCGTTACCCTGCTCGTCTATGTGCGTGAGGAAAAGCTGCGTGTACGGACCAAACTTCTTCGTCGAGAACACAAGCCATTTCCCGTTGGGCGACCACGAGTGCCATGAGTTCATATTCGGCGTGTTGCAGTTCATTAAACGTGGTTTGCCGCCTTCGGCACTCATTATATATAGCTTGCTGTCCGGCTGCAACAGCATGAAATTTTCAGCCCTTGCAAAAACCAGCCATTCCCCATCCGGTGAATATTTCGGAAAATAATTGCTCATATCGTTATTCGAGGCGCCGGGGATTTCCTTCGGTTCACCGCCCTTGCCGTCATTGAATGGCAGCTTATAGAGATCATATTTGAAATCGCGCCTGCCCTCGAGGAATTCATCGGCGACGTGCGTTGGCAGCACGGCTTTTTTGGATTTCTCAGCCTCGGCGGAATGATAGACATCTTCCTTCGCGAAGATGAGGTGGCTTCCGTCCGGGCTCCAGACGGGATTGCTCTGGCAGTAGGCGGGATCAGCCGCCCCCGGCAGAGCATAAAATTCCCGCGTTTCTCTGTCGTAATACGCCAAAATTCCCTTGATCGGGAAAAACAACTGCGAATACTCAAGATTATCGACCGGAACGAAGATCGAGCGGTCCTTCACGGTGCTGACGACATATCTGCCATTCGGCGATATCTGCGACAGCAAGCCAAAGGTCTGCTCGCCGTCCTCGCTGCGGAAATCGCTCCATGTGATGATCTTGTCATTCGACAGCACCATCTCCCGCTTTACCGGGGTAATCGCATAAGAACCCTTATCATTGGCGTAATCCACATCCATAGCGAGCAGCTTCCCGTCCGGCGTAAAGGAATGGCAATTCCCGCAGACGGGCAGGTCTTCCAGCACCACCTTCGGTTTTTGATAGGACGAAATGTCACCCAGCCGCCAGCTTATCGTCTCCAGATTATTCACCGCATACTCGAAAGGCAAAGTGACAGTGCGGAAGAAAATCGGCGCGCCGACGGAATCCTCAGATATCTTAACTGTAATTTCCGAGCCGGAAAGGATCTGCTCGGGATTGGCGCTATTCACGCCAATCACGGAAAATTTTATCTCTTTCTCAATCGAAGCTGCTTTTATCTTTTCCCATATCTCTCTATCGGGTCGCCAGGACATAGTATCGGTAGTCTCATAGAGGTAGTTTTCATCAGCTTCCGTGGCGACATTCACCAGCCACATATCGACGCTGTCGGTCATATCCTCCCAGAATATCGTAGGCGCAACGAATTCCGGCGGGAACAGTGTGTTATCCTGCGGATATTCGATCATAAGGTCCTTCCCGGCTTCCTTCGGCAGCCCTTTTTCCTGCCATGCTTTAAGAATTTTATCCTTTGATTCCTGAGCGCCGCAGGATATTGCGAGGAAGATCGTCGCGATCAGCAGCAGGGTGTAGCTGCAGCGCCTTGTTCGGTCGGTTGTAACAACCGACCGGACGGGTTTTCTGACAGTTGTTATTACCGATCGAAATGGGTAAAGTAGTAAATTCCCCTCATTGAGGGGTGGCACGCCGAAGGCGTGACGGGGTGGATTCTTTCCCCCCTCCTTGATAAAGGAGGGGGCTAAGGGGTGGTTCAACACAACGCTTCGCTTCTCAGAATGAGCGGCGAAAGGTATTTTATTTTCATCCATAATTATTCTTAATTTAATCCGCATACTCTTTCAAAATCCTTAAATGTATTGGTGGATCATTATATTCATATCTATCAACGAAAATTCTCATTTCATTTTTATCGAAGCCCAGCGCTATCTGGGACAATAAATGCAAGGTGACAAGGTAGTTATTGTCTTCATTTGCGGGGATATTGCCTGATGGTAGCAGCGTTCCGGATAACTTTAGAACTACTTCATAGTTCCTTCGGCTAAGATTTTTGCAGAGATCAAGCCATTGGCGGCATTTATCAGATAATCTCTCATATTTTTCCGATGATTCCAGGCTTTTCCAGATCAAATCCATCTCTTTAATAGAGAGATAAGGCAGCGTCAACTGCATCATTGCCCTGAGATTGCCAATCCAGTCAGAACCGCAATTTTTGTGCATATCCAAAATATATCTAACTATATTCAAAGTATTATCATCACGGATAAATATGTCAGGATTTGAGTATTCATCAGCATTTTTGAAATAGTTGAGAATCTGTTTACCCTGCTTCGGAAGGTAGGTGAACATGGTGTAATCCGCATTCAGCATATTGAATTCCGAAGCTGAATGAGGCTGCTGCCCCTCGAGGACTTCCACTATCGGCGCGGGAACCAGCTTGAGATTCAGCAGTTCGTTAGCATTCTTTTCCATGAAGTGCGTCTTCGGCGACTTACTCTCGAGAATCGGCTTATAATCAGAATTTGCCGGAATATTATAAGAATTGATCAGCGGATCGAGCGTTTCACTTCCACAGAGCCGGTGAAGATAGAGATCGTCCGTATTCAATATGCCGATTCTTGCAAGTTCCGCCTGTAGCTTAGGATAATAAAAGACTCGTTCGCCGGGCTTTGCCGGTATTTCATTTTTGCCTGCAATCAAAATCAAATAATTGTCATTCACATTGTAAATGCAATAGTCTTTGAAATTCATTGCCATCGCCTTCATCACAGAGGAAACCAGCGGCACATCCAGCCCCGCAGACAATATCCACTGCACGAAATAGCCCTCCTCGGTGAGATGACCGCTTATCATTTTGTAAAATTCCTTGGAATAAAGGTCTGCGATGCCGCTAACCCATGGCTCGGTCGGATCGGAAACGATAATGTCATACTTCCTGCTGCGATTAGCAAAGAAAGTCTTGGCATCTTCCACATGCATTTGGCATCGTGGATCATTCAATGTCTGCGTGGTTTTCTCGCCGAAAAGTTTCGCGCCTTCGACGACCGCTTTTTCAATTTCGATAATATCGAGCCGCTCGATATTGGGATCGGAAGCCAGAACATACGAGGTCAGCCCCGTCCCGAGTCCGAATGTCGCGGCAGTACGCGGTTTCGGGTGCAATGACAGAGGCATCGCTGCGAGAAGTATGGCATTATGCTCGTTGATAACCGCATTCGGCGAGAGACTCAGCACCCCCAGCGGATTCCCGTTTGTGTACATGCCCAGTGCACCGGGATTTTCCCCTTTAATCTTGATGACATCTATCGTCGAGGTCTTCCCATCTTTGTGGAAAATTACTTCTTTCTCGATCGGCTGCTTTTTCTGAGCGATAAGGCTGGTCGCCATCCTCAGAGAATTAAGCTCTATCGTAAAGAAGCTCAGCAGAACTATTGCGACGCTTCCCGCAGCGGCAATATAGCCGATAGCACGCTTTTCCGCCGGCAGAGCGTAGAAAATCAGGATTACACCGAGCACAATATCTATCGCGCCGCCGATAGTTATCATATTCTTCAAGCCGAAAAGCGGCATCAGTACATGATAACTCAGCAGCACGCCAAGAATCGCCCCGGCAGTGTTCGCGGAATATATCCTGCCGATAGACTTCTCGCCATGCCCTTTTTGAAGCAGGTAGTAAGTCAGGATTGGCAGCGTCATACCCGCGCAAATTGTCGCAGGCAGCATTATGAGGATAGAAACGCCGTAGCTGTAGATATTGAACCAGACGAAGCCGGCGGCAGTCCTGTCGAGCAGGTCCTTCGTGATGGCAGCGAAATCCAGAGTTCCACCGTAAATCAGCAGCGTTAAAATTGCGAAAGCGCCCATAAGCATTTGTATTATCGCCAGTGATTTAACGGGATTGCTCAGTTTGTCTATACTTTTTCGAATGGCGAATCCGCCGATAGCTATCCCGAGAATAAATGCGCTCAGCATAATGTCAAAAGCGTGAGTGGTGCTGCCTATCACCATAGACAGCATCCTTATCCAGCCTATTTCATATATAAATGATGCCGTGCCGGTTAGCAGAGCTATTAATAAAAATCCAGTGATAAGTCTTGGTTTTTCTTCAGTTCTATCTCCTTCAGTTTTGATGGCTTCCACAGGCTGGCGGCTGATTGCAGCGACTATGCCTGCCAGCGCGAGATTGATTATCCCCGCCGCAATGATAGTCCCCGGCAGACCCAGCTTATTTACCAGCAGAAAGCTGCTCACAAGCACGCCTACCGCAGCGCCGAAGCTGTTCGTGAAATACAGTACTGCCAGCGATTTGCCGGGATTATCGGGGTAGCGCCTGATAATTCCGGCGGACATAAGTGGAAAAGTGGCACCCAGCAGCACACATTGCGGCAGTATGAATAACGCGCCAATCGCCCATTTAAAGAGATTTACCGTGAAAATTGAATCGGTATTAGGAATTACAACCGAATACGCCAAATCCATAATTGAAGTAAATATAGGGTGGAATATCAGAGCGAAAATACCTATCACACCTTCAACTATGGCGTAAGCTATGAGAAGATTTTTGATTTTCAATGTAAAACGGCTCGCCAGCCATGCGCCGAGAGCCATCCCGCCCATGAAAATGACAAGCACAAGCGTCTGCGCATAAGCTGCATGACCCAGAAACAACTTCAGATAGCGCGTCCAGATCGATTCGTAGATCAGCCCTGAAAAACCTGATATAGCAAATAATATAAAGTATATCAGCAGTTTATATGATCTGTTTTGCTTATTTTCCATTTGTTTTTTTCTTTGTTTTCATTCAATTCAATTCAATTCAACCGCAGGGTTAACCCTGCGGTTGATAGTTGATGTTGATGTTTGACCTGTCATTTTTGAAAACTACGCTCGGTTTACCATCCGCTTGATGATAGTTGATGTTGATGTTTGACCTGTCATTTTTGAAAACCACGCTCGGTTTACCATCCGCTTGATGATAGTTGATGTTGATGTTTGACCTGTCATTTTTGAAAACCACGCTCGGTTTACCATCCGCTTGATGGTAGTTGATGATAATGAAACTCTCTCATTCACCCTTCGCTTCATTCTCCCTGCAAAACTGCTCTATCGCCTGCTCCGCCACCTGCAAGCCAAGTTTTTTCGCTTTATTCAGGTCTTTGCAGGCTTTTTCCTGCTGACCGGAATAATACTCCGCTATCCCGCGCTGGTAGTACGCCGGCGGAAAATTCGACCTTATCCTCAGCGCCGAGTTAAAATCCTTTATCGCCATGTCGTAGCGTCCAAGCTGAACATACGCCACTCCCCGCTCGTAATGCGCCTGATAGCATTTCGGATTATGCTTAATAGCTTTTTTGAAATCCGGGATAGCTGCCTTATACCTGCCCAGTATTACATTTACATATCCCCGGCTGTTGTATGATTCCCAGCCGTAAGGATTTATCTCGATCGACTTTGTGAAATCCTCAATAGCGCCCTTATAATCCTTCAGTTCAATCTTTGCAAAACCACGCAAATTATACAGCTTGGCATCCTTCGGATTCATCTTCAGTCCTTTGTTGAAATCGGCGAGGGCGCCCTTCGCATTTCCCAGTTCCATCCGGCAATAGCCACGCGAGCCGTATAGTTTGAAATTGTTCGAATCCGTTTCCATAGCTTTTGTGAAATCCTCGATGGCGCCGGACAGGTTGCCTTCCGCAATTTTATTAACTCCGTTCTGATAAAGGAAATAGTCATGCTCGAGAAATTTCGGATGTATTACTTTCAGATCGCCGGGTTTAATATTTACAAATTCCGGAATATTCGCAGCTCTGCCCTTCGGAAGGAAGTTCTCGATGAGCACCGGCGGCGAATCCCAGCCATTCTCGTCTATATGCGTAAGGTAAAGCCTGGTATAAGGTCCCCGCTCCTTAGAAGAAAACACCAGCCATCTGCCATTTGGCGACCAGGAATGCCATGAATTCATATTCGATGTATTGCAGTTCATCAGCCTCGCTTCTTTGCCGTCGCGGGATGTGATGTACAGCTTGCTATCCGGCTGCAAGAGCATGAAATTCTCAGCCCTCGTAAATACTATCCACTTCCCATCAGGGGACATCCGCGGGAAATAATTGCTCATATCATTATCGGAAGCACAGGCAAGAGGCTCGGGCGTGCCTCCCTTCCCGTCATTGAAAGGAATTTTATAAACATCATACTTAAATTCTCTGCCTTCCATGACAAACTCATCAGCCAGATCATTAAATACGGCTGTGTCCTTGTCGAAAGCATCGCGGAAGCCGCTCTCTTTGCTGGGTATAGCCTCCGCCCGCGCGAACAGAAGCGTTTCGCCGTCCGGCGACCAGCTCGGATTGGTCTGCACATATTCCTTATTATTGGCGCCGGGCAGTGACCAGTACTTTTCTTTGTCTCTGTCGCAAATAACGAGTATCCCTTTGATAGGGAAGAACAACTGCGAATAAGCCAGATCCGGTCTTGTAATGAAAAATTCATTGTCCTTCAGAGTTGCTGCTATATACTCTCCGTCCGGCGAGATGTTTGCCAGCAGCCCATAAGTAGGGTCGCCATCCTGGAATTCGCTCCAGTGAAGCATTTTGTAGAGCGTGGTTTCTTCGACTATGTCTGTTATACCATAAGCATCCTTATCGCTGTGCGCATCTACGTCCATGCCGAGCGTGCCGCCGTCCGCCGAGAATGAGTGGCAATTCGCACAGACATGCAGGCTGTCCATGACCACCCGAGCATGAGTGTCCATAGCGATATTGCCGACACGCCACCTTATCTCCTTCAGGTTATCCAGCGCATAACTGAAGGGCAGCGGAACATCCCTGAAAAATATCGGCGCCCCGACAGAATCCTCAGAAGTAAGAAAATTAATAAGATCGTTGGAAATGGGGTTCTCGCCGACGCTTGTTTCATAGCCGGTCACTATCACCGTTGCTTCATTGCCTATTGTTAGGCTTTTTATCTTCTGCCATTTGCCGCGTTCGGGCTTCCACTGCTTTTCGTCAGTTATCTTCGTGAATTTCTCGCCAGCAGCGTTTACGACTATCTTCCATTTTTTCACGCCTTTGGTATTATCTTCCCAGAGGATGGTCGGCGGCGCTATTTCCGGCGGGAATACCGTGCTGTCCCGCGGATAAGTGATTTTCAAGCCGGATGTTTTCTCGCTCGCTGGTGAGCTTTCCGCATAGAATTCATTTATTGACAGCATTATCGCCGCGGCTGCTGCGATCATCGCTATTATTATGGATATACTGGGTTTCATATTTATACTCTCAATAATAAGAGATTAACTTTATATCAAGTTATAATTTAATCAATTTTATATTTTATCCAAATAATATTGGATTTTTGTAAATAAAAATCATTGAAACAACAATCCATTAAAATTTTTTATTTATTTAAACTTAAGCAACCAAGCGCTTTAGCGCCCTGCATATACTTAAGCAACAAAGCGCTTTAGCGCTTTGCAGACACTTTAATAACCAAGCGCTTTAGCGCCCTGCATATACTTAAGCAACAAAGCGCTTTAGCGCTTTGCTAAGGATTTGCTAATGGTCTGGATAACTCTTTAATTTTGCAGCAAGCTAAAGCTTGCTGTTGCAAGCGTTTGGAATAATTGTATGTTGTGCGATGAAAAATTTGTACTGAATTAAAAAACAAACAAAATCGATTTTATTCGTTTATATGTTTAGATTATGGACAAACTGAATTTTTAAAGTCCGTAACACATTGTTAAATTTGTATTACTATTGACAACAAAAAGGCGAAATCCGATGGATCCCCGCGAATTAACAGACTTGATTTTCGATGGTGAATCCTCGAAGGTTGAATTCAAGAGAAAAGTAGCCTCTCCTATAAAAATTGCCAAAGAGATCTCAGCTTTTGCTAATACAAAAGGCGGTAAGCTTATTGTGGGCGTCGATGACGACGGCACTATCTACGGCATCGCCAGTGAGAAATCGGTGATAGACCGCATTGAGACCGCCTGCCAGTTCTTCATCGATCCGCCGGTGGATGCATTTATCGAGGTCGTTGATCTGGGCAGATACGACGTTGTCGTCGCCCACATCAAGGAAAGCGAGATGAAACCCCACAATCTTGTCAATGAAAACGGCAACGGTGCCGAGCCGCAAAATAAAGTCTATATCCGCATGGGCGAGAAATCCGTGCTTGCCAGCCGCGAGATGATCCGCCTGCTGCGAGCCAAAACCGACGACAAACCTGTCCGCCTCATCATCGGCGACAAGGAAAAGCGGCTGTTCGCCTACCTCGAAAAATATGAGCGAGCCACCGTCCAGGATTTTTCAAAGCTTGTCAATATTTCCCGCCGCCGAGCCGAGCGCCTGATGATCCGCCTCGTTCGCGCCGGCGTCCTGCAAATTCACAATGACGATACGAGAGATTATTTTACGCTTTTATGAGTTATCATTAAAAATAAGTATAGATTGTGGTAAATTCTACACACTGTTTCATTATTGACACGTATGCTACAAAAATTGATACTCGCTACTACAAAAAACACGATATGTTTCGTATTCCGTTAATTATTGATTTTATTGCAATTAATTATATAATAAATTTTTATCCAATGTGTTTTTTATTCAAAAAAACAATATTAAATTGTAACATTTCGGCTTTTAATGTGTCATTACAAGTAGAAGCAGGTGAAATTATGAAGAAATAATGCAATTTTTTAACTTAATTTTAGCCTGTTTTTCAAAAAAATTTTGTATTTTAAATAATAAATTGATTGTTCATAAATTAGAGGAGTAATGTCTTCAGTTTTCAAGATACGAATCTTAGAGAACTTTCGGACCAGCAAGAGGAGGAAACTCGAGCGTCCGGACTGAACGGAAAGGTCTTGATCCTGAACCAGAGCTACGAACCAATCAGTATTTGCAGTGCTAAAAAAGCTATCGTACTGTTATTTCTGATGAAAGCCGATCTCGTAGCAAGGAAAGACGGAATGTCAGTTCGTTCAGTAAGCAGGATATATCCATATCCTAGCGTAATCCGTCTCACCGCTTATGTAAGGGTGCCATACAGAAAAATTGAACTTTCCAGAAAAAATCTCTTACGAAGGGATAACAATACTTGTCAGTATTGTGGAAAGAAATCTACAAATCTGACAATAGATCATGTTGTTCCGAGATCGCGCGGTGGAACTGATTGCTGGGAAAATCTTGTCGCAGCTTGCGTCAGATGCAACAACGTAAAAGGTAACAGAACACCCGAAGAAGCAAAAATGGGGCTGCTGAAAAAGCCAACAAGACCACATCATATCTTGTTCATGAAGCAGTACCTCGGAAAGGTGGAAAACGACTGGAAACCTTTCCTTTTCATGTAGTTTGAAGCTTCTTCAAAGTATAGAATATAATAATAATCCGGTTCCTTCGGGAATCGGATATAATATTAATCTCACTCTGCCGAAAATTGATAATTAAAAGCCCTATTATTAGCTAAATAATAAATTTATTTACTAATTTGAATATCCATTATGAAATTTTTGATAATCACAGTCTCGATACTGCTATTAGCTTCATGCAGCCAGCCTATGGTGTACAAACCAAATAGGGAGTGGAATTTTGAAGTTAAAAGATCCGACAGCGAAACTACTGATACCTTGAAATTCAAAATATTTAACGAAAACTGGAAATTATTTCAGAAAAAGTGCAAGTGGTTCTATTTGCTTATAAACGATAGTTCCGGTAGTATGAAAATGATCACCTCCACAACCGGGATAATCGACAGGCAATGCAATCCTGTTATGGAATGGTTCTTTGATTCGGAAATATGGATGCATCCCCCGAGAAGTGCTTATCTAAGATTAACTGAGATGGTTCCCTTTCCCTGGATTAAATTTCCTATAGAAAAAGGAAAGGAACTGGACTGGAACCTTATACCAAAATCCGGCTGGGAAGAACTCGAAGGAGTTGAAGTTAACGGAACACTGAAAGTCACAGGAAAGATTTTTTATGAGAATCCGGTGGTGAAAGATTCATGCTGGGTGATTGAAGCTGTTGGAAAAAGCGATGCCGGCAATTTCACAGGAAAATATTACTTCAATGAAAAGCTGGGCTTTGTTTATTTTTACTATGATTTTGTTAAGTACAAAGTTGAGATTGTTCCATTTGAAGTGAATTTTTAGGATATTGCTGTTAAAATTAATTAAATTTGTCTCTTGATAAAATATACATACTATTTATAAAAATTTAACAGCATTATTAAAAATTAATTTATGAAAGAACTAAATCATTTAATTAAAGTCCTTGATCCTCTCGAAATAAGAGGAGATGAGTATAAAGTTATATCCGCCATTCAGTATGATTCACGGAAATGCAGAGAAGATTCGCTGTTTGCAGCTATCCGCGGCTATGTGCATGACGGTCATAAATTTATTGGCAGCGCTATAGAGAATGGCGCTGCTGCTATTATTTGCGAGGAAATTCCCGAAACCAACGGCAGAGAGGATATTGCATATATTAAAGTTGAAGATTCACGGCTGGCGCTGGCTAAGTTATCTCACGTATGGTATAATTATCCTACTAAGAAAATGAAAGTCATTGGCATCACTGGAACTAATGGTAAAACTACCGTTACCTTCATACTGAAATCCATTTTCGAAGCCGCCGAAGAAAAGACCGGGCTTATCGGCACTACCGGCATTTATTTCGGAGATCAAAAATTGCAGGCAACTCATACAACACCGGAGTCACTGGATCTGTGTGAGATACTCGACAAAATGGTAAAGGATGGCATAGCCACGGTGATCATTGAAGTATCATCCCATGCCCTGCACCAGAAGCGGTCAGACGGGATAGAATTTGATGCTGCGATTTTTACCAATATTACAAGGGATCATCTCGATTATCACAATGATTTTAATCATTATGCAGCTTCCAAAAAGCATCTGTTCGATATTCTGAAGATGAGTTCTTTAGCTGTAGTTAATTCCGATGATAAAATGGCGGAATATATGCTGAGCGAAAGTCCATCGAAGATAAAAAGCAGTTGCGGAAGAAATGAAACTGCAGATTTTCAAATAACAAATGTGAATTTCGGGATAGATAAGACAGGCTTTACTTTGAATTATGCGCTTCCCGGGAAAGATAAGAAAACGAATATCTATCTGGAAAATAAGCTGATTGGAAATTTCAATGTGGATAACTCGGCAATTGCGGCTGCATGCGCATTAGCGCTCTGGGTTGAAGAGGACGCGGTTAAGAAAGGCATCTGGGAAACCGCCGGCGCGCCGGGAAGGATGCACAGAATACCGTTGAATAATGGCGCAGTTGGTATAGTCGATTACGCCCATACGCCCGACGCTCTGGAAAAAGCTCTGCAGGCTTGCAGGGAATTCCTTGATCTATCAGGGCACAAGGATAAGCGATTGATATGCGTCTTCGGCTGCGGCGGTGACCGCGATAAAGGTAAAAGACCGCTTATGGGCGAAATATCGGCAAGAATAGCTGATATTTCGGTAGTTACGAGCGATAATCCAAGAACGGAAGATCCCGAAAGGATAATTGACGATATTATTGATGGCATCCCCGAAAAAAACCGCCAAATTATTATCAGGATAAATTCCAGATTGGATGCTATCGCAAAAGCAGTAGAGATTTCATTGCAGAACGATATTATCCTGATTGCCGGAAAAGGGCATGAGAATTACCAGGTTGTTGAAACCGAAAGACTGCACTTCAGCGATATTGAAGAACTTGAGAAGTTTCAATAAAGCAAGTAATTACGGATAGAGTAATTCGATAATTAATCCGTAAAAACAGTAAAATGCAGGGCTGACTATTTACCTATTATCGTTTCCGAGCGTAGTTTACCTTGATGTTTCTGCCGCCGAATTCAGTGTCATTTAATTCTTTAATTGCTATTTCTGCCGGTTCATCGTCCATCTCGACAAATCCGAAACCTTTCTTCTTACCGGTGTTACGATCAACGATAAGGTTGACTGAATACACCGCTCCGAATTTTTCGAAAAGAGTCTGGACTTCAGCATCGTCGCAGGTAAATGGCAGGTTGCCAACATAAAGATTCATAAGAAAACCCTTCAAGAAATTGAAAATAAAAAAAGAAAATTAATAATGTAAAAAATAATAAAACTAATTTAATAAATTCATTTATAATTATCATTAATTTTTTATTTTTTTTGAATTAATCGGCTTACCGATTTTTCTTCTTGTTTTGCAAATCCTTAAGTGTGGAAAGATCCTCGGAAAGCTCGATGAAGTTTTCATATGCTTCGTATGCATCAGATAAGTACTTATTTTTAAAATGTTCAGACATATCTTCAGCAGCATTGGCTATTAAACCTTCCATTAAAGCTGCCATTTCCCCAATATTTTTGACCAGTTCTTTCTCCAATAAATCAAATCCTTCAGCACCAGGTGACAGATTGTCTTTTTTGCTCTTGAGTTTGTGGATAGTTTTGCCAGTGAAAATAATTTTATTCACTAATACATCTTTACCATTGGCTGCACCTATTTCGAGGATCATCCCCAGATCATCCCTTTGATTTAATTCATTTTCCGTGATCTCATCAAGAAAATGCAGAACTGCTTCCGTATCATTCGAAAATTTCATAACATAATATAATGAATTATTCCGAAATAAAAAAATGTTGATGCCAATCATTTAAACGATTGTACTATAAATAATTTACATAATAATAGATTTATATTTTAGATGTCTGATTTTCTAATTGTTTTATTCAGGCAAACAAAATACTTGCTTTTTAAAAAAAAATTTAGTAAATAGATTAAACGGCGTAATGAATGAAATTACCCGCCTTGTTAGTAGTTATTTCAAAAAAAAAGAGGCTGATAAAATGTCGGCAAAAGAAAAAATCGAAATAGTACAACAATTTGTCGAGTACTTTAATCAGGGCAATATTGAAAATTGCTGTGCGCTTCACCATCCTGATGCTATTATTCACGGCGGTTTAGGTAACAGAGGAATTGCCTGGGCAAAGGAATACTGGCACAAAATGCGAGCAGCTTTTCCAAATATGAAGTTGATAATAGATGATATTATTTCTGAAGGAGAAACAGTTGTAGTCAGGTTTACTGAAAATTCGGGTCCCTTTGAACATCCTTTTATGGGTATCGAACCAACCGGTAAGGAATACTCAATTAAAACAATAGAATGGTTCAAAATTGTTGATGGCAAAATCAAAGAGCGATGGTCAGCAAGGGATTCCTGGGAAATCCTTCAACAGTTAGGAACTGCACCTCTTTGAACAAGTTAAAAATTGCAGGCGTTTACATTTTTAATGTTTAAGTCAGAGATTCAGAGCTATTCATCGTATATCATTATTCTATCTCAGTGGGAATTTCGACTATATTGGAAAAGTCATGCATAGCTATTAATATGCAGCAATAGGATTTAAATTCCGAGCCCTCACTATAAACAAAGCCTATACCTATATCATCACATTCCCCCCAGAAACTATTTAGTCCCAAAAGATGATTCCTGTGATTTTTAGAAGGTACGCCCTCATCTATGATCAAATCCTTTATAGCCGCTTTTCCGGTCGAGAAACCTGCGGCAATCGATTCGAAGCTATATTCGTCTATTTCGTCTATCCAGTCAGGTCGCAATTCATAGCCAGCATTGTGGATTTTAAGATTGGAACCAATACCATCAGGATCGACATGGCTAAAGTAATTTCTTTTTGCCATATCGAGAGCTCTTTCGCGGGCAACCTCGGCTAAGAGATAATTCCACTCCAGTTTTTCTTTAGGATTAATCACTTTCATGAAGCTGCCAATTTCATCAGCGTACGCGGATGGATTCTGTCTGATCTCGTTTAGATAATTGAAAGCTGTCTGAGCTTCCTGTTTGCTTACTTCCTGCTTTTTATCACTTTTATTATCCTGTTTATCGACAGGATTGTCGTTTTCAGTGCAGGACAATACAAAAATCAGAATGAGCAAGTATATTGAAGTAAAATTTCTTCTCATTTTAAACTCCTCTTGTAATGTATGAAAAAACATGATGACAATTACCAATTTAAATTAATCATAAAATTGTGATCTACTATTGTGAATTTAGGGGCGGCTAATTTAAGAAAATTTTTACACTTTCCCCAGTTGTTTCATTACGGCATTTATTCTTATCGTTGGTATGAATCACAAATCAGCATGATACAGGCATTCCAATGCCTATTCATTGTAAAATTTTTTTAGATCGTGCATATAAAACATCAAGAGCCTCCTGAAACATGCAAAAGTCTCCGTATGTACTTCTAAGATTGAAATAAATCCCGAAAAGTGTATAATATTGCTCATTCTTTCAAATATATTCTTATATCATACGTTAAATAAGATGTGATTAAAGATGAGTTTGTAATTTTGATTTAATCATGAAATTTTTTTAAATTTTTTTTATTAAATATTAAATAAAATTTTGAAATTAAATTTTTTGTTATATATTTGTAATTGATTGTGTAAGTTTTTACACACACTCTTTTAAAAAAGTAAATAAATGTTCTTTTAAAACTGATAAAAAATTTGGCGCTCTTCGGTTGGTTGTCATTCCCTCCACTTCAACATAACAAACCTCATTTTCAAACGGCATAAATAAATCAAATTCCACGGCGCCATACCGGGGAGCGCTTTTTTTTATTCAGTTGATTCATTTCTAATCCTAAGAATCTGACCAATGTTGTTATTCGCGTATTCATCACCTTCCCCTGTCGACAGCCAACGAATATTACAACCAGCCATCCTTAAAATATTAGTAAAATTCGGATCAGGTACTGATTCATTTTCCAGAAAATTTTCCATTAAGTAATAGTCAATATTCATAATTATTGCAAAATTTTCGAGAGAGCCGTAATTTTTATTAATCCATTTTTTTATTCTCCGGTGCGGCAAATCCTGCAGTTGTTCGGTATCTTCTTTGTTAGAATATTGCATTTGGAAATCTCTGGCAAACATAGAACCTGAACCATCAAGCAGCCAATCAATTGACATCCCTGCCTTTTTGAATTTATATAACACGTCAGCACCCGGTAAATTTATATCTGCTATATATCTGTTTAATATAGTTCGGGATATATTAACTTGACATGCAAATTTTTTTTGAGTGCCGTAGACCCTGTCTATGAATTTCTTAATCCGCTGTCCAATTGTCATGACAAAAAAAATGAAACTAATATTACTATTTGATTAAAATAATTTACAAATATGTCAACTTATCCCCTAGAAAGTTGACAAATTTGTCAACCTGTAAGTCTTTAAGTTTTCAAATAATTAAACTGTATCTAAGTTAGCATTTTTTTTCTTTTATACAAAAGAAAATTTGATTAAAATTAATTCATAATATATGTCAACATATTGAAATATATAGTTTTAATATTTTCGAGTCTTTTTTCATGAAAATAAATTAATTCATGGGTGGTTTAATTGCCTTGCAGTTCTTTGTTGAACGAAAAACTAAAATATCTTAATATTTGCAATAGTATCTTATCACTTCGTAAGCTCTCATAACCCCCAATTCGCCTGCTAAAGACCAGTCGTAGCAGGCGGCTTCCCAGAGCTCGAGCTTGTTATGGGCGAGTCCCCTGTTGTAGTAGGCTTTTCCATGCTCGGGATTGATCTCTAAGGCGCGGTTGAAATCGCGGATGGCGCCCCAGTAATCGCCCATAAAGTATTTGGAAATACCTCTGCTGACAAAGGCATCGGCATAATAGGGCTCAAGTTCTATGGCTTTGTTGAAATCGCGGATGGCGCCGATATGATCGTCGAGGTAATTCTTGGCGACGCCCCGCTGGTAGTAAGCTTCGGCATTGTTGGGATTGGCTTTGATCTCTTTCCCGCAGCGCTGCACCTCGTAATAATAAGGGCTGACGTGATGACATTTAACGGCTGCCAGAGCGATAACGAGTATTATGACGAGCTTTTTCATGGTAGATATCATTTTTTTATAACAACTTTTAAATAAAATACGAATATTTCTTTTAAACGTAACTTACTATAATTAAGACTTTTTATATCTTCCTATTTACTTTGCCGTCTAAATTTAATATATTATCACATATTAAATTTGTAAATTAAAGAACGGTAATAAAATGTCAAGAGTTAGCGTATTTATTTCGATAGTAATAATTTCATTGATTTTTGTCAGCTACGGCGCCGATGCGCAGGATAAAAATAAGAGAGATGAACTGCAGCAGGCTTCGGACTTTTACAAAAAAGTTATGGAACGGGCGCATCCTACGCCGGAACCGCAAAAACCGCAGGTGAGGACGAAAACACTTGCGGAGCCGCTCACAACACCGATCTTCGAGAATGTTAATACAATTACGCCGGTTGATAAAGAATCAGCCGCGCAGAATGAGTCCTCTATCGCCGTGAATCCGACCAATCCGCAAAATTTGATCGCTTCGGCGGTGGATTACAGGAATAATTCGGAAACTAAGGTGTATGTAACTCATGACGGCGGCAGGACCTGGGAAAATAAATTTCTGGGGCATGTCGAGCAGGGCTGGCGCTCATCGAATGATCCGTCCGTAGCTTTTGATGCGGAAGGTGTGGCGTATCTGTGCTACGGCGGCTTTGGAAATACTTCGTCAGGAGATGTCCTATGGGGCGAGAACGGTGTTTTCATTGCCCGCAGCTTCGATGAAGGCAGAACATGGGAAGCGCATATCCCCGTTATCAAGCATGAAGGGCAGATGACGCTGGATTCGGTTTTCGAGGATAAATACTATATATCGGTGGATAACTCGCCTGAATCGCCCTACTACAGGCATATTTACAATCCATGGAAGCGGATGAGTCCGCGCGATTCGGCGACGCAGATCGTTCTGTCGAAATCCACTGATCAGGGCGCTGCGTGGAGTACGCCGGTTCCGGTGAGTCCACGGAAGCCGGGCACTTCGCTGGATACAACCTACGGACAGAGCTTCCCGCTGGCGGCGACCGGACCCGAAGGTACAGTCTATTGCGTCTGGAATGATGGTATTGTGCATGGTGTCGGTTTTGCAAAATCTACAAACGGCAGTAAAAGTTTCACTGAGCCGGAAATAATCCATCACTATGAGATTTTCGGCGAGACGAAGCTGCTGGAAGGGCAGGGCTATCTGCACGCAGTGAAAGATACTGTCCGCGCTGAGGCTTATCCTGTAATTGATGTCGATATCTATGACACGAGCCCGCGGAAAGGCACGATATACCTGTGCTGGTCGGCGGACAGGGTGCCGAATATTTATTTTTCGAAATCAACGGATAAGGGCGAAACATGGACGGAACCGGTGATTGTCCACTCAGATACGACCAACGACCAATTCTGGCAGTGGATGGACATCGATCCGATGAACGGCGATCTGGCTATCATGTACCTCGACAGCCGCAATGATCCCGATAATATCTTGACGGAATGCTATGTCAGCTATTCCAGCGATGGAGGAGAGACATGGATCGACCGCCCCGCCTCGGATATGAGCAGCGATCTCAGGCAGAATCCTTTCCGCAGGCAGTTTGCGGGTGATTATAACGGGCTGGCTTTTTATGACGGGATAATATATCCGTCGTGGGTGGATATGCGCAATGCGGAAGATAATATTAACGATGACGATGTATTCACGGCAATTGTCAATACCAGGGCGCCGAAACCGCCGAAGAATTTTGAAGTACAGTTGATACCCGAAGAGCCGGACAGGCTTGTTCTATCATGGCAAGCGCCGGCTGAGAAAGTCTTCGGACAGGAATTGAAAAAGGAAGATTTTCATTATGTCCTGTATAGGGATGGCGAAGAGCATAAGGAAGTTGAATCGTCGGAAAATAGTCTGCTTGACAGCTCTTTGACACCATTTGAGAAGTACCAATATTCCCTGTGTGCGGTTGTTGATGAGGATACAAGCCGAAAGGTGACGGATTCATCTTTTGCGGGCGGCGCTAAAGAACCGAAAGCGCCGAAAATTGTTTACAAAAGCGGCAGCGAGTCGAATGAAATAACTTTGATGATAAGAATGCCGAGCCGCCGAATTGACGATGTTACGCCGCTCGTCAGTCTCGATAAAGCCTATATTTACAGGGACAGCGAGCTTTATGAAACACTAGAGCTCGAGAAGAGCGATACTTCGAAGATAATTAAATTTACTGATAATGTCGATGAAGAAGGATATTACAGGTATAAGGTCAAGATCCGTAATTCATTTGATAATCCTGACATTGACCCGCAGGAAAGTGATTTCAGCAGCGAGGAAATTGTATTTGCAGGGAAAATCGAGAATTCGTTTACGGAAAATTTTGATTCGCCGCCGCTGCCCAGGTATTTAATAACCGGCGATTGGGGAACCGCGGATAACTTCGCGAAGAGCGCGCCTTTTTCAATGACTGAATCTCCGGATGGTAATTATGAGGACAGGCAAAATACATATATGCTCGTGTTTCCTGTGCTTGCGGACAGCGAATTTATGCAATTAAGTTTCTGGCATGCCGCTCTTGTGAGCTACCAAGATTCGGCTATTGTGGAATATTCCGTAAATAATACAAAGGATTGGGAAATCCTTGAGTTTTATAATCAGCGAAAATATGAGCCATGGGGAAAAGACGGCTTGAACAGCGAAGACTGGAAGCGGGAGACAATAGATCTGCCGGAAATGTCCGACGATACATTATTTGTAAGATTTCGTTTTACTTCCAATGCATTTATGAATAATGACGGCTGGTATATCGATGATGCAACCATCTCGGAAGCGAGTTCTGTTAAAGATTCTAAGCCAAATGAAGGAAACATGGAAATATACCCCAACCCGTCAAGCGACATCCTTAATATTTATTTCTATAATATGAATTTTACTTCTGTGAAAAATATAAGCCTGTTTAATATTTTCGGCAGGGAAATAAGTGTTGAAAAATCAATAAAAAATTGGGATAAAAACTCTCTGACGATTGATGTATCCAATTTAAATTCAGGTGTTTACATATTGAATATACAATCTGCAAATGATAAAAAATTTATGAGAAAAATAATTATTTCCAAATAAATTCTAAAGTTCAAAAATTTGCTGCCGATACATAAAATGTAATAGTATAAGTAATTTTAAAAAAATGAATGGCAGATGTATCGGAAATAGTAATTTCTCAGAATAGCAGAGTGACGGCGGCAGTCAACGGAAGTTACCGCAAAACGGAGCCTGCTGGAAAGGTTAATTCCGTTTCCGCGAAGGACCAGCCTGCGAAAGGTAAAAAAGACAGTTATGAGCCTGCCATTCAGCAAAATAAGCAATCCGGGGAAAGCAATTATAATAATGCCCTGCGGAAAAATCCTGTTGCAAATGTCAAGGATAAACAGGATAAGATCGAAAAGCCAAAAATAGGTAAAACTGAAGAACTTACGCCGCGGGAAAAAAGAGAAGTCCGGCGGTTGAAAGCTATGGACAGACAGGTTAGGGCGCATGAGAATGCCCATCGCGCTGCAGGCGGCGGGCTGGTGCGAGGCGGGACTTCGTTCGATTATACCGTTGGACCGGACGGCAAGCGCTATGCATCAAGCGGGGAAGTAAAGATAGATATATCGCCTATTTCGGGGGATCCGGAAGCTACCATTGAGAAGATGAAGCGCGTAAGAAGGGCGGCGCTGGCGCCGGCGGATCCTTCGCCGCAGGACAGGGCGGTAGCATCGAGAGCTTCGGCTATACAATCCAGAGCCAGAGCGGAGATGCTTAAGGAGCGTTTCCATGACGGTCTCGAAAAGGCTGTCGATAAGAATAAACTCGATGAAACTTACGGCAAGAATAAGGAATTAGAAAAATATTCGGGGCATCATGTAAATTATATTTCCGCGACTAATATTGTAGAAAGTCTTGACGACATTAATGGTAAAAATGATAAAACTGAGTTCAATGCAAGCAGCGGACAGAATGTGAAGACATTGTCTTATTGAAGGAAGTATTAGATTCCTGAATTCGCAGGAATTACTGTGTTTATTACTAATATAAATGTTATCAATTATTTATCTTTTTTATGCTAACCATCAAATGCAGTAAATGTAAAAGCAAGCTGTTTAAATACAGGAAAGTCGGCAAAGGACGGGTTCTGCGCTGCTGGAAAAGCAGGATAATCGAGGATTATACTGTCCATGACGGCAAGGCAGTCAAGTGCAAATGCGGAAATATTGTCGGCACGGAAGATAACCTGAAAATACGCATGAAACAGAGCGCGTTCACGACGTCGGGGACGGTGGAATGATAAACCACTCATTTATCCCCTCCTTATCAAAGAGGGGAAATGATTTAAGGTCTATTTTGATTCCTCAAACAAATTGTAATAAGTTTCTTTCATACCAAGGGTTTCATAAGTTTTGATCGCAATTTCATTTGCTTTTGCGGCGTATAATCTGAAGCCCAGGACTTTGTCATGGTCGGCGGCGAGACTTTTGACATATTGGTAAAGTTCTCTGTAGATGCCCTGCCGTCGGTAAGTTGGTTCGACATAAACGCTCTGTATCCACCAGAATAAGCCGTTGCGCCAATCGCTCCACTCTGTTGTGATCATCAGCGAGCCGACTTTTTGTCCCTCTGCTTCAGCTATGAGATAGAAGCCGAGATCTTCATGATTCAGAAGATTCATAACACCCTCAGTTACAACATCTTTGCTCAACTCCTTATTTTCCGTTTCTTTTGCCAGTGATAAATTGTTGGAAACGAGATAGTCTATGTCACTTTCATTGCCTATTCTTATGTTTATATTCATTGTTCTCTCTGTTTTGTTAAATTTCCTGGCTGTAAACTCCAGTGTCCAGTTCTTTTATGCACTCATTGCAGTATTCGATGTCTTTGTCGGGCATGTAATCACGGAAGCCGTGGATTTTGCCTTTTCTGACCTTGTAAGATTCCGTGTTATCTGCGCTTATAGGCTTGAGGCGTCTGCCATAGCGCATACGGAAAAGCCCGCACTTTTCGAATTGCTGCATATTCTTGAAAGCGAAGAGTTCGACAGTATTCCTGATTTTCTTATCGCTGATGTTTCGCGCATTAAGAAAATCAAGAGCTTTCCTGAATTCCCGCTCGGGCTGTTCGTACATGGATTCGTATTTCAGAAGCATGAAATCCGCCGGTATATCTTTGTTTTTAAGCCATTCGGACTGAAATAATAGAATCTTCCTTATGCCGAATTTTTCATCTCTAATAAAATCCGACAGAGTACCATTGAAGATCTGCTGCCTGTTCACCGCCTGGAAATAGCTGGAGACAACTACATCCCTCGGATCGCGTATTAGATATATCACCCGTTTGTCTGAATATTTTCTTACGTCAATGTCGGATTTGTTGAAGTCATTATTGGCATCATAGAGGACTTTGGCTGCATCGTGTTCGTATTTGATCTCGATGTCAAGAAAATCCAGCATGACGCGAAGCCAGGTTCTGCCGGATTTAGGATACGAGATAACAACTACGTCATCAAACCGGTTGTCCTTGATAATTCCTTTCTTTTTCAAGAATTGCCTGACACCTGTCCTGAAATAGTTGTTCAGTATTAACAACCGGTATTTAAAGAATTTGCTGCCGATATTGTCTTCTGAATTTGCCATTCCAATATTAAATTCTATAAATGTCATCCGAAAAAATGCAAGATATATGTTTTGTTTGGGATTATGAAATTTTAACAGTTTTTACTGAGCATGGAAAATACTATAAACCCGGAAAATTCATTAGAAGAATTCCCTTATCCCTAAATCCCTTCTCCCAAGTGGAGAAGGGACTTTCAGTGTAAAAAGAAATTCTTACACCTTTCTCCCGCCGGGAGAAGGGCCGGGGATGAGGGGAAATAAGAGATTGTTTATGTTCTTAATGCAAAATCCGTGATTAACTAAAAAAACAATCTGTTAATTTGTAACAAAGTAAATATGATAATATTTAAACAAACTGACTAAGAGTGAAATTCGTTTTATATTGGCAAAGTATTGTAACGAATAATATTTTAATGTGTATATTAATATAAAGATTAATCATAATTTATTGATGAAATATGAAATCATTTTACAGAATATATAAATGTTGGGCTATAGCAAGTGCTGTCATATTATTCTGCAATTTCACCGTTCTATTTAGCCAGGTTAAAATTGAAGAAGAAAGATCTTCTCGCGGTAAAGAATTCTGGGTGGCTTTTCCACCGAATGAAGCACAAATCGAAGGTTTAGCCGAACACGGTGGTTATGTAATATATGTTTCTTCTGATTCAAATACCACCGTAACACTCGAATATCCTGTGACAGGTAAAAAAATTGAAAAAACATTGCCTGCAAACACTATAACTACTTTCACTTATAATGATAATGAAATAGACACTACCTGGATGGTCTACGAAAGTGAACAAGCCGTTCCCAAAGGGATAAGGATAAGTTCAGAGAAACTCATTTCGGTCTATGTCTTAAGTATGAAAGAGGAATCTTCCGATGGTTATCTGGCTTTGCCGGTAAAAACATGGGGGAATGAGTATATACACGCCGGTTTTTACGATTATTCCGAACAATATTGGGAACTCATAGGACGCGGAGGTGGTTTTCTTATAGTTGCATCCGAAAACAATACTCAATGTGAAATAATACTTAGGGGTATAGGCACCGGTCAGACAATTAAAGGTAATACAATTGGTGATACGCTGGACATCACTCTTGACAAAGGAGAGGTATACCCCTTAAGAAGTGACGGGAAAAATCGTGGATCTTTTGATTTAACCGGAACACTTGTCATATCGAGCAAACCTGTTGGTTTCATATCTTTTCACATGCGTACCACCATTCCTTCTTTTCAAAATGGTATAAGAGGAAGGGATCATTTAAATGAAATGCTCCCTCCAACAGATACATGGGGAAAAAAATTCCATACATTTCAATATAATAGAACTCTTTGGAAAGATAGTCAGGGAGATTTCTTCAGACTGATAGCAAAGAAAGACAGCACAGAATGGAATGTTAAATATTACGATATGTCTACCGGCGGTTTAATTGGTTTAAAAAGCGGTACATTAACCAAAGCAGGTGACTTTTTTGAATACAACAATGCAAGCATTGAGCCCCGGGGAAAAAATGAAGAAGAATCCATAAAAGGCTTATCTGTTTGGGAAGCTGATGAACCTGTAATGTTAATTCAATATTCCTATTCACATGATTGGGATAACAATGACATTTTTGATCCATTCATGATATATGTAACACCCGATGAGCAATACAGCAAAAGAGCAGTGTTTCAAACACCTGAACACAAGAAGATAAACTTCTATAAGAATTATTTTAACATGATAGCTGTCGGAGATACCACGGACCCCGAGCAAAAGAAATTGAAATCAATAACGATTGACGGAGAACCTATATGGGAGAAAAATCAAAGCTTTTTATACACCAGATTCCCCGGCTCCAATTTATATTGGACAAGAGTGTTTGTAAATCCTGGTTCCCACGTTGTTGAAGGTGACACTACTTTCAGTGGTTACATTTACGGATATGGTTCGGAGAATTCTTATGGATGGCCCGCCGGCTTGGAAGCAAAAATAATATATGTAGAAGCAGATACATTGGAGCCGCAGTATGAGTTACTTGATGAGGATTGCGGCATTTATCATTACAGAGCTTTTGAAGAAAGAACTTATGAAGGTGGTTTAGATACTATCCAGATTGACTCCGGCATTGATTCTATTGGATTGTACGAGGATAGATCAACAAATTTTTCCTTGGAATATGTCACTTCATCTACGATCTCAAAAGATTCTGCAGTTTTTGAATTTGAATTTAATCTGAGAGTACAGGACAAATCCAAACCTGCTCATGCCGAGTTCTTCATCAGAGACAATGCTGGAAACATCACCAGTGTTATAATTGATTACCAACCGGAGGACAGACCCGATTTTGCAGTTGATTTTGCTGTCGGTGAAGCTGAAGATATCCGTCCCGGTTTTTCGGTGTCATTGCCTGTCAGAATAAAGAGTCAGGAATGGCAGGATGCTGATCCGATAGATGAGTTTTCCATTGAAATTTTATATGAAACTGATTGGATGAGTTTTGAATCTATCTCCAAAGGCAATGTCTTGGATGAGACTTGGAATATTTCAGCTAAGGAAACCCGGGCAGATGATGGCTCGGCTGCTACTTTTATAGAAGCAAGCGGAACAACAGCCTTAGCCGGTAATGGAATAATTGCCGAACCCAAATTCTCTATATATTTGACCGATACCTACCAATTTGGAATAGATTTCGGCGGCATAGTTTTGGGCGAAAGAGATAGCTGCCTGAACAAAACTACAACTGGGAAGACCCTGTCTTATAACACTTGTGTCAAAGAGCTCCGCCTGATTGTTCCATCCGGCACGAAATATAGCTTGCAAAACATTTCCCCCAATCCAATCTCGGGAAATACAGCGAATCTCGAATTCAGCATTGGTCTCGAAAGCAGGACAGTGATAGAAATATACGGTTCAATGGGTGAAAGAAAGAAAGTATTGATCGATGATATTTTAAAACCCGGAATATATGACACTAGAATATCTTTGGAAGATTTGACGTCAGGTGTTTATTATTTAAGGATGATGTCAGGACCATACACTAAGATTAGGAGGATGATTATTTGGAGGTAACTCTTTGTAATTAACCCGAATATCATTACTTATAATGGTATTCCTAGTGGCAGGGAACGATCCCGTCTCATAAGTAGGAAAATTCTGTAATACTTCGACTCCGCTAAGTGTGACACTTCCATGAACACTTGTTTTTGTCATCCTGAGCAGAGTCGAAGGATAGGCAAAGACTACTTTTGAGTCAGCCTCATTTAGAGATGAGGGAATTCTTCTAATAAATTTTCCCATTTAACACTTTTGTAAGCACAGGTCTCCCATAGGGTTATCAAAAATTAAGGGTTAAATAAGAATCCACCCCGCCCTCGCCACGCTAAAGCGTTGTTTCCGCTGAGCTGCAACTGCGCTGACGTTCTGAGGCGAGTTAGCTGTTTTTTGCCACAAATGCAATTTTTGTATTGTGAATACGGGATAAATGTAAAAGCCGCTCGAAACACGGCAAATTCAAAGTTTTACCATTAACCTTAGAACTTTTGCCGAAATCCGGATTAATACAAAGAGAAAATTATATTAGTAATTATTCAAAATGAGAAATATGTTCAGGGTCACACCCCATAAACCTCTATCAGCTCTTTCACTGCATTCAGAGGCGTCTGATGTCCTGAAAGAACCTCTTTTTCCACTTCCGGAAGCAGATTCGATATAGTCGGGTGGCTGAAAAAGCGCATTCTTATCTCATTTTCGAGTTGGGCATAAAGCCAGTCCAGCAATTGCTTCTTGCGCAATTCCTGGAAAACGCCTGATTTTTTCGTCTGCTTGACAAATTTGTCGATAGTTCCGAGCGTCTCATCAATGCCGCAGCCATAATAAGCCGAAGCCTTGAGAACCGGCGGCGCCCAATCTTTTGTAAAAGGATTTACCAGACTCATCACATTCTCATAAGACCTGCGCGTCATTTCAGCATAATTTTCATTTCCGTTATCCGCTTTGTTGACGATGATTGCGTCAGACATTTCCATCGAGCCTTTTTTAATGCCCTGCAGCTCGTCGCCGCCGCCCGGCAGCAACAACAGCAGGAAGAAATCCACCATCGAGCGGACTGTAACCTCACTCTGTCCCACACCGATCGTCTCTATCAGGATCACGTCAAAACCGGCAGCTTCGCAGACAAGAATAGTCTCGCGGGTGCGCCGCGCAACGCCGCCGGAAACACCGCCAGAAGGCGACGGACGAATGAACGCGTTTTCATTCTGCGAAAGTTTTTCCATGCGCGTCTTATCGCCGAGGATAGAGCCGCGTGACAAATTGCTGCTTGGATCTACCGCCAGTACACAGACCTTATGCCCTTTGTCGCAGTATTTGCCGCCGAGTGTATCTATAAAAGTGCTTTTACCCGAGCCGGGCGAGCCGGTTATGCCTATCCGAATAGAATTCCCGCTATGAGGCAGCAGTTTTTGCAGGACTTCCTGCGCTTTGTCAATATTTTTCTTGTTGGCGCTCTCGATAAGAGTTATAGCTCTTGCGAGAGTCGATCTGTCGCCATTGAGAACGCCTTTTACATATTCATCTACTTTTAAATTATTTTTTGCCATCTTTCAAAAATCAGTTTAATTCTACATTAAACAAATTTGTAATTCACTGCTTATATAGTAATTTTCATTCACAAATATTTTTATACGGTTAAATTAACCAATTTATTTCTTTATCACTAAATAAAATTTACCTATATTTCGTACATATTATATATATTTGAACCTTACTTTACTCTTGAAAACCGGACAACAAAAGCAAAATTATTTAATTTCGGTATATTATCCCATATATTATGACTATTAATAATTAACTTGCACCTTATTTTAAACAAATAGCAAAAGTCTATGGAAACTAAAAAAGAACTGAATTTTAAAGAATTTGACAAATCCGGCTGCGAAAAATGGAAACAAGCTGCCGAGCAAACACTGAAGGGGAAGTCGTTCGAAAGACTCTATGCTAAAACTTATGAGGATATAGAGCTGCAGCCGATCTATAATGAAAAAGACATTGAAGACTTAGACTTCAGCGAATCGCTGCCCGCATTTTATCCATATAACCGCGGAACTTCGAACAGATACTACCGCCGCGGCTGGGACATTCACCAGAAAAATCAGGCTAAAACACCCGAAGAATTTAACAAAAATCTTAAATTCGATGAATCCCGCAGCCAGAATGCAATTGTAATCGATTTTAATGAATACGACACCGGACCGGAAAATTTCTATAATAATATTACCGATCTTGAAAAGGCATTTGACGGCGTTTCACTCGATAATAAGCAAATAGTCATAAATGCACAGGATACTATTCTTCCTGCGGTATCGCTTTTTCTGGCATACTGCAGGAAGAGCGGGATAGAAACAAAATCGCTGTCCGGCGCTTTCAATTTTGATCCGTTTGCGGGATTTGTTCAGCACGGCTATATCTTCTACAATCTTGAACATACTATGGAAGAAGCCGCTCAGCTCATAAAATGGACTGATGAACATGCCCCGCAGATGAAATCCTTCTGCATCAGCGGCGCCCCTTATCGCGAAGGCGGCGGCAATGCAGTCCGGGAATCAGCTTTCTCGATAGCTGCCGGTGTGGAATATATGCGGGCTATGCAATTCAGGGATGTTACAATAGATCAGGCGGCACAGAATCTGCGTTTCACATTTTCAATAGGACCGAATTTTTTCATGGAACTGGCTAAATTCCGCGCTGTGAGAATGATCTGGGCGAAAGTGGTCGAAGCATTCGGCGGCTCGGAAGAATCACAGAAAGTTGAGATCCATGCAACGACTTCCGCCATGAACAAATCAACCCTGGATCCGTTCACGAATATGATAAGAACCACCGCCGAAGCGCTGGCTGCTGCGATTGGCGGTGTGGACAGCCTGACAGTCGATCCGTTCGATCAGTCCTTTGCCAAACCAAATGAATTTTCTAGGAAAATTGCTATAAATACTCATTTAATATTGAAAAATGAGGCGCATTTGACGGATACTATCGATCCGGCTGCCGGCTCGTGGTATGTCGAGCAGTTAACCGATTCCATAGCAAGGAAAACATGGGATCTGTTCACGGAAGTAGAGACCGCAGGCGGCTTTATGGAAGCGCTGAACAATGACTTTATTCAAAATAAAGTTTTCGAAGTAAGAGAACCTCGCAGAGCCAATCTTGCCACCCGCAAAGATTCGCTCATCGGAACGAATAAATACGCAAATCTTCATGATGATCTTTCGCAAATTCCCGAGCCGTCAAAGCTCGAAGAGAAGGCATTCAAACATGATATCAATGAAAACCTGATGCCTGCGCTTGAAAAGATACTCAATCTCGACGATAAAGTCGAGGCGGCGATCGCAGCTTATGAATCCGGCGCTTCTGTAAGCGACATCACAGGTTTTCTGCGCAGCGAAATTTTAAAAGGGTATAAGATAACGCCCATCCCGCAGTTCCGGGCAGCGGAAACATTCGAATTACTTAGGAAATACGCCCCCGACGATAAAATCTTTCTCGCAAACATCGGCAAATTAAGCGAATACAAAGCGCGCTCGGATTTCGCTTCCGATTTCTTCCACATCGGCGGTTTCGAAACTATTTCCAGCAAAGGCTTTGAAGATATTGAAGAGGCGAAAGCGTCATTTATTGGCTCTGATTCTGAAGTAATGGTCATCTGTTCAAGCGATGAGAAATATCCTGATTTCGTGCCCGATCTTGCACGTATGGTCAAGGATGCCCAGCCCGGCGCAAAGATATATCTGGCAGGCTATCCCAAAGACCACGTCGATAAATTCAGCGAAGCTGGTGTGGATGAATTCATCCATCTGCGCTCGGACATTTATTCAACATTGAAGAAATTGCAGGATGATTTGAACAAATAATATTAATTGTTTATGATAAATACACTTAAATAGATATTCCTGGTTATCCCCTCCTTAATAAGGAGGGGATAAAGGGATGGTAAAAAATTTTTATAAATAACGGAAACCAAACTATGAGCGCAAATCCCGACTTTACGAAAATGGAATTCAAGGACTTATTCCCAAAAGGAACAAGAGAGGATTGGGAACATAAATTTTACGAAGAAACCGGCAAAAACGTCGAAGAAGCAGCTCTGCACTCGATGGAAAAGATCGATGTTCTGCCGCTCTACACAAAAGATGATGAGAAAAATCTCGAGCATACGGGATTTACAGCGGGAATTCCGCCATATCTGCGCGGTCCCTACGCCACAATGTACAAAACGCGCCCCTGGACAATCCGCCAGTACGCCGGATTTTCCACTGCCGAGGAAAGCAATGCCTTCTACCGCCGTAATATCGAAGCCGGGCAGAAGGGCTTATCGGTGGCTTTCGACCTTGCCACCCACCGCGGCTATGATTCCGACCATCCACGCGTAATGGGCGATGTAGGCAAAGCCGGCGTGGCTATTGACTCGATTTTGGATATGGACATACTTTTCGACGGTATCCCTCTGGATAAAATGTCGGTCTCGATGACCATGAACGGCGCCGTCCTGCCAGTGATGGCATTTTACATAGCCGCGGCCGAACGGCAGGGTGTAAGCTGGGAACAATTGTCCGGCACTATCCAGAACGACATTCTCAAGGAATACATGGTGCGGAATACTTACATTTACCCGCCCGAGCCGTCTATGAAAATAATTTCCGACATTTTTGAATTTACATCCAAAAATATGCCGCGCTTCAATTGCATCAGCGTTTCCGGCTATCACATGCAGGAAGCGGGAGCTTCCGCCGACCTGGAAATGGCTTATACGCTGGCTGACGGGCTTGAATATGTCCGCGCAGGATTAGATGCCGGACTGAATATTGATGACTTTGCCCCTCGAATCTCATTTTTCTGGGGAATCGGCATGAACTATTTCATGGAAATAGCCAAGATGCGCGCCGCGAGAATACTCTGGGCGAAGCTGATGAAGCAGTTCAATCCGCAGAATCCGAAATCGATGGCGCTGCGCACGCATTCCCAGACTTCAGGCTGGAGCCTGACTGAGCAGGATCCGTTCAACAATGTGATACGCACCTTTGTCGAAGCGATGGCTGCGGCGCTGGGGCATACCCAATCGCTGCATACCAATTCCCTGGATGAAGCAATCGCCCTGCCGACTGACTTTTCCGCCCGCATAGCGCGTAACACTCAGATATACCTGCAGGAAGAATCAGGCATTTGCAATGTTATTGATCCCTGGGGCGGCTCGTATTATGTGGAAAAATTGACAAAAGACCTTCTTGATAGAGCCTGGGCGCACCTCGACGAGATAGAATCTCTCGGCGGCATGGCTAAGGCTATCGAAACAGGGGTTCCCAAGATGCGCATCGAGGAATCTGCGGCTCGCAGGCAGGCGAGAATCGATTCCGGCTCGGAGACTATTGTCGGACTTAACAAATACCGACCCGAGAAAGAGGATCCCATTGAAATACTTGAAATTGACAATACGAAAGTACGAGAATCGCAGATTGAACGTCTCAAAAAACTGAGAGATCAGCGCGGCGAAGAGAAAACGCAGGCAGCGCTGGACTCTTTGACCAAATGCGCCGAAACAGGCGAGGGTAACCTGCTCGAACTATCCGTGAACGCTGCCAGAGAATATGCCTCACTCGGTGAAATTTCCGACGCTATGGAAAAGGTTTTCGGCAGACACCAGGCGTCAACTAAAACTATATCAGGTGTTTACAGCTCGGAGTACACAAAAATGGACCAGATTGAAGAAGTAAGAAAACTAACCGACGATTTCGAGAAACACGAGGGCAGACGCCCCCGTATTCTTGTCGCTAAGATGGGACAGGACGGACACGACCGCGGCTCGAAGGTGATCTCGACTGCCTTTGCCGATCTGGGCTTTGACGTTGATGTCGGCGCGCTCTTCCGTACACCGGAAGAAACCGCCCGCGAAGCCGTAGATAATGATGTCCATATTGTGGGCGTTAGCTCTCTTGCTGCCGGACATCGTACACTAGTCCCGCAACTGGCTGAGGAACTGAAGAAACTCGGACGCGAGGATATTTTGATAGTTGTTGGCGGCGTGATACCCCAGCAGGACTATGATTTCCTCTTCGAGAACGGCGCTTCGGAGATATTTGGACCGGGAACGAACATACCTGAAGCAGCTAAAAGGGTTTTGGAAAAATTGAATAAATAAATTTGTATCTAAGTAGTTTTAGATTAAACATTTTAAAATTACTTTTTCATTGTTAACATTAATATAGGAGATTTAAAATGGCTTATTATTTCAGCACAACATTGAACACATCATTTGATGATGCTATAGACAAAGTAACAGCTAAACTGAAAGAATTCGGCTTTGGCGTACTTACTGAAATAGATGTAAAAAACACACTTAAGAATAAATTGGACGTAGATTTTCGTCCCTATAAGATCCTTGGTGCTTGCAATCCGTCTTTTGCCCATAAGGCACTAACAGCGGAAGACAAGATTGGCACTATGCTTCCCTGCAATGTCATTGTACAGGAAAAGGAACCGGGAACAGTGGAAGTGGCTGCTATCGATCCGATAGAATCAATGCAGGCAGTTCAAAATCCGCAGCTTGGCGATATAGCCGGTGAAGTGCAGGATATGCTCAGGAAAGTTATCGAAGAATTGTAAAATTATCAAAATACTCTTTGAGGCTGACTCGGAAGTAAGAGATTGTCATTCCTGTGAATGTCTTTAGATCCTGCTTTAGCAGGGCAGAAATCTGATGAATACTGGATCCCCAGCTAAAGCGGGATTTCGCAAGCTCAACTTCGCTGCGCTTAAAATGACGATTCCGAGATTTTACCGCTTTTGAGTCAGCCTCAAAGGATTAACATTTTAAATGCTATTTATCATACCAAGCATTAAATTCAATTTATAAATCCTCCTCAAAATCATATAGTTCGTGATATTTCGTCGCTTAAATCTAAGATTCAACAAATTAATAGTTTATATTAAGCTAAAATCAGTTTTAGTAACAATCTACGAAAAATGATGACTGACAATAACATTGATTCAGCGGATAAAAAACCTCTATGGATGCCATCCGAAAAGCGCATTGACAATTCTAATATGAAAAAATTCATTAATTATATAAATGAAAAATATAACAAAAATTTTGAAAATTATCATGAACTTTACGACTGGTCAATAAACGAAATTGATAATTTCTGGGAATCAGTCGCAGACTTTGGAGATATTAAATTCTCGAAAAAAGCTGATAGGATACTTCACAAGCCTGAGAATGCTGATGAAACAATTTTCGGACATTCGTGGTTTATAGGAGCGGAACTCAATTTTGCTGAGAATCTACTTCGTTTTCGTGATGACAGACCTGCCATCAAATATTGGTATGAAGACCGTGAAAAGCGTTATCTATCCTATTCGGAGCTTTATGATAAAGCTGCCAAGTGTGCCGAAGGATTAAAGCAGCTCGGCGTTAAAAAAGGCGATCGTGTTGCGGGATATATCTCCAACAATCCCGAAGCAATTATAGCGATGCTTGCAACAACGAGTATTGGTGCCATCTGGTCGTCATCTTCACCGGACTTTGGCTTTCAGGGTGTATTGGATCGTTTCGGTCAGATCCAACCCAAAGTTTTAATAGCTAATGACGGTTATTTCTACAACGGCAAGAAAATAGATAACACTCAAAATATTAAGCACTTAGCTGAGACCATCCCTGACATTGAAAAAGTTGTAATCCTGCCCACTGTAAAAGAGGATAACTTCGCTGATGATAAATTCATGTTCTGGGATGAGCTCCTCAGTAACAATGCGTCGGAGATAAAATTCGAACAAACACCTTTCGATCATCCGGTATATATTATGTATTCTTCAGGTACGACAGGCAAGCCCAAATGTATAGTTCATGGCGCAGGCGGAACATTACTTCAACACTATAAGGAACTTGCGTTTCACACAAATTTGAAGAAAGGTGATTCAATAATGTATTTTACGACCTGCGGCTGGATGATGTGGAACTGGCTCGTGAGTTCGTTGATGATCGGTGCCACCGTCTTCCTTTATGACGGCAGTCCATCTCACCCTGACCTTGATATTCTATGGGAAGCAGTCGAAGAAGAGAAGATTAATATTTTCGGCACAAGCCCAAAATACATATCAGCACTGGATAATAACAATATCGAACCGGCTAAGAATCACGATATTTCCTCTCTTAAGACCATGCTTTCAACCGGTGCTCCCTTAACTCACGATAATTTCCTCTGGGTATATGAACACTTGAAAAAGGATATCCAGCTCTCTTCGATTTCAGGTGGTACTGATATAGTATCCTGTTTTATGTTAGGCAATCCGATGCTGCCTGTTTATTCAGAGGAATTGCAAAGCCGCGGACTGGGTATGAAAGTCGAAGCCTTCAACGAAAGCGGCGAACCTGTGATTGAGGAAAAAGGAGAGCTTGTATGTACAGAGCCATTCCCTTGCATGCCTGTCTGCTTCTGGGATGATACTGATAACGAAAGGTATCATTCTGCTTATTTCGAGCACTTCCCTGGAGTCTGGAGACACGGCGATTTTATCAAAATTACAAATCGGGGCAGTGTAATAGTCTTTGGTCGTTCGGATGCCACTCTGAATCCCGGCGGGATTCGTATTGGCACTGCCGAGATATACCGCGTAGTCGAAGCAATGGATGAAATTGTGAACAGCATTGTAGTTGGGCAGAGTTATGGCGGCGACATCCGCGTGATGCTTTTTGTTGTTCCAGAAGAGGGATTCGCCGTAGATGATCAGCTTGTCGATAAGATCAAGAATGCAATAAGAGTTGAACTAACCCCGCGCCACGTACCTAAAATTATAAAGCAGATCAGCGATGTCCCGGAAACCCTCAATGGCAAAAAAGTGGAACTCGCTGTGACAAATATCCTTAACGGAGATAAAGTAACAAATGAATCTGCTCTGCGAAATCCTGAGTCACTGGAGCAATTTAAAAATATGAAATTTGATTGAAATCGGATTAATCATAAGCCGCATATTTTTGCTTTGCTTTAGTCGCAGCCTTCATTCGGCTTAGAATGGATTTATACTTTTTAAAAAAAATTCCTCTTCGCATTGAAGAGGAATTTTTAAATAAAGTATTAATTTCAAATGATTTAACTATCTTAAGATTCTTCGCTTTTAGTTTCCTCTGTGGTTTCAGCCTGAGTTTCAGTTTCAGTCTTTGCGGAAGCTTCTTCTGCTGCGGGTGCTTCGACAGTTCCTTCTGCTTCAGCTTTTTCGGCTGCTTCTTTTTCTTTCTCAGCCTGTTGTTTCTTTTGTTTTCTTTCCTGTTTTTTTCTGAAGAAACGTTCTCTGGCATATTCTTTGTGCTTTTCAACAGCTTCTTCGATCTCTACTTGATTGTTCCCTTTATGGTGCATTGCCTTGCGAAGTAAAATGCCTTCATATTGTAATAATTTTCTAACTACGTCGGTTGTCTGAGCTCCAACATTTAGCCAGTAAACCGCCCTGTCAGGGTCGACTTTGATTGTTGAAGGTGATGAATTGGGATCATAGTACCCGAGCCTTTCAATAAAAGCTCCGTCGCGTTTTTTGCGGCTGTCAACCGCAACGATGTCATAAACCGGGTGATGTCTTCTGCCCTTTCGTCTAAGTCTAAGTTTAACCATATAAATTCCTCTGATTTATTAACAATTTAAAAAAAATAATTATCAATTACCGAACCCCTGAGGCAGTCCGAGATTTTGTAACATCTTGCTTTTCTTGCCTCTGGTCATATTTTTCATCATTTTGCGCATTTCTTCAAATTGTTTAAGTAATTTGTTAACATCTTGAATTGATGTTCCGCTGCCCTTTGCTATACGTTTTCTTCTAGATCCATTTATTATTTTTGGATTCTGTCTTTCATATTGAGTCATCGAATAAATAATGGCTTCTACGCGAGAAAAAGCCTTGTCATCAATATCAACATTTTTCATGGCTTTGTCCATTCCCGGTATCATTCCCATCAGATCGCGCAACGATCCCATTTTCTTTATTGTCTTCAATTGATTCAGAAAATCCTCAAATGTAAACTGGTTCTTACGGATCTTATGCTCCAGTTGTTCAGCATCCTTTTTATCCATCTGGTCTTCGGCTTTTTCAACCAGTGTAAGGACATCGCCCATGCCGAGTATCCTGGAAGCTATTCTTTCAGGATGAAAAGGCTCGATTGCATCGAGCTTTTCACCGATACCTACGTATTTTATCGGCTTGCCAACAACGTGAAGAACTGATAAAGCTGCGCCGCCGCGTGTATCTCCATCCAATTTTGTAAGAACAACACCAGTCAGGCTGAGACGTTCGTGGAAAGCCCGTGCTGTTTGAACAGCATCCTGACCTATCATCGCATCACAGACGAAAAGAGTTTCCGTTGGATTTATAGTATCCGCAATATTCCGGACTTCTTTCATCATCTCTTCGTCGATGGTTGTACGCCCTGCGGTGTCGACAATCACAGTGTCTCGTGCAAATTTCTTTGCGTAAGAGATTGCTTCTTTGGCTATTTTTACAGGATCTTTTGATTCCGATGTAAAAACAGGTTGATTAATTTCTTTGCCTATTTGCTCCAACTGGTTTATAGCAGCAGGACGGTGAACGTCACATGCCACCAAAAGTGGCTGACGACCTTTTTTCCTTAGGTTTCGTGCAAGCTTTCCACAAAATGTCGTTTTACCGGAGCCCTGAAGTCCCGCAACTAAAACAACAGTAGGAGGCTGGGGAGAGAAATTCAGTTCGCTGCGTTTACTGCCCATCAACTCGACCATTTCGTCGTGAACTAATTTGACGATGAGCTGCTCAGGCAGCAAATTTCCTCTGACCTCTGTTCCGATGGCTTTCTCTTTTACGTCTTCGACGAATTTCTTAGCCACCTTGAGGTTCACGTCCGCTTCGAGCAGGGCACGCCTTATCTCGCGCATTGCTTCCTGAATATTCTCTTCACTTATTGTTGACTGCCCGCGAAATCTCTTTAGCGCGTATTCTAACTTCTCTTGTAAGTTTTCGAACATTTGTAAAATCCTAAAAATTCAGAACTTCAAATATAAATTTTTTCTTTGATACTGACAAATTAATTAAATGTTTATTATATTTAATAAGGGAAAATTGTGGCAAATTCTTGAAGGATTAACTGAAACAAACGCTATTTTACAATAAATACTTTTTTGGTTTTTGTAAAATCGCCGGAGATCATTCTTAACCAGTATACTCCCGAATGGAGTTCCGTAGTGTTTAGTGGTATAATATACCTGCCTGCTTCCAATGATGACGAGACTATGTTGACAACGCGCTGTCCGGTGTTATCATAAAGGGCTATATCTGTTTGACCTTTTAATCCGATTGAAAACTCAATTTCAGCAGTATTATCTGTTACCGGATTTGGATTTATGTTATTTAAATAATATTCTTCTCCGGTATAAATAACTTTTCTCAAATCATAGGCGCATGTAGGTCTTATCTTAATTATCCCATCGCGGGATTTAAACACAACGCATTGATTGCCCAGTCTGTTCATATCAACTTCAATAGGTGAAATATCTGTGGATCCTGGAGGCAGATAAGTATCAAACTTGAGTTTAAGCAATGCTCCGTTAGCATTGAGTATATCGTCGTTGATGCTGACCAGATTGAATTTTAATTCGCCTTTATTTTCTCTGATCTCAGGTTGATCGGGCATGAAAAAGTTACCGTCAATGAGATTACCATATTCCAGTTTATTTGGTAAAAACCTTAAAAATGAATTGTCATAATTGACGTTTATATTAAATTCATCAATACCTGCCATATTGATGTCTGGTCCTTCATCGAGGAATATCTCAACTTCGGCAATATCTTTTATTTCAATTTCCTGGCGAGCAGGCGAAACTGAGATATATCTTTCAAATTGAACAGCTTCCCCTAATATTTCTATTGTATCAGAAATCGAATAATTATCTGATGATTGAGCTAAGAGCAGTGCTTTCTTAATACCGGGAGTATTTGCCTTGCCGTTAAAACCAATTTTGATTATTTTTGATTCATTACTATCCAACTCAAAACCATTGGCTGTTGCGGGATCGGCAAAATAAAAGTTTGAACTGACTGGTTCTAATCTCAACGGGGCTATATTTACCTTTTTCGTGCCATAATTACGTATTTCGCATTCAAGGGTGTCAAGAGTACCAAAGCAAATTCGTGAAGTGTCGGGATAACCAACAATACCCTGAGCTATTCCTACTCCCGACCATTTTGATGTCACTTCATTGAGAGCGTCGCTGACAGTTTCAAGTCCATTATCGAAGACTCCTACGTCCCGGGCATGGAAGGCTGCTTCAAGATCAACAAATTCTCCGGGCAGAAGCACAATTACTGAGTCTAATTTATCTCCATTGTACTTGAATCCTTCAATTCCAAAAACATTCCAATCTGATGATATAGTATTTTGTCCGTTAATTGAACTAAAATCGTAAATTCTTAAAGTATCCGCATATACCCAATTCTCTCGGGATACATTTCTGAAACGCACGATTCTGTGATTTACACTTTGGGCATCATCAACAACAGTCGTATCGAAATCTACATTTTCAGTTTGGAGCTTTGGTACAACTCCAATCCCTCTTATTGTAGTTTCGGTGTTGCTTCCGACATCATTAATATACTTGAGTTTTAATCTATGGAGCCCTGTTCTAACAGGCAGGAAATCTACAGGTATTTTGATCGTTTGTCCAACTGGTATAGTAAGATCAAGAAAATCGGAACTATCTATTGAAAAAGCTTCGCCATTTATTTCGTCAATGATTTCATAACCATTGACTTTAACAGCATTTTGCCCGTTGTTTTCTATCTTTATATAACCTTTGTACGGACCGGCGGGAAACTCGCTGCGATAAATCCTTTTGCGGTCAAAATCTATGGAATTTGCCATGATTCCGGGTTTTATTCCGCGGCCATTCAAGTAAGCTATACTGTCTATTTGGGAAGCATTATTCATAAATACAATTGAGTCGGAAAAAGTAGTCTCGGCATTAGGAGAAAATCTGATTTCAAGTTTAACCGGTTCCTGTCCCGGCTTTATTATTAGCGGATCGCTTGGTGAAATGACCTTTGGCAAAGTTAGATCAAAAACATTAGTTTGCTGAGGTCCTTTCACATTAGTTATATGAAGATCAGTTATACCTGTATTGCTGATCTTTATAGTATCTACGAAATCCGAACCTCTGGTAACATCACCAAAGTTAATATCAGTCACATTTATCTTTGGTCCGCCTACTTCCGCCCGAACTTTTGCACCACAGAAAAATACACAAGAATCACCAATACCCAAAGAATCCGAATATATACCGTCTTTATCGGATGAGAAATGGACAGTAACATCTTGTTGGGAAAGAGGGTCCAGTTCGAATGGCAAATCAGGTCCTTCGATCGTGAATCCTTCTTCGCCGGATTTCATCTCAAGACGGTTGATCTTAACTGTACCTGTTTCCGAATTATTAATGATAGTAAAGGTTTTGGAAGCAGTTTCATTTTTCCTAAGCAGCCTGAAATCATGTATCTTCGGTTTTATATCCAATTTCAAGGCAGAATAATAAAATGTCTTGGTTGTCTTGTTTCCTGCTTTATCAATAAAATCAATATCCATGTAAGCATCCTTGGATGGGTCAATCACATTGATGCTCCAATTGATTAGTTCACTATTTGAATTCTTTCTTACGCTGGAATAATTAATAACATTCGACTCGTAAAACCTTGCAAAACCGGCTGGTTCTATCCCGCTTTGAGCAGTATCCTTTACCGTACCTTTCACAGTGCCGTCGCAATGCATTGTCCAGTTAGGAATTGGCGGCAGAGAATCTTCTGACTGTACATTAACAAGCCTCAGCCCGGCAGGCAATCCGTAAGAATCATATTTGGAAAAGCCGTACAAATACAGACCGAAAGGATTCTCAGCCCTTAATCTGTAGACGCCTCTTTTGGTAAAATTAATACTGGCTGCCGCGTACTGTTGACCATCTACATTATATTGAAAATCTGTCACCTCTGCATCAGGATATTCATATCTCACTTTTTTCCAGGCTAATGGTCCGTCAACAACCTTGGCAATTTCCAGATCTTCCTTGATCAGGCTGTCCTCGTCCAATTCGCAGATGATAACGATTGTATTATTTGGGAAAATAGGTTCTCCATTATCTTCAGGAATTGAAAATGAATATTCATTCTGATATTGTTGAGCAGGTGACAGAGTCATCTGGAAGGGGGCTTTATTTGGCCGGGGTGGTCCATCTTCGGATTCGCTGGTGTTATAAAGTGAGACCAGTATAGGTTTGTCAGCATGGAAAACCGCATTACCGGGGACGCTGTCCGGTGTAACTCTGGTTTCATGGAAGCCCGGTTCGTCCAGTTTTTTGACCATATCCCAATCACGATAAATTTTAGTATTGGGTTCGGAAGAATAAATTCGGATTATTGAACTATATTTTCTGCCGGGGATAGTAAATACATGATAATCTTTTTCCCATGTGTAGGTAGGGATGTCCATTTCTACTATATAATCGCAAGTTTCATTGAACAATGGGATATTAGCACATTGATTACCGGAAACAACGGCAACCGGTTTATCCGCGGAAATTCTGCTGCCCGAAAGATCGGCTGCTTTTGCACCTGAAGATATCATCCAGATATCACCTTTATTAAGGACAGCTTTAATAGTATCTCCTGGTTCTACCCCGCCGGCAGTAGTATTGTCTTTATCTCCATGAAGTGTAAACTCAACTGTAGTATTATCATAGGCAGCTACTATACCTGAAAGACTTGGAGCTGTAACAAAATTTTTAGAACCGTCTCCGTAAGAAGTCACTCTGTAATTATTACCAAGTGAGGAAACCGGTATAGCCAGGAACCCATCACTCGTAGTGTAAAAATCTACAATTACATAAACTATAAGTTGTTCATCAGCAAATACATGTACACCTTTGCCGGGATAGATCGTTTCTTCAACTTCCGGTGCACTGCCTGATTTCAGATAAGGCTGTGCTTCTTCGGCTTTGAGCTCGAATTTAACTACCTTATGGGGGTAAACATATTTATTTTGAGTTCTATTGACGGATTTAACAGTAACAAGGGTCTTTTTTGCTGAAGTGACATATATCCTGACACGATTTTTTTCCGATGGAGTAGGACTATGCTGCATACACGGCGGAACAGTAAACCAGTAATCCATGCCGGCATTATTAACACTCAATAATTCAGGCAAGGTAGATTTCATCTCTTCAAATTCATCACCAGCATAGAGCGAAAAAGCCCATAAAAGCAGTCCCACTGTGATAATTATGTATTTGATAAATCGTATCATATCATCATATTTCTCTATAAAAAATTACCCGCAGAGATATTCTTTTTTAAAAGACACTTATCCCTGTATTTCATTGACACTTAAAACGCAAAAAAGTCTCAGAAAAATGCAATTTTTTTTGAAGAACCTTCATTAATAATACAAATTTTGAATCAACGTTCCAATACCTTATTTTAGAGAAGATTTAAAAATCAAAAGGAGATAATATGGATCTGCGTCTCGACGGAAAAAATGCGCTGGTTTGCGGAAGTTCGAAAGGCTTGGGGAAAGCGATAGCTATGCAGTTTGCGGAGATGGGGGCAAATGTTACGCTGGTTTCCCGTAATGAAGAATTGCTGCAAAAAGCTGTGGTAGAACTCGATAAGAACGGCAATCAATCGCATGATTATATTGCCGTCGATTTTTCAGAGCCGGAAAATGTGCTGGCTAAGGTGAAAGAGAAGATGTCCGGCGGCAAAATTTATCACGTTCTGGTTAATAATTCCGGCGGACCGGCGCCAGGTCCGGTCTTTGATGCCAAGCCGGAAGATTTCTTAAAAGCTGTGAAAATGCACTTGATAACGAGTCAGCTTCTGGTGAAGGAGCTTGTACCGGGGATGAAGGAAACAGGCTGCGGGAGGATACTCAATGTAATTTCGATAAGTGTGAAGCAGCCGATCGATAATCTCGGCGTTTCTAATACTACGCGAGGCGCTATGGCAAGCTGGTCAAAGACTCTGTCACGGGAATTGGCGCCATACGGAATCACAGTTAATAATCTGCTGCCCGGGCAAACCAAAACCGAGAGGTTGGATAATTTGATCGCCAATAATGCGAAGGAAAAGGGCATTACTGTCGAGGAAATGCAGCAGCAAATGCTTAGACTGATACCGATGGGGAGGTTTGGCAAGCCGGAGGAACTCGGATATGCCGCGGGTTTTCTTGCCTCAGATAAAGCCGCTTTTATCACTGGATTGAGCTTGCATGTTGACGGCGGATTTGTTAGGGGGATATAATTCACTTAATTTAAATGTAAGAAATTTCAAAAAATTAAAATAAATTAAAATTTTATTTGTAATTCTCAAAAAAGTCTTGTAGATTAGTTATTAGTATTTAACAGCAGCATAAAGAGGAGTATCCATCCTTTGGTGCTCCACACGTATTAAAAATTGAACTAACTGATTAGTAAACAATAGTTTATTAATTGTTTACCGTTTTAAGTGTTTAAAAAATGGTAAAGGACAGTTAATTATGTAATTGGTTACTTTTTCTAAACGGGGCGTAATGCAAGAAAAATCGATCAACAGGGGGCAACTGCCCGAAGAAAAAAAGAAAAAGAGATGGGTGAATTATGCCCTGCTGTCTTTGCTCCTGGCATTATTCGCGCTGCTGATTGTGTTTTCGACACAGTGGGAAGCTGAGTCGAAGATTACAAAGATCAGAGTGGACGGCGCTTCTATTATCCCCGACAAAGATGTGATAGCGCTTGTCGCCCACGAAGCGCTGAATAAGCCTAAAAACAGGATCAATCTCGAAAAACTGCAAGACCTCGCGGAAGAACATCCTTATATAGCAAATTCCTCGGCAATATTCGGCGGCAGCGGAGAGATTATCCTGAAAGTGGAAGAGAGAACGCCACTCGCGATATTGACAAGAGAAGACGGGAATTTGAATTTCCTTGATATTGAAGGCAGAATACTGCCTTACAGGATTTTCTCGGGGATACCGGATCTTCCGTTCCTGAGAAACTTCACGAAAGGTAAAGAAATAAAGAAGAAAGCGCTCAAGAATGCAATTTATATTTTAAAAAATTTGAAAAATGAAGATTATGACGAGCTTCTGATGGATGTCTCGGAGATAATTTTTGAAGATGTATATGATACATTCAAGATTAGGACAGTGCAGAAAGATCACCTGATCTTATTTGGCAGAGCGCAAAAGATCAGTTCTAAAATAGAGAGACTTAAGATTTTCAAAGAATATCTGAAAAATAAAGAAGAGGAAGGGAAAAAGCGAATTGATTTGCGCTGGAATAACAGAGTGGTAGTAAGTTAAAACGAAAATTGAATCATTAAATAAATGGTATAGTCATGGGAAAGAAGAAAAATATCAATGAATCGCAGCAGCCGGTAAAGGCAGTCACCGCAGGTCTTGACATCGGCACTACCAAGATCTGTGCCATTGTCTCCGAACCCGGCGAGCAGCACAAATCGCTGAAGATACTCGGACTCGGGATCACCGAAAGCATGGGGCTGAACCGAGGTGTGGTAGTGAACATTGACAAGACAGTTAAGGCTATTCAAAAAGTCATTGAACAAGCCGAGCAGCAGTCTGGTCTGATGATCAAAGACCTGGTGGTTGGTATAGCAGGCGATCATGTCGAGTCGGAACAATCCCGAGGTATTGTTGGAATCTCCAGCCAGACGCAGGAAATTTCCGAACAGGACGTGCTGCGCGCCGTCGAGGATTCGCGGAAGCTCGCCGTGCCTGCCGAAAGACAGATCATTCATGTCATTCCGCAGGACTATATTATCGACGGGCAGGACGGAATAACGGATCCTGTCGGCATGAGCGGCGTCCGCATGGAAGCCAATGTACACGTCATCACAGGCTTGAAAACGGCGATACAAAACATAATCCGCTGTGTCGAGCGGTCTAAATTGTCTATACATGATCTGGTTCTTGAGCCGCTGGCGAGCAGTTCGGCGATTCTGACCGAAGAAGAGAAAGAGGTCGGCGTCGCAATGATAGATATCGGCGGCGGCACAACAGATATTGCCATTTTCCATGAAAATGTCCTGCGATGGACTTCGGTCATAGGCATCGCAGGAAAACAAGTTACAAATGATATCCGCCAGGGATTGGGGATCCTTGGCAAAGACGCGGAAAAAGTCAAGCAGCAATACGGGCATTCATTTCTGCATTCGATTTCGAAGGATGATGTATTCATGGTGCCTGGCATTAACGGCAGGAAGCCGACGGAAATAACGAAGAGCTATCTCTGCCGGATCATTCAGCCGCGCATGGAAGAAATTTTCGAATTTTCTTTGTCCGAGATCAGGCGTTCCGGATTTGCAGACAAGCTGGGGGCTGGTGTCGTCATAACCGGCGGCTCTGCCTTGCTCAGGGGGACGGATGAGTTAGCGGCGCAAGTCTTCGGAATGCCTGTTAAACTCGGCATACCATCCGGCATTTCCTACAAAGGGCTGGCGCCGGAAATCGAAAGCCCGGTCTATTCCACTGCTGTGGGGCTCGCTCACAGAGCTATGGGATACGATGATACAAGGATGTACGTTGATCAGCAGGAAGAAATGCCTAAAAATGGCAGCAAAAACAATGGTAAACCACAGAAAGATAAAAAATCATTTTTCACGAGAATAAAATCATTTATTGAAGAATTATAAATCTTGTTTCGGGGGAAACAAATTTTTACTAAGCAGCATAAAGATAATAAAGTTGAATTTATAAACAAATCATATACGGGGGACTATATGATTTCTTTGGACTCCAGCCCGTCGGAAGGAGCTAAAATCAGAGTTATAGGCGTTGGCGGCGGCGGCGGCAACGCTATAAACAGCATGATCACTCTCGGACTCGAGGGGGTCGATTTCATCGCAGCTAACACCGATAAGCAGGCTCTCGATCACAACCTCGCCCAGACCACGATTCAGGCCGGCAAGGACAGGACCAATGGTCTTGGCGCCGGCGCCGATCCTGAGATTGGCAGAGAATCGGTCGAAGAGAATATCGAAGAAATTAAGGAAGTGCTTAAGGGAAGCGATATGATCTTCGTTACCGCAGGCATGGGCGGAGGCACCGGCACAGGCGGCTCGCCGATGATTGCCGAGATAGGTCAGGAACTTGACGCATTGGTAGTTGCGATAGTAACCAAGCCTTTCATGTGGGAAGGCAGAAAGAGGATGCTATTAGCCGATCAGGGCATTAAGGATTTGCGGCAGAAAGTGGACGCGCTTATCGTGATCCCAAATCAAAAACTGCTCGACATAATTGACAAGAACACTACTTTCGGGGAAGCTTTCCGGAAAGTTGACGAAGTGCTTTACAACGCTACCCGCGGCATTGCCGACATAATCTCGCGTCACGGCATCGTCAATGTTGACTTTGCCGATGTTAAAACCGTGATGAAAGGTATGGGAGATGCTCTCATGGGGATCGGCACTGCCACAGGCGAACACCGCGCCATGGAAGCTACTCAGGACGCACTTAATTCGCCGCTGCTGGAAGGCATTTCAATATCCGGCGCGCAGGGTGTGCTTGTGAATATCACCGGCGGCTCGGATATGACTATGCATGAGGTGACCGAATCAGTTTCCATCGTTGAGAAGGCAGCCGGCGACAATGTCAATCTTATTCACGGCGTCGTTTACAATGACGAACCCCAGGATGAGATAATGGTAACTGTCGTGGCTACCGGCTTCAGAAAAGAAGAAGAGGAAGCTGAAGAAACACAAAAGGCGGAATTGGAGGAACAGAAGCTCCCCTTTCCACCCCATAATAACAATAACCGGAAGATCTACACTCGCCCGCCCGTTCGTTTTCCCGGTTCGGGCAGGATCAGCAGTGAAAAATCCGAGAAATCCGGCACGGGAATTGACAATGAAAATGTAGCAAGTCCAAGGGGATTCAATCAGCTTAAAAAATATGATTCCCCGGCTTACGAACGGCGCGGAAACAGCGACGGGAGCAATAGTGATGAGAAAAATAAAGATGGACAAACCCCGGACATCGATAAAAAGCAAAAGGAAAACCTGGACAGACCGGCTTTCCTTAGAAAAATAATGGATTAATTCACACTCTCCCTGTATTCTGTATTGCTAAGCCCGGCGGCGCGAGCTGTCGGGCTTTTTTTTAGGTTCAACCGGTTAATGCGTACTTTTTCTTATGTATCGAATAAATTTTGAGTTTAAAAAATCCGTATCTCATTACCCATAAGTTAATCTTTTCATGACTTTTATTTTGTTTTTAAGTCTTTCTAAAGGACCTGTTGAAATATTATGTTCGTACCAATACAAAATTCCATCCCGATGATTTAGTAACGTATCTGCAAACTTTTCCAATATTTTTCCTGACTTTGACACCTAAATCATTTAACTCGGAAAATTCATTATAAGATTTCACTCGACCCTAAATCCCTTTTCCCAGGTGGAGAAGAGACTTTCAGTGTAATAAGAAATTCTTACACGAGGCTGACCCAAAAGTATAGAAAAGTCATTCCTGCGAATGTCTTTAGATCCTGCTTTAGCAGGGCAGGAATCTGATGAATACTGGTTCTCTCACTAAGCTAAAAAGGATGTTACACAAAATTTAGTGCTTATGAGTCAGCCTCGCTGAGGATGAGGGCGAACAAGAGATTGTTTATGTTTTGATGAAAAATCCGGGTTTAAAAAATGATATTACTTGTAGCGGGGAAAAGTGTCTTCCGGAGACTTATATATATCAATCACTTACTTAATTTGAGTGTCAAAGTCAAGAATAATAGAGATTCCATGGGCAGCGGACTGAATGAATTAAATAAAAACTACAGCAAGATGCTATTACTGCAGCTTGGTTTCGTATATTATTGAATAGTTAATTCTGTATAACAAACTTTCTGAACTCGGTCAACTCAGTTGAGCCGTCATCGTTTATCTTTTCAACTTTGAAGAGATAAATGCCGGGATTGAGTTCTTTGCCATGGCGGTCGAGTCCGTCCCATTCCACGCCTCCGTTGCCATCGCGTTCCTCTATGCGGCGAAGGACTTCTCCCTGCAAAGTGTAGATTATCACATCGGAGCGCTGAGGAAGATTGGCAAAATATATCTGGTTTCCATCAGATATTTTTACCGGATTGGGATAAACGAATGCACTGCCGGAATTTTCCTTAGAAAAGACGAAACCCAGTGTATTACCGGCACCTTTCGTTATCGGGATACCGTCTTTTGATTCAACATTTGTGACAGTCAAAGTATAATTCTTGCCTAAAGCCCCTATTCCGAAGCTTCTATCCAGGAAAATTTTAACCTTGCTTTCATCAGAATTTGTTTGGTCAATTTGATTTATCTTTCCATGAGGATGTATCGTGTAATTGCCAATGTCTTTTGCCTGATTAATATTAACTGGATGGGAATATTGCAGTTCAAGCTCGCTGAAAGACACTATAGTCAGCTTTTTAAGGTACATTTCTCTGTCAGGTTGTTCGCAGTTAGTTTCAAAAGTCCGCCCAATTATTTTCGATGGAGTTCCGTAGCGATCAGCAAATGAATCTATAAAAAGTGACGCTGTTCCTGTTTTTAAATCCTTATTGAATGTTAAGATCACGCTGCTGTCAGAAGCAATTTGCACCGTCACCGGCTCAATATCCTCATTACTGTTAATCTTCAGTACGAATTTCGATGGCTTCATTGGTTCTGTGCCAACTAAACCGGAGAAAGTAACTAACAATTTATTGCAATCTTGTTGTGTCACAGTTGCAAAATCAATCGGTCTATGTGTATATACCAGCACTATATCAGAGAAACTGCTGTAAATTGTTTGCAGGGATTCATTTTTTGACCTGACAACAAATTCGTATTCCGTATTGTTTTCAAGATTATGCAAAATGATCTCGGAATTTGATGTTGAATCAAATCCCTGAACAAAAGTTCCGTTCTCATTGCGAATCACTTTATAAACTATATATTCTTCAGCATTAGCCGCAGGATTCCAAAATAATTTTGCAGTGGTTTCTCCTAAAGCCCAACCGTCCAATCCTGACGGCAGATCGGGTCCCTGAAAATCAATATTGTATTCATAAAAGGCCGTTCTGTATTCATAGCCTGTTTCGCCGGGGAAAATACCTGTGAATCCAAATTCATTTACGCCATTGCTGTCAAAGTCATAAACTATAGAAGAGTTTGTTATAGTATTAGGATACCACCAGAAGGGTTCCATATTTTGCGAATTATTATTCCATTTGAAAATATATAAATTAGGAAAGGTGCCTATGATAATTTCATCACCGGGATTGTTATCCAGATCGCCTGCAGCTAATCCATTTTTATACGAAAGCCCTATACGTACTCCGAATATATAATCTTTCCAAACATATTGATATTTGCCGTTTTTATATTTTAAAATCCTGAATTGCCAGATTTGATCACCTCCATGATTGTTGGGAAAGAGGAAATCAGTTCCGTGCTGACCGATCAGTATTTCGGGGATCCCATCGCCTTCGATATCGCAGGTAATAATATTAATGGAACCTTCTGATTTCCCATCCTCATCGATAAATTCTCTTACAAAATTGCCTTTTGGTGTTTCGTATATTAAAATATTACCATTATGATCGTTGCCAAAACAAATTTCCACATCATCGTCGTTGTCGAAATCACCTACAGCAACGCCGGGGGCAGTGCCAATAAATTTGTTATCATCATCGACGGCTTTTCCAAACAAAACATATTTGCCGTTTTCATAAGTATATACAAAGACAGAGGTATCATTATAGGCAACTATATCTTCCAGCCCATCCCGGTTCACATCGAATAGATCTGCTGCCCAGAATCCAACCGCGTTTAATGTATCAGCGAAGATAGTTCTTGTAAAAGGATTACCTGTTTTGGATTTCGACTGGAATAATACCGTGTTTCCTGCTTCGAAAGCCAGCACTTCATTAATTTGATCACCGTTGGAATCACCAAGTCCCTGGGGGAGCCATGTTTCCTCATGAGAAAATTTTTCATTCATCTGCCCATTTTTATATTCATAGATCTTTGTGTCACCCCATGTGCCTGCAGACAAATCATTGACAGCAAATGACGGATTTCCGTTTCCAAAGAAATCAATTACTTCGTTATCAAAATACGATGCAGGTATGGAATAATCTTTTTGAATAAAGTTATCTTCCGGCATTGCCGATTTGGGGCGGGTAAATTTAAATTTACGTTCAGTTCTTGTGCCGTTCTCCCTGTAAACAGTCGCAACTGCTTCCATGCTTACTCCGGCAGAAGCCTCGTATCCAATAAGAAAGCTATGATATTCAGACATAGTCTGAACTTCCTTCAGCTTAATATAATCCTCCTGGCTGCCTTCAAGACGAAATTTAATTTCAGCATTAGCCTTACGATCTGTTTTAAATGAGATGTATACGTGTCGTTTATTATTAAAAAAGGGATAGATAACACCAAATCCGGTAATTTTAATCGTATTATTTTCTGAGATCACATTTACAAAAGTCCTTTTTTCCAAAGTCTTGCCATTTCGCATTTTTACGAGCAGTCTGATTGTATAAGTTGTATCTTTCAGCCCAGATAATTTAATAGAGCCAAGTATTTCGTCTGACTTCTGAGCGGAGATCTCATCAGTTATCGTATTCCAATTATACTCACGTTCCGGCAGTGTGGCAGTATCGCTTTTCTGGTTCAAACCTGCCGCATAAAACAACTGATAGCTCTCAAAAAGCGGTGTCAAGACCGAACCTTTAATGTCAACATTTTGATCTCTTTCAATAATAAAAACACCTTCATTTTCGGGGAAATCAATATAAATATTTGTTTTACCTATAGTTTTCAATGCATTGAAAGCATCTAAAATACCGGAGCCGGTAAATATGTCCCAACCCGGCTGATTTATATCCCTGGCAGAAACCTGCAATATCCCATGAATGTCATCTGATGTCAGATTGGGATTAACTTCCAGAAGCATAGCAGCAACGGCGCATGCATGAGGTGTAGACATTGATGTCCCACTGGCAGTACCGTAACTGTTGTTTGGATCTGTCGTGTAGACTCTTGTTCCTGGTGCAACAAGAGATATCCGGGAACCATAATTACTGAAAGAATATTTTTCATCTCTTGTATTGGAGCCGCCAACAGCAATAATCTCTCTGTAATCAGAAGGATAATGCGTTCTGTCCCAGCCATTGTTACCGGTGGAAGCCAGCATAGTACAGCCCATTGAATAAGCAAAACGCACTGCATCGCGAATGAGAGGAGAATCGTATGGCTCACCAAAACTGAAGTTAAGAACCTGTACTCCATTTAAAGCTGCATAAACTATTGCGCGTGCAATGTCATCAGACTCGCCTGTGCCATTGAAATCGAAAGCCCTGAGAGATACAATTTTTGAATCGTAAGCAATACCTGTTATTCCGGTATTATTGTTATGTTCAGCAGCTATTATGCCGGAAACTTTCGTTCCATGCCCCTGTTCATCTGCTGGATCGGGATCAGGATTTGCAGCGTCTCCAACATTTGTAATTAACTGATCCACAAAATCAAAGCCTATCACATCGTCTACAAATCCGTTGCCATCCTCGTCGATTCCGTTAAAATCTCCGGTGACTCCATCTCGTTCTTCTTCCGAAGACCATGGTTCAAATGTGCCGTTACCATTTATATCTTCATCGGGGTTGATCCAAAGTTGATTTTTGAGGTCTTCATGATCGTAATCGATTCCGGTATCAATTACGCCGATCAAAATATCATTGCCCGTAGCTATATCCCATGCATTATTTACATTTATCGATTTCAGTGACCATTGTTCACCGAATTTTGGGTCATTTGGATTATTTTCAATAGAAAACAAATGATTCGGAAATATCTCAATGATATTAGTGTCATTTTCTAGTTTATTCAATATACCGGGATTGTTGTCTGTTTCAACAACGTAATAATTTTTCAAATTTTTGAGTTTCTCTAATTGTGCGTCTGAAAGAACTTTATTACGATTCTTCTCTTTCACAGGAAAGGAATTTCCCTGAAATATTTTATCTACGGCTGCCGAATTAATTGCCGGCTTATTTTCGGATTTCGTTTTAACTATGTAAGAATGGTAAAGTCCTGCCGAATCTGCTTCAAATATCACTAATGCAAGAAAGATGATCAAAGCCGCTGTAAATCTCATTATTTGTCCCTATTTTAAGAAATTTTTCAATAAAAAATGCTTATTCATTGAATTTCGGTTAAGATCTAATTATCTCTTTGATAGACTATTGAACCGTAAATAAGTTACATAGTAATATTTTCAGTAATTTTATCTTAACAATTCGCAAATTAGAAAAATATTTTGATTTTACTTACTTATCAATCATAATTTCTTTAAATACGGCATTGACTTCCGACAAACATTTGGTTAAATCTAAATTTTGCATTTGAACAAAATTATATCAGCATAAATAACTTAACCCTAAGAATTTAACCCTTGGTTTTTGATAACCCTATGGGAGAACTGTGCTTACAAAAGAGTTATATGGGATATTGCATTATACGATATAAATTTTTGGAAACAATTGCAGCAGCAAACTTTAGCTTGCTGCTAATTCTAAGTTTTTCAGACCATTTGCAAAGTGCTAAAGCACTTTGTTACATAAGTTTACAGTAAATTCAAATTTCTAATAAATTTTTTTTACAGGATAAAAGGTCTCTAAGCATCTGGCTTAAACGGCGATAACACTCTCTCCAGCACACCTTTCATTTTTGAGATCAAAAGTCCGTAATTTGTTATTGGAACGCCGGCTTTCCTGGCTTTGTCAATTCTGATGAGCTTCTCATTGCGGGTCAGCATGCACGCGCCGCAGTGGATTATCAGTTTGTATTGAGAAAGATCTTCGGGATAATCGCGTCCCGAAAATACATTGATATTGATTTGGAATCCCAGATATTTTCTCAGCCAGGTTGGAATCTTCACTCTGCCGATATCATCTTCGTTGGGATGGTGCGAGCAGGCTTCGGCGATCAATACCTTGTCGCCGGGCTGCAGATTATCAATAGCTTTTAAGCCGCGCAGTTCTTCCTCGAGATCGCCCTTATACCTGCAGAATAGTATTGAAAATGTCGTACACGGCACATCCGGCGGCGTCTCACGAACCATCCTGTCCACAACCTGAGAATCGCATACCACAAGGTCGGGCTTGTCCTTAAGTTTTTGCAATGCAGTAAGATATTCGTTTTCCTTTACCACAAGCGACATAGCGTTGGAATCCAATGTATCCCGCAAAGCCTGCACCTGCGGCATGATTAGTCTGCCTTTAGGGGCTTCTTTGTCGATAGGGACAATCATCACACATAATCCACCCGGCGGAAGCAGATCACCAATCAACGGCTGTTGGACAGAAAATCCCTCTGGCAGAATACCGGCTATTAGTTTCTTAAACTTTTCTATTTGCTCATTACTATTTTCTGATATAGATGAAAAATGAAGAAATTGAGCACTTAAATCCTCAAGTTTTCTGATAAAATCATCACTGGTAGTTGCAAGATCGGTTTTATTTATAATAATTGTATATGGAATTTTTCTTTCAGTAAACAGGTTTACAAGATTTTCCTCGAATTCTGTCCACGTATCCGGCTCGATAATCAGAACAGCTATATCCGCGCGATCAAGTATAGCCATAGTTTTGGACAATCTACCCTTCGACAGTTCAGTCGTGTCATTCAATCCGGCTGTGTCGAGGAAAGTAACCGGTCCTATCGGCAGCAATTCCATAGATTTCTCGACAACATCCGTGGTAGTGCCGGGAATTTCCGAAGTCAGGGCGGCATCCTGATTCACTACGCAATTCAGGAAGCTGGACTTACCTGTGTTAGTCCGTCCGAAAATGCCTATCTGCAGGCGCAGCGATCTTGGTGTCTTGTTCATACTGCCGTCTGTCCGTTTTTGATCCTATTGAAATAATGCGGCGAATCGCCCCACTCGTTAATAACTACCCGCCGTCCGTAAAGCTCAGCCATATTTTCAGCAAATTCATCGAGATTGAAATCTTCCGGTATTTGCTCGATCGGGTCATATAATCTGTAATTTACTTTAAAATAGCGAGGTGTCAGGGTCGGCATCATGACATTGGCGCCGTAGCTGAGCCCCCTTTGTCTGCCATTAGCCATGAGGAAATCCAGCGCAGTCGTTGACGCAATGTTCACATCCTTTAGAACAAGTCTTGTGACAGCAAGCATTTTCAATGACAATGATGCTATATTTTCCCGGTTTTTATTCCATTCAATCTGGTTGCTGCTCATGGGGGTGTGTTCATGGATGAGGAAAGGACCCATGCCGATCATATCAATATCATTATCCTTGAAAAAGAGGATATCATCTGCCAGATGCTCAACAGTCTGTCCCGGAATACCGATCATTACACCTGTCCCAACCTGAAAGCCAATATCTCTAAGAAATTTTAATTTTTGGACTCTTGAAGAATACTTTTGTGAAGGTGGATGAATTTTCCGGAATAGTTCTTCATTACTGGTTTCAATCCTCAGCAAAAATCGATGGGCGCCGGCTTCGAATAGTTTTTCATAAGATTCATAGCTCTGCTCACCAATCGAGAGCGTAATTCCCATGCCTTCCGGCAATTTTTCCGATATTGTTGCACTTTTTATGTTTTTCACAGTATCTGCTGCAAAATCGACAAATTCCGGCTCATTGACTTCCCCCGATTGCAGTACAATCGACCCGTAGCCTTCTTCTGCTGCTGCCTTTGCCAGCCCTGCTATCTCTTCCTGCGATAGCAGGAATCTCTTTACATGCTTATTGCCTGCTCTGATGCCGCAGTAGCAGCAATTACAGCGGCATATATTGGAAAATTCAATTATCCCGCGAAGAAATATCTTATTTCCGACATATTTCTTTAGCGCTTTATTTGCGCGGCGCTTAAGTATTTCAATTTCATCAAAGTATTCAAGAGATAATAGTTTTACTATATCATCTCTTGTGAAATCATCCTTTTCCAATATTTCTTCGATTTGGGTCATTTCCCATCTCTGATTAAGAAAAAATTTTTAAAAATACAGGTCTCTCTCGCCCTTCTCGATTCTTTCCAGATATTCTTCGACTTTTTTTCTTCTTTTATCGCTTGGGATGTTTTGCAATTCCTTCTTGATGAGCTCTTCGCCAGCGCGTTTTGTATCATCGTCGGCATAGTCTTCAAGATATTCTTTCAGAGTCGTAATGCCGTTGGGCAGGCAGTGCAGCTTTATCAAGCCCGGTTTTGCTAAATCCATGAAATCTTCGCCCACTCTGCCAAGCCTATAGCAAGCCGTACAAAATGAGGGAATGAATCCCCTCTTTATGACATCATTAATGACTTCGCCGGTAGTTCTGCTGTCATTTAGCGAGAATTGCCCCTTGCTGTTACTTTTTTCAGTATGATGTTTGTATCCGCCCGGCTCATTTATCGAACCGGCGCTGATCTGTGATACGCCGAGATTGAATATTTCCGAGCGCAGTTCCGGTTTTTCGCGGGTTGACAGTATCATTCCGGTGTATGGGACGGCGCATCTCAGGACTGCTGTCAGCTTTTTGAAGTCATGGTCTGACACAGCGTGCCGTGTCCAATAGGAAGCAGGGGCATTTTTCGCAGGTTGAAGCCTTGGAATCGAAATTGTATGAGGTCCAACCCCATAAACCTGATCCATATATTTCGCATGCCTGATCATTGCCAGAGTTTCAAAACGATAATCGTACAAACCGTACAACACGCCTATGCCAAGATCATTCAATCCGTTTTCCAGCGCTCTGTTCATAACATTTAGCCGCCAGTCGAAATCGGATTTAGGACCGCCAATGTGCGCTTTTTCATAAGTCTCCCTGTGATAAGTTTCCTGGAATACAGTGTAAGTGCCAATTTGAAGCTTGCTCAGTTCACGGAAATTTTCATCGCTCAGCGGCGCTATCTCAACATTAATTCTTCGAATACTATTCCCTTTGGAATCTCTCACTGAATAGATAGTCTCAATCGCCTTTATCAAGCTGTCAAGGCGCGATTTTTCCGAGTGTTCGCCGGTGAGAAGCAAGATTCGTTTATGTCCCTGCTCAAGAATGGCTTTAGTTTCCTGAGCGATCTCTTCAGTTGAAAGACTTGTTCGGTTTATGTATTTGTTGCCGGTTCTGAAGGCGCAATACAGGCAGTTATTTGCGCAAAAATTCGCTGCGTACAGCGGCGCGAACAGCACCAGTCTGTTGCCGTAAATTTCGTCTTTTATCTTATTGGCAGCTGCAAGCAGCTTCTCGTAATGCTCTTCATCCCTTATATTCAAAAGAGCCGCAGCTTCCTGATCGTCCAGCCCTTTTAGCTCTGATGCCTTGTCGAGAATGTCATCAATTTGTTTCTCGCCGGGGTAGATATTGTCAACTATTGACGCATATATTGATTTTTCGTCAATTATCGTTTTATCGACTGATACATCAGAAGATGGTTTTCTGATCTTCGGATTAACTTCATTTATCTTATCAGCAATTTGCCGCATATTTGTCCTCTTTCTTCATACTTTAGGAATAATTAATCGGAATTCGGAACCGGGTAATTCATCGGATATTTTCAGCCGGGAAGGCGAGTCTATCTCGATTTTCCCGTTTAAATGCCGGATGACTTCCGTAACTATGGACATTCCCAAGCCCGTGCCTTCAATGCCCGACTTCTTGGAAATGGTTGAGCGGTAAAAATCGTTGAATATTTTATCTTTTTCCTGCGGGGGAATGCCAATCCCTGTATCGGCAATGGAAATCACTATATTTTTATTATTTGATTCGGTAGTTACCTCTATCTTTCCGTTTTCACGTACATATTTGACTGCATTTGACACCAGGTTCGATATTGCCAATTTAAGCTGCCGCCTGTCCCCTTTTATTATGATACCCTGCTGAAAGGGTTCGAACGAATAATCAATATTCTTAGAATTGGCTATAACACTGAATTCGGAATATATTTCTTCTATCAGCTCATGTAAATCTATGTCAGTTATGTCTTTAGGTTCTGATTCAAGCTTCAACTGAGATATATAGAGAATATCATTTATGATATTTATAGCCCCTTTCAAGCGAGCCTGCGAACGCTCGAGCGGCTTGACGAATACATCCTTTATTTCACCCAGATTGCCGCCCAATATCATATTTAAATATGTCAAAACTGCTGATACAGGCGTTTTCAGATCATGTACGACCGACATTACATATTTCGATTTGGTTTTCTCGGCATCTTCAAGTTGTTTGTATGCGTCTGTCAATGCGCGTTCCCTGCTGTAAAGCCTCATCGCAATGGAATTTGCGAGGTATATGCTCAAATACAGAGCAATTCCGAAAATTGTGAAAAATACGATAAGATATGCTTCATTGGTATAAAGCTGCTGATCGAGTAATCCGGCTATCGAGTGATGAGGGATACTGCCGCTCAATTCCAGTATCGAGCCGACAATTGTAGTCGCTAAGGTAATTGTAATTATAAGAAACATTATCGGACCCGGCAGGAACAGACTGCCTATTATAACATGGAAAATGAACATCACATACAGCGGCGTCTCGACCCCGCCGGTGAAATAAATGAACAGCATCAGCGCCATGAAATCTGTCAAAATCTGTATCATGGAAAAATGCATACTGCGGAAACCTTTCCGGTGGATATCCACATGTTTTGCATTTATCCAGCTGCGCTTTTTAGCAAGATAGTTCCAGATTCCATGAAAAATAAGATTATATATTAATATCGAAAAAGCAATTATCCAGAGTGGGAAAGTACTTACGTGAAAATTTTCGTAAATACTTTCCAATATCAAAATGCCGATGATCAACGATGTAAGAAGCAGGAAAGCCCCATAGCGAAGATAGATCAGCCATTTGTTCCTTTTCCTGATCTCAAACCAGAACTGCTCGAATTGAACGCGTTCCGGTATTAATTTGAAGAAATCACCAAACATTTAGTTCACTTACCGAACAATTTTCAAAATTGAATATATTGAATATAATAATAATTCAATATATTTCTAAGCAATAAATCTTCCCCTTTTGACATAATGAGTGTGAAGAAGTTCATGCGATTTATGCCCGCAGGGTCCGTCTGTCAAAAAGTTCTCGTATATGTACTTGATATGGGGATTCTCATGAGATTTTCTTACCGTCAATTCGTGATCCTCATTATATATCGCCTGCGCTCTCAATCTTCTTATCTCGGGCGAAGTTGGTATCGGCTGACCGCCGCCGCCAAGACATCCGCCCGGACAGCCCATTATTTCAATGAAATGAACATCATCGAGCTTGCCGGCTCTGAACAGTTCCATCACTTTTTTGGCATTTGCCGTGCCGTGAGCTATCATGAACTTCAGCTCTACACCTTCCAGAAATTTCCATTCCGGCTTAACATTTTCAAGCATAACGGAAGATTCCCTTACCCCGTCAAAGCCGCGGCAGGGGGTAATATCAAGATTATCGAAAGGCACCGGTCTGCCGGTTACAATTTCATAAGTTGTACGAAGAGCCGCTTCCATCACGCCGCCAGTTGCGCCGAATATCAATCCTGCGCCCGAGGCATCGCCGAAAGGCTCGTCGAAATTGGATTTCGGCAGTTCCTGCAGGCGGATGCCGGCTTCCCTGATCATTTGAGCCATTTCTCTGGTGGTCAAGCCGTAATTTACATCCTTGTAGCCGGAAGCGTTCATCTCGGGTCTGTTGCACTCGAATTTCTTCGCGGAACACGGCATCAGCGCCACTGTTACTATATCTGCCGGATCTATCCCCTGTTCACGGGCGTAAAATGTTTTGATGACAGCGCCAAACATCTGCTGCGGTGATTTACAGGTGGATAAATAATCGAGATGTTCCGGATAGAAATGTTCTATGAATTTTATCCAACCGGGTGAACATGAGGTAAATTGCGGAAGTTTGACATCTTCATTATCGACTATTTTACTTTTCAACCTGTGCAGAAGCTCGGTTCCCTCTTCCATGATTGTCAGGTCAGCAGTGAAGTTAGTGTCGAACACCATATCAAAGCCAACCATCCGCAGCGCAGAATTCAACTCGCCGGTTAGGGATGTACCCGCGGGCAGTCCGAACTCTTCCCCAATGGCAGCCCTTGGCGATGGCGCCGTTTGAATGATCACATGCTTTTTCGGATCGTCGATAGCCCGCCAGATTTCATCCGAGGGATCGTTCGCCTTCAGAGCCGCCGTAGGACAGCGATTTATGCACTGTCCGCAGGTAATGCAAATTACATCCGCAAGCGGTTTATCCAGAAAAGTCGATATTTTGGTTTGATTACCTCTGTAAGCGGCTTCCAACACGCCGACTTCCTGAAGATCGATACAAGTCCGCACGCATCTCTTGCATAATATACATTTATCCATGTCGCGAATCACCGCATAGCTGGAACGGTCGATCTCATAATCCCTATCTTCTTTATGACCGAACCTGTAAAAGTCCACTCCATACTCTTTTGCGAGGGATTGCAGTTCGCAGTTGTTATTTCTGTGGCATGAATAACATTCGCCGTAATGTTCGCTGAGAAGCAAGTCCAGAATGTGTCTTCGGGCTTTCCTGACCTTCTGGGAAGTGGTCAGTATATTTATTTTATTTGTTATCGGAAAAGCGCACGAAGCCTGTAAAGTTCGCATGCCTTCCACTTCCACCACGCATACCCTGCATGCACCTGCTATACACAGATCCTCGTGATAGCAAAGAGTGGGGATGTGAATACTGTTCATCCTGCATGCTTCCAGGATAGTCGTTCCCAGAGGCACCTTGAATGGCTGCCCATTTATTTTTATTTCTACCTGAGAACCGATATTGTTGGCTTCAGGCTTCTTTACTTCTATTCTACGCTGGCTGACTGGCGCTCTTGATGTCGATTTTTTATCCATGATTTATGCCGTTTTCAATGTGAAAAAATTTCCGTTTCAAAATGAGTTACTATCGCAATAAAAGGATTCGGACTGGACTGTCCCAATCCGCATTTGGATGACAACTGCATCGTTTTACCCAATTCTATCAATTCTTTTACGTATGAAATTGAGCATTCACCTTTTTCGATCTTCTCTACACCTTCCAACAGTTTTACATTGCCTATACGGCAGGGTGTACATTGACCGCAGGACTCTTCAACAAAAAATTCCATGAAGTTTTTCAGAACTTTCAGCATGTCTCTGTCCTTATTAAAAACTATGACTGAACCGCCAGTTGAAAGGTCTTCGAAAGAGATATTTCTTTCAAATTCGCTTATCGGAATGCAAACGCCCGCGGCGCCGCCAATCTGAACGGCTTTTGTATCTTCAGCGCCGACAAGCTCGAGCAGTTCTTTAATTGTTGTTCCGAATGACAGTTCGTAAACGCCGGGATAGGCGCAATCACCTGATACCGAAAGCAGTTTGGTGCCCTTTGATTTACTTGTACCAATCTGCGAATACCACTCTGCGCCCCTGTTAATGATTATCGGCGCTGTGGCGAAGGTTTCCACATTATTGACAATAGTTGGATTTCCGTTTAATCCTGTATTTACGGGGAATGGCGGTCTGTTGCGAGGCTCACCTCTATGTCCTTCCAGTGACTCTATCAGGGCGGATTCCTCCCCGCAAACATAGGCGCCGGAACCCATTCTAATCTCAATATCAAAATTGAATCCGGTACCAAGAATATTGATACCGAGCCGATTTTCCTGCCGCATCCGGTCAAGGGCTTTTTCGAGCTTATTTCTCAGATAATTATACTCTCCGCGAAGGTATATATATCCCTTATCAGCTTCTATCGCATAGCCTGCGATGACCATCCCCTGCAAAACCAGATCGGTGAACTCATCGAGCAGAACTCTGTCTTTAAAAGTGCCCGGCTCGCCTTCATCGGCATTGCATATAACATATTTCTTGTCGGATTTGGCTGCGGCGGCTAACATCCATTTAGTCCCGGTCGGAAAACCGGCACCGCCCCTGCCTTTTAATCCGGATTCCCTGATCTCCATGATAATATCCGACAGAGGCATCTTTAATGCTTTATCCAAAATATCAGTATTATTGTCTCCGTTGAATATTACCGGTTTATTTAATATGGGCATTTCTTTCTCCTACTTATATTCGTTAAGAATATCTACAACTTTATGCGGTGTCAGATGCGTAAAAACATCTTCATTTATCAGCATTGCCGGTCCCTGATCGCACATTCCCATGCAATTAATATATTCCAGGGTGAACTTTTTATCCGGCGTAGTCTCGCCGAATTTAATTCCCAGTTCACGTTCTACTGCATTAGCAACGGCTTCCTTGCCGACCATATCGCAGGAAATCGTCCGGCACAATCGGACTTTATACTTGCCTTCTTCAGCATGTCTTAAAAAACTGTAAAATGTAATGACGCCATAGACTTCCACAGGATGGATATCCAGCAGCCGGGCAATTTCCTGCTGTGCGTAATCGGAAATGTGTCCGTGCTGTTCTTGTATATTCTGAAGAATAAGCAGAAGAGCGCTTCTGTCATTACCGAATCTATCTACATAATGTTCAATTTCAGCAGTAAGTTCATTTTTTTCAGTTACAAGCATTTCATTCTCCTCCCGATCCTGACAGATAATAATTGACCTTTTCCAGCAGCAAATCAGGTGAAATAGGTTTTTCCAAAAATTCATTCACCGGAAGAGCGGAGCCTTTATCATAGCTATAACCTGTTACCATCGAAACAGATGTCAAAAGCAATATTGGCTTTTCACAGCCTTTCTTTCTGAGCTTATTAGCCATGTAAAATCCGTCGTCAGGTTCATTCATCATGACATCGAGAAGTATCAGGTCTGGATCTTCATTTTCGATCAGGCTCAATCCTTCCTCGACATCTGATGCTGACACTACATTGTAGTTATTCGATTCAAGTAAAAGTGTTGCAGCTTCTACAATGTCCGGGTCATCGTCTATTATTGCTATTTTCGCCATTTCATACCCTCGTTAATATTGAGTGTTTATTTATACACACGGCAAACATTACGAATTTAATACATATTTAAAACTCAATTAGGACGGATGTAATCATTGTGTTGCCTGTATAAATTATCCCGTATCCAAAATACAAAATTGCTTTTGTGGCAAAAAACAGCTAACCCGCCTCAGAACGTCCCGCCAGATATTACATCTGACGGAATTCCCCTCTTTGAGGGATGCCCGAGCGAAGTTGCAGCTCAGCGGAAACTACGCTTTAGCGGGGAATCCGGTATTCCTCGTATTCCTGCCCTGCTAAAGCAGGATCTAAAGACATTCGCAGGAATGACAAACTCTTACTTTTGGGTCACCCTCGGAAAAGAAGGGGCGATTAAGTCCTTAGAATTAGGCTATTTATTCTGACAGCTATTTATTCTAATGCAAAATCCGGATTAAATCTAAGTGATGAGCAGATGCGAAACAACTAAGCAAGATGCAGTTAAGTTTAATAGAAAAAGAAGGTGAGGAATTTTATCTGAGATCTAATCTGACAGATATAATGAAGAAGATATTGAGCATTTTAAAACTAAAGAGGATACCTGATTTTACGGAAAGTAAAGCACTAAGTCAATACATACCGGAAGTTTAACCCACTTGTAGCGGGAAAAAGCGGCTTCCGGAGTCCTTTATATATCAATCACTTACTTATTTTAAGTGTCAAAGTCAAGAGAGTTAACTATTCATTAATATACGAAATCAAGCTGCAGTAATAGCATCTTGCTGTAGTTTTTATTTAATTCATTCAGACCGCTGCCCATGGAATCCCTATTATTTTTCCGTTCAAAAGCGTATCTGATCCGCAAGTTCAATTTTTTGAAAATATTGAATTTATAGGAGATAATACTTCTCATTCCTTCTCCATATAATGGCTTTACTGTCATATAGCCGGGCATGGCATATTCGTACTGCCAGATAGCAAAGCTATAGCTGTCCGTTGAAAAAAATGAAATTCTACAATTGAAATCCATGAATTTGTTGAGCATAATCGAAAAGTCCACAAAACCAGCCATACCGGACTCTTTGGGCTTTTTTCCATCAAAGGAAACATTAGCTCCCTCAAATCTCATCCTTGTCTTCATTCTCTCGTTAATTCTATGCTTAACTTCAAATCTGATTGAATGCCTATTGCCCGGGAATACAATTTTCTTGTTTAGATTATAATCGGTATAAGAATCAAGCTTATCTTCGTATCTCAGTCTGCAGATAACGCGCGTCCCGCTTCCAAAGTTATAGTCAGCCTCAGAAAACAAATCGATTCCATTTACCGGGACCGGCACATAGTAAGTTGCTGTATGCGTTTTGTAATAGTCAACGTAGGTATTGATACGCAGTCTATTAGTTCCTTTCCATCTGAAACCTGCATAAAAGCCGGTTTCATTTGCAGGAGCAGAACTCTCCCCGAAATTATGCCCGAACGGCGAACGAAAATCCTTCGAAAAATTTCGATATCCGAGTGCAATATCATATTCATCAGTTTTACGTTGTAGACCTGTCCTGAAGCCAGGATTTCCATTGCCATCCCTGCTTATCTCCGATATCATCCTTGCCCATGGAAAATTCGCTGAACCGTAAAATGAGCCAATTATTCCGTTTTTTCCTCGAAAAGCTGTTTTTGCAGAGCTTTTAATGATTTTATCATAAGACAGATATAAACCGGTAATACCTATAGCGAATGTTTCGGAGAAATATTCCAAATTGCCTCCATAGATATTTTCATTCAGTCGATCTTTCTTATCGATTTCATTCTCAGTTCTGTGAAAACCGCTATTATCAAGTGACATTGCGATATTGCCCGAAGTATCAATATTTGCAGAACGCTTTTGTTTGGAAAGCCAGAAAGTTGATCTTAAATGTCCTGAACCAAGATTAATCTTGTGAGCTAATGTCCCCCCGCGGAAGAAGTTGGCTTCAATCGATGACCTGTACGGTTTTATACCCGAACCTAACTGCACCGCCGGTGAAATAACTTCAATACCTTTCCTGAAACCAAATGATCGCCAGAGAATATTCCCGGTTCCAACGGAAGGATAGTAATCTCCCAATATTACTCTGGTATTCTTAAGATTAAAGTCCATATATCCACTGTAAAAGTCACTCAGGGATTTTTCTCCGGCATCCTTGCCTGTCAACAGTCCCACTGTAAAGAAACTGTTGCTGTAAGTAGTTCTATGATAAAGATCAAGGGGCGAGCCTTGAAACTTGTCATCTCTAAAACCCTTGACATCCTCAAATAATCTTTTATTTCTAATCCTTACAGCTACTTTGCCTCTATTTGGGCGTTCTTCATCATAATTTCTCTCCATGATACTGCATTCGCTCAGGATATAAATCTGATTTTCAGACAATTGCAAGGAATCTTCCAGAAAATCATAATCTCTTTTACCTGACAACTGCACTAAATCTATTATTTCAAGAGAACTTACATAGTCAAATAAAGGCAGTTCAGAGAGAACATCTGCAGTTGTTTCAGTAAGCACTATAGGATGCTGCCGGTAATATTCAATTATATCCAGAGCAGGGATAATTTCAGATTCCTCCAGTGCGTCCTCTGAGACTGCCTCGGGCAGGATGTCAAATAGCTCCTCGATTCTTTCATCTCCGCTTTGTCCGTAACAAACAGATATTGATAATCCAGGTATCAAAAGTACTAACAAGAGACAATTAAATTTTTTAACAGGCATTTCAAAATAATATATGTTTCAAAAATTATTTACCAGAAAATTGATACACCAAAATACTGACTGAACCCAAGCCTGTGGTGATGCTGCAACGAAGCATGGATGTCAAGAAAATCGAATGTATTAATATTAACCCCGCCTTCAACTGTCTGAGGATTGGTCAGATAAGCGATCCTAACAGCTCCAATATCCTGAAAAGCATACTTCCCGGCTATAGAAAATCCTGTGTTTCTGTTCATTCGTATAATTCCGTTAATGTCAAAACATAATTCTTCCGCAGCTTCAATGCCAAAGCCAAAAATGCCGGTTTGGAGAGCTGTTTTTCCTCCGCCTTCATATCTTCCATGATTGGCATTCAGGAAAGCAAAACCTGCCGTTAGATAGTCAGATAATTCAATCAAACCACCCAAATTTATTTTAACAATATTATCGGAACCATAATTTTGAATATCGATCCTGTTAGCCTCCAGAGAAACGCCGAAAGTGAACATTTCGCCCAGCTGAAGTGCGGAAACCACAGCCCCGCCAAATTCACTATATAGCTCGTTACCCAGTCCTGCGAGAGCCCCGCCAATATATACACGTTCTACGATTTTACTTCTGTAGAAAGCCATTACCGGTGTAAGCTCTTTCATTCCAAATTTTGAAGGAGCTGACTCTAAATAAATGGAGTGAGATTCATTGGTTGAAACTCGCGCCGGATTTACGGGGTATTTTACATCTGCTACGTTAGATTTGCCTGCGGAACCTGGCACTGCATTGAACATAGAAATTCCGGAAACCTGGGAGAATAGCTTAAAGTTACAGACTACCAACAATAGAATCGAAATAAGCAAGAATTTTCTCATTTTCAAAAAACTCCCAACAAGAAATCATTTCACATACTATTTCACTAATATAAAAATTTTTAATTGAAAAAAATAATTTTTCTTAAATTGTTACCAGAATTTTATCTTGCATTATTTTTTTCATCGATGCGTCAAATAATTAATAATAAAAATATCGCTAAAAAATGGTTGGAAATATGAAAAGAAGCACAATTATCTTTGCATTATTCATCGGATTAGCAGCTCTATTCACTCCACTGAAAGCCCAGGAAATTGATGCCAACGTCACTGTTAACATGGAACAGCTTACTCAGGAAGCTCGTGTGAACGTGTCAACAATGGAAAGTGATGTCGAAGACTATCTCGACAATCAAAAATTTACGGATATGGAGTGGGAAGGTCCGAAAATTGAAGTCGAGGTCTCCATATATCTACAAGGCGGCGGAGGCGGCAGCTATTCCGCAAGACTTTTTATCGTATCAAAAAGAGTGTTGGACGGACCTGAGGCAGCCTCTTCTATCAATGTCAGAACTGTTGACGACAAATGGTCGTTCGAATATTCCCGTTTTGCTAATCTATCTTATAATCCCAGGCGATTTCATGAATTTACAAGCCTCCTCGATTTTTATATGCTGGTGATCATTGGAATGGATCTTGACACTTACGGAGAACTTCAGGGTGCTCCAATGTACGAAACAGCTAAAGAAATTGTACGTCTGGGAAATGCAAAAGATGCCGAAGGCTACAGCGTTCGCACTCAAATGGGAGCTTTCACTCGTTATAATCTGGTCAGAGAACTTACCGATATGCGCTTTGAACCCTTGAGAAAACTATTCTTTGCATATTATTATGACGGGCTTGACCTAATGGCTTTCGAAAAAGAAAAGGCTGTTCAGGGATTACGTTCTGTGGTAGACGATATGGTTCGCTTCAAGGATGATAAATTGATGGGACCAAGCGCCCTGCTTCAATTCTTCTTTAATGCCAAACATAAGGAATTAGCGGATATTTTTAAAGGTCACGATGATGAAGCTGCCATCTTTAAAGAATTAAAATACCTTGATCCTGAACATATTTCTTATTATAACGAAGTTTTGGACAGATAAATTACAATAATTTAGTTTGGGAAAAAAGCTATAAAATGTCATTGAGAGCGAAGCAAAGCAATCTTTTGTATTTCGGGATTGCTTTTCTGCTGTTTGCAATGATGCTATTAGAATATTTTTGAAATATCAAAACAGACTCTGATCCTGTCCCCGCTTTTTATACCCGAAATGGTCATAAGCCAGTTTTGCAGCCATTCTTCCCCTCGGCGTACGCTGGATGAAGCCGTGCTGGATAAGGAAGGGCTCATAGACTTCCTCGATTGTCCCCGGCTCTTCGCCGACAGCTACGGCTACCGTGTTAATTCCTACCGGTCCGCCGTTGAATTTCGTGATGATAGTGTCGATAATCCTCTTATCCATCTCATCCAAGCCGAATTCATCGACTTCGAGCGCTGACAGAGCCATTTTCGATATCTCTCTTGTGATATTGCCGTCACCTTTGACTTGAGCAAAATCACGAGTCCGGCGCAGCAGCCGGTTAGCGATTCTCGGCGTGCCGCGGGAACGGGAAGCGATCTCTTCCGAGCCATCACTATCAATGGGCACATTCAGCAGCTTCGCAGAACGATCGACAATTTTTTTCAAATCATTATTATTGTAATAATCGAGGCGGTTCATCACGCCGAAACGCGATCGAAGCGGCGCCGTCAACAGACCGGCACGCGTGGTAGCGCCGATTAGAGTGAAATTTGGCAGCTTTATCTGTATAGTCCGTGCCGAAGGACCGGAATCGATCATAATATCCAGCCGGTACTCTTCCATCGCAGAGTAGAGATACTCCTCCACGACGGGCGTCAGCCGGTGTATTTCATCTATGAACAGCACTTCACCCTTTTCCAGATTTGTAAGCATTCCCGCCAAATCCCCCGGTTTTTCCAGCACCGGACCGGATGTGATCTTTATATTCGTCTTCATCTCGCGGGCTATGATATAGCTGAGGGTGGTCTTGCCGAGTCCCGGCGGACCGGTCAGCAGCACATGATCCAGCGATTCGCCTCTTTGCTGCGCCGCTGCGGTGAACACCCTAAGGTTTTCTACAATTTTTTTCTGACCTGTGAAATCGTCAAAATTCAGTGGTCGAAGCGTTGCTTCCAATTCGTCATCGGTCATCTTTTCGGGCGAACTCAATCTGGTATCTTTAGGTTCTTCCATTCTTTTATTTCAATTCTTCATTAAAAATATCAACAATATAAAAATTTTTCAATTTTTGCCGAAATTATTTATCCGGCGGAAGATTTTCCTTTTCTCCGTGCACGGATCGGGCAGTTGTACTGTTCCGGATCAGTGCAGCCCTTATCACAAGGCAGCGCATAAATTCTGAAAATAATGGATTTATATGTCTCGCGCAGCTTCCGCTTCAGTTCTTTTTCAAGATTGTACTTTTCCTCAAGCGTAAAATCATAAGGCAGGATCACTTCTATAGTAACAAAGGCAGCGCTGCCGGTCCTGCTGATTATCACCCGCTTGTATTCGCATATTTTATCGAAATTCTCGGCGACAGTTGCCAGAATATCGAATTGCAGGCTTTCGGGAACGGTTTTGTCAAGCAAATTATTAAACGAACTTTTTGCTTTAATTATAGGTTTGTACAAATATAGCAGCATAAGTCCCATCGAGGCAAAATTATCAATCTGCGCAGCTATTTCATTATTAATATTCTCTTTGATAATAAATATTCCAAGAAACAAAACCGGCAGAATGAAGAATATCTCACTGTCCCTTCTTATTTTTCCCGAATTGTAGGAAAGAAGATTGAGTTTGAACTTAACTGCTGTCCTATTCTGCAAATAAGCCAGCCTGTTCAGTCCGAGAAATCCAATAAAACAAATTACCAGCAAATAGACCAAATTTATCTTAACATCATGATAAATTGGATTAATTATAAGAATGACCGCTGGTATTAGCAGAATTGAATAGACAATCAACTTAATTAACCGGGACAGCGATTCATATTTGCCAAAACCATTGTCAAAAGTCGATTCCGGCTGCCTTATATGGTGGTTAAGCGCTGAATGGAAAAGAGCGAATTCCATCAATTTTATGAAAAAAATAATGCCGAAAAACTGTGCTATTCTTAAGTTTTGGTTAAGCCCGGTCAGAAAGAACAAGACAGAGATCATCAATGCAAAAATCAGCAGAAGGCGGGTTCCGAACAGTGGCGAGGACCTGTCGAAACCCTTTTTTAAATAGGTCAATATAGTCGCTTTTTTTTGCTGACCGGTCATATAATTAATGACGTAGTTAACAATTTAGTTCATGCGACAAATTTAATGAATTATAATTTAAATTAATAGGATGGCATATTTTTATCCGATTTTTTCTATACGAAAAGCCCGCTCATTTTCATCGTCGTCATTTTGCTCGATGAAAATGCGGTAGCCCTTTTTCGGCAGGAATCCATTGGCTTTGTCAGCCCATTCCACAAGTTTTATTCCCTGATCGTCGAACATGCATTCCTGGAAGCCAATTTCTTCGAGGTCCTTGACCGATTCCACCCTGTAAAGATCAATATGATATATAGGCAGTTGTGTGGCGCCGTTTTTGCCCATATACTGATTGATAAGGGTATAGGTCGGACTTGAGACTATGTCCTTCACGTGGAAATACGAGCAAATACCTTTGATGAACTCGGTTTTGCCCGTGCCGAGCTCGCCGTAGATAGCGACAATATCGCCATTGCGCAGCTTCCCCGCGAAGTTCAAACCCAGATTGTTTGTCTCTTCTTCGGTATTTGTCCTATGTTTCTCAGTTACCATATAATGCGTTTTATTTATAAATTCGTAAAAGCGAAATTAAATTTACGAAATTTTCAGGATTTTATTACAAAAAATAAAAAGAAGATGTCGCAATATAAACCAAAATATTGGGAGCGTCATTATGAATGCAGTGAAAAATCAGTGTTGACGGGCAATCTGTATTCTTCATATCACTCCGTTACATCCGGAATGACGTTTTGGGGCAGCCTCTGTTTATCACGGATATTTCTTTAGAACTCCTCACTTTTACGAACATAGTACCTTTAAAAGAATCAGAAAACCACCCCGTAAAGCCTTCGGCTTCACTCCCCTCCTTACTAAGGATGGGAAAAGAAGGGGTGGTTAAGTTCTTAGGATTAAGCTATTTATTCTACTATATGTTTATTCTATTGCAAAATATTGGTTTATGCTAATTTATGAATATTTAAATGCAAATACCGGTTAAGTATCATTTGCAGCGATAAATTCGAAATTATCTCGGATTCAATCTTATAACAGGTATTATCATTTCTTCCATCGAAATTCCGCCATGCTGGAAGCTATCGCGGTATTTTTGCAGGTAGTGGTGGTAATCTGTCGGGTAAACGAAGTAGTAATCTTCCTTCGCAATAATATTATTAACCGTAATTCCCATATGCGGCAGTTTATATTCTTCCGGGTCGGAAATTTGCATGGCGTAGCGGTCGTCGGCTTTCACATTTTTTCCGAATTTATACCGCAAATTGGTGGAAGTCTCTTTATCGCCGAAAACCTTTACGCCTCGCATACATCGGATAGAGCCGTGATCGGTTGTTAGTAATATTTTTATATTCTTCACTTCGGCGAGCTGCTTCAGCATACTGTACAGACTGGAATGCTGGAACCACGAGCGAGTCAGCGTCCGGTAAGCTGATTCATCGGGCGCTATCTCTTTCAGAATTGCATAATCAGAGCGAGAATGGGCTATCATATCCACCGCATTCAACACTACGGATGTTATTTCATTGCTGGCAAATTTCTTTATATCTTTTTCTATCTTTTTGCCGAATTCCGTTTCAAAAATTTTTATGAAATTCGGTTTATTCTTTAATTTCAGTCGTTTCCGCTCTATCCATGTTTCGAAAAGGTCTTTCTCGTAGGCATTTAGCCTATGCTCTTCACTGTTAGCCATTTCGGTTACCCAGAACTGCGGATAATGCTTCTTGATATCGGCTGGCATTAATCCTGAAAAAATTGCATTTCTCGCATAGGGCGTAGCTGTCGGCAGTATCGAAGAATAAAAATCAGTCTCGAATGTATAATACGGACGCAGCAGGTCTTCCATAACAAGCCATTGATCATATCTCATGCAGTCGATAACAAAGAAAAAAGTCGGTCCTTCATCTTCAATCAGAGGCATCAGGTGTTTACTTGTGAGTTGATGCGACAGCAGCGGCGCTTCTTCATCCTGCTCATGCACCCAATCGTAATAATTTTTTTCCACGAATTTTGAGAATTCCGTATTCCCGTTTCGCCACTGATCCTGCAAAGTCTGCTGCAAGCCTTCATTGTCCAGCCGGTCCAGATCCATCTGCCAGTGCACCAGTTTTTTATAAATATCCTCCCATTCTTCCCAGCTAAGAGGCTCGAGCATCTGCCGCGATATTTCATTGAATCCCTGCAGGTAATCCTGCGTAAATCTTTCACTTTCAATGCGTTTCGACTCGAGGAATTTCTTGCAGGCGGCGAGTATTTGTGCGGGATTTACCGGCTTAGTAAGATAGTCATCGATCTTCCCGCCGATAGCTTCTTCCATAAGGCTTTCGGCTTCATTTTTAGTGACCATCACCACCGGCGTCGATGAATCGATCTCTTTGAGCGACGGCAGCGTTTCCAGCCCGCTTATGCCTACCATCATCTCATCGAGGAAAATCAGGTCGTAATGCTTATCGCGGACCATTTCTATAGCATCTTCGCCGTTGGTAGCGGTATCCACTTCGTAGCCGCGCTGCTCGAGCAAAATCTTGTGCGGCTTTAGCATTTCTATTTCATCGTCGATCCACAGGATCTTTTTTTTATCTGCCATACAAACTCCGTTAAATGTGATATGATATATCCAAAATAAACGATTTTCTAAGAATTTTCTATAAATTATAATTTGTCAGGAAATTTTCCCTTAGAATCAAGGTATTTTAAAGAGGTAGCTAAGCTTCTATATGAGCCCGGTGTGATTTATTATACTACAATTTATTAATATGTGACAAATGAGTTTTGATTTTAGTTTAAATTGAGCAAAATAACAATACAAAAATTGCATTTTTGGCAAAAACAGCAAACTCGCCTCAGAACGTCCCGTCAGATGTTACATCTGACGGAATTTCCCTCTTTGAGGGGTTACCGAGCGCAGTTGTAGCTCAGCGGAAACGACACTTTAGCGTGGCGAGGGCGGGGCGGATTCTTATTTAACCTGTGGTTTTTGATAACCCTATGGGATTCCTGTTCTTACAAAAGTGTTAGATGGGATGTTTTATTAACAAATATTTATATATCACATCTTATACATCTGCTCTATAAAATCAGTATATTTGCGCTCAACTACGTGTCGTTTAATGCTTAGTTTTGGGCTAAGTTCACCATTTTCAATGCTGAAAGGCATTGACAACAGCCTGAAGCGCCTCACACGTTCAAATTTTGCAAGATCCTTCTGCAAATAATCTATATCTTTTTTTACGTGATCCACAATTTTCTTATTATTTATCAATTCCGAAGTATCCATGTATGCAATCCCAAAGTCATCAGCCAGAGCGCCAAGCTGCTCATAGTTCGGAGTTAACAGGGCAGTGCAGTATTCTCTTCTATCACCAATAAGTACCACATGCTCAATAAATCTGCTTTGTTGAAGTAGATTCTCTATAGGCTGCGGGGCTATATTCTTTCCACCGGAAGACACAAATATGTGTTTCTTTCGGTCTGTGATCTTAATATTACCTTTTTCAGTAAATCTGCCTACATCGCCGGTATAAAGCCATCCCTCTTCATCGATGGCTTTTTCAGTGGCTTCAGCATCATTCCAGTATCCTTTCATTATATTCGATCCACGGGCGAGTATCTCACCGTCATTGGCAATTTTAACCTCAACGTCGGGTAACGGTTTGCCTACCGTACCAATTTCATAATCATCGGTGCGGTTAACTGAGATGACAGGTGAAGATTCAGTTAAGCCGTAGCCTTCGAGCACTAAGATATTGACGGCATCAAAAAATTTAGCAACCTCGAAAGGCAATGCAGCACCACCGGAGACAAAAAATCTAAGTTTGCCTCCCGTTTTTTCTCTGATCTTGGAATAAACCAGACGGTCTGCTGTAGCACGCTGCATCTTCAATCTAAAGGGAATCTTTCCTTTTTCTCTAGCCTCTGAATATTTCTTGCCAATATCCACAGCCCAGTGGAATATTTTCTTCTTTGATATACTTTCTTTTTCAATATTGTTGTATATCTTCTTCCGAATGGTCTCAAGAAGTTTTGGTACGGTGGTCATAAGTGTTGGCTTAATTTCAAGAATATTACCCGCAACTGTATCCAAAGATTCAGCAATAGCGAGAGTGGCTCCATGCATCAAACAGCAGTAATAACCGGTCGCCCTCTCGTAAGAATGACAAAATGGCAGGAAAGATAAAAAAGTGTCTTTCTCATCATGGTCCAGAATTTCGTGGGCAGCATTGACATTGTGCATTATATTACGGTTGGTTAGCATGACGCCTTTGGGATTACCGGTTGTTCCGCTGGTGTATATGATAGTCAGAAGATCATCCGGGTTTATTTTTTTAATTCTCTCAGCAAGTTCTTTCCGGCGTTCGCCGGGCATCTTCAACTGTCTTCCTCTTTTAATCACTTCATTTAAGGATTTAACCGAAACATCATCCGTATCGAATTCTTCATTCATAACAATAACATGTCTTAACTCCGGCAGCCTATCTTTAAATTCCATCACTTTATTAAGTTGGTAATTGTTGGATACTACTATTGCTGTTACAGAGGCATCCTTAAAGATATATTCTTCCTGGCTGGCAGTTTGGGTTGGGAAAATCGGCACATCTACAGCACCTAAACTGGTTACTGCTAAATCAATAAGTATCCATTCTAATCTGTTTTCAGATACTATCCCAACTCTGTCACTGCTGCGAATACCAAGTTCCAGTAACCCGGTAGCAAGACATTCGACATTATCTCTCAGTTCATTGTAATTCATTTCTCTGAATTGCTTATCCCCCGGTTTCTTATATAGTATTGCGGGTTTAGTATCCCCCAATTGTTCACATACATTTAAGAATATCTCGGGAATAGTCGAACCTTTCATGTTACCACCGGTAATAAATTCATATTTTATTTGTAATTAAGATTAATTTAATAGAAAAATAAATTTAAAATATTTGTAAAAAAATATTTGTTTAGTTTCTAATAAAATTCATTTTGAGGAACAAAGAAGCAGTTTATTTTATATTACAAATCTCGAGCCTTGGAAACCAAATAATAATGATTTTTCTTATTGAATTTTAATGAGATATGATAATAAAAAATGCATTAATTCAAATTCTTTAACTGCTCGATCTTTTCCGCTTCACCAGCAACTATCAAGACATCACCGGGCTGTATTACATACTCGGCAGAGGGAACACACTTAATCCTATCGCCGCTCTGAGAATCACATTTGATAGATAAAACATCAACACCGTACCTTACACGTATCGCAAGTTCACCGATGGATTTACCTGCAAAGGAATCCGGCGCTTTAATTTCGGAAACTTTATAACCTTCAAGGAAGCGTACTTCCTTGTCGCCTTCTTCAAGTGTGATCTTTGTTGCGAGATCAGTTGTAAGGTCCATGTGCTGCAACTCTTTATGATAAGCATCATAGATATCCTTGCGCCATATCATACCAATCTGTTTTGAAGGATTATCTGCTGCAACTACAGGAAGACCGTCGATGTCGGAGCGGTTCATGTAGTCAAGAGCTTCTTTGCAGTTGTTGTAGGGGGTAACTCTTTCGATATTCCTTTCAGCTATATCGCCGGCTATTAACAAATATTTGAGTAAATCTTTATCAAAAAGATATTCTTTTATCTGCTCGATCGAAATAGTACCCATGAAGTTGCCCTTCAGATTCCAAACTGATATGAAAGGCATTTTTTTACTCATAACTTTTTGTACAATTTCAGTGAAATCGGCATCTTCCTCTACATGTTCGAAATCTTTGGTGTAAACATCCTTCACATGAATTGACTTCATAAGATTGATCTCAGCGCGATCCCTGAGTTTAATATTTTTAAGCAAAAGCTTAAGAGTATAGATTGACTCGCGGGACATTTTTGAAGCCAGGACTATGCTGATTGTGCATACAATCATCAACGGAAGTATAATGTTATAATCTTTTGTCATTTCAAAGACAATAATAATTGCTGTGATTGGTGCACGGGTTGTTCCGGCAACAAGTCCTCCCATAGCTACAAGAGCATAGGCACCGGCTTCCGCAGTCACGTTAGGAAAAAATCCATGAACAAGACTGCCGAATGCCAATCCAGCCATAGAGCCCATGAAAAGCGAGGGCGCAAAAACACCGCCGGAACCGCCTGAAGCGAGTGTAGTAACAGTAGCGAATATCTTGATAAAGATAAGCAGCAGCGCGATATTCCAAAGTAAATTACCTTCTAATGCCAGAGTGATTGTGTCATAACCAACTCCCATTACATGCGGGAAAAATATCCCTATACAACCAATAATGGCACCTCCAATTCCGGCTTTGAAAATCGGATGGATATTAAATTTTTTATCCCAAACATCTTCGAAGAAATATAGAGATTTGATGAATATATATGATATAACACCGCATATTAAGCCTAATAAGACATAAAATAGTATTTCCTGCGGACTAACAAGATTATATGCAGGCACTTCAAACGCGGGATAATTGCCAGTCAATTGATGGGATATTACTGTTGCTATGACAGAAGAGATAACAATGGGAGTTAACTGTTTGGCGGTGAAATCCATAAGAATGATCTCGACAGCAAAGAACGCTCCGGCAATCGGGGCATTAAACGTAGCTGCTATACCTGCTGCTGCTCCGCAGCCTACAAGAGTTTTAAGCCTTCGTGTAGAAAGGTTTAATAATTGACCGATAGATGAACCGATGCTCGAGCCGATTTGTATTATCGGACCTTCACGACCAACCGAACCACCCGTACCAATACTAATTGAGGAGGCAAGAGTTTTAATTAATGCGACACGCGGGCGGATAACTCCTCCTCTTGTTATTACTGCCTGCATAACTTCAGGAACACCATGACCTTTTGCTTCAGGTGCAAAATAATAAATTAACGGACCGACTATCAATCCGCCTATAGCCGGCGCTAAAATCACTATATACCAAGGCGAATTGGATATACTTTCCAGAAGTGTGGTACCTCCATCGAAGCAAAGATCGGATATAAATTTTAGAAGTGCTCTGATTCCAACTGCACCAAAACCACCTAAAAGACCAACTATAACAGCTAAAATAATTATGAAAAGATGCTCTGTCTGTCTAAGTCTTTCCAGCAAATCTTTGAATTTGCCAAGTATATTTATTTTAACTTCAGGATGATCTTTCATAATACCAAATAATTCACATTCTACTTTTTACGAATAGTAAAATTAACAATTTTTAAGCATTCTTAGTTTTTTTTAAAGAAAAAAAATTCTGTCTTTGTATTTAAGCTGTTTGAAATATCATGTAAGAAAAAAATTTGGCATGAAATAAATACTATCTTTGAAATTAAAATCTATGATATTCAATTTTCAAACCAAAGTACCACATAATATTTTATAGTATCTAATAATGGTTGATTTAATAAATTCATAAAGGATTAAGCAGAAATATTAAATCAATTTCATTATATTTAAACAATATATTCATTTTTAATTGACTTTTATGATTTTTTTTTGTAATTTTTTGCTGACTTATTTGTTATTTATTATAATAATATAATTTTTTATAAATTAATATATTTAAAAAACGAGCGGGGGTAATTTATAGGATATTGTTACGAACTCTTATCTCAAAAAAATAATTACTTATCAAAAGCATGGATGCGCCGTACTATTTCGGAATTGTAAATGGTATGCATTTATTCGTAACTCCCCCTGTCACGTGAGATAATACATATAAAGTTTTCGCTGAGACAACAAATGAATTCATATAAACATTTACAGGGGGTATTATGATTAAGATGTTACAACCTAAGCTTCCACGAGCCAGGTTACTGCTCGTGTTGATACTTGCATTATTTTTTACAAATCAATTCAGCTACGGCGGGGGGATAATCGTTCCCAGCGATTCCTCTCAGGCGGATTTCACGAAGACGTATAAAATGGTCTTCTATGAAGCGATTGTCAATTACCGATTTTCGAATTCTACCCAGGATGAGAACCTGTTTCCGGCTTACGGTGAACATACCCCATACTGGATAATGGACGGCGCCAATGGCGGCAGTTTTGTACTGCCGGATAAGATCCATCCCAGCTTTAAATCGGTAACTCATTCCGATTACGGCAGCTATAACTGGCAAAATAAAGACCACTACGCAATCCAGTTCAAGAACAGTTCATGGCGCGTTGCCATTTTGCGAAGCAATATTAAGCATAATAACAAAACCGTGAACTGGGAAGCCATTTATTTCAAGAATATGTTCGACACATATCTCTACAATTCTTATCATTTTGTTGATGAAGAAGGCATTGACACCGCCGGCATCAGCGGCGCAACGCAATTGCTGATCATTCCTTCCTTCACGGCAAACGGCGATAACCAGAAATACTATATCGACAGTATTTTCAACAAATCGCCGAATATGGCGGATAAAATCAAGTCATTCCTTGCCGGCGGGGGCACGATTTACGCGGAAGGCAATGCGGCATATTTCCTCGAGAAGCTCGGGATTCTGGATTCGGGGACAGTGAATTTCGACTACACATTCGACCCCGATCCCAATACTAATCTATTGGAAATTGAATTCACCAATTCCGATAATCCCGTTGCTTTCACTAAACAGGCAACGGGAAATTATATCTATTCAAATCCCGTACCGCAAATAAACGGCTTTAACGGCGATGTCATTGCGAGGACGCCGATGGCGCAGAATCCGGTGGTTTTTGCGTTGTCAGGCGATGATGCGAATAACGGCAGGGTCCTTTGCAATACCGGCTTGCCGACTATCGGCGGAACGAATAACATTGGTACCGGCAGCCGCCAGTTGCAGTGGACTATGAATTCTATTCTTTATGCTTTTGCAAAGAAAATTGACGTTACCCGTTCTCTGTGGAATGAGCTGCCCGATTCGCTGACCTGCGGAAAGAATGCAATTTCTTACGACAGAGTCGATACCTTCGAAGTGAGAGTGCAGTTGAGGAATTTATCTTCCGAGACAATCACAGGTATACAAATCGAAGAAAGAATCAAGGACTATTTCACTTTCGTGGATGTCCCTTCGGGCGAAGATTACGAGACCAATGGCAATAGATTATATTTCAAAAATATAACAATGGCGCCGCGCTCTGAGAAAACTATAGTTTACAGACTGCAAACGCCGGAGCCTGAATCTAAAATGCATGAGCAGGTTTCGAAATATATCTCATGGCGGAATTATATTTACGTTTCATTCAATATCACAAGTTGGTCGGATAGCGAGGGCAAGAGCTATTTCTATCAATACAGGAATTATGCGGATGTGATGTTCAGCGCTTTTCTTGTGGCGGATACCGATCTGAACTGGAAGAACTTCCTCGGGATGTACTTCCAGCCATTCAAGGTATTTATGATAATGGAAAACAAAGAAAGGACCGACGCCCGCGAGACGATATACACACAGTACATTCCGAAGGACGTACCATTCTACTGGAGCGACAATTCCATAAATATCCCGATATTAAAGACGCCCGGCGGAAAATATGTGGACGTGCTGAAAGGCAGCAACGACCTGAATAATCCTCAATACGATATGGACAGCGACGGTGACCCGGACGCCTGGCTGGACACCGCTTCTATCTATCCTAAAGGCTACAAGATTGAGGAAACCTCGGTTTACTGGTTGAATCCGTGGGAACATCTTCGTACGGGCGACACGACCTATTACGAAGATATAGATCATGACGGCGTCCGCGCACAGGATCTCGACGGGGACGGCGTCGTTGACGTAGAAGAGCCCGGCGATAAGATCCGTGTGTGGAAAGTCACCTGGGATATAGGCACTGTTCGCGGCTATGACTATTTCGATCCGTACTGCTATTATGAGATTTGGGTCGATCCGCCCGATCTGGTGAAGATGTCCGCCGGCGTCGGCAAAGCGCATGACCTCTGCGATGATGTTAACGGCATGTATTATCCATATACGCCGGATATTAACAATGCCGACTTGTCCGATACGAGCTGGACTCACTGGATGGAAAGAGATGATGACGGCGATGTCATTTGGAAACAGCTAATTTACCAGAAGATCAATAATTATGAAGGATTTACATATATTGATACGGCTGAAACAGGCTACAGGCTAAAACCGACCGATTACTGTGCGGGTACTGTTCCGCAGCCGCACAGAGAATATATAGCTGTTCTCTCTCTCGGCGGCGAAGAGATTGACATGACAAACTATACGCCGAAGAAATCACTCTATTCGAATATTGAATATAAGACAATCTTCAATGAGCATCGCACGACGCCGATAAGATCGACATATACATATTACGCGCCGCTGCCGAATCCGCTGCAGTTTGAATATTTGTCGAATAATTATACGGTAACGGAACCCGGTTCCGGCGATACCCTCAGATATCTGCCGGCGCAGGGAACGGCTAATCTTACTTTCGACGTTGACGCATCGACCGAATATACATATTACTGGATTCGGAATGCCGGTCATGACGTTGATTACAACGATCCGTCCGAGCGGATAGAAGGCGTCGAGGAACTCGGCGACGGCGTTTTTGGGTACATGGTGTATGAAATTCCGAAAGGGCTCGGCGGCTACAAGATACATTTTCCGAAAGATGATAAGGGTAATTTCCTTATAGAGGAAATAGTCGAGGTCGATGGCAAACCTTTCGAAAAATGGCTCGACAATCCCAACACCAAGAATGAAATCGAGATTTGGGAAGATCCCTTCACTTATAAAATATATATACCACAGCTATTAATTCCGCCGGCGCTCGATGATGACAACTTCGACGGCATTGACGACTGGATTGACGATCGAGGCGATAGGTTCTGCTCATCCACCGGCTTCCTGCATGACGGCTTCATGCTGGACGACGGCGAAGACTGGCTGGATTACCCCGAAGAACCTTTCATAGACGATATTTACGGGCAGGTGGATTCCGGCTGGTATCACGGCGCCGACGAGACCTACGGCGATGACTTTTTCGAGAATCTCGGCAAGACACACTTTAAATTCCATGCGATATACGAAGGAATGGGGAAGGAAGGACCGGTCGATATCAGCAAGGGCGGCTGGCTGGTCGTGGAAGAGATATTCGGCGGCTCGCCATGGGTGATCTTCTCGCATGTGCTGTCCGGCTTTGCGAAAGGCGTGGATTACAATGTTAATACCCAGCCCAATCCCTCAATGATCAAATTCGGCATGGATACTACATTTGTGAAACATACTATCACCGACCGCGGCGAACCGCATGACTTCGATCATAATTTCGATCCGTACCATGTATCTTACGGTTTCGGCGAATCGACTGTGACTACTTATGTCGGCGGCAGAGACCCCTGCAGCCTGATGGAACCGGCTATAAACATGTCGGCGATAATAGATCCGGCGCATGATAATACCAAACTGACACTCGTACCTATGGCTGACAGCTCGGATAATCCTGATCTGACGGACTATCCGAAAGAAGTCGAAGGCAGCTTCATCGAAGTCAAGATCGAAGTTTCCAACGGTACGGACGATAACTGGCTTAACACCAAAATAGAACCTGATCTGCCTGATGAGCTGGGCAATTCGGAAGTTGTTATGAGTTACGTGGCTTACCCGCGTCCGTTGGTTCCCGCGAAGGTCGATCCCAAGACGGGCGAAATCATCCAGGGCGGCGACGATCTGGGCACATTCACTCAGGGCTGGCGCTTCAACCAGCCCGAGAGCGAAGTGCTCGTGAAGATGGGCAATATTCTTCCGTTGCTGCAGCCGTCCCGTCGGGCATATTACATGTTCCTTGTCAAAGTCGATGAAACGCTGGATAAGGGCATCTATAGGATTAATTTCGATATGTCCGGCACTCGCAGGCATTATGACGGCTCTAATGAGCAAAAGGTCGATTATGAAATACCGCCTGCGATGTTCAGCATGAGCTTGAAGGATGCCTTCGGCAATGTGAAGGAATATCAGCAGCTTGTAATCGGGCAGGGCAGTCTGAAAGACTTGCAGGTGCAGACTACGGACTGGTTCACTGGGCTTTCGCAGGTGAAATGGTCTGACGAAGATATAAGCCATCTCGACTGGGACAGCCTGAATGCGACTCTGGCAACGAATTATGATGCAAATTCGGGTATCGAGACTATTAATCTCTCGCAGTTTGCCGTATTTCCGACAGTTGAGCAGCCGACAATCAACATCCTTGAAAGAGGCGAGGTTTACAGCTATTACGCTGAAGATCAGGTCGAATTGACCGAAGAGCAGCAGATGTCCTACGATTACGACAGAGAGGCTAACTGGATATTCCAGCCAAGAGGTGCTCACACAGTCCAATCCAATGGGGTATCGGTTACGCCTGTCGGACCAAGAATCAAGACGTACAAAGAGGTGGTCGAGGTGAATGGCAATCCGCCTGATGAAGAAGGACTGTTCACGTGGGATGTCAGCGAGGAAATCGACATCAAGACTATGATCGAGATTTCCAATTCCGGCAATGATATTGACGAGCAGGCGCTGCTGGAAATCAATCCGGGACCTTATTTCGTCCCGATCGAAGATAAACTGCCGGACTTCTGCACTGTCGATGGAAATGTCATCGAAGCCCGTCCGATGCCGATGATCCCCGGCGAGAAGCGCAAGTTCTACGTGCATTTCGGCGCTGCCCCCGACGCCTGCGATTATATGTATGATCTCACAATGCTTATACCGCAGGTCGATATTACTTACTACGGCAGGGCTACGCACGATCCTGACGAAAAGTCGCTCTATCACTACCCTGATAAGACCGTACTTGATTTTCCGGCATTCGATTTCAATTTGATCGATGTCGAAATTGACAGGCAGGATGTGACTTACGGCTCAGGCGCTAAGATCACAGCCAAATTTGAAAATGGCGTGATCTATGCGGATGATATTCTCATAGACTTCTATGTCATTGTCGACCATAAGGATACGACGCTTGTCGATAGCAAAACAGTTGCGGAACTCAATGAATTCGAGAATTCGACGATCGACATGTATTTTGCCGTTCCGAAGGATGCGGAATACCTCGAAGTAATGGCAAAAATCGATGCCGACGGCAAATACTGCGAATTCTGCGAGAATAACAACGCAAAATCTATGACTATCCCTATCCATGGTCCGCACTGGATAAGGGATGTCAGGACAGGACCGAACCCCGTTCTGGACGGTACTACGTTTATGTATTCGCTGCCGCGCGCGATGCGGGATATAGAGATAATCATCTATTCCACAGACGGTGTGGAAATCGACGTGATTAGCGGCTGCCCGACCGGCTACGGCAGCCACGAAGTGGAATGGAATTATCCCGCTATTTCAAAGGGCGCATACATTTACAACATTATAGGAACTAATGAACAAGGCGAGAAAGAGAAGTATTTTGGGAAGTTTATAAAGTAAAATGTTTTTTTAACCGCAGGGTTAACCTATAGCAAGTAAATCGCTCAATCAACCGCAGGGTTAAATCAACCGCAGGGTTAACCCTGCGGTTGAGCATTAGTAAAAGAATTTTCAAAAAATCAACAGGATTATGAAAGAACTACGTCTGCCATTTTCATTGCTGCTGATCTGCGTTATGCTTATTCCCTCGTTACTGCAAGCGCAGGACAATACCAAAGATAACACACTTCGCAATCGGTATGGTATTCTTGGAAATTATAATCTCAACAGGCACTCATCCGATTTCAGTCAATTGCCGGGAGTTACAAATTGCTGCCCGGATTTCGAAGATGGCGAAGGGATAGGATTCACTGCCGGCTTACTATTCGAATTGCCCTATAATGAGAGATTGTCTGTTATTTTGAGGACAATTTATGCGCAATATAATGCCGATTTCACTGATGACGAGCAGAAAACTATGCTTCATCAGGGCGAGCCAACAGATATTATCACAACGCACGATCTGACTACCGAACTATCCGATATCGCTTTGGAAGCACTGATAAGCGTTAAACCTATCGGCAATTTTTCGCTTACTGGCGGCTTTTACGGCGGCTATATCTTTGGCAAAAAAATCGAGCAGGACGAAAAGCTGAAGTCACCGTCAAATCTTACTTTTGACAATGGCAGAAAAGTCAGATATCCCTCATCCCGTGATATTCAGGATGCTTCGGCATTTCGCGCGGCGCTGACAGGCGGAATTTCCTACGATATTGCCTTCGATAAGGATAACACAATTATCGTGGCGCCGGAAATTCTTTATACTTATGGTTTATCGCCGCTGGTACCGTCGCTTACGTGGAATGCGGATATGATACGCTTCGGACTATCCGTCAAATTTTCACCGCTGCCCAAAAAGCCGGAAATCGAAGAAGAGATCGAAGAACCGGAACCGCCCTCAGAACCGGAAATCGCCCAAGAGGATACCAGAGGCGCCACCGAAGATTTTGGCGATCTCGAAGGCGTTAAGATAGAACCTGAATCTCAACTCGTAAAAGTGGACGTCAGCGCGTATTTTTATGAAAATGATACTGAAAAGCAGCTTTCATCTCTTGATATTACCGGCAAACAGCAAGAACTATTCCCTATCCTGCCTTACATATTTTTTAATGAGAATTCTTCGGAACTACCGGATAGATACATTCTGCTAAACGACAATGAAGCCGATAATTTCAAAATTTCCGACATTGAGAATTCTTCGCGGCTGGAAACATATTACAATGTTTTAAACATCATAGGCAGGCGGATGCAGTCTCACCCTGACGCCAAACTTACAATCACCGGCTGCAATTCCAATACCGGCGATGAGCAGGGCAATACCGAACTCTCTAGCGAAAGAGCCAGCGCGGTTTACCGCTATCTTAACGAAGTCCGGAATATTACGCCGGATAGATTAATTGTCCAATCCCGTAATCTGCCCAAACATCCTTCCAAACCAGATGAAGCAGACGGCATCGCCGAAAACCGCCGCGTAGAGATAACTTCAGACACATGGCAGATAACTGCGCCGCTCTTCTTAGAGAATGACAGGGACGTCCGACTTCCCGAAAAGATAGTCTTCAAGCCGGAATTGGATACAACAGGCAGTATCGAGGGCTGGAAATTGGACATTTCAACAAAGGAAAAAATTATCAAAACATTTGAAGATACAGGCGTTCCGCCGAAAGAGATAGTATGGAAAATTAATGAAAAAGAATTTCCAACAACTGCCAATTCCCTGAATTATGTAATGGAAGTTGATCAAAAAGGCGGCATCGCTTCACTTAGCAGTCAGAAAACAATCACAATCGAGAACATCCGGGACGACAAGCAAAATTCTTCGAATAATCCACAGACAGTCTTCCGCCTTATCCTTTTCGATTTCGATGAAGCTGACACTGATAATTTTGACAAAAGAACAATAGAACTTATAAATAATAGGATAAGCGGCGCTTCGGAAGTACTCGTAAAAGGCTATGCCGACCGACTCGGGGAAGAAGATTACAATTTGCGGCTGTCCCGCCGGCGTGCTAAAGCCGTCGCCAATTTTTTAAACCATTCGAAAATCAAAACAAAGGGTATGGGCGAATCGCAAAAGCTGTTCAACAATGACCTGCCGGAAGGAAGATTCTACAACAGGACTGTGGAGATTGTAGTGAATAAGTAAAAGAGGGCTAAAAGAAAATTAATTCGGGTAAATTAATAAAATCAGAAGTATATTTCCATTTAGTAAAATATAATAAAAAAAAGCCTCAGGTTTTTACCGGAGGCTTTTAAGCTTTTATGTTTAAAGGTCAATTCATTGGATAAACAGATATTTTCTGTCTGTTTCTGCCTTTTCTTTCAAATTTCACTTGACCGTCCTCAAGAGCAAAAAGAGTATAATCTTTGCCAACTCCGACATTTTTGCCGGGGTGGAATTTAGTTCCGCACTGACGTACGAGTATACTTCCGGCTTTTACATTCTGACCGCCAAAGCGCTTAATACCGCGTCTTTGTGAGTTCGAATCTCTTCCGTTTTTTGTGGAGCCGCCGCCTTTTTTGTGAGCCATATCTATCTCCCTTTAACTATTGTAACTTAATATCCGTAATTTCAAGCAGGGTGTAATCCTGTCTGTGTCCATTTAACTTGCGATAGCCCTTACGCCTTTTCTTTTTAAATACTAAGACTTTATCGCCTTTTGAATGTTCAACTATTTTTGCCTGAACACTACCTTCAAGGTAAGGGGTACCGACTTTAGTATCCTTGCCGTCTTTGACTAAAAGGATCTTGTCCAATTCAACGGTGTCACCGGGTGCACCCTCAATGAGGGGTGCCGAAACAGTGTCGTTTTCCTGAACTTCAAATTGTCTTCCGCCTATTTCCAGTACCGCGAACATTTTTCTTCCTTTACTTCTTTTTTAAATTCTACAGAAATCGAATAAGTAAATTATAAATATTATGTAATTTTGCCAAATATAATTTTTATAAGACTGAATATTAATGGATTTATTTTTAAATTACTCTATCGTTTAATTAATATTTTCTTCAGCGAATATCCAGCGCATAATTTTTTTAATTTCTTTTCCTTAATCAATATTAGAAATAATAGCAGCAGTATTAAATGCAATTTATAATTGTTGTATGAAATAATTCTTTTTAAAATTGCAAATCAATTTATATAAACATAACGAAATTTTATATCAGTGTAATGGATAATTTTAGGTTTAATTATTAATCAAAATGCATAACTTCAATCAGACTAATAATATAGTTTGAAATTTAGAACTCTTAGCCGCTTGTTGTTGAAAAAATTTCATTCATGCGAATCTATCTACATTTTTCTTCCTGAATACAAATGAAATCGGCACCCCTTCAAAATCGAAATGACTGCGCAGAGTGCGCTCCATGAAACGCTTGTAGGAATCCGGAAGCAAATCAGGGAAATTAAGGAAAAATGCGAAAATTGGCGGTTCGGTTCGTATTTGTGTAATATAATTAATTCGCAGATCCCGTCCCTTGACCGATGGCGGCGGTGTCCGGTTGAATTCTTCCAGCAGCACTTTGTTCAATTCTGAAGTTTTTATACGTGTCCCGCGTTTCTGCTGGATCTCTTTGGATAATTCAAGAATTTTAGGTATCCTTCTTTTAGTTAAGGCGGAAATGAAGAGCACCGGAACATAATAGTAAGTTTTTAATTCATTATGAATAAATTGTTTGTAAAGAATAGCGGTCTCATTGTCCTTTTCAACTAAATCCCATTTATTTACGGCGATTATCAAGCCTTTCCTTGCCTCGTCGACCTGGTTGATGATCTTCTTATCCTGGTCTTCGAGTCCCCGTTCGGCATCGACAAGGACAACAGCAATGTCGCAGCGATCTATAGCGCGGGATGTTCTCAAAATGCTGTACATCTCTACATTTTCTTTTACCCGGCTTTTTTTTCTAAGTCCGGCAGTATCGATAAGAACAATTTCCTCCCCGTAGTACTTGATTACACTGTCGATAGCGTCGCGGGTAGTGCCGGGTATTTCCGTGACGATAGATCTGTCCTGCCCGATAAGAGCATTTGTCAGACTGGATTTGCCTGCATTGGGCCGTCCCAGAAAAGCTATTTTCAAGCGGGGATCATGCTCATCTTCGTCAATTTCACTTAGAACCTCCGCTACGTGATCAAGGAAATCACCTGTGTTGCGTCCGTTGGCTGCTGAAATGGGAAAAGGATCACCTAAGCCAAGGCTGTAAAATTCGCTGGAATATATGTCCAGTCCATGTTTGTCGGCTTTGTTTACTACTAACGTGACGTGCTTCTTTGTTTTGCGTAAAATTTTTGCAATATCTTCATCGAATGGTGTGACGCCCTCGCGGCTGTCGCAGACGAAAATGATGGCATCCGCTTCCTCGATGGCGATCATTGCCTGCTCGCGGATAGCTTTTTCCATAACATTTTCGCTGCCGGGAATGAAGCCGCCGGTATCGATGACTTCGAACAGCTTTCCGTTCCACTCGGATTTACCGAAAATTCTGTCGCGGGTGACGCCCGGCTGCGACTCAACAATGGCGTTCTGACTGCCGACCAGCCGGTTGAACAAAGTCGATTTGCCTACGTTCGGACGTCCTACTATAGCTGCGAGATTCATCTGACTATCTACTTTTGATTTTTATAAATTGAAATATATATTATATTTGATTAATTTTTAAAAATGAATTAACGAAATAATGAATAATTAATTTATTAACAAGACAATTATGTAAATTTATATCAAAATAATAATTAAGTAATTCCGGCTATTCAAACATAAATATTTTTCTCTCAGAGAGTTATAATTTGACAGGATAAAAAGATGAGAAGTTTACTTAAAAATCGAAAAATATTACTTGGTATTACAGGGTCAATTGCCGCATATAAAGCGCCTCTCCTGATAAGGGAACTGATTAAGGAAGGCGCCGAAGTGAAAACCGTTATGACTCAATCTGCGGCTTATTTCGTTACGCCAACAGTATTGTCAAATTTATCGAGAAATCCTGCAGCGATGGATATGTTCGATGATAAAACCCAGACTTCAGGCGCCTGGCACATTCATCTTGCTCACTGGTGCGATCTCATGCTGATAGCGCCATGCTCGGCGACGACAATGAGCAGGATAGCTGCGGGCAATTGCGAGAATTCCCTCTCTACTCTTGCTATTGCCCTCCCGAGAGAAATTCCCCTGATAATAGCGCCGGCTATGGATTCAACCATGTGGCTGCATCCTGCTGTCCAGAGAAATGTACAGCAGTTGAAAAAGGACGGGGCAAAGGTGATTCCGCCGGCGGAAGGTGAACTGTCCAGCGGGCTGGAAGGACCGGGGCGTCTTCCGGAAATAGAAGAACTCATCGAATACGTAACAAAGATACTCGCTCAGTCTGATATGAAAACCGGCAGCGATGAGGATGAACCTGTCGAAGAGATTTTTGAAAAGTCAAATGATTCAGAGATAAAGGAAGCGATGGAAAGACCTGTCCCTTCTCTCCAGGAGTCAATTGACAAAGACGAATTTAATGCCGAACTTGAACTTGAAGAGTTAAAGAAGAATAGAATGCTGTTAAAAGGAAAGAAAATTCTTGTAACAGCAGGTCCTACAAGAGAAAATATTGACGATGTTCGCTATATTAGCAATTACTCATCTGGTAAAATGGGTTTTGCATTAGCGGATAGAGCAGCAAAACTTGGCGCCGAAGTTACTTTGATAGCGGGTCCTGTTTCAATAGCCGCGCCGGATAATGTCCGCCGCATCGACGTCAAAAATGCCGGAGAAATGTTCATCGAATCTGAGAAATTCTTCCCCGATGCTGATGCAGCTATAATGGCGGCGGCAGTCGCTGACTATACACCCGGCGAAGCCGCGGAAGGCAAAATCAAGAAAGAAGATAAGGGCAAAGAATTGACTATAAAACTGAAATCAACTAAAGATATTCTCGCTTCGCTTGGTAAATTAAAGAAGGGGAATCAATTACTGGTAGGTTTTGCTCTTGAATCAGAAAATGAAGTCGACAATGGTTGGAAGAAAATGAAGAACAAGAATGCTGATATGATCGTAGTGAACGCGGCAAATAAACCCCGAAGCGGCTTCGAAACGGATGATAATACAATTACAATCCTTACAAAAAACGGCAGGGAAGAGTTCTTCCCGGCAATGAGCAAAATTAAATGCGCAGAAGTGATTCTGAAGTCAGTTTCGGAGATGATAGAATGATACTCACCATTTCTCTATAAACTAAAATATTAGCTTATTCAATCTAATATATTTATTGATATCAACTATCAGGATCTTTTCTTTTATGGAATTTATTTTTTATTGCTCGAAGCTGCTCAATTAAGTTCATGGAATGTTTGAGCTTAATGCTTCGTTTTTCAGAGTCAGTCAGTTTGATGATCTTGCTGACATTTCCATCTTTTAAATCAGGCATAAAATCCGTTTCAATATCCAAAAATCTATATAAAAGATCGAGATAATCCTTTTGGAGAAACATGAAAGTCTCATAAGACCAAATGAAGTATTTTTGACCGCTATTCATAATTTTTACCATTAGTTCCCTGGCTTTGTCTGACTCTTCTTTGGATTGTTCAAATGGTTTGCCCCATCTGTAAAAACGGGAAACTTCGGATATAGTAATATCTCTTGTGGTTAATATAAAACTCAGATCATAATCATCCTTGTACTTAGAAATCCATCTGTCAATATTTGGGAATCGTGGAGGATATCTACCGTAAGGCAATGATCTATGGCAAAGCATGTCATAGCCATTATCACACCAACCTGCGGCATCCCATTCATTAAAATCATGCATACCGAGAACATGCGCGAATATATTTGCCACGAGGGTGCTTCCTGAGCTTTCCGGTCCAACAACAATAATACATTTGTTTTTCTTCATAATACTTTAAATTCCTTATCATCTCATATTACTATATCAACTGATCGCTTACAAATTTTTATCAAAAAATTGTTTACAAAAATATCATTAAGCCGATATTAAGCAAAATATTAATTCGAATGAATACCTAAAGAGATATTAAAAGATTATCTATTCTATTATGCGTCAATCAAGTTAAAATCCGATTGATAAAAAAATCCTGCCTTGAAAAAGACAGGATCTTATTGAGATTTTAAAAAATTGAATTATCTGGCTGTGTACCCCCCATCTATAACCAATTCACTTCCTGTCATGAATTTAGATTCATCCGAGGCAAGGAAAAGTATGCCATTAGCGATGTCTTCGGCTTCTCCGAGATGCCCTAACGGATGTAGATCTCTTAGATTCTGTTTTACAGCCTCCACATCTCCGGATTCCTTCGCAAAGTTTTCTACCATAGGAGTCCAGATGAATCCCGGATGCACTGAATTTACACGGATATTATCCTGTGCATACAGCAATGCATCTGTTTTTGTCATTAATCGTAATGCTCCTTTGGAAGCATGATATGCTGGTACATCAGCATTTGATATTATACCATAAATTGATGACAGATTAATTATGCTTCCACCACCTACTTTTTTCATTTCGGGTATTGCATGTTTAGTGCATAGGAATGGACCTCTTACATTAATTGCCATCAAGTTGTCCCAATCCTCCTGATCTATTTCATGGGTCGGTTTATTTACACCACTGATACCGGCATTGTTTACCAATATATCTATCCCCCCAAATGTATTTCTTACTTCAGAAAAAACTTCTGTGACTTGCTCCTCAATAGAGTGGTCCAAATGCCAGAATTCCGCAATTCCACCATTCTTTTTGATTTCTTCGGCTGTTTGTTTTCCTTCGTTATCTAATATATCAGTCACGGCAACCTTTGCTCCTTCACGGGCTAAAACTTCACATGCCGATTTTCCAATACCTAATGCGCCGCCTGTAACTATCGCAACTTTATTTTCTATTCTACCCATAATTTCCTCCAATTATTTTGAAAATATATTTATTTATTTTGAAATATTATGTTTTAGTTTTGTATAAAATCAGTATTTACTAATTTTTATAATCTTATTAACGGATAGAAAATTGTACTATTATAATAAATTTATTGCAGCCTAAAAATAAATATAGCGCAAATAAATTATTCGTTGAACTTTCCTGCTGCTTTTATCCAAATGACCTTAATTACATTTAAAAACAATATCCATACAGCTGCATAAGCCCATATCGATAGTGCTTTCGCCCAGCCTATCGGATGTATGAGAATACCATAAACAGCGAAGAGTGTACCTATTATTTGTGTGCCCTCTAATGAAACGAACAATTTCCAGTCAGGCAGTGGTTTGTCCCACAACCAGCCCTGGTTTCTTGTTAGAAAAATGGTCATGTGTCCCGCTACGAGCAACTTCAGAAAGATCATAGACTGAACCACAGGTTCAGGGAAACCTAATTTAATGTAAATAAACCAGAATAGTATGAATGAGGAAATCACTCCGCCAATACTTAATATTGATGCTAAAGTCAATACACGTTTCATATCCCATCGCACTGGATTTGAAGCGGTTTTTACATTGTCGAAGGCAATTGTCATGATCGGTATATCATTCAAAATTGCCAGCAATACCACCATAATAGGAGTTACCGGATAAAACTGGAATATCAATATTGAAAAAGTAAGGAAGAGAAGAACTCTCATTGATTCAGTTATCCGGAAAGTTGCATAACCGGTCATTCTTTCAAAAATTCTCCTGGATTCCTCAATGGCTCTTGTAATTACTCCAAGCCCGGGTCTAGTCAAAACCAGGTCTGCTGCCGAACGCGCCGCATCGGTAGCTTTTGAAACTGCTATTCCAATATCAGCTTGTTTCAAAGCCGGGGCGTCATTTACACCATCACCGGTCATTCCTATTATTCTGTCATTCTTTTGAAAACGTTTGATTATTTTAAATTTATGCTCCGGTGTTACCTGAGCATATCCATTTGCATTGATAAATTCTTCGTTTAGTTTAGATTCTTCCTCTTCAGATTTATCTTCTTTTTCAAAAATTTCTTTGACGCCGATAAATTTATCACCCATTCCAATTTGTTGGGCTGCCTGCTTGCCTATAGCTCCATGATCACCTGTGATCATTCTAACGTCAATGCCATGCTCTTGAGCATCTTTAACAACATCTGCGGAATCTTCCCGCGGTGGATCAAGCAGAGGTAATAATCCCAGATATTGCCATTCATCATTTCCCTTTTTTCCGACTCCGAGAGACCTAAAGCCCTGAGCACCTAACTCATCTATTCTGTTTCTGATTTTATTCTTTTCGTCATCGCTAAGAGAGCATAAATCAAGTATTACCTGTGGTGCACCTTTTGCCACTGTGAAACTCTTATTATTTAATGTTACGTCAGCCTCGGCTTTCTTGTCCGTGGGATTGAAAGGTCGGATTTCGTTAACTTGGTATTTTTCAAGATCTTCCTTGTCTTTAACTCCTTCAAGTACTGCTTTATCTATTGGGTCTTCTTCTTCGTCGATCTGGCAAGTTAAAGCGGCAGAATTAATCACTTCATTTTTATCTTTGCCATTTATTACAACAGGATCCTGCATTTCAAGTTCGTTTTTAGTAAGAGTACCGGTTTTATCGGCGCAAAGAACTTCAAGACCGGCAATCTCTTCCATTGCCGATAATTTCGATACAATAGCCTTCATTTTTGCAAGGGTGTTTGCTCCTATGGACATCGTAACAGACAAAACGGCTGGCAATGCCTGAGGTATTCCCGCTATGGTCACAACCAGAGCAAATATCAATATCTCAAAAATCGGTTCACCCTGTATTATACCCGATATAATAATTATTGCTGCCAATACAGCCGTAGCGCTTATCAGGAAATAACCAATCCGAAGCACAGCTTTTTGGAAATGAGATTTCTCTTCTGCTTCCTCGACCAATTCAATTGTCCTGGCGAATTTTGTATTACGACCTGTGGAAGTTACCACTGCTTTAGCATCTCCTCGCTTCACAGTGGTACCTGAATAGGCCTGATCGCTGCCATGTTTTGTAACCGGCAGAGATTCACCTGTCAGAGTGGATTCATCTATGCTGGCATTTTCATTGTCGAGCAGTTTGGCATCAGAGGGTACGATATCACCAATTCGCAGATTGATTATATCGCCCGGAACAAGCTTCTCCGACGAAATCTTTTTCTTACTTCCGTTTCTTATGACCCTTGCCTCAGGCGATAATTTTTCTTTTAAAGCTTCAATTGCATCACTTGCTTTACTTTCATGCCAAAAGCTTACGCCGCCATTAATAAGCAGCATAACAAATATAACAGCGAAATCTTCCCATCTCTGGGCGACAGCGCTCAATACTACTGCCACTTCGAGCATCCATGGTATAGGTCCCTAAAAATGAGACAAAAATTTTAAAATCGGATTTTTCTTTTCTTCTTCAATTTTGTTTAATCCGTAGTGCTGCTGTCTTTTTTCAACTTCTTCTTCGTCAAGACCTTGTTTGGGTGATACATCAAGTTTTTCAATTGTTTCTTTTGCTGATAAATTTTCATAATTAAATGAGCCGCCTTCGTATTCCATAAAGACCCTAATATTTATTCAACTATAATAATTGTTTGGAAATAAGTATAGAAGCCGGATTAAATAATCCGGCTTTTGAGAATCTGCTTTATGTCGTATTTTCAAAGATTAAAATGTGAGATATGTAACTTAGACGAGATAGTTTTCAGAAATTTTATTTTTAGAAATCCGAAATATTTATATGAAATTCAAGGCAGGATAATAAACACTTATCAGATTAGTGCTTTAAAAAATAATAACCTCATTCTAAAATTCATTGCAAACTTTAATTCTAATCATCTTTCATAGAAGTAAGTGTTTTATCATGATTAATACTATATCTTTGCAAATCTTTGGAGGTAAGTCTTCTGGCACCGATAAATCTTTTGCCGTAATATTGGCTTTCCATAGAAGAAATGGTTACCCCGTAACGAGAACTCGCATGAGCGAAAAGATTATCGCCGAGATAAATTCCTACATGAGAAACATATGGGCGTCTGCGGGTGTGGAAAAATACAATGTCGCCAAATTCAAGATTTTTCCTTTCAATCACTTCACCGGTTTTGTATTGGTCACGGGCAGTACGAGGAATGATTATATTGGCTGTTTCCTGGAATAACATCCTTACGAAAGCTGAACAATCAATACCTCTTTCAGTGGTGCCTCCGTAACGATAACGAGTTCCCAGCCATTCCATAATGATATCCATAATTGCCGATTTGCTGACACCAAAGTTTGTATATTCAATCTCTTCATCAGAGGAGACATACTCAAGCCAAAGCATTTTAAACCGATTCATATCAACGGTTACATCATCCTCAAGCTTGAGTTCTTCGATTATTTCGCCTTCTTTCAGCAGTTCATCGGCGTTTTGATATTCGATCTCATTATTTTCGGGTTGTTTTGGTTCTAAACCGACTAAATCGCAAAGAGTTTCAGAACTGGTCTGAATAGTCTCAATAGCCTGGTCCCTGGTCGAAGTTTTTTTATAGTGCCTTTTTTGAGCACTTGATTGCTGGGGATTGATCGAAATAATAAAAAGCATTATCAGAATTAATATGATAGATAGAATTTTACCTTGTAGTAAATTCTTCATAAAATCTCCGCTTTAGTTATACTGCCCCTAGATTGAATTGTCCCCTTTATGCTATTTTTTCGGAGCTTCTGTTTAAATATCTTGCAAATAACGAAAAAAATTTCAATTAGAAAAATTTTTTTTTATTGAATTTCAGTTGGAATTATCTGCATAAGTTACTTTTACTATTAAGGATATGATTAATTAAAAGATAATCAATAATTAAATAAAGTTTAATTTATGATTAAATTTTGTTAATAATTTCAATTCAATAATATTATTGAAAAATGATTTGATATTTGGTATAATCTCAATTTATTATTTATGAAAATTTTAATAAAATTTGCATCAAAAGTTAATATAATCGCAATAAATTCTTTATTTTGCATATTGTTTTTACATAATATTAAATTTTATTATGAAAGCAGCTTTAATTCAATTTTGTCCGGCATTCGGAGAAAAACGGAAAAATCTTGATAAAATAAAGAATGATGCAGGGAATATTGATGCTGATATTCTTGTATTCCCCGAACTGTGCACAACCGGCTATTTTTTCCAAAACAGGGAGGAAGTTGCCGAAGCAGCAGAGACGTTCGGTGGGGATTCCGTAAGCGAAATGCAGCAGATCGCTGCGGATAAGAATAAGATCATCTGTTTCGGTTTCCCCGAAAAAGACGGCGATAAGCTGTACAATTCTTGCGCGCTGCTCTTTCCTGACAATAGTTTGAGCGCGTTATACAGGAAAACTCATTTGTTTTACAAGGAGAAATTATGCTTTGATCCGGGCGATACCGGCTTCTTTGTTGTACGGGATGAGAAAAGAAACGTAAATATCGGTCCTATGATCTGCTACGACTGGCGGTTTCCCGAAGCTTCACGGGCGCTGGGATTAAAGGGAGCGGATATAATAGTGTGCCCGTCAAATCTTGTGACTGACGTCTGGCATCTTGCTATGCCTGCACGAGCGCTGGAAAACAAACTATATCTTGCTGTAACGAACAGAACCGGCACTGAAAACAGAGGCGGCGAGGAAGTTTTCTTCAAAGGAATGTCGGCGGTTTATTCCTACAACGGGCAGCCGCTTTGCAAGGCGGATATGACTGAAGAGTCAGTACTGACAGCGGAAATTTACCCCATGAAGACAAGGGACAAGTCATTCAACGAATTTAACGACATATTTAAAGATAGACGCCCGGAATTATACATAAAATGATAAAAGAAAAGGAATTGGATGTTTTCGACGGTTAAGAAATTGCATTTTGTTGGTATAGGCGGTATCGGTATGAGCGGTATCGCAGAAATACTCATAAATCAGGGATTTGAAGTTACCGGTTCCGATATATTAAAATCAGAAAATACTGAATATCTATCATCACTTGGTGCTAATATTCATATTGGTCACAAGGCTGAAAATATTGCTGACGCTGAAGTTGTAGTTTACTCCAGCGCTGTCGATCCAAAGAAGAATCCTGAAACGCAGGAAGCATACAGGCTCAATATCCTCGTAGTTCGTCGGGCAGAGATGCTCGCGCAGGTGTCACGTTTAAACTTCTGCCTTGCAATTTCGGGAACACACGGGAAGACAACAACTACTTCGATGCTGGGGCTGATATTAATCAAAGCCGATATGGATCCAACTGTAATAGTAGGTGGGAGGCTGCGGGACTTCGGCGGAACCAATGCCCGGCTAGGCAAAGGTGAGTGGATTGTTGTAGAGGCTGATGAATACGATCGCTCATTCCTTCAATTATCCCCTACGATTGCTTTAGTCAATAATATTGAAGAAGAGCACTTAGATGTATACAGCGATTTCGATGATTTAAAGAAAACATTCGTTGAATTTGCTAATAATGTACCCTTCTACGGTTTTGTTGCTGTCTGTCTGGATGATCCCGGTGTTGAAGACATTTACTCCGAAATAAATAAAAAAATCATAAGCTTTGGCATCAACCCACACAGTGATTATTATGCTGTGGATACGAAGTATACCCAATCTTCTTCGCAATTCACTGTTTTTGAGAAAGGAGAGGAACTTGGGAAGCTTGAAATACATATCCCCGGCTTGCATAACTTGAAAAATGCTCTGGGAGCAGTTGCAATAGCCAGAACAATGGGAATCGATTTCGAGGTAATTCAGGAAGCTATGTCTGAATTTCATGGTGTCTTCCGGCGATTCGACATAAAAGGAGAGAAGGACGGCATCCTTGTCGTAGATGATTATGCTCATCATCCTACGGAAGTGAAAGCGACTTTACATGCAGCTCGTTCCGGCTGGGACAGGCGGATTGTTTGCATTTTCCAGCCGCATACCTATACTCGTACACAGCAATTTTACAAAGAATTTGCAAGATCTTTTTTCGATGCCGATGTCCTTGTCGTTACAGATGTTTACCCTGCCCGGGAAAAGCCGATAGAAGGTGTTACAGGACGATTAATTTCAGATTCTGCGAAACGTTTCGGGCATAAAAATGTCTATTATGTTGAGAGCAAAGATAATTTGAAAAAAGAGCTTTCGGGTATTATTCAGGATGGAGATATCGTAATGACATTGGGAGCTGGTGATATATGGAAGTTTGCCGATGAACTTGTTAAATAAAATTATCAGCGAACATATATGTCGTTAAATACGATTAAGATTATAAAGTACATTGAAAACAAAAAGGATATAAATATTACTTATGAAATAATATATTTGATGATTACTCGTTTTTTATTATCGTTCTTTTGGATATAAGAAATAAGTTTTGGAAATTTGCTTTTTACAAAATCCTGAATCATGTTGTTTTTAAATAAATTAAGGATGTTAAATATGAATAAAATTTTATCTGGGCTCTCAATGGTTTTTATCTGGATAATTTTATTTTCCGGTGTGAATCCTACACTCAACGCTGAATCGAACAAATATGAAAATAAAATTCTCGTCGAAGTAGGACCGGAAAAAATTACCTATAGCAAGTTAGAAAAAGCTTTCCGCAAGAACATGAACAGGGAAAATGTGAATCTTGCCAATGTTCCGAGAGATTCTGTCATGGATTTTTTGAATCTATATGTCAATTACAGATTGAAAGTTCTCGATGCTCTTGAACGCGGCTTTGAAAATGATTCCGCAGTGCAGAGTGATATTGAGCAAAACAGGAAAATTCTGGCTGAATCATTCTATTATGATAAACATGTTGTTGAACCTCATGTTCAAAAAATGCTTGATCGCAGGGATTGGGAGCTTAAAGTTGGTATAGTTCTTATTTCCAATAAGGGTAAAACTCCGAATCCTGACACTACCGAGGCATACAAGAAAGCCAGAGAAGCCCTTAAAAAATTGAAGCAGGGCGAAAATTTTGAAAAAATTGTCCAACAATATTCCGATGATGAACAAACTAAAAAGAACGACGGAATAGTCCCTGCTTACATAACTTCCGGCAAAGTTCAACGCCCAATTGAAAATGCCATGTATGCTATTGAAGAAGAAGGCGAAATATATCCCGAATTGGTAAAAACAGATTACGGCTATTTCATTATTAAGCTTATTGAAAAGAAACCCAGAGTCAAGGTAAAAGCAAGGCATATTCTATTGAGCGAAGGATTGAAAGAAGACACCGCAGCAGTTGAAGCAAAAGCGGACAGTATAATAAAAGCTCTTCAAAACGGCGCTGATTTTACGGAAGCAGCCCAGCTTCACTCCGATGACGCAGCCACCGCTATGAAAGGCGGTTATTTCGGAGCGTGGTATTCTCGTTCTTCGGGATTTGAAGGAAGCGGTAGAAATGTAGTCCCCGAAGTAGAGGAAAAGATCTTCGAGCTTGAGGATGGTGAAATATCCGGCAAGGTCTACAGCCAGCTTGGTATTCATATTATTAAGAGAGATAGTACAAAAGAGTTTGACAAGGAAGACCAAAGGGAAGAGATTCGCAAAACTTATAAGAGGCTTTATTTTGAACAGGATAAGCAGGCTCATCTGGACCCGCTGAAAGAAGCGTATAAACTTCAGAAATTCGACAATGTCATTAATAGAGTGATGTCGCTGGTTGATACCACACAGACAACCAACAAAGAAAACTGGGATGCGGAAATTCCTGAGAGCATACGTGAAAAGCCGGTATTCATGATCCTGGACAAGGAATATTCTGTCGAATATCTTATTGATAAAATGAATAATATGACAGAATTGAAGGGGCTTTCCACAAATTGGAGCGGCTTTAACAGGGCGATAGACAAAGTCACTGATGATCTGGCATTTAAGGAAGCTTCGAAAGATCTTGAAGAAGAATTTCCGAAATTCAAGGCGCTGATGGATGAGTTCCGCGATGGAATACTTCTTTTCCGGGTGGAAGCTTTGGAAGTTTGGGATAATCTCAAATTTGATTCCACTCTTGCCAGAGAATACTATGACACTACAAAGCAAAGATATAAAACAAACCCCAAATATGACTTGAGTGAAATTTATGTATTGTCGGATTCTCTCGCCAAACTTTTATATGGCAGGATTCAGGACGGAGAAGATTTTGCTAAACTGGCGAAGGAATTCACTCAAAGAGATAAATACCGCGAGAAAGAAGGCAACTGGGGTTTTGTTTCTGTTGAGGATAATAAATTGGCTAAAAAGGCTTATGAAAAAGATGCAAAACCCGGAGATGTACTTGAGCCAATGGAATATGAGAAGGGTTACACGATAGTTAAGATCAATGACTATCAGAATCCCCGGATCAAGAAATTTGAGGAGGCTGTTTCGGATTTTGCTCCTGAATTTCAGGACCTTATGCAAAAGAAATTGACTCAGAAATGGCTCGCTAAAGTTAAGGAAAAATTCCCTGTGGATATTAAAAAAGAAAATATAAAAAAGATTTTTTCAAATTAGATTGCGGCAGAATTCGTTAAATATTAATGGATTCTAATAATAAACTGGTGATTATGAAGAAAGTAACTGGTTTCATAACAATTTCGCTTATAATTGCAAGTATATTTTCAGGAAAGGCATTTTCCCAGATTAAAGAGGGGAAATCCCTTGACAAAATAGTTGCCGTCGTCGGTAACGAGATAATTATGAAATCCGAGGTAGACGGCTATATCATGGCGATGGCTCAGCAGCAACCGGATATCGATCCGAATGATCCGGAGATCAGAGAGAAAGTGCTTAATAACCTGATTGACGAAAACCTTGTAGTTACAAAGGCTATCGAAGATTCTGTTGTTGTGACCGATGAGGAAGTCAACCAGCGGGTGGATTTTATGATCAGTAATTGGGTGAGCCATTACGGATCGGAAAAGCGAGTCGAGAATATTATGGGGATTTCCCTCTCGAAACTCAAGCAGGATTACAAGGAGCTTTTCCGCAAGAAATTACTTGCTGAGAAACTTAAACAGCAAAAATTCTCTGATATTACTGTTTCTCCCAGAGAGGTTAAGGAGTTTTATGAAGCTCACAAGGATACCCTGCCTCAAATTCCGCCGCAGGTGAAACTTTATCAGATTGTTAAATATATCGAAGCCGATAAGGATGCCAGAGAAGAAACCGTTCAACTTGCCAAACGCGTGAGGGATTCTATCATTGCCGGAGGTGACTTTGCTGAATTTGCAAAAAGGTATAGTGATGACCCTATGACCCGTGAAGACGGGGGCGAACTTGGCTGGTTTGAAAAAGGGAAGCTGTATCCGGCTTTTGAACAGGCAGCATTTTCCCTTCAAGAGGATGAGATTTCGCTTCCGGTGGAAACACCTTTTGGTTTTCACATTATCCAGACTATGGATAAGGAGAAAAACAGGGTGTTCACAAGGCATATTCTCTTCAAAGTCGGCGAAACTACCAAGGATAAGGAAAAAGTTAAAGACCTTCTTACAGACATTAAAAAACGGGTGGAAGAAGGCGAGAGCTTCCGGAAATTGGCTAAAAAATATTCCGACGATAAGCAAACACGAGGGTTTGGTGGTAAACTTGGAAAACTTCCTTTGAATGAACTTCCGGGGGAAATGAAAAAGGTGGTTATGGATATGCCGGAAGGCGGAGTCACCGAACCAATGGAATATACAGGTGATCCGACCAAGAAGGGGTATTATATTATTTACAAGAAAGAGTTCTATCCTGCGCACAAGCCTAATCTTGAAGATGATTACGAAAAGATCGAGCAGTTTGCAAAAGCGAATAAGCAGAGCAAGATGTTCGAGGATTGGATCGATGAACTGCGCGCGGAAATGTACTGGGAGATCAAAAAAGAATGACCATCCCTTCTTTTGAGGCTGACCCAAAAGTATGAGATTGTCATTCCTGCGAAGGTTTTTAGATCCTTCTTTAGCAGGGCAGGAATCTGATGAATACCGGATTCCCCGCTAAAGCGGGATTTCGCAAGCTCAGCTTCGCTGCGCTTAGAATAACGTTCACAGGATTTTACTACTTATGAGTCAGCCTCAATTATTGACGAAGTCTATAAAATTACTTTTCATAAAAACCCAAAAAATTGACTGATAAATACATACCCGATATAAATCCTGAAGATTATTCCTATGAACTGCCTCAGCAGCGAATCGCCAAATATCCGCTGCCAGACAGGTCTGACAGCAAACTACTGGTCGCTAAAGCATGTTCGGGAGAAATTTCTCACCACGTTTTCAAAGATCTGCCGGAGTTGCTGCCGAAAAATGCGCTGGTTGCAGTTAATTCCACAAAAGTTATTTCCGCCCGCATTTTCCTCCGAAAGCCGACCGGCGGCAAAGCGGAACTGCTCTGTGTCGAGCCGCTGGAACCTTCGGCTGATCCGCAGTTAGCGCTGCAAGCCAGGCATACCTGCCGGTGGCAGTGTGTTGTCGGCGGCAGGAAGATAGATCCCGGGCTTATTCTGATTTCTGTCGAACAACGTGAAGGTTTGATGTTTGAGGCGGAAATCCTCAGCAGGGAGAGGAATAATGCCGAGGTGGAGTTCAGGTGGCAGCCGGAAGATAAGTCCTTTGCCGAGATTTTGGAGATTTTGGGAACAACGCCGCTGCCGCCCTATATCAAGCGGAAAGCGGAAGAATCTGATAAGAACACATACCAGACTGTCTATGCGAAGAGTGAAGGATCTGTCGCGGCGCCCACTGCCGGACTTCACTTTACAAATGAAGTTACCGGACGCTTCAAAGATAGAAATATTCAAATAGATGAAGTAATTCTGCATGTTGGTCCCGGCACGTTCAAGCCTATCGAAGCGGATTCTGTTCGCGAGCATGATATGCATCGCGAAAAGATATTTGCAGCGAGGGGAACCATCGAAAATCTTATCAATAATCTATATGCTGACAATCCTATTATTGCTACGGGGACAACTACACTCCGCCTCCTCGAATCGATCTACTGGTTTGGCGTTAAGCTTATTCATGGCGAAAATCCTGATGAATTATACATTAATCAGGAGGAACCATATTTTTTCACTTCTAAGGGAGACTCTCCTTCTCCGATAGAATCGCTGCAAGCTGTTATCCACTGGATGGATGAGGGAAACAGAAAATTTATGGCTGGGCAGACTCAGCTTTTTGTAGTGCCCGGCTACGAGTTTCGCACAATTGACGGGCTCATCACTAATTACCATATGCCGAAAAGTACGTTGATCCTGCTGGTTGCCGCCTTCCTTGGCGGTGATCTCTGGCGCCGCGTCTATGAAGAAGCGCTGGCAAATGATTACCGCTTCCTGAGTTATGGGGATGCTTCGCTGCTGCTGCGTTAATATCCTTTTCATTAATCTTGATTACTGGTTACCGGCTAACTACTTTAAGAGTTCTAATTTTTGAATTATAAGTTAAGAATTAGCTGCCTGGACCGATGATTTTGACCGCAGATTTCGCTGATTAGCCTGATTTACTGTGATTAAAAGCGAAGTTGAACTTTGCGGGAAATGTTGGGGCTGCCCCAAAAGTAAGGAACTGTGGTCATAGTTCGACTCCGCTCACTATGACACTCCCATGAAAACTTGTTTTTGTCACCCGGAGCGGAGTCGTAGTGTGACAGGTTCGAAGAATAGACAAACACAAATTTTGAGCTTCCACCGAATTAAGGGGTAGTTGGATTTTCCGGATAATAATTTTAATATACGTTTATCAGTCGTAAATATTCATAATCCTAAAATACACCACACTCTGCGCCATCATAGCATCGGCAGACTTCATCAATCCGGCGTTGTTTGCGCTGTCAATACATTTATGATACTGTAAATAATCAGAGAATAAATATAAAATTGGAAAATAATTTCTGCAAAAGTTTCATTTTTGGTATCTTTGCAGAATTGAGTCAATAAGTTCATAATAATTAAAGAGATTTCGCAATATGACTACTGGGAAAGAAAAAGATCGCTTTTATAAATACAATCAAGACTACTCACAATTAATAATACATCATTTTATATAGATCCTTTTAAACATGCTCCTACGAGGAGCTATTTTAATTTATGTGAAAATAATGAAATAATTAGATTATGAATGATTTACAAACAAACAAAGGAGTAGTTCATGGCGGATGAAAAGAAATTTGTCCCATTTGTGCCGCCCGAACAGAATATGGCGGAATTTACGATCAGAGGACTGATCATAGGTCTGATCCTTGCTATTGTTCTGGGCGCGGCTAACGCTTATCTTGGTTTGAAAGCAGGTATGACCATCGCAGCAACTTATCCTGCGGCGGTCATTGGTATGGCATTCTTGAGATTATTCAAAGGAAATATTTTAGAAGAAAACTTCACCAGAACTGTCGGTTCTATCGGCGAGTCTATCGCTGCAGGCGCAGTATTCACACTGCCAGCTTTTTACATTTCCGGCGTCTGGGAAGATTTTTATACACCCGGTCACTATGCAATATCAGCAGGTATAATGGTCACCGGCGGTGTACTCGGAATTATGTTCGTAGCCCTGCTGCGGCGGGTAATGGTATCAGACAAAGATCTGCCTTTCCCGGAATCAGTTGCTGCAGCGGAAATTCATAAAACAGGTCAATCAGCAGGCGGCGGTTCCAAATTCCTATTCTCTGCAATGGGACTCGGTGGTTTAATTAAAGCCATGGGTGAATTTAAGATCTTCGCTGACTCGGGATCATTTTTCATGAAATTCGCTCAGGCACCCGTTAAATTCTTAGGATTAGGCACCTCTGCTCAAACTCAGGGCGGTATGCTCTTGAGCGGTCCCGGTGTCAAACCGGCGTATGTAGGTGTCGGGTATATTATCGGTCCCCGACTTGCCGCACTTAACTTCAGTGGCGGTGTGATTGCGTGGGGACTTTTGACTCCGATAATTATGTACTTCATTGCACCGCATCTTGATTTTGGCGCTATGATGAGCTTTGTTGTAGGTTCTAATCTCGGATTGACAGAAGAAGCAGCAATGAAATTTGAAATGACCAAACAAAGTGTATCAAATCTGTTAATGTCAAATGATGCGAGCCTAACGGCTGCAGAAGCTTCCAGACAGGCATCGGAGATTATCAAGGACGCTCCTGACAAAACATGGACTAAACTTGCATACCAGGTATGGATATGGATTGTCAAGCCCATCGCAATTGGCGGTATGCTTGTAGGTACCGGGTATACACTATGGAACATGCGTAAAAGCTTGATCGAAGGTATCAAACGCTCAGTACGAGACGTTAAAGAAGCTGCCACCGGTGAATCCGCAACCGAGAGAACCGAAAAAGACATTAGCTTCACATGGGTTATTTTCGGTTTGGCAGTCGCTGCGGTTGCTACATTTTTAATAACATTTTTCATTTTTGATACCACAATCTATGTTGCTCTTGTAGCGACAATTGTAATGGTTATAGCAGGTTTCTTTTTCGGAGCAGTTTCCGGTTATCTTGTCGGTATTATCGGCTCCAGTAATAATCCTATCAGTGGACTGACGATTTCAACGGTTGTTGTAACAGCCCTGCTGATGCTTATACTCGGCGCCAGAGGACCGGAAGGCGTTGCCTCAGTTCTTGGTGTTGCGGCAATCGTCTGTGTTGCTGCAGCGGTAGCAGGCGAAATGCTTCAGGATCTAAAAGCCGGTCACCTTCTTGGTGGTACGCCGTGGAAGATGCAGCTTGGTGATATATTCGGCGTAGTAATAGCATCCGCCGTTATGTTTATCCCGCTGTTTATCCTTCACGAAGGCGATATTGCACAGGGTATGAAAGAAGGTTATGTCGGCGGTTTCGGAAGTAAAGAGATCCCAGCACCTCAGGCAGGCTTGATGGCATTTCTATCCGAAGGTATCATTCAGCAGCAAATGACCTGGATACTGGTCATTGGCGGTATGCTGATGGGTGTTGCTTTCATTCTTATGAGACTGAAAAGCCCGATGCTTGTGGCTATCGGTATGTACCTGCCATTGGAAACTACTTTTGCTATCTTCGTAGGTGGTCTTATCAGAGGCATCGCAGATAAATTACATGATAGAACCAGACCTGGTGAAGCAGCAAAAGCTAAATTCGAAAACATAGGAATATTATTAGCCTCAGGATTAATCGCTGGCGAGGCGCTTATAGGGCTGCTTTTCGCCGGTTTCGCCTTCGGAGAAGTTAAACTATGGCACTTCCCGTATGAATCTTACTGGCAGAGCCTGATAATATTCGCAGTTCTCGCATGGCTATTGATCAAAATCCCGATCAACCAGTCTAAGAAGAATAATAATCAAGTCTGATAAATAAGGCTTAGATAAAAAATCAAAAACCTGCTCTCAAATATGGGGGCAGGTTTTTTTTATAGATTTTTTTTCACGGATTTTGCATTAGCACAAAAAAAATCTGTTGTTCACCCTCATCCCCAGCCCTTCTTCCGCAGGGAGAAGGGTGTAAGAATTTCTTTTTAAACTGAAAGTCCCTTCTCCACTTGGGAGAAGTGATTTAGGGATGAGGGAATTGTTATAATGAATTTTCCCATCTAACACTTTTGTAAGCACATGTCCCCCGTTGGGTTAACAAAAACCAGGGGGTAAATAAGAATCCACCCCGCAAAGAGGGGAATTTCGCCGGATGTAACATCCGACGGGACATTTCGAAGCAAGTTAGCTGTTTTTTGCCACAAATGCAATTTTGTATTGTGAATCCGGGATAAAAACTTAACTCATATTTTGCTTTTTTTTTCGAATAATAAGATACATTTTATTTGCAAAATCTTCATGCCACCACACCTGATCTATATGCCTCAGCGAGCAGCGTTAGCAGTCCCATTCTGATGAAGACGCCATGGGTAACCTGCGTTTCTATAAGCACATTGGGATATGAACTAAGGCGGTAGTCGAGTTCGACGCCATAGTTTACAGGTCCGGGATGCATAAGCACAAGTTCCGGTTTCCTGCTGAAGTGCTCGAAGTTCACGCCAAAGTAGGTTGAGAACTCTCTCATTGACGGCAGCAGACCAGCTTCCATACGCTCTCTTTGCAGGCGCAGGACTAATAAGACATCTGCCCAATCTACGGCATCGTCGATGTTGTCGAAAAGCTTGACTTCCCAGTAATCGAGATTTCGAGGCAGCAGCGTTCCCGGAGCGCATAAAGCCACATCTGCACCAAGGGTTTTCATTACCGTAAGGTTTGATCGGGCGACGCGGCTGTGTTGAATATCACCAATGATACAAATCTTTATACCTTTTATGTCGCCGAAATGTCTATACAAAGTGAAATTGTCCAGCAATGCCTGCGTTGGATGTTCGTGTTTGCCGTCGCCGGCATTGAGGATCACGCCGTCAGTATTTTGCTGCAGGAATACAGGGACTCCTGAGTTACGATGGCGAACGACATACATCTGGACGCTCATTGCCTCGATCGTACGGAGTGTATCAATCAGGGACTCGCCCTTGGACAGGCTGCTGGTTTTAGCCGAGAATGAGAAAACATCGGCGGAAAGACGCTTTGCGGCGAGTTCGAATGAGAGTTTGGTTCGGGTGGATGCTTCGAAAAAGGCGAGAGCAACAGTCAATCCTTTAAGGTCATTGAATTTTACTCCGGGCTTGTAATTTTCAAGGAAATATTTTGCTTTTTCGAAGATCAGCATTATATCATCGTAGTTCAGATCGTCAGTTTGCAGCAGGTAAGGATGAGATAATAATTCTTTAGCCATTTTTCACCGTTGTTTATTTTTTTTCTGCAAAGATAAAAAAAAAAGCCGTTCTTTCGAACGGCTTTTGATTTTTTTCGGTTCAGGTTACTTTTTCTTTGTTTTCTTTTTCTTAGCAACCTGTTCCGTAAGAGCTTTGCCAGGTTTGAACTTCGGAACCTTCTTTGCGGGAATCTTGATTGATTCGCCGGTTCTCGGATTCTTGCCTTTTCTGGCAGCTCTCTGGTAAACTGAAAATGTGCCGAAACCGATCAATGTGACGTTTCCGCCACCTGCCAATTCGTCGGCAACATTTTCAAATGTGGCTTTCACTGCCTTTTCTGCATCGACTTTTGTCAAGCTTGCGTCGGCAGCAACTGCGTTAATGAGTTGAGTTTTGTTTAAACCCATATGCAACCCCCTTAAAAGTGTGATATGTTAAAAGAAATGACCATGTACAATTGCAAGATAGTAGATTTAAACAAGCTTTGCAAGTTTTTTTTTAAAATAATGCCCATAAAATGCGCTTTTTTGCAAAAATATTTCATTTTTTTTCAATATTGGTGAATAATAACCAACTTCGATTGCTATTGAGCTAAAATTATGTCGTAATTAGTAATTAATAATTGAAAAAAATCCATAAATTAAAAACTATATTTTATATTATTGAGAAATTGTCATTAGCTTTTTTTAAAAACTTTTTTTTGTGAAAATAGTGATCTGTTATTATAAAGATATTCAATTAATGTCCAGACAGTGTATAATGTCAATACCAGCATTGAGTAGTACGTATAATTTGAATAAATTATTTCATCAATAAGACCTTTGGAATAACTTACCAGCTCTGAATGTTTGACATATAGTAAAATTAATATGGCTGAAATAAAGATCATCTGCAGAGTGGTTTTCAACTTTGCGGAACCGGAAGTAACAATATATGTATCCTTTGATTCGGCATAGGCGCGGAGAAAAGTTATACTGAAATCCCGTAAGAAAATTATCAACACCATCCATAAAGGAATAATATCGAGCATGACGAAAGCGAGGAATGCTGCTATAGTCAGAAATTTGTCCGCAAGAGGATCAACGAATCTTCCAAGGGAAGTAACTACATTCATTTTGCGTGCGAGCCAGCCGTCTATCTGATCGGAGAATGCACCGATAATGAATAAAAAAACCGCAATGCGGGCAAATTCGGAATCTCCGGTTATTAGCAATAAAAAAAATATCGGGGCTATAATGAGCCTTAAAAGACTAATAGTATTAGGTAAATTTAAACCCATAGTTCAGACCATTGATTCAGCAATTGATATAATAGATAAAAATGATGACGGATCAAGCGAAGCGCCGCCGATCAAGCCGCCGTTCACACCTTCAAGTGTCAGGATAGACTCTGCGTTTTTAGGTTTCATGCTGCCGCCGTAAAGGATCATTGTCATTTCCGTTACTGAACCGAACTGCCTGCTAAGATAATCCCTGATCCATTTGTGGGCTTCTTCGATCTGGGGCGGTTCGGCGGAGATACCCGTACCGATTGCCCATACAGGTTCGTAAGCAAAGACAAGATTTTCAAGTTTGTTTACATCAATGCCATTTAATCCTTTATCAATCTGCTCTTTGAGTATATCAAAAGTCTTGTTTTGGTTTCTCTCGTCGAGGGTTTCGCCGATGCACATTATTGGTTTCAGTCCGGCTTCAAGGACTGCATTGACTTTGTTATTTATCAGATCATTGCTTTCATTGAATATATGGCGTCGCTCGCTGTGTCCGATAATGATATATTCGCAGCCGGTATCTTTGAGCATGGGAATTGAGATCTCACCGGTAAAAGCACCGCTTCCTTGATGATAGCAGTTTTGTGCGCCAAGATGGATCTCATGCGGCTGAATAACTTCTTTGATCCTGTCCAGACTTGTGAATGGCGGGCAGACAAGTACTTCCATATCTTTTAAATTTTTGGGAACCAGCCCCGAACCAAGTTCTTCGACGAATTTCACCGATTCGGCAGGTGTTTTATTCATCTTCCAATTTCCAGCTATAAGAAACTTTTTCATAAAGGTCCTTTAAATTTATTTACAATATCAGGATTTTTAAAAGCGGTCATCTACGCTGATAACCACTGACTTTGTGAATAGTATAATTTGTCAAATTTTGGTCAGACTCGAAACCGTATCCTGTAATTATCTCGTTAGGAGATGTTATTTTGACGAATTCGGTTGAATAAAGTTTTTGTGTTTTGTCATTCCATTCCAAAACTGAAGTTTCCAGTTTTGTATTGTTACTGTCGGAAATGACGACTACATCGCCCCTGGCAAGCATGTTGCCGGTTTGGTCATCAATCCTCGCATTATTTGCAGTAAGAACACTGCCCCTGCCGCCCGATTTCCTTGAATAAAAATCTACCTGTAAACCGCTGTCCAGCAGAGTTTCCTGGCGATCCTGAAAAATTCTTGCCCGTCGAGCCTGTAATTTAGCGGCTGTAAAAGACGAATCGTAGAAATATACCGTGATATCCCAACTGACCTGGTCCGGCATATCTTCTTGGGCAAGTGAATCTGCTGCTTTACCCGGGACATATTCATTATTCTCGCAGGAAGAGAAAAGTAAAATAATTGCCGCTATGGTTGAGAAGATAATTTTCATGTTTCCAATTCATAATATTTTAAGACCATTTCAATGAAACTGCCGGCTTCTTTTAAAGGCAATTGTGTAGCGGCGTCGGATTTGGCTTTCGGCGGATCGGGATGAGTTTCGAAGAAAATGCCGTCGATGCCAACTGCTGCCGCAGCTTTTGCCAGAGCATGAATAAACTCGGGCTGCCCGCCTGATTGCACGCCAGCAGATGGTCGCTGTACCGAGTGGGTTGCATCATATATCACCGGATAGCCGAATTGCCGCATTATCACTAACGACCTGAAGTCCGCCACAAGATCATGATACCCGAAGCTGGCGCCGCGCTCGGTAAGCCAGATGCGGCTTTTATCTTCTATACCGGTCTTTCCTGCCGCATGTTTCATATCCTCGGGTGCCATGAATTGTCCTTTTTTTATATTGACGATTTTACCTGATTTACCCGCTGCCTGCAGTAGTTCTGTCTGGCGGCAGAGGAATGCCGGAATTTGCAGAATATCAGCTGTGTCTGCTGCTTTTTGTATTTCGTTTTCAGTATGTATGTCCGTAATGATGGGAACGCCAAAATCTTTCTTAATTTCGGCGAGATAAGCAAGAGCTTTGTCATCGCCGATACCCGTAAAAGAGCTTTTACTTGTGCGGTTGGCTTTTTTATACGAGGACTTGAAGTATAGCTCTACGTTTTTATCTTTACAGATCGAAACAAGTTTTTCCGCTGTTTCACGAAGCATCTCGCGGGATTCTACTACACACGGTCCGGCTATTATTTTTAAAGGACTTACAGACATCAGTACTACACTCTCATGAAATTTGTTTTGTCAATTAGTATAAATTAGATATTTTTTTGTTAAAAATAAAAGTAATGACTTTTATTACGTATTAATTTAAATAAGAATATATAAAAAATAGTATAATTAACAAACATAAGGCGGAGAAACCAAAAAGGTATTTTTACTTAAAATAAAATAGTGGGATTTAGGTTATATAGTTTTTCAAATGATTGTAAATTAAATTTAAAAGTGGCTCTATGACTATAGAAGCATTTTTTACACCGTATTTTCTCGAAAAAGAGAAGCAATTTGACAGTTCAGTCGTGGTAATGATCGACGTGCTGCGGGCGAGTACCACAATATGCGCGGCGCTGTTCAACGGGGCGAAGGAAGTAATTCCGGCGGAAACTCTGGACAAAGCGGTAACGATCTATTCGAATCTCGACAAAAATGTCAGATTCCTCGGCGGCGAAAGGGAAGGTGTCAAACCCAGCGGCTTCAACGCAGGTAATTCGCCTTTTGAATTCACCGAGGAAAAGGTGAGTAAGAAAAATGTTGTGCTGACAACTTCTAACGGCACTAAGATTTTCAGAAAAGCTCGGGAAGCGAAGGCACAGATTATCGGCGCTTTTGTGAATCAGACGGCGGTTCTGGAATATTTGAAAGAGTATCATCTTAAAGACGAACATACCGACAAAAATCTGAAGATATATTTCCTGTGCGCAGGTACGGACGGAAAGTTCTCTTATGAAGATGCTCTCTGCGCAGGGGCATTCATTAAAGAATTGAAAAAGGAATACGCTGAAGCAGTTCTGACGGATTCGGCTGATGCGGTAAAGAATCTATACAACCTGCATTCGGAAGATCTTGTAGAATTCCTAAGAACAAAAGAACACGCTGCTTTCCTACGGGAGATCGGTTTTTCAGAAGATGTGGAACTTGCTTTGACAAGGGATCAATTTCCGGTGGTACCGGTGATAGATGGAAGTAGTATAAAGAGATTCTCTAAATCTTGATAAATTTTAGGATATAGGAACTCTGATTTCAAATAACTGTATATTGATAGCGGTTAAAGTTAATTACGACGGCTAACAGCTAATGAAAATTGATAGTAGATCAGGGTCGGAAAATATTTGCATTCGATTTGATATTAATTTACTTTTGTAGTATGGCAGATGTACATGAACCGGAAGTAAGAAGCTATAATATGAGCCGGATTAAGGGCTTATAAATGTTTCGTGTTTTTCAAAGGCAATAATGGCAAGGAATAATTGGAGTAGAGAAGAGTTAATCGTAGCTTTCAATCTATATCTGAAGCTGCCGTTTGGTAAAATGCACAAAGGAAATCCGGCTGTTATTAACTTAGCTAAGATAATTGGCAGAACGCCAAGCTCAGCAGCTATGCGCCTTACGAATTTTGCCAGTATGCAAATCGAACAAAAAAGTTTGCTAATAAAGTATAAAAATGATAAATTAGCATTCAATAATATATTAATTTTATTTGATCAATCATGACTTTTATAAACTTAGTATAATATTTAAAATAATTTATAATAAGTTATTATTATATTTTCTATACTAGACTTATAAAGAAAAATTCGCCTATTTAACAAGTTAATTCAATTTAAAGAAATATATCTATAAGTCATGCAATTAACTAAACAAAATATTGACAAAATAAAAAAATCAAATTATAATGATATCTTATATTTTATTAACTCATTAGAAAGTAATAAACAAATCTTGTATTTCCTAGAGAATTTGGGTTTTTTACCCAAAGATTTTAATGGAGATTTTCTTATTCGCTTTTTAGAAAATTATAATGAAAATATTAGATTTTGGACAATAAAGAATTTGGGTAAGATTAACAGTAATAGATATTTGGAAGTTCTATATAATGTTGCTAAAAATGATTCTAGCTCTAACGTTAGACGAGAAGCCATATCATCAATAGGAAGACAAAGGAATAAAAATAACATACCAATATTAATAAGTTTTTTAGAAGAAAATGATCCAAAAATTATATTACAAGCTATAAGAGGATTATTGGTTTTTAAGGGACATCCGAAGGTAGATGAAAATTTAAAAAATTTAACTGACCATCCAAATGAAATGATAAAGGATGTTATTGAAAAAGAATATTTCTATAAAGTCAATGATAAGGGACATCAAACAAATAATATATATAGTTTTCTAAAAAATAAAGTTATTAAAGGTGATGTTAGGGATATATTAAATATAATTCCGAATGAATCAGTACATTTGACTTTTACATCGCCACCATATTATAACGCGAGAGATTATTCAATTTATCAAAGTTATAATGAGTATTTGGAATTTCTAGCATCTGTTTTTAAAGAAGTTCACAGAATAACTAAAGAAGGTCGTTTTTTTGTTTTAAATACTTCACCAGTAATTATTCCAAGAGTTAGCAGACAACATTCTAGTAAAAGGTATCCAATTCCATTTGATATACACCCTTACTTAATTGACATGGGTTGGGAATTTATTGACGATATAATTTGGATTAAACCTGAATCAAGTGTAAAGAATAGAGTATCAGGCTTTAACCAATATAGAAAACCTTTGGCTTATAAACCAAATACCGTAACCGAATACGTGATGGTGTATAGAAAAAAGACTCATAGACTAATTGATTGGAATATTAAACAATATGATCAAGAGACAGTAAATAAGAGTAAAGTTCAAGGCGAATTCGATAAGACTAATACATGGCATATTGATCCCAAATATGATAAGGTGCATTCCGCCGTTTTCCCAATTAAATTATGTGAAAATGTGATTAAATTTTATTCTTATATAGGAGATTTGGTATTTGATCCGTTCGCTGGCAGTGGTACATTTGGAAAAGCTGCAATTAAGTCCGGTCGAAATTTCTTAATGACAGAAATTGATCAAGGGTACTTTGATTACATGAAAAATACAATTTCGGATATGCTCTTTTTCGACCAAGATAACGTAGAATTTTTAAATTATCAGAGATTTAAGGAAATGGTGAATAACTATGACATTAACAGAGGAAGTAGCAAAGAAAATCATTAAAAAATTATTATCCGGTGAGGATTACAGAGTAGAAATAGTATCGTTGATAAATGCTGAATTCCTGCAATTTACAATTGAATTCTTTAAAAAAATCTTTGAAGCTAAGATTGATGATGATGATATTACAATTGACTGGTACAAAAAGGTCTTTATGGATGAAGCTTTACCAAAAGATGAAATAGCGATCAATTCCGGTTTGAACATGAAAACAATAGGGAATATGTATAACACTACCAAGAAAGAAGTTGTTTTGGATGCCTCATTAGACCACTTTGAAACATTATATGATTCCATCAACAAACTTATTGACGTTGATGAAAATATTGATTTAACAATTACTATAAAGTTTAAAAAACTTAGTGTTGATTTAAATGTTAGTGAAAGTTTGATAGTTATAAACACTTTAGCCGTAAAAAGAGCTGCTTTAAGAGGGGCGCTCTGGAGTACTGCCGGAAAAAGAGTTGAGAAACCTCTCATGCATACTCTCTGTAAACTATTTTCTGTCCCAGATAAAAACATAGCTATAGAAGAGATAAGTCAGACAAAGAGTAAGTTGACATTCCAAAGAGAAGTAGATTTTTATTTAGTGAATGGAGATAAATATAACAAATGTGAAGTTAAATTAATGGGTAAAGGCAATCCTGAGAGTGCAGATGCCGTAATTGCCAGAGACAGCAGTGTGTTTGTAGCTGATAAATTGTCACAGACAAACAAAAATCAACTTGAAAGTCGGGGAGTTGAATGGGTGGAGTTAAGAGATGACTATGGTTTTAGGAAATTTAAGAATGTATTAGAAAAGTTAAAAATTCCGCATAAGATGTACAATGGCGATATTAATAAAGATCTTGATAGAATTTTTAAAGAGATATTTTAAATGGAAAATTTAATTGTATTAACTTAGTAAGATGAGAATTAAGTATTAGTTATGCAACAAGGGAGATAAGGTGAGTAAATTGGTTTTCGTGTAAAGTAACATATGGTAAAATGAATATCAAATTGTAATTAAATTTTACCAGATGACTTTTCGTTTTAACAAAAAAATTTAATTTCATTTAAAGATTATTAAAAAAAAAAGTTGTTTTATGTTTAAATAATAAATGAGTTGAAGAATATGGCTGAAATATATTTTCAGAAGAAATTATGTCTAAGCAATAAAGTAAATCTTATATTAAATATGAACATTCTTGAAAATCAAATTATTAAAGAACTGTATGATACAGCTTTCCATATTTTTAATATTGATAAGAATTTCAGTGAAAAAAATTCAACACAAAAATATTTAGAAAAACTAGGTGAAATTGGAAATAGTAAAAATTATAATGTCTATCCAGCTAAATATGATCCTAAATATAAAAATTCTCTAGATAAATATAATTATAATAACGATGACAAAAGTTTCAAAGGTGAATGGATTTATGATCTTATTTGGATTGAAACTATAAATTCTGAAAATCCTTATTATGATTGGAATTCAACTGAAGACCTAAAACTAGTATGCGAATGTGAATGGAAGAGAGATCACAATCATATAAAACGTGATTTTTATAAATTGACCTTTTCAAATCCTAAATATATAAAATTATTTATAGGAGCAATCTATAACAACAATCCACCAATTGATGCTTGTATGGATGTTTTGAAAAATTTGCCCTTTACTAATTCAAAATATTTAATAATTGAAGTCCCAGCACCAAATATAGAATGGAAACTTAATATTCATAAAATTAAGCACTAATATTTAATTATCTTAAGTTATAGATGATGATAATTAGTTGACTTAATCTCAATTTATATGTAGTAAGTATTAATTTTTGATTTTCGCTTATTTAAAGAGAAAAAAAAAGTTATATTTATATTAACCATAAGGATTGAGTCTGATTCCTTGATTAGCTATGAATTGACAAATTGCTAAGATTTTGAGGACAGAGTACAACTTTGCGGGCAGCTATTATTCCCAACCAGTTCTTTAAAATTATGTTTGCCAAAGAGGAATTTGTAATAGTTTAGTTGTTTAGACAACAAACACCTTGTGTGTAAAAGCTACAATTCGCACCACCGCCTTCCTCACAGAGATTTATTCAATTACGAATGAGGAATTGTGAATTTTTACAACCCCCTTTGTCCCCCTTTTCTAAGGGAGAATTTAAGAGTCCACCCCGTCACGCTTCGCGTGCCACCCCTCAATGAGGGGAATAAGATAATGCCATTGCAGCCGGTTGTGCCACAGTCAATAATTCTTTTTCAAAATTTCAATATATTTGGTATTTTAATAGTTTCTGAATAAGAAGTTTTCTTGACGAATTACGGGTGCTATACGATGATTAGTGAAAATTCTATTGATGAACTGTCGCATGAGAAGCTGAAAGAATTGACAGTGAATTATGCGAAAAATTGGCTGGCACACGATGGATGCTGGTTCCTCGCTATCGAAGAAGCGGAAGGAATGGAACTGGCTATCGATATGGACCGCGAAGCATGGCGGCGGTTTACCGTCGTCGAAGCGAACCGGCTGAAGAAATTCCTCGAACTGGGGGAAAATTCGGGGATCGAAGGGCTGAAAAAAGCGCTGATGTTCAGGCTCTATTCGACGCTGAATGAGGACTGGATTGAGCTTGTAAACGAGCATAAGCTGCGGTACTATGTGAAAACCTGCCGCGTGCAAGCCGCCCGCAAGAAGAAAGGGCTGGACGATTTTCCGTGTAAATCGGTCGGGATCGTCGAGTATTCCTGCTTCGCGAAGACGATCGATGAGCGCTTCGAGACTGAGTGCATTTCGTGTCCGCCGGACATTACCGACGATAACTATAACTGTATATGGGAATTCACTTTAAGGGGATAATGATCAATAATTAATTTGGATAAAATATGAACCGTTTCAAATCAAAAGTTTCGACGAAATCGCCTGAGTATAAGCAAAATTATGAGCATTCTCAGAAGATTATGAAAGAGTACCGGGAACGCCTGGAGCAAGTTAAACTGGGCGGACCGGAGAAATACCGCCAGCGGCACGAGGAACGCAATAAGATGCTGGTGCGCGACCGCATTAAAAAGCTGTGCGACCGTGATACGCCTTTCCTCGAGGTGATGAACTTTGCCGCCTACGATATGTATGATAATGAGGCGCCGTGCGCGGGGATTGTCTGCGGCGTAGGCGTCGTCAAGGGCAGAGAGTGTATGATAATCGCGAATGACGCTACTGTGAAGGGCGGTACGTATTACCCGATAACGGTGAAGAAGCATGTGCGGGCGCAGCAAATTGCGCTGGAAAACCGGCTGCCATGTATTTACCTGGTGGACTCGGGCGGCGTGTTTCTGCCGCTGCAGGACGGCGTTTTCCCTGATAAAGATCATTTCGGGAATATTTTCTATAATCAGGCTCGAATATCTGCTGCGGGGATTGCGCAGATAGCCGTGGTGATGGGGTCGTGCACTGCGGGCGGCGCTTATGTTCCGGCAATGAGCGATGAAGTGGTGATGGTCAGGAATCAGGCGACGATCTTTATCGGCGGTCCGCCGCTGTGTAAGGCTGCTACGGGTGAGGAAGTCACGGCGGAAGAGCTTGGCGGTGCGGATGTCCATACGAAGATATCGGGGGTGTCCGACCACTTCGCCGAGAATGATGAGCACGCTCTGGAGATCACGCGAAATATCGTTGAAAATTTTGATAAACAGAAGAAGTTTGATATCGGCAGGGATGAGCCGGAAGAACCGTACTACGATCCCGAAGAGATTTACGGCATACTGCCGACGGATGTGAAAATTCCTTTTGACATCCGTGAAGTGATAGCAAGGATAGTGGATGGCAGCCGGATACAGGAGTTCAAGCAGAGCTACGGGACTACGCTGATAACGTGCTTTGCGCGGATAATGGGGTATCCGGTGGGGATTCTCGGGAATAACGGGGTGATATTCTCGGAATCGGCGATGAAGGGCGCGCATTTTATCGAACTGTGCACTAACCGGAAGATTCCGCTGATATTCCTGCAAAATATTACTGGATTTATTATTGGTAAACACTACGAGCATGGAGGTATTGCGCGTAATGGCGCTAAGTTAGTGCACGCGGTCGCCAATGCGCAGGTGCCGCGGTTTACTATAATTGTCGGAAGTTCGAATGGCGCCGGCAATTATGCAATGTGCGGCAGGGGGTATTACCCGAATTTGATGTGGATGTGGCCTCACGGCAGGATCTCGGTCATGGGCGGCGAGCAGGCTTCGAATGTCTTGGCTGCGGTGAAAATCAAGCAGCTCGAGAAGCAGGGTAAAGACCTCTCACAAGAGGAAATCGATGAGATTAAGCGCCCGATCCTCGAGAAGTATGAGCATGAGTCGAGTGCGTATTATGCGAGCCCGCGGTTGTGGGATGACGGTATCCTCGACCCGCTGAATACGCGTAATACGCTGGGACTGGCGATTTCGACGGCTCTGAATAAGCCTATAGCGGATCAGAGGTATGGTGTGTTTAGGATGTAGGAGATTTGAGTTTTAAATTGTGTTTCAACCGGTGGGATTGGGAATAGGTGCGGCGCCGGTTGTTATGATCGAGTAAACTAATTAAGGATTTGTTCCACAATCATATTATTCTTCAATTTGAACTCAGAACTTACAAAGCGTCTATTTCACCGCTTCTTTATATTATCACTTGTTGAGAGCCACTTCCGGATTATAGACAATGCATGTTTCTTGCTGTCTTTGCTGATCACTGCTTCCAGTTTCTGTTTGTAAAGCGGATCGATATTTATATGCACTCTCTTTTTATACAGTTCCAGTGTGCTTGCTGATGCTTTCCTGTATTGATTCATTTATTCACCTGTGTTTTTCATAATTTTCGGTTAAACATACTGAATTAATTTTAATTTGCAAAAGATTTATTAAAAATTATTAATCTTTTGTGAAAACTTCCGAATCAGGATGAAAAGCTATCCATGCAAACCAGAAAAGCGTATTAGCCTGATACTCTTCGCCTGAACTGCCCAGAGCGCGAGCTGACTTATTTTCATCATCGTATTTAATTGTCAACTGTTCTCCATTAAATTTATCGACAATTTTGCCGGAAGTTTTAGCCAGTTCCGAAAAAGGATAACATTTATATTCGCCGTCAACTTCCAGCCCCAGAACCAACTCTTTTGCATGGTACCTGTCGTCGGCGTGATCTACAGGGAACATCGTCCCGTCGCGATCGGCGTAACCTGCATAAGGATCTCTGTCATAATTCTTCGAATAGCCCGTATTTTCGGATAGTACTCTGGTATCAGGATTCATTTTTTCCCATTCTTTCCATGTCATATTAATGGTTGGAAATCCTTCAAGTTCTGTGCCAACCAGCTCCCCGGCTACCGATTTTTCCTTGATCTGCGACCACAACGATTCTGTCTGCCGATCATACATCAGAACGTCGCTGTTGTACAGCAATCCCGAAACACCAAAAGTCAGCGTTCTGCCTTCCACCTTCGAAAAGAAAGTATAACCGCTGCCGCAGAGAGGGCAGTAAGTTATAACTACGGGCTTATCGCCGAACTCATCATTTACAATCTCGTGCCAGTTCAGGATATTGATGGGATAAGCCTTTGCAATCCCGTCGATTTTGATGCCCAGCACGCGTTCTTTGGGGTTCAGGTCAGCTTCTTGCGCTGAAATAAACTTCGGATTATCTATGGATGGGATGCCGTCACGCGGCGGTCCTCCGGATCGTATCTCATCAACGGGAATTATGGCATTACTCAGGTCGAATCCGTTCTTGATTTTGCTGTCATCGGAAGAAGCGCCTTGATAACCGCTGGCATCGTTTGAAGGGCTGCAAGAAACAATCAAGAGAAGCATTAAATAAATTGCTGTCATCCTGGGCAGTGATTTGAAAATATTCATTATTTTACCTGTAATTATTGTTTGAAATAATTGTTTTCGTTTTGCAAATCACGAGCCCTAATATATTTGACGGCTTTTGTGAATTAATATTTAAAACTCTAATTACGGTGCGGACATAGGGACTCATCACGAATGGGAGGATTTATATGACTCAGCGTTTTCGAAGAGCGCTTCAGACAGTATGAACAATACGGCATCAACACAGTGCGCTTCAGGCTGCACTGCGACAGTAGATCTTCACCGGAATTTAATGAAAACAGCTTCGTCACCGGACTGGACAGCAATTTTATCGATCATCTCGACGACTTCTTCCATCGCGCTGAAGATCAAGATTTGATGGTAATACTCTGGCTGTAATCCTATGGAATTTTAAACCCAAAAAAATCATTAGAAATTTGAATTTACTATAAACTTATGTAACAAAGTGCTTTAGCACTTTGAAAAGGAAGTGAAAACTTAGAATTAGCAGCAATCTAAAGTTTTCTGCTGCAAGTTCTTACAAATAATAGTACATATTTTAATTGAAAATCCGGGGTTATCAAAAACCATGGGATATATAAGAATCCACCCAGCCCTCGTCACTCTAAAGCGTGTTTTTCGCTGACGCTTCCACTTCGCTCGGGCGCCCCTTAAGAAGGGAAATTTAGTCAGATATAACATCTGACGGGACTTTCTGAGGCAAGTTAGCTGTTTTTGCCACAAATGCAAGTTTGTATTGTGAATTTGGGTTAAAAGACAAAACTGCCGACGGTTGTAAATTCGCCGGCAATTACCATGATTTAGTCGAAGATACAGATAAAACAAATTCTTATATAGATAATGCCTTGAAGCTGTTTTTGGAGAAATATAAGGATCACTGCAATCTTCCGGCTTATGAGATCATGAACGAGCCGGAATGGGCAATAAGTGAAAACGATCGTGCCGGCGTAAAGAGGCAGGTTGACCTGCAAGACATGCAGCGCTTTGCAGGGATGATCGCGGCGGCTGTACACAGGCACACGGATCAGCAGGTGAAACTCGGCAGCGCTTCGATTCGGTGGAATTCTTTTTCCTATAATGCAGCAACGACGCAATCACGAAATAGAGAGATTGCGTCGCTAAGCTCGCAATGACAATATAGCTTTTTCTCTCTGAGGGAAAATCGGGGGACAATGATTTACAGGCTTACTATCTAATGACGGCGAATGATTCGGATATCACCTTTGACCCAGTATTAACCACAAATCTGTAATATCCAACTGCTAATTGCGAGACGTCTAATTTATATTCAATATAATTTTCAGCCATTGTTTTCATAAATTCTGCTTCTATCCTTATTCCTGAGGAATTATATATTTTCGGATAGGCAGAGCCTTTGATATCATCGTTCACAATAATACAGATTTTATCAGCGGCAGGATTGGGAATTATAGCGATTGGCTTATTCGAAGACTTTGGCTGCTGCTCCTCGACTTGTGTTATTGGTCCGTCACTCGGCTTGGGACAGAAATGCCAGCTAAGCAGGTGATGCTCCTGGAACGCACTGCCCGTAGCTGCTGTGAAGCCGACATAAGCACCTTCATCAAATTTAAGGTTCAACAATTCCCCAATATATAGAGAATCTACGACCAGACTGCTTAAAGAAAATGCGCCGGTGTTGTCCAGAAATACATTCATCACTCCCGGATCATAATTATAAACTATCTTGACGTGGTAAACCGTACCGTCAGATCTAATAAGGGGTATCTTCTTACTTAAACCAATCAAAGCTTCTTCAGTATGTTCGGCGCTGTTTTTATCTGCTCCGAGCGATTGTATCGCTATATGATTTCCATTTGGATCTTGCTTTGATATAAATTGATCATCATCATTATTGAACAGGTCAATTTCTATAGCAATACTGTTTTTAATATTCTCGTAGCCGATGCCGCCGCCGTCCGCACCCAAAGCCATAGAGTCAGAGTTCTGTATGACAAAAGCCAGTCCGTCGGCTCCGGGATATGAATCTTCGATAGTCCCGGAATTAGTCCCACGTTCAATCTTGAATGTAAATGTCGTGGAAAAGCCCTGTGAAACCGGAACCAGGTTCTTATTCCACATCGCTCCGGCGGTAAGCGGTCTTCGGGGAGTCAACATTATGGAACTGTCCGGTTGTTTGGCTGTTCCTGCCAGTTTCAATCCGCCAATGGTCATAAAATTGGGATAATTTAATTCGGTTTCGTCACAGCCAATGATTCCTTCCCCATACAACTGAGTTGTTACCGGAGATCCGGCATGGTCAAAGTAAAAGTTCAAATTGCAGGAGGTCCTTCCTTTTTCTACCGGTTTAAACTGCAAGTCAAATGATTTCTTCTCACCGGAATTAATAATAAAAGAACTGGTAGAAGAAAGAATTATGAATTGTTCAGTATCGGGTCCTGCAAGTACAGCACTGTTAATTTGAACTTCCTGATCGCTGATATTTTTCAGAACAACTCTGTTTAAACTTTTATTTTTGCCCAGATAAACCTGTCCAAAATCTATAATTTTTGATTCAACTTCCAGAATAGGATTTACCCCTTCACCAATAATCTTTTGTTCGAGTTTGCCTGTTTGAGTATAGATATTTATCACAGCGTCCTTGATCCCTTCAGAAGCAGGTTCGAATTGAAATTCTATATCTTTCGCCGAACCGGGAGGTATTTCCAGTCCGTATGATGAGCTGATAACGCTGAATTGCTCCTTATCCTTACCAGAAATAACTATTGAATCAATTCTTATTTTGTAGGAACCGTCATTTGTTAGAAAGTTACTCACAAGCGAGTCTTTTTTACTGCCCAAAACATTCTTCTCCATGTCCACATCGAAACTTTTTATGTGGGTAACTACAATTGACCAGTTTTCATCAGAGATATCCTGCTGAATGGTATTCTGCATAAATTTCCATATCACAATATCATTGCTTCTTGTCGCGGCTGCAATGCGTTCGCCGTCAGGAGCCCATACCGCATTAAAAACCGATGAGTCGAGATGTTTTAATGCTGTTCCGGTGAAAGCATCCCAGATAATTCTGTCGCTAGCCAATAATCTTTGATCAGGATTCCAATCGATATGTGGTCCTGCAGCATCCAGTTGAAAAAGTGACTTACCTTCAAAAACATTCCAGATATTATACTGCCCGTTTGCAGCAAGATGAATACCATCATTATTCCATCTAACTTCCGTCACGAAATTATTTGTTGACAGCTCCTGCAATACCTCTCCATTTTGCGCCCCCCAAATATAAATGGCAGAATTGCCGCCGGCTGCCAGCATGGTTCCGTCAGGACTCCAGGCTGCATTACGTTTTTCCCAGAAATGATTCTCAAGGATTTGATGTATGGTGCCCTCTGCTATATTCCAGACTATTACGGTTGAATCCCTGCTGGTTGTCGCCAGATATTTCCCGTCAGGGCTCCATGATATGTGGTAAACCCGGTCGCCGTGACCGGATAAGGTATGAACCAGGGAACCATTATTTGCATCCCAGATTTTTGCTGTTGCATCAAAGCTCGCAGTTGCTGCATAATTACCGTCAGGACTAAACTCGGAGTCAAATACTACATGAGTGTGCCCGGATAACGTATGCAGCATATTTCCTGATTTTGCATCCCAGATTTTCGCGGTTTCATCATCGCTGGTTGTCACAATCTTGCTGCCATCAGGGCTCCAATCAGCCTGAAACAATGTATTTTCATGACCAATTAATGTATGCAATCTATCACCGGTCTCAGAATCCCAAATAAAGGCATTGTTTTCAATTCCGGTCGATACGATTTTACTGCCGTCGGGACTCCAATTAATATCGTTAATCTCCTGTGAATGCCCGGACAAAGCATTCAGTTTGGTAAGAGTGGTCGATGAATTTCCCACCTGTCTGACTTTGGCAAGGCATTTTTGACTGGGCGTATTAGGTATGTTATTCCAATTGTATTCCAAATCAGATGCTGAAGAACTGACAACATTCCATGATTTGCCGTCATTAAAGCTATATTCTAAAACTACCTTCTCATCAGGTGATATCCCTTCCCATGTGATCATAGTATCAGTGCCTGCCACAAAAGTTTCGCCGCCATTAGGATGGGTCAATCTTATAGTTTTTTCATCTATATGTTCATTTTGATAATAGGCGGATGCGTGGTGTTCCGCCGGGCAAAGAGGATTTTCAAAAACAAACTTGCAATATTGGTTTACACTGTCTTCGGGTGAGAAAGTAACAGTCAGAATCTTTTGTTCACCTTCCGGCAAAACAAAACTATTCGGTGTTATGTTAAATTTGTCATTATTTGATGTTATCCCGGTAATATTAAAATCTGAATTGATGGCTTCTATGGTAATGGTCTTTTGCTCTGTCCCGCTCGGAGGAACATTTTTAAAAGCAATTGTTTTTGGTTTTATTTTAACACTGACAATAGACTTAGCGGGAGATAAATACAAACTACTCGCTTTTAAAAAAGGTCGAAAAAGAGTTAACTCAACATCAATCAAATTGCTTTCGCAGCTTTTCCCGCTGGTCCATTCTATTGTGCATGGATCAGTTTTCTGTGCCCATAGTAATATACGTGTGTATAAGTCTTTCAGTTCTCTGCCGGACATAACGTCTTCAAACCATTCCCCGCCGGTTTCATTTGATATGACTTTAAGTATATCGGGACATTTTTCTTCAATTACAATATTGTAAACAGAAGCATCAACAGCTTTTGCCTGTTCGATTATCCGTGCAGTGTCACCGTCGGATTTTCCATCGGTAAGCATGACTACAACTTTCTTATGCATGCCTTTGGCTGCTGCTAATAATGCACCGGCTTCAGGGGTAATGAAAGCAGCATTGAAACTCGTTCCTCCTCCAACAAGCAATTGATCGACAGCATTCAATAATTTTTCCCTATCCGTAGTAAAATCCATATTGAATGCATTTTTTTGCGAAAATGTTGTTAACGCACATTCCGAGATACCAAGATTCATAAGATTTATCCAAGTAAAAGCTGCCTCTTTAGCCCAATCAATTTTGGGTGATTTCATTGAGCCTGATACATCGATTGTTAGCACTGAAGAAATCGGAACTGTATCTTTCTCGGTTGGACAGGTAATGCTCAGAATTTCTCTTTCCGCACCATTTTCGGTAAGTTTCAGATCTGATTTTGAAATATCAATGATCTGATCTCCGTTTTCATCAATGGCTATTAGTTTTGCGTTGATTTTAGGAAACTCCGAATAATCAACGTCATACAGCATCATGTACTGTGCTGACAATTGATTTACGGCAAATAATAGAAAAATAAGAGTAATAAGAATGTAAGTTTTAGAAAACATTTTCAAATTCTCATAATTCATAGATACATCCTATTGATTAACGCACATTTATTTAAATCTTTTGCTGATAGTTGAGAAATTTACCTATCTCCAAAATTTTAAAATATACCAGTATTCAATAGCAGGAAAATTCCTGCGCTAAAGTAAATTCGAGAAATATACCACCAAAAGCGTAATCTCCCTATTTATAATGACACATTTGAAGACAAAAAGTCTCAAAAAGTTACATCTTTATTAATATTAACAAATGAATGTTGATTTGGTTGCAAATTTTCTTTAAAAATTTAGCTAAAAAATAAAAACGCCCGCTGAGAAAAGCGGGCGCCCTTAATAAATTATCCATAAATCCAATTTTCTCAGTTCTTACCGACCACCTCGGTAACGCCTTTTGCAGCTTCTTCAAAGGTAGTGGCAACTTTAAATTCCATACCCGATTTCTTCAGTGTATCGGCGCCTTCTTTGGCTTTTGTGCCGTCCAGACGCACAATCACCGGGATCTGAACATCGACTGTATTCAGCGCTTCCACAATACCGTCGGCAACTTTATCGCAGCGGACGATACCGCCGAAGATATTGATGAGCACCGCTCTAACATTCTGATCGCTCATCATAATACGGAAGGCATTTGATATGCGTTCCACGTTAGCGCCGCCGCCGACATCGAGGAAATTTGCCGGATTGCCGCCAGAAAGCTGGATAAGGTCCATCGTACTCATAGCAAGTCCTGCGCCGTTCACCATACAGCCTACATTGCCGTCCAGCTTGATATAATTCAGGTCATATTTCGAAGCTTCCACCTCGAGCGGCGCTTCTTCATTAGTATCGCGCAGCTCGACGATGTCGGGATGGCGATAAAGCGCATTATCGTCGAAATTCATCTTTGCGTCGAGGGCGAGCATCTCGCCGGAAGTCGTCATCACCAGCGGATTTATCTCTGCCAGACTGCAATCCAGTTCTTCGTAGGCATGAACAAGTTTCGCTATGAATTTAAGGAAATTCTTGAAAGCTTCGCCTTTGAGCCCGAGTCCAAAGCCAAGTTTCCTCGCCTGGTATCCTTGAAAACCAATTGCAGGGTCGATCTTTTCCTTAAGGATTTTCTCCGGAGTTTCGGCGGCAACTTTTTCAATTTCGACGCCGCCTTCGGTCGAACACATCACGGTATTCATGCCTGTTTCGCGGTCGAGCACTATACCTGCATAAAATTCCTTAGCAATGGAAACGCCTTCCTCGATCAACAGCCTGTGCACCACGCTGCCTTCTTCGCCTGTCTGGATAGTGACGAGCTTATTTCCAAGGATAGCTTTGGCATATTTGTAAGCTTTATCGGCAATATTACCACCTTTGATAATATTAACGCCGCGAACATCCTTGCCATCGACCTTAAGCTGCTCGCCAGTATGGAAATCTTTTACGTAGCCTTTACCTCTGCCGCCGGCATGCACTTGAGCTTTCAGCACGATAGTATCGATGCCTTTCTGCATAAATTCATCGTATGTAACTTTGCCGGCATCTTCCGCACTGAAGATCACTTGACCGAAAAGCGTGGGAACATCGAATCTTTTAAGAAGTTCTTTCGACTGGTATTCATGAATTTTCATATCTGACTCTTGCTTTAGTTAATATTAATAATTCTTATTTATTTTTCAATTTTTCCGCTGTCTGATTGCCATTCCTGCGAATGTCTTTATATCCTGCTTTAGCAGGGCAGAAATCTTTATTCCCCTTAAAAAAGGGAGACAAAGGGGGTTGTAACAATTAACCCCGATCCATCAGTTAATACAACCGACGGAAAATACACCCGCAAACAATTTACAAACCTATTAAAATAGTTGAAAATACGCAAACAACAAATTAATAAATTCCCGCTTAAAAAAGGGGGACAAAGGGGGTTGTAATATTACCCCATCCAGTCAGTAGTTTCAACTGACTAAGCGCCCTATGAGGCAATAGTATTAAGTTATTTATTTTGGCTATTTCTCTGTTTCAAAATTTTGTTGATTTTTTCTACCTCAGTTAGACTGTTCATGGTTAAGTCTTCACTCGAAATTAACCGCTTTAATTCACTCAATATCTTATTTCCCAATAATAGTAAAATTGAATCATATGCATGAACACGTAGATTCAAGATGTATTCTAACTCTTTTTCAGTCAGTACTGTAGAAACTATTTGCATAACGCCTTAATCTTGTTTCCAAGCTTTTATAGCGCTCTTCTGGTAGCCGTCTATGAGCAAGTATACTGTCCGACCAATAAAACCCTGATAGGCAAACATTAATATTCACAGTTGCTCTGAAATAAAGGGTCGATATCGATTTATTTTCTCGGATATGTTTGTTAATTCAAGTGCAAATTTTCCCGAGATATTATGCTTATCTCCTGCCCAAATCCCCTTTTTGTGTTGTTTAAAGTTTCAATATTTAATTCTTCATCGAGTAATATTTGGTAACTAACATGTATAACTGCCGTTATTGTGGATTTCATCTGAAGAATGCCATCCCAAAAAATTTCAGTGGCTTCAATTCTCTTGTCCATAAGTTTTTGAAAACTTTGTCCGTGCTGTTGTGTAAGAGTTGTTATAATCGAATTGTTTTTATTGATAGCGCCTCTTAATACTGCGAGTTCCTTATTGCTTTTTTCTTGCCACTTATGTACTATTCTTTTATTGATGATTTTACCAAGATAAACAATAATTGCGGAAAGAACAATTCCAAGGCCACCAAATAGCTTAAACAATGCCCAATTATCTAATTTATTGATTAGCTCTTCCATTTAATCATTTACAAACATTATTCCTTAATAATGAATAAACACGTAGCGTAAGTATCAAAATCATTTCCATCCCAATGAAAGTTGATTTTCAGATCATCAAAATTGATGTCTTGATTGTTATCCAGATATTCATTGATCTTGCCTTCCAGTAATTCTTTGTTTCGTTTCAGTTTCCAGCTTTCCTCCATGTTGTTCCGGTCAATTAAAACGACAAACAAGCGATTGGCAGCATCAAACCTTCTCGTTCCCTGGTTCTCATAAAACCACCGGATTAATTCTTCCGGGTTTTCCATGGTTTCATTGATGATGTTTTTTCGTGTTTGATGAAAATCCTGAACGAATTCTTCTGCTTTTTGGGAAGTGTGCTCTGTTAGTCGTGTTAAAAGTACATTGAATAGTTCATTTTCGCTCAATTCTTTGTCAATGGGAATATTTAATAACCGTGCCATTCGTTTTAGTTCTGTCAACTCAGGACGTAGGTCCATTTCCTTCCTCTTGTCTTTCATAAAGCCGTCAGGAAAATAGGTTACTTTCAAATCGAACGGGAAATCATTCCAGAAAAAGTCAACTTTTTTAACCAATCCCACTGCCGGAAGAATGCTCGAATGGTCTTTAAACATATCTTCAATCAGAATGGTTGTCCAGTGATTATACCAAGAGCAAAGAATATAACCCTTAAGCCGTTGGTTTATATCGTTCTCTATTTTGTCCAGCAGTTCATCATAGTTTTGAATTTTCTTGATGTAATTGTTGACTATCGTTTGCTCGACAGCATTCTGATAGAATCCACCCCAATTGAAATCTCTAAGGCGGTACAATTGCTTATAGAGGTCATCTTCATTTTCAAACCGTTCATTCCTTTCTTCCTCATACAGTTCGTTGATGAAGTTATCCAGCAAATCCCGGTCAATATTCTGGCAGAACATGAACTCAAATAATTTTTTGCCTTTAATTTCATCAACATCAATATCGGCTTGCTCTGCTAATCGTCTCAAAATTGCAACACGAGACACGGATCGCATTTTAAGAAAATACGTTCCTAACTCATTGGTAAATATTCCCTCAAAATCGTTACTCCTGTAACAGTTATTTAACTGCTGAAAAGCTTGCTTCATTTCTTGATATGCCATTTATTTTTTACGTTTTCAAATTCTTCTTGCAATAGTTTTAATATCTCAGATAACCGAAAGAATTCGTCTCTATTCAAAAATGTTTCAAACATAGAATTGAATATCTGGTATGTTTCAACTCCACTTTCACCAGCTTTAGATATTATCTTGGTTATTTCTTTTAATATCTTTTCTTTTCCATCTGCTACAGTAATAATCTTTGTGTTTGCTTCTCTTGGAGTGGATTTTTGAAATGTGAGCACAAAATCAGTTTTTAATCCGACCTTTCGATTATCTTGTACAACCGAATTAGCAGAATAGCCCAAGGTTTCAACTGCTTTTAATTCAAATCCTGTAGAATTAAGGTGATTGATGATATTTTCCCACGTTTCGTCATCCAGACTATTAAACATCAATGAAAAATGTTTATCCGGCTTAAGTACCCGATATAATTCAGCATAAACTTCATTCATTAGACTGTTATAGTTCTTTTTATCCTTTTTCCGTTCTTTCGCATTGCTGATTACAATTTCATCATCATAGTTCACATCTTTTTTCAACCAGCTATTCCACATCATACTAAGTTCAAGATATGGTATTCTATCACCGTGAGGAGGATCTGTCAATACATAGTCAATTGAATTATCCGGGATACGATTCAGCACTTTCTGTGTAGGTTCCTGAAATAGTGCGAGGTTGCAATCACCAAAGATTAATTCAGTTAGGTTGTTTGTCTTATTTACTGAGTATGATGCTCGCTCTTGTGATTGCTTAGCCTTTAGAATTTTCCGGAACCTATTCTCAAAGCAGTTCCAAACATTAATTTCAAAATACTCTTTAGGTGTCCAGTAGCCTATTACCCAACTGCCGACTTCTTTTCTTTCAACTTTATGTTGCTTGCCATTTACTTTACCCCTTCGTTTTACAACAAATACCATTTTACTGGTTTGCCCTAAAGCTGATGTAAAGCAGAATTTCATCATTTCTCTTGTTTCGTCATCCTGAATTTTTTCAATTTCATTATACAGCAATGATAGAGCGTAAAGGTTTCTTGGTGTAAACAAGTCGGATATCTTTTTATCTCCATAAGCATTTATTCTTGGGTTATGAAAAAAATGACTTTGGGGAAAATCGTATGGAATATCACTGTATGATATTTTCTGAGCACTTTGAACATCCTTTTCCGTAGGTGTGTCTATCTCCTTTTTTTTACTGGCGTTTTGAAACCAAACTTCCGCTAATTTCCCTTCTTCCCATAAAAAATGTGTACCTCTGTATATGTTGCCATTTCTTTGAACTTGATAAAGAGTGCCAATTTTCTCTTTTGTATTTCTTTTTAATTCGTCAAAAGCATTTGCCAACTTATTCGTATTAATCTTTTTGAGTACTTGTTCTGTAATGAATATTGCTAAGGGATTAATATCAATTCCAATCGTCTTTCTATTGGTAATAATTGATTCCACCACTGTAATACCAGATCCACAAAACGGTTCAAGGACAATGTCATTCGGATCGGAATACATTTCTATGAAGCGGCGGATAATGTTGTATGGTTTTTTAGACCAATATTTATGCATTCCATAGATACCGGTATAGGATTCAGCCTCATGGTAATTTTTAGGTTTGGTTTCGAACATTGTTAATTGTTGATCCATCGTTCTTTATTTAATGTTTTTCTGTTACTATTTCACCAGTTTGGCCTTGTTCAGGTAATCGATTCTTTTCAGCTGCTTTCAATGCTTCTTTGGCAATGTTCTCCTCTTGGATTTCGTCAATAATTCGGTCGCTTAACCAAACAATGAGCAGGTATTTTTCGTCCACTTCAAAAAAAATTTGCCAATTTTTCTATTTGCTTCTTAATAGCTTTTCGGTGTCCTATTTCAATCTTATTCATCATAGCTTGGTCTACATCCAAGTATGCAGCTAATTTTCTTAATGGTTCTCCTTTATTTTCTCTTACTTCTCGTATTTTTAATTCAATACTATTCATATTAATTTTGATAAAATCTTGTTTGACAAATATAGCCAACTATTATTTATTATCAAGTAAATTTTGAAGAAAATTGCCAACAATTGCATTAGCATTAATATTGATCTCTTTTAAGCTGATGCTTCAGCCTGTGTGTCGGAGCTTGTAAATATGCTAAATGTGTGTTAGCTATCAATCCTAATTATTACGGATAAGCAAAACAAAGATTCTACCAAGTTTTCATCATCGCATATTTTTAAGCCTTGCACTTAAATCATTTTATACGCAATGAAATTTCTTACGAATTTTTTAATAAGTACTTGTATAATACGTAAAAAAAGGATTTTTAAAAATGAGAAAAATTAACCTTTTCGTAAGCTCCTTAAAATAAAAGAATATATCGAATCTTCCATTTCCAATTATGTCTCCGCTCTGATTAAGTATATTTCTGTTAAAGACTTCCCTCCCGGCAGTTGAAACAACTGCCGGGACGCTTATAAAACATATCTATAATAACTTACTTCTCCCACTTCTTCGGATAATTCGTCCCAAAAACATAGTCCCACAGCGGTTGTGAGACGCCGTAGCCTTTATCCGGCTCTTTGAAATGATGCTTCATGTGGTGATGTTTAATTTTCAGGAATAGTTTGTTCTTTGCAGGATTATGGTGCGTGGCGTAATGGATCATGTCATACGCTAGATAACCAGAGACGAATCCCGCAAAAAAAGGCGCGGTAGTCTCAGTACCTAGTATAAGCCAGAAAATTCCGTAAAACAGCGCCGCCAGCGGAATACTCACCGAAGGCACCATCACCAGACGCTTTGAATCATTGGGATAGTCGTGGTGTACGCCGTGGAACATGAAGTGGAATCTCTTCCCCCACTCGGTTTTCGGCTGATAGTGGAAGGCGAATCTGTGCAGTATATACTCGACGAATGTCCACGTAAAAATCCCGCAGATATACAGCAGCGCTATACTCAAAGCCGCCATTTCGTAGGAAAAAATCGATAAACCAAGAAAGATCAAAATAACCGGAACGTAAATAATTAGAGGCACCGTCCAATGGATGCGCGAAACCGAATCCAGGATATCACTGTCGAACATCCTGACGGATTCGTCTTTGTTGGAAACGAACAATTTCGCCATATATAATCACCGGTGTTATTCACAATCTGAACTTAAGTTTCTTCTTTCTTCACTAAAACCAGAACTGTGTCCGAACTGACTTGCTCCCCTGCTTTTACGTTTACTTCGGACACTATACCATCCATTGACGAATAAAGCGTTGTTTCCATTTTCATAGCCTCGACAATGATAAGAGCGTCGCCCTCGGCTACTTTCTGCCCTTCTTCAACCAGCACTTTCACGATGCTGCCGGGCATCGGCGTCATTATCTCTTCCTTATCGGTATCGGCAGCAGCACTTTCGAACTTCGCTTCTTCCTCTTCCAGCTTATCGAAAGTATATTCCCTGCCTTCCACAGAAACATAGAAACGTTTATCGTCGTCGGCGACATAAATATTTCTTTTCTTTCCGTTCAAATACACTTCGAAGACGTTCTCATCGCGCTTCCTGCCATTGACCGTCACTTTATCACCGTTAATCATGGAGTTAAAAATCTCTTCATTAAATTCCGGCTCGACATTAAATTTAGTATTTCTATATTTTACATCCATTGGTCATCTCTGATTATATTCAAAATTTTAAATTTATATCTCCCACTCGCCAATAGTCATCCACGGAGTGGGCATTTCAGCTTCGCCGTTGCCCGTCACTATCGCCCGCTTCTTCTTTTTCTCGTAAGCTGAAGCAGCCGACAGAGCCGCATTCAGAAAATCGGGATTGTCTATCGGCTCGACCTGCTCATTTTGCATATTCTGCGGGATGAAATTCGTATAAGTCCTGCCCGCAATAAATTCGGGATGCGCCAGCACATCCAGCATGAATCTAATCGAAGTTTTCACGCCGAGGATTACATTTTCTTTCAAAGCGAGGATCATTCGCTTGCGCGCTTCTTCCCGATCCTGCCCCCAGACAATCAACTTAGCCATGATCGGATCGTAGAATACCGGTACTTCAGCGCCCTGAAAAATCCCCGAATCATAGCGAATACCGGGACCGAAGGGCTCCTTCAGATATAGAATCTTACCGGAAGAAGGCATGAAATTGTTATCCGAATCCTCCGCATATATCCTGCATTCTATCGCATGACCCCGCTGCGACAGCTCTTCCTGTTTAAACGGAATTTCATCGCCGTTTGCAATTTGAATTTGCAGTTTGACGAGATCGACACCGGTAGTCATCTCTGTTATCGGATGTTCCACCTGTATCCTCGTATTCACTTCCAGAAAATAAAAATTCTTATCCTTATCGACGAGGAATTCGACAGTTCCGACGCTGTCATATTTCGCTGCTTTCACGACTCTCACAGCAGTTTCACCCATCTTTTCCCGGAGATCGGGATCCATCACCGGCGAGGGGGTCTCCTCGATTATCTTCTGGTGCCGCCGCTGTATAGAGCATTCCCTTTCAAAGAGGTAAACAGCGTTGCCGTGGTGATCGGCGGCAATCTGGAATTCCACATGACGCGGCTGCTCGATATATTTCTCGAGAAACACTTCCTCACTGCCGAACGCCGACTTCGACTCCCGCATAGCGCCTTCAACGGCATCCTTCAGATCGGCTTCCTTTTCGACGACGCGCATACCTTTACCGCCGCCGCCCGCAGAAGCCTTGATAAGCACGGGAAAGCCCATCTCTTTTGCCGTTTTCACATATTCATCGATATCTTTCGAAGCACCTTTCATACCGGGAATAACCGGCACATCGGCGGCAATCATCGTCTGCCGTGACTGCACCTTCGAACCGAGTAATCTCATAGGTTCCGGCTGAGAACCGATAAAAATAAGCCCTGCATCGCGCACCTTCTGATTAAACTCACTATTTTCCGAGAGAAAGCCATATCCCGGATGGATGGCGTCGCAGCCGGCATCCTTCGCCGCTTGAATGAGCGCATCCATATTGAGGTACGACTCATTCGCCGGCGGCGGACCTACGCAGACCGCTTCATCAGCCAGTTGCACATGCAGCGCTCCGCTGTCTACTTCCGAATAGACCGCCACCGACTCGATATCCATCTCCTGGCAGGCACGAATAATCCTGCACGCAATCTCGCTCCTATTCGCAATAAGTATTTTCTTTATCAACTCAATCCCTATCCATTAATCCTACTTTATTTTCTTACTTATAGATTCAAAAGCGTCATTCCTGCGAATGCAGGAATCTTTACACAACCGCCTTCTCAGTGCCCTGCTTCCCAAATTCCGATTTGGGAAGCTGTTTTTCATGCAAAGTTGCACTTTGCACAAAACCCTACGCAAATCTCAACCTATCCCTGTTTCCCCCAGTTGTTACAACTAACTGTAAACACATCCGATAGCAATTTACGAACCTAATAAAATAGTTGAAAATACGCAACAACAATTAAATAATAGGGTGTTCCTAAAAAGTGAGCAAATGTCATTCCTGCGAATATCTTTAGATCCCGCTTTAGCGGGGCAGGATCTTTACACAACCCCTTCTCAGTACCCTGCTTCCCAAATTACCACTCAATGAACCTGCTTCCCAAATTCCGATTTGGGAAGCTGTTTTTCCCCAAAAGATGTACTTTGACTAAACAACCGAATATGAATCAAAGTAAAACTTTTTAGAAAGAAACGTTACTATATCGGAATTCAGTTACGAAAGTAAAGGGGTTGTAACAACAATTCCCCCTTAAAAAAGGGGGACTAAGGGGGTTGTAATATTCCCATCTACCTTTTTGAAAAAAAAATTATAATTTCCTGAAACTTTTTGAAGTTATAACTGTTAATTAAAAAAAAGAAAAAATAGTCACAAAAAATTTGCAAAAAAGAAAAAAGATTTGTAAATAAACATCAGGTAATGATACAAACGAAAAAAGGTAATAAGCTAAGAATTCAAATCAAGGAGTAAGAGAGACTTTTCAGGGTAGGAAAACAAGCGACAGTTAGTTTTTTAGGAATATTGATTTTTATTTTGACCCGCGAGGTCATGGTATAAATAACAATTTATCCATTTATTATTGGGAGGAAATGATGAAACCTCTAACATTAACACATTTTTTTATCGCAGCTTTATTTGTCGGACTCCTCTACGAGGGGGGGCACAGGTAGATCGTTATTATACATGCGAAAGCACACCATGGATTTCTCCTTTGGAACCCTATGCTGCCGAACTTAATTGTTGTGATTTTTTCATTAACTGCAGACACAATGAAATTGTCACGTACCTGATTGTACTAATGAAATAGAAATCACAAGTATTGAATTTGTCCGAGGAACAGATTGTTTCTCTTTTATTGTAGAAATTATTACATCAATAATTATTGGAGAGTAAAATGGAACTTAAAAATAACCTTTTTTTGTTGATAATAGCCCTGCTATTAAGCTTCAATCCATTGTCTGCACAGGACCCTGAACCTCCTTGTGAAATGGATTGCCCACAAGATGATTGGGAATATAAAGTAGAAATTGATGCCTGGATATCACCTGCTTTATGTCCAAATTGCTCAGTAGCCATTGAATACTGGTACAGGGAAGACGCTTGCGGACTGTTCAAAGATGTTCAAATTGGGCAAATAGACCTTTCAGACTGTGATGATTGTAATCTGTCCGATGAACAAATATTTCAACTTTCTGTTTATTATATCTTAACTCATAATTCGATGTTACCAGAAGAAGATTCTTGCGAAATAAATTGGAGGGCAATTAATGCTTCATGTTGGACTAGAATAGGAGATACTATTCTTAGATGTCCTAGTACCGAATGTTGCTGGGCTCTGTATGAAGTTTGTACTGATAGCTATGGTCAAGCTTCTGCGACAAGTTTGTCATATTCATCCAGCAGCTTCACTTGCAATGATCCAACACAACCAAATTGTTTTGCTGTTTGCGATGATTATATGCCCAAACGTCCGGATGAACAAAATCATTTATTAGAATTAACTTTCGATAACGTCACTTACCCAAAACCAAATCCTAATACAGGAGAAACGGAGATATATTTTTATTCCCATCAAAAAGGTGATTTGACAGTTGAAATCATCGATATTCTAGGGAGAAAAATAAAAACAATTAATAACGTGAAAAAATCACATGAAATAATCATACCGGTTGATATGACAAGAGTTTCTCCAGGGAAATATTTTTACTTGGTTAAAGTTAACGGTGAACTAATAAGTAATGGTTCATTGATTGTACAACCATAATTCTAAAAGCAGCCCTGATATTTATATGTTATCAGGGCTGCTATTTTTTATAACGGAGGAAGAAATGAAAATATTAGTTGTTTTATTATTCTTAGCATTTACGAGTGCACTGCTTGCTGATGATTTCCCTTTGAAAACCAATTACGGGGTATGGGATCTAGCTGACTCAACCGGACATTATAAAGGTAATGTTTGGTATAAGTGTATAGAATGTATAGATTCATTAAACTGCATAGCTATCGGAACGGCAAATAGCAAATATCAATACTTTAGAAGGACAACAGACGGAGGTGATACATGGGTAACTACTTACGTTGATTCTATCGGTATTGTTTTAGACTCTAATGGTAATAAAATAATAGAGCAATGGCATCGCTTAAATGATCTTTCTTATCCTTCAAAGAACCTGGCAGTGGCTGTTTGTGATTCAGGGTATTATTATAGGTCGACTGATAATGGCTTGAGTTGGGTAAAAGGAAAATTATCTGTTTCAAGAGGTTTTGAAAGAGTTCATCAAGTATATATGTATGACGACCAATACGGGGCAATGAAAACGCCGATGGAATTATATTTAACTTTTGATGGAGGTATTCACTGGAACAAAATTGATAGTATACAAGATGCCGGTATACCATTACATGCAATTACGAGTATAACTATGCCAACAAAGAACAAAATAATAGTAACAGGGACTCAAAATGTTGATACTACAATATCAAAATACCTTATTTATATTTCTAAAGATTTTGGTAAAAATTGGGATTATTATGAAGCTCCTTGGGGACTTAACAGAGATTTCAACCATGATATTATAGTAGTTGATTCGTTAAATTTATGGTGTGCTTCGAGAGTACCTAGAGATAGTTGTTATTGGGATGTTGTATTTCACTCTACTGACGGAGGAAAATCATGGATAGAAAGCCTGGATACACTTGTTGAACCAATAGAACGGTATAGTGGTTTATTGGATATAGCGGCTTATGATAATAATAATTTAGTAGCGGTCGGACCCTATTTTAAAGTATGGAGAACTTCAGACGGTGGTGATAACTGGCATTTGGATAAAGAATTTGATTATATCCCGGGAGGATTCAGATATCCTTCATTAAATAGTGTTGCTTTTCCCTCAAGGAGAACTAATCTTGCAGTAAATATTCAAAATCAGGAAATTTACAAATATACTGAGACTGCAAACAATGTCAGTTCAACAAAAAACATAAGAAATATAAATATCAAGATTGTACCCAATCCTGCAAATTTGAAATCATTTGTGAATATCTATGCTAATTTATCTAAAAAAATGCTTTTATCTTATTCAGTGATAAACCCTTTAGGAGAGACCATAACTAAGTCCGGTAAAATATACCTTAACCTAGGTATAAATACAATACCTATAAAAGAGATTGGTGAAATCAAAAGCAGTGGTTTTTACTGGATCGTTTTTAATATAAATAATTCGAAAATATTGACTAAACCCCTAATAATACTGAAATAAATTTAAAATCCTAATGATAATAACTAAATTAAAAATATTTGTTCAGTTAAAGATATCTGCCAAAGATCTATCAACAGGCGTCTATATTTACGGTATTGAACTTAATGGAATGATCGTAAAATCCAAAAAGATGATGATAATTAAATAAATTCAAACAAGGTGTCCGGTATATTATTATCGGACACCTACGATTTATATTAATATTAAGGAGAATCAACATGAAAAAGATATTAATATTAAGCTTAATTATATCAATAATTAGTCAAGTTCAGGGATTAGCACAATGGGAAAAATTAACAAACGGAATATCCTTTAAGAACGCTGCAATTTGGTATCTTGATATCGATGAAGATGATGGTAGTGATATACTAATGTCATCTTATGATCATTTGTATTACACTACTACCAATGGCGATTATTGGCAAAAAATTGTTCATCCTGAATCTGAAGAATTTCAAAATGTTAGAGCAATAGCAGTAAATAAAAATATATTTGTTATTCAAGTTGAATCAAATCCGTTTTTATATATCTCAAAAGACTATGGTAAAAACTGGATTAAATCTGATAGCTTGTATTGGCAATTTGAACCTGGAGGCTCTCGTGTGTATGCTCATACATTTAATACTATAGAATTTATCAATGATGAATTATTTGTAGGCACTGATGGTGGATTATTTATTCTATCTAAGAACGGTAAGAGTTGGATATCGCCACCATTTTATACAAATTATGATATTAAATTTCCTCCTAATGTTCGATCTATTTTAAAGAAAGACAGTATGATTTTTGTTGGTGAAACAGGAGGTATTTATGTTTCAAAAGATAGTGGTAATAATTGGGAAAAGTTAGAAATTGATACAAATACCAAACATCCGGGCATAGAATCAATTTTATCAATTGATGATTTATTGTTTGCTTTTGCAGGTAGAATTAATCAGAATTTATATATGTCAAAAGATAATGGTATAAATTGGAGTATTGTTAATAACGACATTGATTTTCATAATGTACCAATGAGAAAATGCAATAAGAGAATCTTTATTAGAGATTTTGGCAAAGGCATTTTTTACTCAGATGACAGTGGTAAAACATTTATACCAATACCTAATGGATATAATAAAGAATGGGCAGGTTATTTTATTATGAACGACGATTATTTTTTTGTTGGTACCGGAGCCGCAGGAGAACCTTCCGGTTTATATAGAGCGCCAATTTCTAATTGTGAAATAAAAGTTACAGATGTAAAGCATAAAAATATAAATAAAGGAACCAAACTTTTCCCCAACCCCGCCACCGACCGCCTATACCTCGACCTTAACACGGAAAGCTGGCATCTATCCACCGGCGGGATGGAAATATACAATACCTTCGGCGAGAAGATGAGCAATGTGAGCGCTAATATTTTAGGCGAGAAGATAGCGGTAGATGTTTCGGGGCTGAATCCCGGCATGTATTTCCTTTCGTATAGTACGATGGATGGTAAGTTTGTGGAGAAGTTTATAGTAATAAAATAGAGAATCTTTTGTGGCTTCCTACTCACTTCGCGAAGCAGCAAACAATTCAACATCTCTTATCCCCCTCCTTAAATAAGGAGGGGGGGGAACGCCGAAGGTGTTACGGGGTGGTTCTTACTACTCCACCCATCTCGGTTTCCTTTTTTCAAGGAACGCATTCATACCTTCCTGCCCTTCCTCGCTAATGCGCAGATTTGCGATAAGCCGGGCGGTATATTCCTGTATCTCAGGGAAGCCGGTCTGAGAAACAGTGAAAATCATATCTTTCACACTTTTGATAGCTTCGGGACCATTATTGAGAATTAGCTTGAGATAGCCGTCCACAGCTTCATCGAGCTGATCTTCGGGCACGACTTTATTGATAAGTCCTAATTTATACGCTTCCGGCGCTTTGATACGTTCGCCGGTGATGAACAGTTCGCGTGCGCAGCCCTGACCGATGCGGCTCATCACAAACGGTGAAATAGCTGCCGGCACGAGTCCCAGGCGCACTTCCGACAAACCGAACTTGGCATTCTCTTGTGCAATTATTATATCACCGACAGTCATAAGCCCAACGCCCCCGCCTATAGCCGCTCCATTCACCCGAGAGATAATCGGTTTCGGGTGAGTAAATATCAAATACATCAGTTGCGCCAGTTTCAGCGACTCCTGGTAATTCTGCTCATAGTCGAAATTGACAACGCTTTTCATCCAGTTAAGGTCGGCGCCTGCGCAGAAGGATTTACCTTTCCCAGTCACCACGATAGCGCGCACATCCTTGTCATCCTTCATTTTTTCGAAAGCATCAAAAAGCTCATTTATCAAATCATTATTAAAAGCATTATGCACTTCGGGACGATTCAGCGTCACCCGTGCGACCTGCCCGTCCATTTCCACCAGAATAGTATTATACGCTTGTTGGTTCATATTATCTTTCCAAGTCTCGATTCAATAATAGCCTTGATCTTCTCTAAAAAATCTTCTGTTCTTTGTGAATATTCCACAATTTTTTCAAACTCCGGATAAACAAATGCATCATAATCAGTCTCCTGTCTTGCTTCGAAGAGTTCCATATAAATACTTGCATCTTCTTTAGTTAATTTCTTTGTTTTTATCAATCTTTCATTAAATAAGTGTCTCGAGCCGGAATGAGTTTTAGGGGTAAGGCGCTCGGAAAGCAAATATGCATTTACAATGTAAAAACATGCATAGTAGAACCTATTAACAGCATCATGCAAATATTCAACTTCCATTAAATCATTACCAGCATTAAAACTGGTATAAGCTCTTTCCACCCAATATTTCAATTCCTTGATATCTTTCACAGTGTAACACCTTCTGTCTTTACATTTTTCTTGAAAGAAGTATTATATCTTTCATCATCACCCCATTTTGCCTTTTCCCTAAAAACCGGAACAATGACAGTACCGGTATCCACTTCCAAATCATAAAGGTTCATCCGCAAAGGCTGCTTCCTGCTTTCGTCCACCTTCCCATCGAGCAATATCAGCAGATCCCAATCCGAATCCGCCCGCGCATCACCCCTCGCCCTCGATCCGAAGAGAATAACTTCCGCCTCCGGCTCTAATGCCAGAACTCTTTCTTTTATTCTCGTCAATATGTCATTGTCATCATTCACTAATCCTATACCCTTCTTCCATCACATTCCCATAAAAAACAGAGCCCTTTTCACCTTTAGACTGCCACTGTTGCCGATTTCTTATCATAGTAGAAAAAATCACACTATTCTTTAATTCAATATCAAGAATAACATCATGGATCTTATCTTCCCTAACAAAATCCACCTTCCCATCGAGCAATATCAGCAGGTCCCAATCCGAATCTTCCCTTGCATCGCCCCGCGCCCTCGAGCCGAAGAGGATCACCTCCGCCTCAGGCTCTATAGCAAGAACTCTTTGTTTAATCTGTTCTAATATATTTTTCTCTGTACCTGTCATTAATCTGCTATAATAAAGCCTAATATTATTATTAACATTCAAATAAAAAATAATATCCTCTAAAATAACAAATTTTTCGGATTTTCTTATAATTTTGCGCAATACTTTCTTACAATGATTGGGCATCCACATTAATCAATTATTTTTATTTTTTTAATTCCAAAAAATATTATAATTTAAACAAATGCATAGCTGTAAATTTTGGCTGGTAATCAATGGATATATTTGATTATAAATATTACCTGTGCGTATTGAAGAGAGAGTTTGATACTCTTGAAGAGGACATACTTTTGAATTCCATCAGTTATGCCTTCGAGAAATATTTACTTCAACTCATTGAGAATGATAGAAACGAAATTAAAGAACCGCGGAATTGGATACTCCGAGTTGCCAGGAATTTCAACTATAGATATATACAATGGCGGAAAAACTTTACTGAGTTTAATGAGCAGATTGATTATACCAGAAGCGGCATCCAGGGGATAACAAATTTGACAGATAAAGAAAGGGAAGAATATTATGATTATATTTTTGATTTATGCATGGGCAGCCTCAAGGGGAAGGACAGGGATGTATTCTACTTATATTACTATGAATCAGTTGAACTTAAAGAGATAGCAAAAAAGCTGGATATAAGCGAAAGTGCAGCATATTTGAGACATTCGCGCTTGTTGAAGAAATTACAAGAAATTCTGCGTCATTACCCCCCATGGTATGAATAAGCTTAAAATTAATTAGAAATGACAAAATAATTAATTTATGAAAGATTTTCGGGAAAAATGTACCTTATATATAGAAGCGATGACAAAAATAAAAAAA
>CAZXYS010000001.1:91878-222752 GCA_964645005.1 uncultured Hyphomicrobiales bacterium | reverse complement strand
GTAACATCTGACGGGACGTTCTGAGGCGAGTTAGCTGTTTTTTGCCACAAATGCAGTTTTTGTATTTTGAATCCGGGTTTATGAAATATCAAATCTGTCATCAATCATTAGTCATTTCCAGTTCATTCATAAGGAATCTCCATTCCAATTCAATATTATCCACAAGCTGATCAATTGACTGCCCTGAACCATGCCCACTCTCAAAATCTATGAATAGCATAACAGGATTTTTCTGCGAGGGATGATTCTGCAAAGCTGCTGCAAATTTCTTTGCGTGCAACGCATCCACGCGGGAATCGTTTTCGCCCGCTTTGACCAGCATAGTTGGATAGTTGTACCCCTTGCTGATATTGTGATATGGGGAATATTCAAGTAAATTGAAAAAGTCCTTTCTCCTATCAGGGTCGCCATATTCAGGTATCCAGTATCGTGCAATAAGAAACTTATGATAGCGCAGCATGTCGAGTAATGGTACAGCGCAAATTGCCGTTTCGCATATATCCGGTCTTTGAGTGATAACAGCCCCAACGAGCAGTCCACCATTACTGCCGCCTTTGATAGCGAGTTTGTCATAGTTAGTATAATTCTCATTGACAAGAAACTCCGCTGCGGCAATGAAATCATCAAACGTATTTTGTTTTTTATACATCATACCTTCCTTATGCCAATTTTCACCGTACTCATTACCACCACGAAGACAAGCTATAGCATAAATACCACCCCGATTGACAAATGCAGCTGTAGTTCCGAGAAAGTGAGGTTTCATCCCATAGTTAAAACCACCGTAGCCATAAAGTAGAACAGGATTACTGCCGTCTAACTTAATTCCCTTTTTATGTACAATAAATATGGGTACACATGTACTGTCTTTGGAATAATAGAACACCAGCTTAGACTCAATACCTTTTGTATCAATAGGCGGGTCATCCTTATAGAAAAACTCCCACTTAAGTGTTTTACCGTCAAGTTTATACACTTTGGCAGAGTTAGTGAAAGTACTCAGGGAAACAAAGACCGTATTTGATTCCTTATGGTATCTCATACCCGATACATTTGCTGCTTCAGGGAGTTCAATATCCTTAACCAGGTGCCCTTCCATATCATAAGCCTGCAGATGACTAAGTACATCTTCTTTATATCTAACTATAACGTAATCGGAAGTAATTGAAAAACCTTCCAGCACTGTCTCTTTCTCCGGGTAGAACACTTCCCAATTCTCAAATTTCGGATTATCGAGATCCGCAACCATTATTTTATAATTCGGAGCTTTATGATTTGTGTAAAAATAAATTTTACCATTTTTAACTTCGGGATTTGCTGTGAATTTCTTGCTGCTGTAAATTGTTTTTGATTCATCCATGATACCGGCTTCACTTATTTTCAAAGTATTTGACCGGAAATCTCCTTCGGAAAAGAAAGTTACATCAGCTTCTTCGGAATCCCAGATTGATATAAAATCCTTTGCATCCTCTGGTTGAGCCAAGAACTTGTCGTTATCCCTGTCATCACCTACTTTATGGAGATAAGTCTTCAATGGAATTTGTTTGTCGATCATATCCTGCGTTCGCTGAACAACATAAGCATGCTTTTCATCTTTCGTCCATGAAAAACCACCCAGATCTTCAATAACTTCTCCAAGTATTTCTCCTTTTCTGGTATCAACTATCCTGTAATCACTAATCTCATTACCGGCATGCTGCACTCCGATAGCTGCCTTTTCCCCATCTTCAGTGAAATCTGCTCCTGTTATTGCCGATTTGCCGGAAGTATCAATTTCCTCAGGGTCGAAGATTATTTTTTCCTTTCCATCGATAACAGTATAAAGCTTATTTTGTTGCTCACCTTTCTTCCGAGCATAAAAGAAAAGCCTTTCACCTTCATAAAAAGGCGCACTTTTATAGTCGCGGTCTAGATAAACTTTGATTTCATCCCGAAGCCCGGGTATCTCTTTAGTTGTTTTATTAATATAATCGATTGTATATTCATGTTGAGCATGAGACCAAGTTTTAACTTTAGGATCATCTTTATCTTCAAGCCAGCGGTAATAATCTGTAAATTCAAAACCGTGCATTGTATCCAAAACAGGTTCTTTCTTTGTTTCCGGTGGATTAAAATCAGTTCTAGCCTTTAATGAAATCGACATTAGAAAGATCAATCCAAAATATAAAGATAATTTCATAATTTACTCCGTAAGTTAAGTTATTAACAGAATTTGAAACTATAACTCATAATATTACGAATTTTGTTAGCAAAAGTTGGAAGAAATTCTGGTAATAAGTAAGGAATATTAGGTAACAGTAATTAATTTTTAAAGGGAATTAGGCATTCAATTCAATTTACAACTCAAAAATTTTCTTAACTAATGTATTTGTTTCGTTTTCCAAATCAGGAATATCCTTATCGTTTCTTTCTTGTTTAAATTTATGCAACTTACTTGATATTTCGGATAATTGAGTATGGATTCCATTATCTTCCTCAAATTTCGGAATGCCTATATGCTTCATTATCGATGGCACGCCGAATCCCCTGCCGCCAGATGAATAAGATTTTACGAATTCTCTGACAGTCTCAGAATTAATAATTGCGCAGAGATAATGCGCTTCCTCGAGATTTTGTGTTGCAAACAGCGACGTTGTATCCGTCGGAACAACAGTTTTATATCCAAACGGCGTCTTATATTGCGATATTACTGATGCGTATATATCCTGTGCCATTCTCTTCCAGACGACTTTGTATCTGGCAACTGTGTATTCCCCTATCCCAAACATTGCATAAAAAGCGGTTCTCTCAGCAAGATTTCGCACTGTCTTCGAACCCCTCGATAATAGTATCTCTTTGAAATTAGTCAGGTAGTTGAAAGTCCTCGGGTAATTTTCCTTCATATATTTTTCGGGATAGGGCTCGCGCTTTTCGGTATCCTGCGGTAATACTACATAGTGTTTGGGAATAGCGCCCCACCTTCCTACATCTCTGCCGCTTACAATCGGGTAAATAAGGTCAGTTTCAATCCTTTCCGTAACAGAAAAAACCTCTCTTTTTCCTCTGTTATAAAGATTATTGACTATGGCAGTATCATCCTTGAATGTCTGTTGTATATTTATCCAAAAGACTCCGTAAGGCTCAACTCGAGCACCCAGTCTTGCTTTATAATAATTCTCGCCGGATATTTTTTTCAAATTCTTTTGTTTTAAAGTCAGTGTTTGCCATGAACCTGATAATTTACCTATCGGTCTGGCAAGCAGCTTGCGTTTCTTCAATTTTATTGATGTCTCTTTTGCGGGCATATTCGGTTGAATTCTGCCTGCGCCTTTTTTCTTTGACCAAACATAGTATGGCACCGGATATTTTGTCTTTTCACCTTTTTTCAGGAAGATAGCAGCGCTTTTATTTGCGGCGCCCTCAAAAGGCTGCAACGATACGAAATCATGAGCCTTCAATACTTTCAGATATGTTCTTTTATCATTATCACCATAGTAAAACTTCCTGAAACCCTCGCCGGCGCCTTTTGATTTGAATACTTCCTGTGTTATCAGAAAACCGAGCTTACCGCCATTTTTAAGGAAATTGTCAGTTACCGAATAAACAAACAGCATGGAAAAATCCTTTTCGCCGCCGCCCAGACGCGCTTCGAACCCTTTAAGAGAAAATAAACCGTAGTTTTTCCATAGATTCAGAGTAGCATTACGGTATTCCCTGGCTAAATAGCCCCATCTTATCCAGGGCGGATTGCCCGCTATGTAATCGAATTTTCCTGCCATTATCGGCGCAAATACATTTTTCAAAAATCGTGCCCAGATGCCGTTTTTGTCGCCTTTTTCCAGCTCTAGAATTTCATTGTAAAAATGCTCGACAGTCTTCTCATGAGGCGGATAGGCGCAGCCTGCTTCTTTCAAATGCTTTAACGCTATTTCGCTTTCAAACTGATCTTTAACTAACCACTCAATCAGAGGCGCCGCCCTTTTCAGAAGAATACCGTTATCCTTGATCCATATATAAGGAACATGAAAACTGCCAACCGAGGTGTGCATTTTTATGTGTTTACCGTAAGCAGGTGCTATTTCCATCTGACCGCTTGTGCGCTCGGGGCAAAGGACGGAATCGGCAAGATATACCGGTATTTCCACCTCGTCCAATTCCTCTATAAGTTCCCCCATTGCAAACAGGTAGTTTGTTCTGGATGCTATTATTGCGAGCGGATTTAAATCGAAGCCCCATATATTATTAACGATTTGTTTTGCCGTTTCAATACGTTTGTTATTTTGCTTTTTGTCGGATTCCTTGGCTTTTTGAATTGCAAGCGCTAAAAAAGTACCGGAACCGCAGGCGGGATCCAATAGCCGTTTAGTTGTTTTTCCCTCATATCCCAATTCATTTAAAGTCAATTCCGCCAGCCAATCAGGCGAATAATACTCGCCCAATCTGTGCCTGACTTCTTTGGGAACGAGATACTGATAGAGCTTTTTCAGAAGATCGACTGTTGTTTCAGGCGTTATAAGCGATGTCGCGGGCTCAAAATTCGACAAAGCTCTAATCATTTCGCGAAGCCCTTCCTGCAAACGCGGCGATGAAAAAGCATTCAGATACCAACTGAAAAAGTCGCCTTCAAGAAAATTGGATATCCCCCTTTTGGCAAAAATTCCGCCCTGCTCAATGTCATAAAGCTGTCGTTTAAGGTCTGATTCCGAAAGGTGTACCAGTTTCTGGCTGTACAACGAAGTCAGAGTGCTGTCTTTCAAAGCCAGCAGATCCGCAGCTATTAACTTCATCAAAAGGGCAAAATACGTATGTATGCAAAAGAGTAATTCCTGGAATCCTACATCTTTCTTGATATTATAGAGCTTGTTAAGTGTTTCGAGATCTTTTTGCGAATTATTATTAAAATGCTCACCGTAAACTATTCCAAAAAGCCGCTTCCATTCATCAAAGAAAACTTTGATCTTACGGTCGCTCCAATTTTGAATCGCATCCGTAAATGCGGTAACCATAACCGGCGCTATTTTGCCGGAAGGTCCAAATCTCTCTGCCAAATTCTCCGGCGTAAGCAGGAATTTAGTCAGAGCTCTGAAATAAGTCAACAGTGTGCGGGCGCTTTCATGATCGAAATTAAAAGGTCCCGCCAGAACAAATTCCGATCTATCTATCTTATTTTTATCACTGTCAATTTGCCCCTTATAACGAACAAAAAAGATTTGCCCGCCGTCAAAGCCGACACCGATATATTTTGGTTTCGATATATCCAGTACATCTTTGTTAGCTTCGGCTTCGCCGGAAATGTACCCTGCAAGCTGTTCGAAAGCATGATCAACTCTGCCCTTAGATTGTAGTGATCGCGGCTTTTCATATTCTATAATGATTTGACCGTGCAGGGCATCTGATCTCTTCCCTGCTTCGAAGATAGTTTTCTCATATTTGGGGTAAGTTTTTAAGCCAAGCTGCTGAAGGTGAATACCAAGTATTTTTTCAAAAGCTATCCCTAGATCTTCCTCGGATTGGGCGGTCTTCATCACTTCGGAAGTTTCATCAACAATCGCATGAGCAATGGATTGTATGGTATTTTCCGAGGAATTCATATTTTTATTTTCGGAATTATCCATTTTCCAAAAATAATAAATTTTTATTTTTGACAATTAAATCATTTTATTTAAATGCCTTCTCTATTACCTTAAACGGCTGGAATTTGCCATCACCGTTTTTCCCGTTCTTCATCTTAGCTTTCTTCATAAGTCCGGCGACGCGCTCACATTGCAAAGTGAAAGTCTCGAGGCGCGCTTCGGTTATCTGCGGATATACGTTGCCGTCCGTTTCGATCGATAAGTATGGTATTGTCATATTGCCGTTGAATACTTCGGAAAGGTTGTATTTGGGATCCCTACGGCGTTCGGCGTTTATTTTATCGTTGACGGTCATATTCGGAATGGTGATAGCTTCCGACAGGCGCGTCGGCATACAACCAAACGGACCAATGTTTATCACTCCGCAATAATGAGTTAGCGTCTCGTGCAATGAAACGCCCAGAGTTATGCCCGGTTCCCCTTTGTATTCTAAAGGTAAAATGTGTTTGCTTGCTTCCAGCAGCGGTTCGACTTCTATCGGCATGTACTCATACCAACCGCTTTTTTCCATGATTTTTTTGATTTTCTTTTCGGCGCTGCGCATGAACATGCTGCGAATCTTCTGCTCGTAGCACATTTTAAGAGACTTATCCGCTTCCAGCAGATTGATCTGCAGGAGATAATCAACGTAGAAGATCCATTCAGCAATGTAGGCATCTTTTATGACAAAGCCCTTCTTTGCAAATTCCTTGTTCAGCCACTTGTGCGAGAAGCCATCGCGCCGGACGTATATCTCGCCAACCAATGCAATATATTTCGATTCTTCAATAGGTATGCGAGCGGGAACATCGCTGCGCAGCCGCTTAGCCATCCGTTCAAGCTGCCCGAATACTTTATCCTGATCTTCGACCATTGTTTGAACAACCTTGTTATACTCTTCATAAAATACTTTAAGACCTTCCTCGGGATCGACGGCATTAGCCATGATAGCGCTGCGGACGTCGTCGAGGACATCGCTTATCAACAGATTTTGAATGGCATATTTGGCAAAATCCGGTCCCAAGCCTGTGAAGCCGTCATCATTCATTAGTTCGAAAGTTGCGACATTGCGATATCTTTTATTTCTGATCAAATCTCGCAAAAATGGCGGATATTGACCAAGCCGGCAATTCCCGCCGCCCTGCACGTTAAACAGAGCTACGTATTCCTGACCGTCCCAGCGATTTTCCATGTAATCCACAAGCGACCCCGCCAGCAGCAGCAGCGGCAGACATTCCTTTCCTGTTGAATTAGCGCGTGCATATTTGAGAATATCCCAGTTAGCTTCGGGCAGGGCTTCGGCGTTGATGCCGAAATTGCGCATTGCCGCGGCAAACATCGGCGCTGCCAGATCGCCCATCGATGGGATCAGCACTTTGATTTTCGGATCGGTTATCTTAAGGCTCTCTCCTTCGGAACTGTTGAAATACACCCAGTCGTCGGCAATTGAGCAGGTCGCCAGGACGAAATCCTTATCCTCGGGATCTTTGACCGTATCCTGGATTTTCCTGTAATTGCGGATTATATCCAGGGCAGCATCGATACGGGTATTGATACCTGCGTCGGCGCTGTGGCTGTCGAGTTCGAGTGTTAGAGAAGGTTTCGTCCCCATAATTTTACGGAATTTAGGGACTATAAGCGAATCCGGTCCGCAGGAAAAATTGGAAACATAGGTTGCGAATAATTGCGGATGCCTTTTGATCACCTTCGCGACTTTCAAAATTTTCTTGCCGCCTTCCCAATACATATTGTCATCGACAGACTCATCGCGGTAGTCGAAAATATCGTAGGGCAGTACATGGATACCGCGGGAAGCGAATTTTCGGGGTATCCCCTTATTGGCAAAATCAGTGAAGGCATTATAAGGTCTGCCAACCAGTACCATAGCGAATTCGTCGGGATTTTCCTCTAAGAATTTCAGGAAATCCTCGCCTATCTCGAACAATTCGTCCTGGTATTGAATTTGCAGCTCGGCGGCAAATCTATGGGCTTCTCTGATCTTCTCTTCGTTGGTAATACCCATTTGTTTTGCCGATTCCACGAATTTATCCTGCTCGGAATCATAGCCGCTCGCCATTATCAGATTCGGGTGGATCATTCTTCCATCAAGCTGATAATCCTTGAATGCCTGCTTCAGAAAGTACGGCTCTGCACACACGAACACACACGTACTGCAGAAGTCTATCCTGTATTCTTCTTCATCATTTACATATAGCTCGGATAAATGCGGAACCCAGATATAATCAGGATTTTTCGCCAGCAGGTTCTGAAATGTGCAGAGAGAGATCTGCGCCGGGAAGCAGAAAGACGTCAGTTCTCTTTCAAGGGCGTCCTCATCGAGATCGTCCGGCAGAATCACTCTGAATCCCAGTTTTGTAAAGAAATTATAGTACAACGGATATAGAGTGTAGGTGTGGAATGACAGATTTATACCTACGGTCGGCGCATCTTCCGGTAAATCCACCTGCGGCGCGTATTTTTCGAATGTTATTTGCTGACGCCGCTTTACCCAGTCGTATTCTTCGGTTGCTATATCTTTCCGGTGATAACGTAAGTTGTAGTAGCGGTTACAGGCGCCGCCGAACGGATATTTCTTACCATTCACTTCAATATTATTTATGACGCACTTGCGGTCGCATTTCTCTTTGCCGCCGCGGCAGATGAAAGATTTCTTGTAATTCACATCTCTTGCTGCAAGCTCGGCGAGATCAAAGTGCTTCTCTTTAATGAAACCCAGTTCCATCTTTTCTTTCACTTCCAGCGCCACACCGAAAGCGCCCATCAGCCCGGGTTCCGGCGGAACTATAATTTCTTTGTCCGTAAGCGCCGCCATCGCAACAGGTACAGCCTTGTTATAGCTAACGCCGCCCTGCATGAAAATCTTTTTGCCAACCTGCCGATTGCCCTTTACACGGTTGACATAATTCATGCAAATTGAGTAAACCAGACCTGCGACTATATCTTCTTTCCTAATATCTTCCTGCAAAGCGGTTTTAATATCCGAACTTATGAAAGCGGCGCACTGATCGCTGAAATTGGGCGGCGCCTGCCCTTTCATAGCAATTTTTTCGATGTCAGTGACTTTTATCCCCAGTGATTCATAAGCGGATTCCTCGATAAATGAGCCCGTTCCGGCGGAACATGCCTCATTCATGGCATAATCGGCTGGTACTTTGTTGATGATGTATGTATATTTTGCATCCTGCCCGCCAATTTCAAAGATAGTATCCACTTCGGAATCGAAATATACTGCTGCCGTAGCGTGAGCGACTATTTCGTTGATAACGCCGTCGGTCAATGCGTGCAGCCCTGCTATCTGCCTTCCCGATCCGGTAGCGCCAAGTCCGACAATATTGATTTTTTCGGGTATTTGTTTCAGCAATTCCTCGTAGCATTGCCGGGAAGCCCGAACTGGATTGCCGTTAGTGTAGAGATATACCGAGCCGAGAATACTGTTATCTTCGGTTCGGATTACTACAGCTTTCGTAGTCGTCGAGCCTACGTCCAGCCCGAGAATACATCTATCTCCGTCATGCGCTTTCCCTTTTTCCATAGTCTCGTATTTGACCATGTCGCTGTATTTTGAAAGAGGCTGCAGGAATGTGAAGGAACTTTCCTTCTCAACAAGAATATTATCGAATGATTCAAAATTTTTAGTTCTCTTTTTTAACCCGTAAATAGCGGCGCCAAATGCCTCAAAATATGTAGCTTCTTCGGGCACTTCCACCTGCGTGAACATTTCCCGGAGAAACTTCATGACAACCGTGTTCTGAGTTACACCGCCGATGACGAGATACCTGCCGCCATGCACTTTTTTCAGAAGTTCCTCTATCTTTTCGGCGATCATCAGCGCCAGCCCGGCTGTTACTTCCGATTTAGGCGTCCCTTTGTTCAGGGCATGAGTGCAATCCGATTTGCAGAAGACCGAGCAGCGACCCGAGACTTTATGAGGCTCTGCATTCTGGGAAATATCCAGCGTTTCCGATACAGATAAATCCATTCTTTTTATCTGCTGCAGGAAAAATTCACCTGTCCCCGAAGCGCACTGATTCTTAGTGTAGACACCGGAAATTTTCGATTCATCATCGAGGGTATAAACCATGAAAGTCTCGCCGCCGAGACTCGCGATGGCATCGTATTTATCATCTTTGTTTTTTATGTGATTAAATGCTAATTCAGTGGCTTCCGGCTCGGAAATGTTGTCAAGAGTAACGATATTCCTGAATTTCCTGCCGGTGACGACCGTTGGCAGCTTATCGGGATTGAATTTTTTGAGATTTTCGAGAAAAGTTCCTTTTGGATCGCCGTCATGTTTGACAGATAAATGCTTTTCTATATTCAAATCACCGTTTTCAGTTCCCGATACCAACACAAATGATACTGTGGAAGCGCCAAGACAAACGCCGACTGTTTTTTTCATGGGAAGACCTTATTAATAAATGTTCAACAAATTATGTTCTTTAGTCTGGTTAAAAATAATATAAATAATAAAACTTTTAAAATAACCAACTAATTAGTTTTTTGACCCTATCTGACCGCTTCCCATTCTTTTGAAATCGATCTGCCAAATAAAATTACCCAAACGGCATTAATTGTCCAAAGAAAAATTGTCTTTATGTAACCTTGCTTTCTAAATCTGCGTGGTGATTCCAGAACTTTTAACTGCTTTGAGAATTTTACTTTGCTTATCTTGTTGATCCTGCGGTACAGATCAAAATCCTCACCCGCTACTATGTTGTCGTCATACCCGCCTACAATTTTGAATATATCGGTTCTGATAATCTGACATTCTCCCCTTCCCATACCAAATCCAAGAGAATTTAACAACTGAACATATAAATTATGTAATGAATAAAAGATATCATCTTTGAAAGTGGTTTCCTCGGGGAAACTCTTTACATGGCAGGCAATTGCGGACTCGCTTTTGTCAGCGTCAAATCCATCCATCCATTGCTTTATCATCTTGAAAAAAGTCTCGGGATCATCAGGGCGGGTATCGCCATTAATAAAAACGAGCACATCACCGGAAGCTGCTTCAGCGCCGCGATTTCTGCCCTGAGCTATATTTTGTCTTGTTTTTCCATTGTGTTTCACTACTTTGTCGGCGTATTTTTCGGCAATTTCAACAGTTCTGTCCTTGCTTCCGCCATCGCTTACGATCAACTCGAAACTATATTTATATTTCAGCTCATCTGTATAGTATCTTAGTGTCTTACCAATTATCTTTTCTTCATTATAAACCGGTATTATTACGCTTATACTTGGCTGTACGTAAAGATCAAATTTATAATTGGTTAGCAGCGGCGCTAAATCATGGCTGCCGTTGTTATTTTCGTAATCGACCCTTTTCCAATATGTTATAGCTTGTTTTCCGCTCAAATTCTTTCCGATAAGGTTAAACATTGTTAAAATTAAAAAGATTAATATAAAGAAAATTTTACAATCGAAAAATTAATTTAATTATATTTTCCGATTCTGTAAACAGTAAACACTAAAACTTAAAAGGGTAAACAAGATAGAACCTTGTCTTATCCCCAAATTCCACTGCCGGCGAAGGCAGCTTGAAGAAATTCAAAGTCTGCCTCAGCCAATTCCAGAAATATCCATCGTCCGGCAGCATCTTCACCAAATTGTAGTCCAGCGCCAGGATGTATTTTTGGTCGCCGTAAACAAATACATCTCCGTGTTCATTGTAGTGGGGCTCGCCCTTCCAATCTTCGCAGCCGCTGCCGGGTGTGCATTGATTTCTCGCAGCATAGCCGAAGCTCAGTTCCAGCCAATCGGGCCAGTAGTCCTTTGCGCTTTCAGGCAGCATGTTTTCGACATTTACGGAAAGCCACAGTGTGTGATTCCCGTAGTTGTCGATGAAAAACTCGGCTTCTTTCCTGCCGTGCTCACCGTGCCACTCGGCGGGGATGTACATGAATTTTGGCGTGAAATTTTGCAAAAACGGGATGAAATGCTGCCCGAGATAGAAGCCGGCGCCAGCCACATCGAAATAAAAATCCGACGGGCTGAAACCCCAGTTCTCGCCGTAACCGTCGAGGACTTCGATATAAGTAGAATATCCAAGTCCGATAAAAGTTGAAACAATGTTTGACATCTCCCAGCTCATGCCGGTGTAGAGCATTGTTTCACGAACTATGTAGGAAGTGAAATATGTCCCGAAGAAATGCCCGGCTTTATCTGAGTAAAGCGCGTATTTGCCGTCTTCGAAAAATTTGAAGTCGCCCTGTTCTTCCCAGATAGTGTTCATTTGCAGGTCGTGCTGCAAGTAGAAGATTCCGGCATAGAAGCCGCCCACAATGAGCGAGGGCACTGTCTTTAGTTTTGTTGTTTCGTAAGGCAGAGACCCGTTCAAAGTATGAAGGCGGGTGTCTGCATAGATGAATTCCTCTGCAGACAGTCTTTTTTGTAAAGCGTTGCTGTCGGGATTAGCGAGAATGTCGGATGTGTCGGGCGATGGATGGTTGGCGGCGATATGTGTAGAAGCGCTGTCTTTGTCAGCGGAATATGTCAATCCCGGGATTATAGAAAGGATTAACAAACTCAGCGCTAAAATCAATATATCTCTCGATGCAGTTATGATCGCTAATTTAATTATTTTTTAAAATCTTCCATTAAAAAAATTCAAGTTACGAAATAAGAAACGTGCAACAAAGTAAAATAAGGCACAGATTTTGTTTGTTTTTTCGCAAAAATTGTTTATATATATAAAATATTAAGAAACATTAATATATTTTTATTAATAAAAACTTAAATAATACAAATTGCAATTACAAAAGTGATTCTTTATGGACAACCCTGGCTCAATACTGTATGAAACAAGAAAAAAACTGAATTTATCCATTGACGAAGTCAGCGAGCAAACCATGATCCGGCGCCACGTCCTTGAAGCGCTGGAGCGTGGCGAGTTTGCCGGACTGCCTAAAGTGTATGCCCGCTCTTTCCTGAAGACCTATCTTAATTTTTTGGGATTGAGTGAGGAAGATATCCCGGAAATGATGGAACAGCTTGCCGAGCCGAAGGGGAAAAATGATGTCCAACAGCAGCAAGAGCCTGAGAAAAAAGAGAAAATATCCACAAAAATTGATATTGACGGATTGAAGAAAAGCACGATAAGCAGGTATGCACAGGCTAATCTTATTAATTTGCTTGTGTATATCGCAATAATCCTTGCCTGCGGCGGTTTGATATATTTCGTATTTTTCTCTGACGGCGAAAGCGACCAGGTGCTCGACCCCGACGAAATAGCAGGTAAACCTGACACCGCTGTTATCCAGGAGAAAAAAGACAAAGGGCTGCTCTCTCTCTTCGAGCAAGAGCCGGACAGCCTGACGCTGCGAGCTGCGGCGCAGGATTCCTCTTGGATGCGTATTGATATTGACGGTAAAACTTCGGAACAACTGCTGCTGGGACCCGGCATGGAACAAACATGGAATGCGGATAAGTATTTTATTCTCACGCTGGGGAATGCCGGCGCAGTGGAATTTTTCCGTAATGACGAGAAGCTCAAGCCTTTCGGCAAGAAGGGTACTGTCGTGAGGAATATCAAGATTACCGAGGATAAAGTGGTAAGCTCTTCGGAACCATGGGAATCGAGTCAAAGAAAAAAGAAGAAGGAAAAGAAAAAGCGTCCGAAACCTATTGAAGACTTTAAGATTGAACAGGAAAAGAAGTCGATACGGAAGCCGCCGCCGGATGTGCAATAGCTTCTACAAACGTTGAAATCCTAACGGATTTCTTTTCTGGTCCGGGGCTTATTCAATTACGAATTTATATAAACGACTGTGCCCGGGTTTTTAGTTGTGTCTGGGATGACGCTGGAGCGTCAGTTATGCATTCCAACGCTGGAGCGCTGGAATGATGGGGCTGGGATGCGGGCGGCGCTACATACCGCTGCGGATTATGTCGTGCAGGCGGATGACGCCGATGCATTTGTTGCCGCCGTCAACTACGGGCAAGACCGCTATCTGGCTCTCGCGGTTTTCCATGAGTGCGAGGGCTTCACTGAGATAGGTCTCATCGGTGACGGTGACTGGGTCGGCGGTCATTACGTCGGTGGTTTTGAGATGGTTCAAATCCTCGAAGCGCTGGAAGATGCGGCGGACGTCGCCGTCGGTGATGATTCCCTTTAATTTTTCATCACCTTCAGTTACACAGACACAGCCGAGCTTTTTGTCGGAGATTTCTATGACGGCTTCACGGAATAAGGTGTCGCTGTCGATCAGCGGCAGGTTTTCGCCGAAATGCATTATGTCCTTCACCTGCATGGAGATGTTCCTGCCGAGCTGCCCGAGTGGATGCAGGCGGGAAAAGTCTTCCATGTTGAAACCTGTGACCTTGATGCTCGCCATTGCAAGGGCATCACCTAAAGCAAGGGCAGCGAGCGAGCTCGAGGTAGGCGCCAGATTGAAGGGGCAGGCTTCGCGCTCGACGGAGGCGTTCAGCGCTACGTCAGAGGATCTGCTTAGCAGCGATTGCTTGCTGCCTGCGATGGCTATGATCTTCGCTTTTCGCATTTTCATGTAGGGTATGAGACGTACTATCTCTTCGGTACTGCCGCTTTTCGAGAGCATGATTGCGGCGTCGTTCTCGCTTACCAAGCCGAGGTCGCCGTGCAGAGCATCGACGGGATGTATGAACACGGCAGGGATGCCTACGCTGGACAGGGTAGCTGCTATTTTGCGTGCTATCATGCCGGATTTGCCGACGCCGGTGACGATGACTTTGCCGGCTTCGCTGATGGTTTTGACTGCCTCTTCGAATTTGCCGTTGAGGTTGGATTTGAGCCGCTCGAGGGCTGCGATTTCTTCCTGCAGGACTCTTGCGCCTTCGTTTATTATTTTGCTGTCCATTTTTCTCCTTTTTGTAAATTGAGTATTTACAAAAATATAAAAGCCCGGAAACTGCGCCAAATTTGTTTCCGGGCTTTGGTGAATTTGTGATTATATCAACCGGGGGGCCAGCGGAATGTCCTGCCGCCGAGGACGTGCAGGTGGAGGTGGTAAACTTCCTGCCCGGCGTTCCGATTGCAGTTGAAGACGAGGCGATAGCCGTCTTCGGAGAGTCCGTTGTCCGCGGCGAGTTTCTTTGCAGTCAGGAATAGCCTGCCAATAAGCGGCGCGTCTTCTTCCCGGATGTCGTTGACTGTCGGGATGACCTTTTTCGGGACCACGAGGCAGTGGAAAGGCGCCTGTGGATTGATATCCTTGAAAGCGACCATCTCGTCGTCCTCGTAAATGATGTCCGCAGGGATGTCCCTGTTGATGATCTTTGTGAATAGTGTTTCTTCAGCCATGTTCTCTCTGATTTTTGTTCGAAATGTTTTTGGAATTAATATATGAAATATGCGGGAAATAAAAAAATTGGCAGGGATTGGGGACAGACCGGGAGGTCTGTGCTACCCCTCCCCCTTTTTGACAGACCAAGAGGTCTGTCATACTACTTTTGGTAGAACTTAAGTTGTTACGCTAATTTACAGTCCAGATGGGCTGCTTGTTGACAGTCCGGAGGTCTGTCCTACCTGTGCTTATCTCGCCACCGTCACTTTCCTCGTCCTGACATTATCGCCGGCGGTTAATCGGCAAATGTAGGTGCCGCTGCTGACTTTTCTGCCGCTGTTGTCGACGCCCTCCCAATAGTATGTGCTATGTGTGCCTAAGGAAAGTTCCTTATCTACTATTGACTTAACTATATTCCCGTATATATCAAGAATCTCCATCTTACATGCTGCCTTTCCGGTATGGTGAAGATGATCTTCGTCATATCAGAGAAAGGATTGGGCGCGACCTGATTCAGCGCTATAGCATAATCAGGATCGTAATAAATTGAAATCACTCTTGAACATTCGCAATCTTCTGTGCCGTCAATGTCAAGCTGGCGCAGGCGATACTGGTATGTCGTCTTTGGCATCACATCGTAATCCTTGTATGTGTAGCTCAATGGGGTGTTGGAATTGCCGCCATCTCCCGCTTTACTCTTGACCAATGTGATTTTGTTCCACTCGGCGTTTGGATTATCCGTTGCTAGTCTTCTTTCTACGTAAAAGCCGAAATTGCTGCTCTCTGATGCGGTTTCCCACATGAGGTCAATTCTATCCTTGCTCATGACACCGTCGAAGGATGTGAGTTCTACCGGTATCCAATAGCCTCCGGAACTCTTTTCGCCAAGATATGGTCTTAACATTGGGATCCATGCGCCTCTTGACAGTGTAACGGTTTTTCCGTCATCGACAGAGCCGAAGTGATCTAAGTGAGCATAAGCAGGATTGCCTTCTGTTGGCATGAATGGTTTCCAATTACCGCTTCTGAAATTATTTTCCATAGCAAAAAAGTTTTCATTTATTGAATAATATCTTCCCTGGATGTTGATCCTCTTCCTGAAAACGTCATGTATCATCAAATGAGTACCCTTTTGACCGATTTCTTTTGTCTGGGTAACAATTGGCTGGACGTAACAGTTGGTTGTCCTCATGCCCATGCGTGATTTTGAGGCTCCGAGCTCAATTCCTTCCTCGTCAAGCTGACCTATGACAGCCCAGTAAGTGCCGCGAGGCAAAACAATAGGATCATCATACAAATGTGTGACATAATGATCGAATCTGAAAGTATCTCTTAAGTCATCGTATCCGCGAATCCTGTATATTACGGAACCGGGAATTAATGTTGACGGCAGGTCATACCCATTATCAGTATAAAGAGAAAGAGATACATTATTCGGGTTACCACTCAGCCTTCCGTAAAACGCCTGAAAACCTTTGATAGTATCCGACCTGACAAGCTCAAATTTTACGGCTATCTGCCCGCTACCGGAGCCTCCGTGATCACCACATATATATTTTGTTTCATAATATTCCGGGTAGACAGAAGTTATGCTTCCCATACCGCCGTAGTTATATCCACGCAAATTTAACCCACCACCCCAATAACCTGTGAATTGCTTATCTTCAACATTATTTTTAGGATTTGTGTAGGAATCATAAGCAAAAACATCACAGTAGTTAATTTCAACTAATTTATAGGTAGTATCATTAAATCTTTCAAGATCACCGCCTGAAAGCATGATGTTGGCTACAACTAAAAATTTTCCTTCGCCATGCCTTCGGGCATTCCATTTTGGCATAAATTCGATTACTTCTTCTCTTTCCCTGTGGAATGGAATTGGTTCCCTTTTACAATAGATTGCGAATCTCTCTGGCGGGATTGAATCAGGATTTCCCTCATATATTCTGACTTTTACCCAATATTGCGGTGCCATTACTGATGTATTATTACTCAGCTTAACCTCTATCGGTATTTTCTCAGCCTGAGTAGCAGGCACGCATGTGTAGGGCCATTTAATATCAACTTTGGAAACTTCAATATCCGTACACCCACATTTTCTGTGCAATTTAACATTATCCACATAGAAATTATCGTCGTCATCGGGTATGCAGGTGGGGCATTTCCGGTCGTTGCTTGCGTGAACCTTTATTCTAAAGCGGAAGTTCCTGGCACCTTCGTTTGCAGCATTGATGAAAGTATCGGGAATTTCTACGTAAGCTTTTTGGAATTCTTCGTCTATTCCGTCGTCGTAAATGTCGCTCCTTAAACCGCCCTGAAAGTTATTCCAATTAGTTTGATTCAGTGATGAGTCGGGATCGGACTCTAAAAATCCTGTGAAATGCCCATTAGAACCGTATAATCTATATGCAGGTTCGGTTGTTACGGGCTCCAGACCGCCTCTGCGGGGATGAAGTGTCCATCTTTCTTCATCCGGATTGGTGATATAGTGTACGCCATCCGGGCTCGGAGCCAGCAATTCGATCCTTAGCTCATCGGGATAGCAGGAAGCGGCAGCCTCCCAGTCGAGCTTCCTGCTATTCCAATAGCGCCCCATCCAGGACAGCTCATCACCATTTATGAATGGGCGTGGTTCGATACCTATCAGCATGTTATCGCTCCAGCCACGGGGCCAGTCTCTCCGTTTAGCTGTTCGCTGCAAGGAAACCGAAATAACAGCATCATAAGCAGGTTCACCTTTGAGTAGATTTATAGGGAACGAACGTATCTCATCTCCTGCATAATCGCTTTGACCGCTGGATTTATCATTTCCCTTAAGATCCATGCGGTTCATTTCTATCACAGGAGAGTTTAGATGGAATTTAGTAAAATCAATATCATTTGTATCCAAATTAAAATCAAGATTGTTGGTCGCCGGATATTCACCTCTTGGAGGCAACGGATGGTGTGAAACATCGTCGCCGTCTGCTGCTTCCGCATCAATGTTTACCCATTTCAGCGTCGAAGGTATTGCGTTGTTACCAATCAAATGATAATGAGTTACATCATCCTTGAATTCATTAAGCCTGTTCATGGAGAACAGCACTACACTTGCGGTATCATCAAATTGCCATTCATCGCCAAAGCCTTCACCGGTGGAAGGATCCTGTGGCTCTACTGAGAGCGTCGCCTGCAAGCGTCCTACATGATTGGGCAGATATTCATTTGGGATAAAAGGAGGAAATACTACCTCTACAAATTTATAAGGTGGAATGCCGTTATAGTCATCCGGCAGCGGAGGATAGTACTCCGAAGTTTCGTAATCCCCATTCTTATCTTTATATACCTTGACATAACGGACGCTGGTGGTGGAATCGCCATCGCACAAATGTGACAATGAATCCGGCAATGCCAGACAAGTGCTGTCAATGGGAACATATTTGCTATAAAGCAATCTTTCGGTTGCCTGATTCTTGATAGTAAATCTTGCACCGAAATTCAAATCCTGCTCTTGGAAGTTAATACCTCCCTGACCCTGTATATTATTCGAGAGATTTTGTATCAATCCTACGGGCTGTATAGCGCCGAGACGTTCATGACCGGCTAACATCTCAAAATACCTGGGATCTTTTATCAAACAATCCGTACATCCTTCGGGAGCAAAATCAAGCCCTTCTGTCGAATCCTTACTACGTACACGAAATTGTATATCAACAGTTCTTAATGTATTTTTCCATTGTTTAAATTTTATTGCCAGATAGTTAGAAGGATGACTTACTTCCAATGATTTCAGACAATTGCTATAATGAGTCAACTGCTCGTAGTAATTTGCCCAGGGGTGCTTGGTACCACCACTCTGTCCATAATTGACATGACGAGCGAAACCTCTTACACCACTGGTTGTACTTGCGCGGAATATAAGCTTGGGATCGTAACCACGCCCACGAATTACAACATTTCCGATGAAAGATTCATAGGTAAAAGTTATGCTGCTGTCAGCACCATTAAGCTTTATTTGCGCTGATGCCGAAGCATAATTGTTATCTCCAAGCCTTATATCCATTTTTGCCGTATATTCCTGTCCCAGTTGATTATATTTGGTTCTCACTGGTGAGATGTTCATGATATAAATTAACAGTTCATCACTGTCATCATAACGTTTATAATACACCTTACCGTGGTCATCAACAACTCTATCAGGTGCATCATACTGCGACAGATGCATATCTCCCCAAAACGGTGCAATTACCTGTGCAAAATTACCCAGATTGCTCAAGTCATTATCTTCGGGGGTACTCAAAGTCCTTTTGCGTATACCTCCAAACCTGCTTAAAGGATCTCCGCCGCATACAGAGTATTTGTACCCGTAATTATCTTTTGTTGGATCAGTCAAGCCGTCATTATAAGCATCCATATCTCTATCACGGGCGAACCAGTCGTTGCTCATAGGGTCATAAGCGCCGGTCTTTGAATCATCAGGTATTGTTCTGTTTCCGTTGTCGTCGTAATAATAACGCCTGTTGGTCAGCGCAATTATTCCGTTAGTCGAGACATAGAAACTGTCAAAACGCAGTCCGTTGAAGTAAAATGGGAATTTTATGGAGATAGGTCCGGCGATCGCATCATCGGTAGAGTCAGTATGGCAATCAGAACAAGAACTGTTGCTTAAGTCAAGAAAGAAGTTACGATTTGGTCCCGGATTTTCAGGTAATGCCGGATTCCTGAAGAAGCGCAGCCCTTCTCCCTAATGTTCTTCCCAGTAAGTCCTGTAATTCCCATCGGAACCTTTCACTTGCCGGGGGCCGGACAAAATCCTGTACCAATTTGTTGGGTCTTCAGTGGTATCAACTATTATTGGTCTTGGTCTCCAGTTATCTTCAATATCCGATTCACTGTCGACAAAAAAATAACCGGTGGTAACTCCAGGCTTTGTGCTTGGATTATCAAGTTCAGTGAAGGGGCTGGGGAAGCTTGTGTTACCCGGCTGAGTTATGTCGAAAAACTTTGATTCTCTTAACAACTCATCTCCGTTGTTCTTACCATCTTCAGCATTTATAACTGAAATGTTAAAAGGTAATAACAGACTCAACAAAAGCAGCAGCTTTTTCATAAGGCATCTCCCAATAATTTTAAGAACAATTTTTTAAGTCGTTAAGGCACCGGAAAAGTTTTTTTTAAAAAAAACAGCCCTCCGTTTTTAACCAGAGGGCTGATATATTGGCTTATGACAATTAACCTAATTTTAGTATGTGTTCAACTAATTATCTGGTAATTGTCATCTTATTCGTTCTTACTTTGTCGCCGGCAGTAAGTCTGCAAATATAAGTACCATTTGCGACTTTCTTACCACTCTGATCAATACCTTTCCAGTTAAAGGTATCATGCGTTCCGGCTGAAAGCTGATCATCGACAACTGTGTAAACTACGTTACCATAGATGTCAAGAACTTCAACCTTGACATGCTGCCTTTCGGGAACGGTAAATTTGATGTTAGTAAAGTCAGAGAACGGGTTAGGTGAATTCTGCTTCAGATCGAGAGCATAAGCCTGATCGTAAGTGACGGAAATGATATCTGAGCATTCGCATGCTTCCGTACCGTCGATATCAAGCTGGCGCAGCCGGTACTGATATGTTGTATTAGGTGTTACATCATAGTCTTTGTATGTGTAGCTAAGAGTTGCATTCGAGTTGCCGTTTTCGCCTGCTTTGCTCTTGACCATTGTGATCTTGTTCCATTCTGCATTAGGATCATCGGTTGCTACTCTTCTTTCAACATAGAAGCCGTAGTTGTTGGTTTCCGAAGCAGTTTCCCACATGAGATCGATTCTGCCTCTGCTCATTACACCGTCGAAGCTTGTAAGTTCGACAGGAATATCCTCCGGGCAAGGATCATATTCACCGATCTTCTCACCTGATGGTTTTTCACCGAGATATGGTCTCAACATCGGGATCCATCCGCCGCGTGACAGAGTGACAGTAGCACCGTTGTCAACTGCACCGAAGTGATCGAGGTGAGCATAAGCCGGGTTACCGACAGTTGGCATAAATGCCATCCATTCGTTACTTCCGCGCGTATTTTCAACTGCGAAGAAGTTATCGTTTATCAGCCTGTATTCTTGGCCAATATTGATCCTCTTCCTGAAGTTCTTCTCGATCATCAGGTGGAAACCGCTCTGACCGATAGTCTTAGTCTGAGTAATAATTGGCTGGACATAACAGTTTGTTGTTCTCATACCCATTCTTGTTTTTGAAGCACCAAGCTCGATACCATCGTGACCAAGCTGTGCGACAACTACCCAGTATGTACCTGCCGGAAGAATTACCGGATCATCCAGCAAGTGAGTTACGTATTCATCGTAAGCCAGAGTGTCTCTTTCATCGTCATATCCACGCAGTTTGTAGATAAGTGAACCAGGTACAATTTGATTCGGAACGAAGTCATTCCGGTCTGTGTAGATAGCAAGAGATATATTATCAGGAGAAGCACTGAGTCTTCCGTAGAATGCCTGGAAGCCTTTGATTGTGTCAGCTCTGACAAGCTTGAATTTCGCAGCTATCTGACCGGAACCTGATCCGGCTCTTGCGCCTGCTGCGTGTTCCGTTGTATAAGAACCATAGTTTATGCGTCTGATATTACCAACTCCACCGAATGCAGCGCCGTAAAGTGTCAGACCACGTCCGAGAACACCTGTAAACTGGTTATCTTCAACATTGTTCCTTGGATTTTGTACAGGATCATAAGCGAAGACATCACCGAATTGCAGTTCAACATCAGTGTAAGTAGTATCGTTGAACGGTTCAAGGTCGCCGCCTTCAATAATAATGTTGGCTACGATCTTATATTCACCCGGTCCGTGATCTCGTGCATTCCATTTGGGCATATCTATAATCTCATCTTCTCTTTCACTGTGGAAAGGAACTGATTTTGTTTCGCAGTATATTGCCTCCCATGCCGGTGGTATATCATCACCTCCGCCTTTGAATATCTTGACTTTCACCCAGTATTGAGGTGCCATGACTGAAGTGTTGTTACTCAATTTAACTGACACAGGGATTTTTTCTGCCTGTGATGCCGGCGCCACTGTGTAGGGCCATCTTATACTTACTTTACTTACTTCGATGTCGGTGATCTCTGATTTTCTCAGGATCTTAACGTTGTCCACATAGAACTGGTCGTCGTCATCAGGGATACAGGTAAGACATTTCTTGTCGTTACTTGCATATACTCTGATTCTGAATCTGAAGTTCTTGGCGCCCTGATTCTGTGCATTAATGAAGGTATCAGGAATGGCAACGTATGCCTTCTGGAATTCATAGTCAATACCTTCGTCATAGGCATCGCCTCTGAAGCCGCCCTGACGATCATTCCAGTTTGACTGTTCGAGCGAAGAATCAGGATCTGACTCTAAGAAGCCGGTAAAGTGACCGTTAGAGCCGTATAATCTGTAGGCTGGCTCTCCTGTAATAGGTTTCAGACCGCCTCTGCGTGGATGGATATTCCATCTATCTTCTTCAACGTTTGTTATATAGTGAATTCCATCGGGACTGGGAGCCATAAGTTCTACTCTGATCTCATCAGGATAGTAGGATGCGGTACTTCCCCAGTTATAGTTTCCGCCTTTCCATTTGCGGCCCATCCAGGACAGATCGTCACCGTTTATGAAAGGTCTTGGCTCGATACCGACGAGCATATTGTCGCTCCAGCCTCTGGGCCAGTCTCTTTGTTTTGCTGTTCTCTGGAATGATACGGAAAGTACAGCTTTATAAGCCGGTTCACCCCGGAGAAGATTGATCGGGAATGAGCGGATTTCATCGCCTGCATAATCGCTTTGACCGGATGACATATCAAGACCGCTCAAAAATTTACGGTTCATTTCAATGACCGGTGACCTCAGCCTGAAGTTTGTAAAGTCAATTTCATTTTTACTCAGTTGAAAGTCAAGATTGTTAGTTGCAGGGAATTCACCGCGCGGCGGCAGCGGATGATGTGATACATCATCACCGGAAGCGATAGTTGCTTCGATGTTAACCCATTTCAGAGTTGAGGGCATCGGGTTGTTGCCAATGATGTGGTAATGAGTTACATCATCTTTGAACTCATCAAGTCTGTTCATTGAGAACAACTGTACGCTCGTTGTATCGTCAAAGGGCCATTCATCGCCGAAACCCCTGCCTGTTTGAGGATCCTGCGGTTCGGCTATAACGAATGCCTGCAGTCTGCCGATATGGTTTGGAAGGAATTCGTTTGGCTCAAATGGCGGGAACATAACCTGTACAAAGCCATAAGGCGGAATTCCGTTGTAGTTGTTCGGCAGTATTGGTGAATGTTCTTCAGCTTCGTAATTACCTGACTTGTCTTTCGATACCTTGACATAGCGTACGCTTATATTAGGATTGCCTTTACACATGTGGGACAACGAGTCCGGCAATGAAAGACATAAGCTGTCGATAGGTACGAATCTGTTATACACGATCCTTTCCGTAGCCTGGTTCTTGATTAAGAATCTTGCCCTGAAGTTCATTTCCTGTGGTTGGAAGTTTATTCCATTTGGTCCCTGAATATTATTTGAAATATTCTGGATCAATGCTACTGGCTGAATTGCGCCCAGTCTTTCGTGACCTGCGAGCAATTCGTAATTTCTAGGATCTTTTATGAGGCAGTCCCTGCAGCCATCCGGATCAAAGTCAAGATTTGCATCAGGATCTTTACTTCTTATGCGATACTGAATATCTACGACTCGCAGTGTGTTTTTCCACTGTTTGAATTTGATCGACAGATAATTGCTGGGATAAGATACCGCAGTTGATATCAAACAGTTATGGTAATGTGTCATCTGCTCGTAGTAATATGCCCACGGTGTTTGTGTGCCGCCGCCTTGACCATAATTGATGTGGCGTGCGAATCCGCGTACACCACTTGTGGTACTGGCGCGGAAGATCAGTTTTGCATCATAGCCGCGTCCGGAAATAACAACGTTGCCGATGAATGATTCGTAAGTAATTGTTACACTGCTGTCGCGGCGGTCAAGTTTTACCTGAGCTGAAGATGAGGTATAGTTCTGATGACCTAACCTGCGATTCATAGGAGCATTGTATCCCTGACCGATATGGTTGTATTTCGTTCTTGCCGGAGCAACGTTGATGAAATAGATAATAAGTTCATTACCTACTCTATCACGTTTGTAGTAAACTTTTCCGTGGTCATCAATTTCATTATCAACAGCGTTGTACTGGGACAGGTGCATGTCAGCCCAGAAAGGAGCTATTACCTGAGCGAAGTTACCCAATCTACCGAGATTATTAGAGTTGGGATTACTTGCAGGTCTGGTACGGATACCACCGTAACGGCTGCCCTCGGGATTACCACCGCAAACAGAATATCTGTAGCCGTAGTTATCGTCGGTCGGGTCAGTCAAGCCCTGATTGTAAGCTGACATATTTCTGCCGCGGGCAAACCAATCATTACTCATTGGGTCATAAGCACCCATTTCTGAACCGGCAGGCACCACTCTGTTTCCTTCGTTGTCATAATGATATCTTCTGTTGGACAGAACTACGATACCATTAGTTCCAACATAGAAACTGTCAAAGCGCAAACCGTTGAAATAGAACGGGAATTTGATTGGGATTGGTCCTGCGATTGCGTCGTCTGTCGAGTCAGTATGGCAGTCGAAGCAATCACTGTTGCTTAAATCCAGGAAGAAGTTTCTTCCGGGACCCGGGTTGTCAGGCAGAGCAGGATTTCTGAAGAAACGCAATCCTTCATCAGGATTTTGTTCCCAGAATTCTCTGTAGCTGTTGTCGACCTTAGCCTGTCTTGGACCAGATAGAATTCTGAACCAGGTAGTCGGGTCGACAGTAGTGTCGACGATCTCGGGAGAAGGTCTCCATTCGTCGCCGGCGTCTGATTCACTGTCAACGAAGTAATAGCCCGTTGAAATCGCTCCTTGCGTATTCGGGTTATTAAGTTCATTGAAAGGCCTTGGGAAACTTGTGTTCCCCGGTTGGGTCAAGTCGAGAAATTCCGACTTTCGCAGTACCTCGTCGCCATTATTTTTGCCATCTTTGGCTTCTAAGCCAAAACTGGTAATAGTGAACGCGAGGATGAGTAAAAGTATTAACCTTTTCATTAAGTACTCCTAAAATATTTATGGTACAAACCCCTTGAATTAATTAAAATAGTTAATTTTATCATATTTAAATTTTTCATAATTATCTTTTGAATCTCCATCCTTTATCTTCGAATTCAAATATCCAACCGGCGATTTTGCCTTCGTCAATAGTTTCGAATTCCTGCCAATATTCTTTAGTGTAAGTGAATCTGGAACTTGTTTCATCTTCGGGGATACTATTAGCCTGCTCGATGATATTTTTGAATCTCTTTTGCCATTCTTTAAAGTTGGATGGTCTTAAATCCAGCCAGCCTTCGCAGCACCACTGCTCCACGTTTTCCCGTGTGAGTTCTGGTTCGGATTTCCCGCGGCTTACAGGTATTTTCACCTGTTTGCCTCTCAGGTAATTATTGCCGTCGGGCAAGAGAATTACCAAACCGATAGACAATATCTCGGAACGTAATTCAGCATCAAACTTGATCAATTTATTGGCTTCATTTGCCAGATCCTCCGGTTGATAATAGATGGCATCACTCATGGAACCTGCTACTTTCTTAATCAGGAAGGCTTCGAAAAGCAGTTTTGATAATCTCGGCGGACCCAGTAATTCAAATGCGACACTGTCGATATTATGCTGTTTTTCGAGAGCTTTGATTTTGTCGAGAGCCGAATTTTGCAATAATCCGCCGCGATAGGTTGGTCCAAGAGTGAAGCTGTCCAATCCCTGAATAAAGTCCTTACCTGTATTGCCGCCGGCTAATTCGAAGACAGCGTAGGCAGCTATTTCTTCCGGTGTAACAATTTCCATCTGACCGAGGGAGCTAATAGCTTCAAATTCTCCTTTAGAAAAGATACCGTTTTCGCCTGTATCTATAAAGACCGATTGGTAATCTTCCCCAAGATCTTCAATGTCGTTGATGTCGCCAAACTTGAAACTGCCGTTGACTTTTCTTGCTTTCTCGTGCGGCATGTCAACCATTTGAATTGGTTTTCCGCCTTTTTTAACCTTATCGTAGGCTATCCGTTTCCAGGCAATGGCAGCAGTTGGTTTAATTTCCTTAACGACAGGACCTTCGGGGGTTCTTGCCAAAAGGAAAAGCAGCAAGCTGTGAGCCCCGGCTACCGCAGTTTTGGAAAGAAGAACTCTGGAAGGTCTTTCTTCGCTGTGCGTATAGGGGATGTTCATTCCCATACCGCCGGTACCACTTGTTCCAATCTTGAGGTAGCATTTAGCTTTGTTATCGTTCAAAGCCCTGTTAAGAATCTGGATATGTCTTATTAATTGCGGGATATAAGAGCTTGTCATCAGTTTTTCCACATCGCTGCTGTCTATATTGTTTTCCTCGATTTCTCTAACTACATTTAATGTTGTGTTATAAATATCGAGATATGCTATTGCTGTTGCTGTGTTGACGCAATCAATCACTATATCCGGCTTAGTTTCTTCCACCAGTGAATACAGTGCCGATTTTTTGACAATCTCTTCGTCCAATTCGTTGAAAATATCCTTTACAACACCTTTTCGTCTTTGGTCATCTTCTATGATATCACCCCACCAATCATCTTTCCATTCCGTTCTTGTGAAGATATTTCCCCATTTTGGGACAAACATATTCGGGTCGCAATCGGAATATTCCTTTCGCAGATGCTCAACTGCATCTTCGGCTTCGGACTGCCTCAACGAAGATACAATTAATTGTGAGGGTGAATGTTCCATAAGCTTGTGGCAGATCGCAGAACCTACAAGTCCCCATCCGCCGAATATTAAAATCTTTGAACCTTCGATTTGCATTGATATAAATCCGTATTTTTAGTCTAACAAGTGATTCGTATTTATTTACAATCAACGAAAATAATAAAATATTGGACTTTTCCCAACAATTCTTTAACATTTGAGCCTATTTAATTTGATCTTTTTTTAGCCTTTGCTAAAAAACACCCGGTTTTCAAAGAACTTGTTCTTATTTTTGCTCTAACTGTAAAAGAATATTGATCCAATCAGATTTCTATTCTTCTTTTATGTTTTGTTGAGCTTCTGTTAATCAGTGACACATTAAATGCAAAAACGTCTCAGAAAATTTCATTTTTTTTTAAATTTTTTTTCGATATTAGCTTAAATTAATATTATTTAACTTAAAATTAATATATAACTCATATAACGACTCCTTTTATCACAATCAATATTAATAAGTATTCATAATTAGAATAAATTTATATTATTTTGAATATAAATTTATCGAAAATGGGTGCAACAAAATGGGATACAGAAGAAATTTTACTAAATATAATATATGGAAAATTTAAAATCAATAGAGTTAACTTTCTTTGAAATTTAATCAGACATTCTTTTTTATCCATTTTTGCTTTTTAATTTGATAATAACCTGTAATAGCATAGAACAACTGGCTAATCAAAGCAGCCGTCCAGATGCCTGCCTCGTCTAATGAAGTGTGCACAGATAGTAAATACGCAAGGGGTAATTGAATAATAAGAAGCATAGTGACGATTATAAACAGACTTCGAAAAGTGCCGCCGCCTCCGTTAATTGTCCGTAAAGAAATGGAGCCCACGGAAAACGGAAGATATGCAAATGCAACTATTTTCAGGTAAATTCCCGCCGTGTCAAGTATCTCTTTATCATTTGTGAAAATCATTACGAAATATTCCCCAAAGAAAAAGACCATTAATCCAAGAAGACTCATCAATATTGCAAGTTGTTTAATTGCTGAACGATAATATGCAAATACCCTTTCAAGGTTCTTAGCGCCCAGATTCTGCCCGGTGGTTATTTCAACCGCCGTTCCGCTGGCAAAGATAGGCATCAATACGAACAGATCAAGTTTCAATCCAAGAGTATATGCAGCTACCACTGTAGTTCCGAAAGTTTTGGTGAGGGTGATAAGAGCCACTCTGTTAATACTTACGGTCATAAGCTGCAATGAAGCAGGGAAACCAATTCTTAATATCCTTAGTATTATTTGCGGATTAAAGCGAAATCCCTTAAATGCGAAATTCACCGGCGTATAATTTCTCTTAACAGCATATAGAGAAATAACTGCACCGGAAATATTTGATAAAGCTGTGGCAATACCTGCACCCTGTATCTCCAGACGGGGGAAAGGACCTATCCCAAATACAAGCAGAGGCGATATACCGGCATTCAGCACTGATGTGGTAATCAGTATAATCATTGGAAAGACCGAATTCCCTGATGAACGGACAATGGCATTGATCTGAAATATTAAAAATGTTCCGGGCAGCCCTAAAAGATATGCTTTTAAATATATTTCCGCCAGCTCACCGGACCTTCCGGAAAATTGCATAAGATGCAATGCAGGCTTCACCAGAAATGATAATATTAACGCAAGCACAGTCGAAAAAATGAGCATTACTATTACCGCCTGAGTCGCAGTGGAATCGGCTTCTTTTTGATCTCCTTCCCCTATTCTACGCGCTACGACAATGCCTGTTCCAATCCCAAAACCGCTGCCGATTGTAAATGTAATGAAAATTAATATCTCGCTTACTCCAATTGCAGCAATGGCTTCGGTACCAAGTCTGCTCACGTAATAAGTGTCAACCCAGGAATAAAGCATGTGGATCAGGAAACTGAAAGCAAGAGGCAGTGTAAATTTTCTTAAAGAAGAATCTATCGGTCCATTTAATAAATCAACTTTCTTATTCATTTTAATTTATGGCGATCATATTTTTTCAATTTATTCAGACAATAATTCGTAAATTGTAGATTCAATTACTACTAAATGTTCTAAAAAAGCTAAATAACACGCGGATTTCCGATAAGATATGACGGTAATAAGTTCAATCATTCTAATAAGTGCGGTACTAATATATGCTCTAAGGGTTTTATTTTTTATTACCGGTTCACTGAGAATGAGAAAATTATCTTCTGAAACAAAAGAGAGTGAATATTTCCCTTATGTTTCGGTGATTATTCCATCACGTAACGAAGAAGAGAATATTGCCGACAGCGTTAAGTCTGTTGCGGCTAATGAATACCCTGCAGACAAATTTGAGATCATTGCCGTTAACGACAGGTCAACAGATAAAACCGGCTTGATATTACAACAGCTTTTAGGAGAAGTCTCTAATTTAAAAATAATTAATGTTGAAAAAAACCAGAAATCCGGCAGCCTGAAAGGGAAACCGGGCGCTTTACAGGCTGGTATGGACATTGCCCAAGGGGAAATCATACTTATGACCGACGCTGACTGCCTTGTTCGTTCAGGCTGGATAAATGCCGTTGTCAGAAATTTTCAAGACAGGAAAATCGGGCTTGTTCCATCTTTTGTAATAGTAACCGGCATCCGGATTTTTGAAAAGATACAGGCTATCGAGTGGATATTCCTCAATACAATGGCAATGGCTGCCGTAGGATGGGGGCAATATCTTGGCTGCTACGGCAATAATCTATCAGTAAGAAAAGAAACTTTGGACAAAATCGGAGGGTATAGAAATATCCCATTTTCCGTAACCGAAGATCTGGCATTACTCAAAGCAGTCATCAAAAGCGGCAGTGAAGCACGCTATATTTTAGATTATGATGCAGTGGTGTATACGAAACCCGTTGATACTTTCAAAGAATACATACGGCAACATCATCGCTGGGCAAATGGCGGAATGGGTCTTGGCTGGAGAGCAGCTATTTTTGTTGTATCGACAGCAGTACAATGGCTCGGATTGATTGTTTCAATAACGCAGGGAGCCTGGATCTGGTTTATAGCTATAATTTTAACTCGGCTGCTCGGCGATTTTTTCATTATACTTTATCCGTTGAGAGTTCTCAAGCAAAACAGACTAAAATACTGGGTCTTCCCGACAATAATTTTCCTGATGCTGTTGGAACCTTTCCTGCCGATACTCCTTTTAAATCAAAACATTGTATGGAAGGACCAGACTTTCAGAAGTTAAAAAAAAAGCGCGGCATTGAATGCCGCGCCCGCTGTTAATAATTTTTTGACATTTTTATTCTTCGCTGATCACCCAAATTTTCAGGGTAGTGGTAACCTCAGGATGAAGTCTTATCTTAACGTCGAAAACACCGAGAGATTTAATAGGCTCTTCAATGATAATATTTCTTCTGTCTATGTCATAACCCCTCAATTCGAGCTCCTGAGCTACCATTTGAGATGTTACTGAGCCGTAAAGCCTGCCTTCTTCACCGACTTTCATAGCAATACTTATCTGAAGTTCGCTTAATTGATCCGCCAATGCTTCGGCTGAAACTTTTTCCTTAGCCATCTTCTTGTCATATCTTTTCTTTTCTATTTGCAGGGCTTTCATTGATTTATCAGTAGCAAGATAAGCAAGCTCTCTTGGAATAAGAAAATTACGAGCATATCCGGCTTTGACAGTGACTATATCGCCCATGCCGCCTAATTTTTCAACATCCTGGCGTAAGATTACTTTCATTTTATTAACTCCATCTAAATTTCAACTTAATTTCAGGATTCTTTTTCAGAAACTTCATTTTCTTCTTCAGTTGTTTCAGTTTCGCTTTCCTCGGATTCTGATTCTTCATTTCTTTCGTTCGAGCGGTTCCTTTTATTACTTTCTTCTTCGATATCTTCAGTATAAACAGGTTTGTTCCCTTCCAGGTCACGTTTTCTGCGAAATTCGCGCAGTTTATCAGAAAGTTGTAATGTTAAGTGCCTAAGAATTGTATCCTCAAGTTCAAGGAAGCGTTCTAAAATTGGAACGGTATTGGGCATTGTTTCAAAAATTATATGCACATAAAATCCGTTGTATTTCTTATTTATCGGATAGGCAAGCCTTCTGCGTCCCCATTTGTTGATTTCTTCAATATTTCCGCCATGATTATCAATATAGCCTGTTACTTTAGACACCACAGCGTTAATATCGTTATCCTCAAGGGCAGCATTGACTATTATTGTTGTTTCGTAAACACGACGCTGACTCATAGAATATTTCCCAATGTTTAATATTTAATTAAATCTAACTTTACTTACATTTACGTTATCGAAAATTTACAGACTACAAAGTTAAATATTTATTTAATATTCTCAAAAAATAAATTAATAAATCTATTATTTATTCGTAAATAACGTAATAAAACAAAAATATCTTAACGATAATTTTTTTGATATGATTATTGCAAAACGTAGAGCAAAATAATACAGAATAAAAAAATGTCAAAAAATTCCATTGCTACCTTGTGGATTTAAATAAAATATGTTTATTTTTGAATCTTGTTTTTTTCACAATGAATTAAATATATAAAGTAATGCTTAATTAATATGGTTTTCAACACGAGTATCTGTTGAAATGATTTAAAAAACCAATTTTTTCGAGGTACAACATATGACTAACGACGACTTCAAACAAAACCAGGAAACTCAGGACAATTCCAATAACAATCAAGAGGAATTAGAACAACAACAAACTTCTGAAACAGAACAGTCTAATGAAAACACTCAGACTGCGCCTGAGCATCCAGAAAACACACAGGAGCCGGAATCTTCTCAGGCTCCGGAAACTTCCGTAAAATCCGATGAACAACAACCGGAAAAGGAAACTTCCCCATCTTCTGAAACATCTGATGAAGAAACACAACAACACGAGCAGGAAAGCAAAGAAGAAGATAAAACTGAAGCTGAACCTGCTTCAATGGAAAAAGATACTCAGGAAGAGGAAAAAACTGAGGTAACTAAGTCTGAAGAACCTTCATCCGAACAAGAAACTCAAGAAGAGAGCAAAGAGGAAAGCAAAACTGAAGAGAAAACGGAAGAAGTAAAAACCGAAACCAGTCAAGCTCAACCTGAGTCAAAAGAAGAGCCTAAGTCTGAAACCGGCGAAGAAGCCAAATCGGGAGAAAAAGCTGAACAGGCTGAAACTGAAGCCAAAACTGAGGAAGAAACCAAAGCCGAAGAAAAAGATAAAGCGGCTGAAGAACGTCGTCAACACCTCGAGAAAGTATTTGAAGAACTTAAACCTTTGAAGGAAAATAATGAACCTATTGAGGTGAAAGTTGTCAGCAGAATCAGAGGAGGACTGCGAACGAGATACAATGGTATGCAGATGTTCCTTCCTGCTTCTCATTTCTCTCTTAGAAGAAATCCTCTCGAGAAAAATCTTCAGGATGCAGTTGGTTCAACTTTGAAAGTATTGATCCATGAATTGGAAGAGGATGAACAGGGTAGGAAAACCGTCATCGTCAGCCGCAAAAAAATCCTCGAAGACGAATTCTGGACAAACATAAATGTCGGTGATAAAGTAGAAGGAACCGTATCATCAATAGCCAACTTTGGGGTGTTCGTTGACATCGGAGGTATTGAGGGTCTTATCCACATATCGAGACTTTCACAGGTTCACGTTGACGATCCCAAGGATTTCGTTAAAAAAGGAGATAAAATTGAAGCTGTCGTAGTCGATGCCGACAGAGAAAGAAACAGAATAGCTCTTAGCAAGAAAGAACTCGAAGAATCCCCCTGGAAAGATGTTCACGATGAATTTCCCGTAGGTTCCCAGCTTAAGGGAATTGTTCGCAGGTTGACCGATTTCGGCGCTTATGTAGAACTTAAGCCCGGCGTTGACGGATTGCTGCGCACAAACGAGATTTCCTGGACAAAAAGATTGAAGAAACCGTCTGACGTGCTGAATCCGGGCGATGAGATCGATGTCGAAGTTATTGCTCTATCTACGGAAAAGCAAAATATCACTCTGAGCCATAAGCGAACTAAACCCAATCCATGGGATGAACTAAAAGAGAAATATCCTGTCAACACAGAACTATCCGGCACTGTAATGCAGGTTGTGCCGCAAGGCTGCATCATTAGCATAGATGAAGAACTCGACGGATTCATGCCACGCAGCAAGATAAAACCTATCATGGAGGGAAAGAAAATACCATTTTCACCTGGTGATAATTTAGATGTTGTTGTTGCTGACATAGTTCCTGAGGATGAATCATTGATACTTGCGCCGAAGATTGATGAAGAATTGCAACAGCAACGCCACGAGAAACCCAGAAAAAGCGGAAAAAAAGAAAAACAGTCGGAAAGCGCTAAAGGTGATACTGCATTTACACTGGGCGACATGCTTTCGGACCAGGATATGAATAAATTAAAAGACAAAATGAACGATTAAAACTTTATTTACTTTTTACCCCCCAAATAATCCCCTTCTGCTAACAGGAGGGGATTTTTAATGAAAAATGGTCAAAAGCGATATCATTGTCAGAAATTTTGCACAAAAGATACAAGATTAACATCGAACAGTTCTAATTTTGAAATTTTACTGTATCAAAGCCTAAAAATTGGAACTATAATTTACTTTCGTTATATTATACTTTTATCAGAATATTATTATGACAAATGATTAAGACAGATATACTTATTCTCGGAACCGGGCTTGCAGGTTCCATCGCGGCTATCACCGCCGCAGACCTCGGCAAAAAAGTGACTATGATCACAAAGACCGACGAAATCCTCAGCGGGAATACGCCCTGGGCGCAGGGTGGTATCATTTACAAAGGGGATACCGATTCCACCGAAAAGCTAAAGAAAGATATTATGGAAGCCGGCGCCGGGCATAGCTGGGAACCGGCTGTCGATCAGGTTTCTGCTTATGGACCTGCTCTCGTCAAGGAATTTCTTATCGATAGATGCAGAGTCGATTTCGATAAGAAGAAGGGCGATAAGCTCGATCTGACCGCCGAGGGGGCACACTCCGAACCGAGAATCATTCACTCGAAGGATAGAACCGGCGAGATCATTCAAAGAACAGTCATTGATGTTTTAAAAGAACATCCGAATATCGAGATAAAAACAGCTCGTACGGTTGTTGATCTGATGACGCTGTCCCACCATTCCACTAATAATCTGGATATTTACAAAAAGCCGGCTTGCTTTGGTGCATTAATACTGAATAATGAGTCCGGTGAAGTGATACCTTTTTATGCTTCCCGGACTATTCTCGCTACCGGCGGATTGGGCAATATATTCTTGCATACTACTAATCCCAAGGAATCTACCGGAGATGGAATCGCTTTGACCTGGCGCGCAGGGGCAAGGGTGTTCAATCTTCAATATATTCAGTTCCATCCCACAACTTTTTATAGCAAAGGTGAAAGATTCCTGATTTCCGAAGCCATGCGCGGAGAAGGCGCTGTATTAATTGATAAGAATGGTGAAGAGTTCATGAAAAAATACCATGAACTCGGCTCATTGGCGCCTCGCGATATAGTATCGCGAAGTATTCATGAAACAATGCTTGATACCGATCACCCCTGTGTATACCTGGATATTTCATTCAAAGATCATGAATGGATAAAAGGTCGTTTCCCAACAATTTACGAACATTGTCTAAAAGCCGGCATTGACATCACCGAAAGACCTATTCCCGTTGTCCCGGCAGCGCATTATTCCTGCGGCGGAGTCGGCGTCAGTCTTGTTGGCAGAACTTCACTGCAAAGGCTTTACGCTGTTGGTGAGGCTTCTTGTACGGGAGTTCACGGAGCTAACAGACTGGCTTCATCATCCCTGCTGGAAAGTGTTGTCTGGGGTTTTATGGCTGGAAAGAATGCCGCAGAAAAAACAAAAGATGATGACTATTATCCGGAAATTTACCCCTGGGAAGTTGAAACCGAAACGATTGACCCGGCATTAATAGCTCAGGACTGGTATACCATCAGGAGCACTATGTGGAACTATGTAGGCTTGGTCAGAACCAAAAAAAGACTGCACCGGGCGCAAACTCTTTTCAGACACCTGCAAACAGAAATTGAGGAATTCTATAGAAAAGCAAAGATGACACGTTCCATTATTGAGTTAAGAAATGGGATTCAAACTGCCATAGCCGTAACTAATTCCACCGTTGAAACCCGGCATAATATGGGAACTCATTATTTATATGAGGATTGATGAATCTATAAAAATGCGGGACAAATACTTTTACGGGAATTTATCCGTTTTAGAAAGAAAATTTAATCGAATTTTATTTTATTAGTAACTTTAGCATATTATTATGTGTTAGTTATAGAAATCTGAAAACAAAAAATACGGATAGATCATGACCAAAAAATTTATTCTTGTTTTCTTAGCTTTAATGCTGACATTCACTTCAAACAATGTTCTTGCCGGATATTATCAGGGCAAATTAATTGTTAAATTTGAGAGAAGCTCAGATTTCATGCAAAGAGCTTATAAAACCGAACAGGATAAATATTATCCCGAATTTCAGCAATTATTAGGGGAGCACAAGGCTAACCGCCTGATAGATAACAACATTTTGAAAACTATCAGTAAAAGGCGTCAGAGCCATCTGCTCTCAACCAGAAATAAATTTAATAATATATACGATAATTTATCAAGGATTTACCTGGTGGAGTTCGATTCCCCAATTGATCCCGCAGCGGCAGCAAGAAAGATACCTACTATACCCGGGATAGAATATGCCGAACCCATGCCTGAAAGACATATCGCAGCCATCCCCAATGACCCCGGAATTCAGATGCAATATTATTTGGGCAAGGTAAATTCTTTCGAAGCTTGGGAACACCTCGATTCCACTCAAAAAGTTATATTGGGAGTGGTCGATACCGGCGTATATTTCGATCATGAAGATCTGGCAGAAAACATATATGTAAATCCCGGCGAATATGGCAAGGATAATTCAGGGAATGACAAACAATCAAACGGCATCGACGACGATGATAACGGTTTTGTTGATGATTGGCGCGGCTGGGATTTCTTTAGCTCAACATCCGAAACAGGTCAGGATAATGACCCATCACCGGGGCATATCCACGGCACACACGTTGCCGGCACTGCCGCCGCAATAGCTGATAATGGAGTGGGTATTGCCGGAGTTGCTATCAATACGAAAATTTTAGCAGTTAAGATAGGTTCCGATAATTCATTCAGCACATCAGTATATAATTCTTATGAAGGCATACTTTACGCTGGAATAGCAGGTGCGGACGTAATAAATTGTTCATGGGGCGGAACAAACCGCTCGGAAGCAGAACAGGAAATCATATCCGCTGTGGAAGATATGGGCGCCGTAGTTGTTGCTGCTGCCGGCAACGAGGCGCAGGAGCAGGGGTTTTACCCGGCAGCTTATAATAATGTTTTATCCATTGCTGCTGTTGACAAAAATGATACAAAAGCAGCATTTTCAAATTACCACTCCTCTGTCGATGTAACAGCGCCGGGAGTTGATATTTATTCCACAATTCCTTATAATCCCGAAATTCAGGACTCATCCTATGATTATTTGAGCGGAACTTCCATGGCTTCACCCGTCACTGCCGGCGTAGCAGCTATGGTAAAATTGAATTTCCCTGATTACAGCCCTCTGCAAATCGGAGAGCAGATAAAAGCCACCGCCGATGACATCGACAGTTTGAATTTAAGCTACAAAGGCAAAATCGGTTTCGGCAGAGTCAATGCTCTCAGAGCGGTCACTGATAAAGACGCCCGCTCCGCTATAATTGTAAGAAATGAAATAATCGAAGAAGACGGCGATGAGATCATTGATGTTCAAGAAAAAGTCGAGATAAAGCTCTCGGCAATGAATGTATTGGCGCCGATCAAGGATGCCAGAATTGAATCCAATATTGTTTCTCCATTCGAACCGGAATTTATCAACAGTGGCATCATGCTGGGAGATATGGGTACCGGTGACACCATTTCACCTGAGCAGCCTATTAGTTTTGTTCTTCCCGAATGGCTGCCGCTGGATTATGAATACCAGGTAATGTTAAAAGTTTCCGATGAAAATGGAGAAGTCGGAAGGCACATTGTATCATTCATTGTGCGCCCTTCGTATCGTACTGTTAAAGAAAATCATATAAAAACCACGTTCAACAGTGTTGGCAATATTGGCTACAATGACTATCCGGATAATTTCCAGGGTGAAGGTTTTACCTATAAAGGCAGTTCAAATCTACTTTACGAAGGTTCCCTGATGATCGGTATCGCTAAAGACAGAGTTTCAAACGCAGCCCGGGGCGCTTATCAAATGCACAAGGATCGCTATTTCATGCCGGACAGTCTTTTCGAACTGCAAAAACCGGGCATACATGCCGTCACGGAAGGAACCGGTTATTACCACGACCAGAGCAATGACACCTCGGAGGTGGGCGTCAAAGTGATGCAAAAGATTTACCAGTTCAATGATGCCGGCAGAAGGGATTTTATCATTACGATTTATGATATTGTAAACACCTCAGGTGAGTTTTTCGATTCTCTTTATGCTGGGCTTTACTTCGACTGGGATCTGGGTCCCTCGGGAAAAGATAACAAAGTATATTTCGAAAATACTGAGCTTTTCGGCTTCATAAAAAATGTAAAGCTTGATTCACTTCCCTATGCGGGAGTTTTACTGCTATCCTCACAGGACTTGAATTTCTTTGCTATCGACAATGACGGTTCTTCCGAAGAAAATCCGGGCGTTTGGGATGGTTTCACTATTGCTGAAAAATGGCGTATGCTTTCAGGAGGAATAGCCCGCAGGGAATCGGGTATTACTGATGCCTCAATGGTTATCGGTGCAGGTCCTATACGTATGCGCGAACAGGACACAATTAGGGTAGCATTCAGTCTTTTCGCAGGCAATGACATTGATGAGTTAAGAGAAGCTGCAAAAAATTCCCGCGAAACAGCCAAAATGTTCAATATAGCAGAAGGCAACTTCAGTTCCATCCCCGAAAAAGATTCTCTTGTGAAGATCTATCCCAACCCGGCTTATAATGATGAAATTACCATTGAGTTCAGGCTTTCCGACGGTTCCAAAATAAATCTGGACATTATTGACATAAAAGGCAGGACAATTGATAATGTCTATAACAATAAACAATTTCTTCCTGATGTTCACAGAGAGCAATACTCTACTAAAAATTTATCCTCCGGCAGATATTTCGTCCGCTTCAGAACAATGAAAGATACATATATCATGCCTTTCAATGTGCTGAAGTAGCTTTTCAATCAATCTCAACCATTACATTAGATTTCTCCCGTTTCACGAAATCTATTTGCAATTCTGTCATTACGAGGAGCAGAGCGGCGAAGTAATCTATATTTTATGAGATTGCTTCGCTGCGCTCGCAATGACATTTATGCTCTTTTATACACCAAAATAAAAATTTCGTGATCATTATATCCTCGAACCAACTAAAATCTCCCATTTTCAATTTACTATAATTTGCTTAATTTTGTTGTTTGTTTAAAAAACTAGAACAAATCAACTAACTTTGAGAGCTTCGCGCAAAATAATCAAAAACATGCTTTCCCTTACGGTTGCTGAAATTGCCTCCAAGGGCATTAATTTTGCAGCAACCGCTTATCTGGCTCGTGTTCTTCTTTCTTCGGGTTATGGCATTTACGGTGATGCCATAGCTACCTTGACTTTTTTCATGTTACTGGTAAATTTCGGATTGAATCCGATAGGTCAGCGCGAAGCCGCCAAGGATCCCGACAGTATCCAAAAACACGCTAATAACATACTTTCTTTACGGTTAATATTAGCAATAATCTCTTACTCTGCCTTATTTACATTCGCAATGCTAATGAAAAGTTCCGGAACTGAGCGAACCGTAGTGCTCATTGCCGGGTTCAACCTCTTCGCAAATGCCATCAAAACCGACTGGGTTTACATTGGTATCGAGAGAATGGAGGTATTATCCCTCCGCCAGATCATCACTAACGTATTGAATCTGGTTGGAATAATAATATTCGTTCAAAACAAAGACGACACTGTAATTGCTATCACCGTTATGGTTATTTCCATGACTGTTAACTTTCTTTGGATGCTCGGTCTTTATGTAAAGATGTTCGGCAGCCTGAAACTTGAGCTTGATTTCAAATTCATCAGGAACTTAATGAAGTCCGCCGCTCCGGTGGCTTATAATGCAGCACTGATAACAATCCTGAATTTATTCCCGATACCATTATTGGCAGCAACGAGAGCGGAATCCGAAGCCGGATTCTACTTCGCAGCTTACAGAGTATTACAACTGGCTTTGATTCCGTCTATCATCATTCAGAATGCTTTTTTCCCTATACTGTCTAAACAGGAAACCGTTGAAGACCGCCGCAAAGTAATGGAGAAATACACTCGATTGATGTTTTTTGCCGGCGCTATCATTGCAACGGGTTTCTTCACATTCTCAGACTTCATGATCAATCTGGTCTATGGAGCCGAATACAGCGAAGTAGGGCTGACGCTTAAATTACTAATGGTCGCATCGATCATGGCTTATATTAACGTATCCAGCTACGCTCCCCTTTACGGCTGGAAAAAAGAAAAGTCTGTGATGTATGTATTTTCTATCGGAGCTGGCGTTCATTTGATCTTAAATTTGATAATTATTCCAAAATTCGGTTTTAATGGTGCTGCCCTTGTAACAATTATCGGCGAAAGCATCATTTCTATTGGCTTCAACATCCTATTGTTCAAAATTATTAAAAAGATATATTTACTAACTCTATTAAAATTCTTAGTCATAGCAGTCATTTCCTGTGGCATTGGCAGCCTGCTGCATGCGTATATGGGGTGGAATCCTTACCTGGCAGGAGGCTTGAGCACAGCTTTGTTTATTATTGTCAATTTGACCTTCAAAACAATATCAATTGAAGAAATACGCAAATATCTAAAAAAATAAATGGCATGAAAATTCCTGTAAATTCAAATATTTAAATGGACACAACATTAAATATGGAAGAAAAATAAAGGAGATATAGATTGAAATTCGATTATGTTATCGTCGGAGCAGGTTATGCGGGCTGCATTCTTGCCGAAAGAATTGCAGCTCAGCTCGACAAGAAAGTGCTCATAGTCGAGCGCCGGAACCACATCGGCGGAAACGCATACGATTTCTACGATGAAAACGGTATCCTCGTGCACAAGTACGGTCCCCACATTTTCCACACTAATTCAAAAAAAAGCTGGGACTATCTCTCGCAGTTCACTGACTGGCTGCCCTATTATCACCATGTACTTGCAGTTGTAGAAGGCAAAAAAGTTCCCGTGCCTTTCAATTTCAATTCTATTTACCAGGTTTTCCCGCAACAATTCGCGCAAACTCTAGAAAAACTTTTGATCGACAAATACGGCTGCGGATTGAAAATACCCATTCTCAAGCTCCGCGAATGCAAGGAAAAAGATCTGAAATTCCTCGCAGATTACATTTACAATCACGTTTTCCTCGGCTATACCGTCAAACAATGGGGACTAAAACCCGAAGAGTTAGACTTTTCCGTCACTTCACGTGTTCCGGTTTATCTTAGCCGCGATAACAGATACTTTCAGGATACTTACCAGGGAATCCCCCGCCGCGGCTACACGGAAATGTTCAGGAAAATGATAGATCACCCGAATATTCACCTGCTCCTGAATACAGACTATAAGGACATCGAATCGGACATTAAATTCGATAAAATGATATTCACAGGAATGATCGATCAGTTTTTCGACAAAATGCACGGCGAACTCCCCTACCGCAGTCTGGAATTTGATTTCAAAAACTACCCGGTCGAAAAATTTCAGGAAGTTTCGCAGGTGAACTACCCGAACAATCATAACTACACTCGCATAACTGAATTTAAGCACTTCACCGATCAAAAAGCCGACTCCACAACAGTTGCCTATGAATATCCACAGAAGTTTATCGAAGGCGTAAACGATCCCTACTACCCTATCCCCAATAAAGATAATCATGAGGCATTCAAAAAATACCAGAAAGAAGCCGCTAAATTAAAAGATAGTGTATTTTTTGTCGGCAGGCTCGCTGAATACAAATACTATGACATGGAGCAAATCGTAGGTGTTGCCTTGCTTATGTTCGAGCGGAAAATTGCTAAGAAATAAATGCTGCGAATCGATTATGCAGTAAACTTAAATTAAATAAATTAGAAAATATTAATGTATGTTAGCATTTATAACAAAGTGCTTTAGCACTTTGCAACTGTCCTGAAAGCATTTATAACAAAGTGCTTTAGCACTTTGCAACTGTCCTGAAAAACTTAGAATTAGCAGCAAGCTAAAGCTTGCTGTTGCAATTGCTGCTTAAAATTTTATATTGTCTAATGCGAATGTTTAGGATTCCTAACTATTAAATAGAATAAATTCCTTTAGTTTTTATTTCTCAACTACAACAGGTATACTTTCTGTTCTATTGTTATGTATAAATAATATAAAAGATGGAATGGAACGCTTTCTTGAAGAAAAGATCAAGGAGTTTGGCAATTAAGAAAAAACAATAAGATATAGTAATATATATATTGGAAATTTTTTATTTTACAGTTCATCATTTTATTTGAAGCGATATAAATGCTTGTCCGTTTTGAAAGCTGAAAAGCCGGATTGTCTTCGGCAGAATAAAGTTACTTCCAGATATTTGCATAATACTATCGTATAAGTCTTTTACTTTTATCTACCCCCGGCAATGGAGATCCTTATATCAAGACCAACCTGATAAGTACTGAATCCCGGTTGAGCTGCACCTTCGGTAAAAGTCCCCTCGTATCGGAAGAAAAATGATGCCCTTACTCTATCGCTAATTGAATAGGTTGCGCGGGGTTCTATTGTAAGCTGCGTGTTTCCGTCGAGGGTTCTTCCCTCTTCATTGTCTTCGTAGCTGGATTCGTCGAGGATGTCATAAGTTGCACGTTTATTCATTTTGAAGGAGGTCATCCAGCTAACCTCAAAATCATTTTTGAATGTGAATCCCAACAACGGAAAATCGAATGATTTCATAGTGTAACTAGCTTGAACTGATATTTCTTCCGAACTCTGACGCGTAATTGTAGACCTGTTGGATGACATTAATTGATAGGACGTCTGTGAGTTCCATCGAAATGACGCCGTTAGTACGCCATTCAGGGCATTCTCATCAAATCCCATAGTTAATCCTACCAATGGTTGGAACCCAAATTGTACCTGCTGCCCCTGAACAGTTCGTCCGTTGTCGGTTATCTGGGCATTTTCCTGATATTGTGACTGATAGGCATGCTCAAGAGAAACCCTCTTAGCAATACCGCCCCAGATGCCCCAGTCTTCGATGCCTTCCCACCTGAGTGCCCAGTTAACTGCGGGCATGAATTTGCCGGCTTGTCCACTGAAGATGCTAAACAATTCGAAGCCGTCATGGAATGATTGTCCAAGTGCGTTTTGCAGCTTCTGATACTTATCTATAGAATCTACGGCGGCAGCTTCGATTGCAGCTTTTTTCAGCTCATAAAGCTCAACAACGCTTTCAATTGTGTTACCAAGATTTATCCCAAAAATTGTCGGCAATGCCAGATAGGTTCTTTGCAGGGATTCCATAGCAATTATATTAGTGAATTGCGGTACACCGTCGTCCTCAGTGATAACTGTCGAGTTGCGGTTATATCCCAAACTTGTCTGCCAGTTAAGCTCCAAGGTTGCATCCTTCCACAAAGGACGGTTAGTAGCTATTTTGAACGAAGTAGACTGGCTGTAATTATCCTGCAGTACGGCATTTGGCGGTCTTAAGCCGGTGTATGTATTGAACCCGAACCAGGGGAATTTATCGGAACCTGTCATATAAAAACCTCCGTGGGGATTCGATACAAGCCCCAACTGATAAGCAGTACTCGGTCCATAGATATCTCTGTTATCCCTGAACAGTAGACTTCTACCCCAGAAATTATTCATACCTGTACCGCCGTAAACTCCCGGATTTGTCGAGGAATTCTGCTGGTTGATGGAGAAATCAACCTTTTCGTAATCCATGAAAATTGTTTTAAATACTTTACCCACGGTTCCTAACAGTTTAAGACCGCCGCTTTTGCTTTTGGGCTTTTTATCCCTGCTTGTATCGGGTGGAGCAAAACCTGTGGGTGATCCTTGACCAGATGATGTCCCGCCGCCAAACCAACTATCGCCAAGTGATTTCAGCTTCAATCCCAAACTGAATCTTATGCTGCTGTTATAACTAGCATTTTTGGCAACATCAGTAAGCTCAGGATCAGGCTCCCTCGGATTATCCCAATTATAGGTGGTATTAAACTGCCCGGATATATCCATTGCTTCGCTTATACCTGCCGCATTGGGCAGTACAGGAGTAAATTTCAGTGTTACGGTCTGCGTATGTCTATTGTTCTTTCCGAAATCAATGATACTTCCGTCGTTGAAAAACATTGCTGAGGCTATTTCACTGCCGGTTCTTTGCTCACCCTGGGCATTGAATTCCAGAGGGACAAGGGTATTCTGAGAGTTAACAGAATAATCCAGCACCGGATTTATGAATCCTCCTTCAGCAAATTTCCATGTAAACTGTGCATTCCTTGAAGCTGAGAAGTCCCTGTAAACAGGACTCGGAAAGTCAAGGAAGCGCGACTTTTCAGTTGTACGCTGGCGCTGCATATCCAGCCCAAGAGATAAATTGTTGGGCAGGAAGTTCACTTTCAATTCATTATATGTATTTAGTATTGGAACTTCTTTTGCCCATCCCATAGGCTCGAATTCAAGTAAATTGGGAAAATTAACGGAGTACTTGGCATTGAGCTGCCATATCCAGCTAAAACGTTCCTCCACCACAGGCGATCTTTCATATTCCTGCGAGTAAGAATATGTAAATGTAATCCTGTTCAGCGTTTTATCTATCATCCAGAATTTGGTCGGCAATCCTAATTGCACACCGGTAATCGCCCACCTGTCCTGTATTCTTAGAGTTTGAGATTCTTCTCTGAATTCCTGAGCTGCATTTTTTGCTTCCCCCCTATTCTGGGAATTATTATATACATCATCATAAACGGCATCCGCAGCTTCATCCAAATTTATGTCACTATTAGCCACATATTCGGGATTCTCGAAAAATTCCGAGTGAGTGTAAGAAATCGGAAGCTTCATACCTTTGAAGCTTTTAGGCGCGAACTTTTCCAGATTACCCTGCATCGACACAGACCATTGAGTCGTAGTCATTCTGTTTCCGAACCGCTCTTCCAGTTTATGGAAATTAGGCAGACTATGCCTGAAATTAGCCGAGATTGAGCCCAGATCTGCCAGTTTCATATCAATATTACCGATACCTGCCCAGTCGGCATCATCTTCGGGGCTTATCAGGCGTAATTCGTTCACCCACATGGTTGTGGTCAATTCGTTGGGGAATCTCTCCTCAGGATTGGATATACCTACCCCAAAGAATTTAACTCTTGTCAGGATCGGATTTCCCTTGATGGCAAATGTTGAAAATTCTTCACCGGGCACGGGGAAACCATCCTGTCTTTCGAATATTCTTGATGTATCCCTTATTTTCTTTATAGCCGTCAGTTCATCCATTTTAATTCCCAGATCCTGCCATCCCCTGACCAATGGGACTCTGTATTCGTAATAGTTTGATGAGTCCGTCCCAAAGCGTACGAAAGCATACGCCTTCGGTGTGGAACCGGGAACTATTTTATCAGGCATCGAGCCATCGCCATGGATAAAGAATTTCAGTTCATTGTAATTGAATAGATCCATGTCGCGGAATATACGAACAGCCATTCTTTCATCGCCATACCTCAGATTTTTTACACTGACCGACAGTGATTGTTCATTAAGCTGAATATCTTCGTACTGGCGTGCTGCTCCTCTTTGCCGAGGTGGATGAACTCCCGGCGGAAGAGTATAAAAGTCCGGTGGTCCTGCGTTCTCTTCGCGGTTTACGAATGCAAGCGACATAACGCTGTCGTCAGGCGGCACATCAGATTGAAACTGGCTGATCCTCTGCCACTGAGAACCGACAAGCCGCCAGTCAGCTATCTTTGCTTTCAGCACTCCGCCTTTAAACCAAGCCCTGATGTATTGAATATTTGAAAATGATGGGTTGCCGGTTCTGCGGTCAGGTTTTCTTATAGGTATTCTATACAAAAACCATCCTTTATCTTCATTACCGCCAACTATTTGTTTGTTTACGTTTGGATCGGGTGTTAAATTCACCTCATAAGTAAAGTAACTGTTGTCTCTTGCAAGGGTCTGTCCGTTATTATCATTGAGTATCTCAGTGTCGGGGAACTGACCTAATTCGGAGACTCTGGCATTTCCCTCATAATTATTATAGAAACGGAAATCATTATCGTCTCTGTACTGATCGTCTTCATTAAAATTGAATGAGTAGTCATCACGAGCAGGGTCATCTTCCTTATTTAACGGGGGTAAGTATACCTCTCTCTCTTGATCATTATTTAGACGGTCAAGACCTTTGTCTTCACCGACATCGATAATACCATTAGGCAGGGGATTTGCTGCAGTACTGCCATCCTCGGTGTCAAGAGTGTCATTTGGTATCACATCTTCACTTATCTGTCCGAGTTCAATATACATTTTTGTTCTGCCTGGCTCGTATAGATTCGGATTAACCCGCATCATAATTTCAATATACTCGATATTCTCAGTATCGAAGTTCGTATTGAACGAAGAAAATAGGCGCATCATACCGCCCCAGATTTTCTCCCTATTCTCAGGTTTAAAAGCGAAGGCATCGGTAGAATCGTAATCAGGATTTCGGGGATCGAGATACTCGGGATTATTATTATAGATGCCTCTGAAATTGGGATCAAACAAAATTTCTAAAGGACTCACCTTTGATCTGCCTGTAAGTGTTGAGCGGTTGGGCCATATATCTTTAATTGGAACTCGAGGTATAAAATACTGAAACCAGAACATTTTTCCTCTGTATTTGGCTCTGCTTGTATCATCTAAAGCAATAGAAGAATCTACGGGCGGCGATGAATGCGACCACTGCGTGGGATTAAGCCCCAAAGATATTTGTCTTTGTGCTCCCTCAAAATCATCAATATAAACTACCGGTTCGCCATTATCCGATGATACATTTGATTCTCTCTTGTTTGGAGTAGGCAGGATCATTGCGAGTTCACCACCAACATTAAGGTGGGATTTAGCTTTTGTATCATAAAAAGGCAGCATATCGAGCATCTTGGTCATCCAGGGAGTATCCCACTGAAGGCTTCCATCGAGCCCGAGCATTGTGTTTGAAACAGGCTCTTCGCCAATTCGTACACGGTCGATAAGAGCCGATTGGTCATAATGCATTACGGTAAAACCTAACATAGCTTCCATTCTTCTATTGCGCTCGACGATATAATCACCCCGTATTCCTGCTAAAGTTCTGGTTGAAATATTAAAAACATCGTGCTGCTCATATTGAATTTGCAGGTCAGCGTTTGGCAGAGTGGCTCTTGGATTTCTAAGAGTAACCGTACCGGCGTAATAGTCAACTATATAGTCTTCATATTCGCGGAGTTGCTTTCCGTCAAGGGTGATTTTCACGCTCCCTTGAGCCAGATTAAAAGCCCCGAGAGATATTTTGTTAGTAGCCCTGCCGGAGACGTAGCCGGAGATAATAAATCTATCGCGATTGGCATTCAATCGGGCAATGTCATAAGTTGTATCATACACTTCCGGGAAAGTGTATTGTTGAGCCAATTGCGCGTTACCTTGTTCTTCGAAATATTCTACTAACCCGCTGTCAAAAGGTCTGGTGTCAGGAAAGGTTATCTCTCCGTATTGGGCATTGAAAAATGGCTCCTTAAGGTCAAATTTACCGTCAGGGGGCTTTGAACCTGTACTATTAGTTACGTTGTCAACACCTAAAATTTTTAAAAGCTTGTCAGGAGCACCCTGCAATACATCAGTAGAATCATTTGATTGATTTATATACCAGACACCTATCTCTGTTTCATCCCTGTTAACATTTGTGGCATTGATGGAGTATATATTCTTCATCTGCCTGTCCCATAGAGTTTCAAATTTAGGCTGCAGATTTGGTCGGTATACCAGTCTAAGGATCAGCGTATCCTTAGTTTTTGCATGCTGTGAGAATGTGCCATAATATTCATCATCATTGGGAGTATTGGCATCTTTTCCTTCAGTCCTAAAAGCAACGGCATAAGTACGATCCTGACGAAGATTCAAAATCGTTAATGTCCCAAGATTACGGTTTACTCGATATCGGTTTGAATCTAACCTCATAAATCTTCCGCTTTCAATTTTTCCTGCTTCCATCGGTTCACTTTTCTTAGAATTAGAATACGTTTCCCCCTGTTTACTTTTAATAGGTTCCAGATCAGCAAAAGCAACCGCTTCGGCAGAATGAACATCACGGACATCATTTGTAGTTTCCCATACTTCTATTTCTTTTATTCGCATATAGTTGGCTTCACTATTATCATTTTTAATTACAGGTGAAGAGGGATTCTCAAAATATGAATCATAAATAGTTTTATATGCTGTATCAAGGAAGAAGTGATTCTTGGCATAATCATAAGCATGCAATCGGAAGTACTGCCTGCTGACGCCGCCGCGGACGTCAACAAATTTCCTTTCGCCGCGTCTCTGTGAAAACAATGTTTTCAGGAATAATGGACCGAACTGAAAATCAGCACGAACACCGAACAGGGCATCTCCACCGCCGATTAACTGCGATTCCAGCGGCAGGCTGACATTACCCACTTCGACCAGCTTGATAATATCATCGTCTTCGCCTTCATATCCTATCTTGAACTGGTTATCATGATCGAAAGTCCTGCGTGTGTTCCAGTCGGTGCCCAGTTTGAGTTTATCTCCTATTCTACCGCTTACGTTCACCCTTATGTCCTGATTAAACATAGGCGAAGCCTGCGTCTGCCCGAATGCCGATACAGTACCCAAATTCTGCGAATCCCAGCGGAAGCCCATTCTAAGGTTCACTTCCCCGTTTACATTAATGCTTATCTCAGGCTTACCAAAAATGTTAATAACCGGATTGGGCGGTACTGGAATAGCAATTCCCGTAGCCTGCCCCAGCAATCTGGCTATATCTCCTCCGGAAAGTGACTTTTTAAGATCATAATCGGCGGTAAGCGAATCCCAGATATTATCTGTTAATTTATTCTTTCTAAGCTCTAAGTATTCATCAAGGCTTAATTCATAAGGGTAGGTAATGTTTATGCTATCGAAGGTTTCCCTTGTTCTAAATCTCTCGCCGGAAGAATCCATTTCGGCGGAATATTCATAACCTTCCGGAATGTAATTTTCATAGAAGCCAAATCTGCTGCGAAGTTCTTCATATCTACCGAGATTTTCCTTGTCATACATCAGTCCTTTGTCGAAATAGCTTGAATCTTTTGGTGAGGCGGCTTCATCAAGATCCTGCCAAAGCAAATTAAAGTAAGATGGATTGAAAGGGCTGAAAAGGAAATAATTATAATTGAGGAGATTATATGTGGAGTAGTTATAAGTAGAAAAGTAGTCTGTAAAGAATTGGGAACTTCTACCGGTTTGACCGGTAGTAAAGAATAATATTATTGAAAATATAATTATTGTAAATATTTTTTTTTCACTGCTACGCAAAATTCTTAACCGATTATATTCCAAAATAATGGTTTATTAAGTAACCGTTATGATCACCACTCACCTTTGTTTTGTATTTTACCGCTCTTAACCGTATCGAACTCGTTAACCGATGAACAATATGTTACTTATATAAAAATTGTAGCAGTGTTATTTCTATAGTGATCTCCTAATTTTTTGAAAATTCAATATAAACCGAGATTTTTGCTTCAACAAGTTATATTTATTTTGTTATGACTAAGTGCAAATTTATGATACAATTTTATATTAATAAATATCTTCGATAAAAAATTCTATTTTTCCTGTTAATCCTATTAATTTTACATAAAATACAATGTAAATACTAAAACCATGCCATTTATTTTAAAGTTAAACGTTTTTTAATGTTAAAAAGTGTTACTATATTAGTTAATAAAATTTTTCTCAATATTTTTAACTGTTCATTCAACAAATCTGAAAAAATCTGATGAATATCTTCGAAAAATACGGTTTAAAGTTCATTATTATTGTTTTCTTTTCACTTTTTTTTAACAAATCCCTTGTTTACTCGACGGAAAATCTGATCGACGGTAACAATTTTTTTATTGAAAATAAGGGGCAGGTTACCGGTATCAACGGTAAAAGCTGCGATGATATTCTATTTTATACAGGTGAACATAATTCGAAGTTGTTCTTCAGAAAAACAGGCATCAGCTATGTTTTCCCGGAATATTCAAATCTTACTGATATTAAAGATTTTTCTAAAGAGGACTGTCAAATTGAAAGAATTGACCTGAGTTTCGAAGGTTGTAATTCGGATGCAAAGGTAATATCAGGTGATACTCTCTCTCAGAAGATAAATTTCTACAAAGGTTCTTCAGAAAGATTTGAAAATCTAATTGCTTCCCAAAAGATCATCTACAAAAATATTTATGAAAATATCGATCTTGTCTTTTATCATTCACAGCGAAAAAACAAGCTTAAATATGATTTTATTCTTCATCCTGGCGCCAATCCTGACACAATCAAAATGACATATTCAAGTTCAGCGCAATTAGAGCTTTTAGATGACAATTCACTGCAGATCAAAACATATAATGGCATTATCAGAGAAGAAAGTCCCTATGCTTATCAGATTCATGAAAATGAATATACCAAGGAAGAAATTTCTTGCGGATATTCAATCAAAGACCACAGCATATCTTTTGAAATTGGTGACTACAACAAAAGCAACAAACTTGTCATCGACCCAAATTTACTCTGGTCCACATATTACGGCGGTTCCAATGGCGAGCATGCCCAATCTCTGAAAATTGACAGCAGAAACAATACGGTAGTGACAGGAAGAACGCTGAGTATAGACTTCCCTGTAAGCCCCGGCGCCCACCAGCAAAAAAGGAACGGCTTCTTCGATGCGTTTATAATCAAATTAGATAACAGCGGTAATCTTCTCTGGGCTACCTATTTCGGTGGTGAAGAGACAGATTATGCACAGGATCTTGACTTTGATGAATACGACAATATTTATCTCACAGGATTCACCTGGAGCCGGAACTTTCCCGTAACCGATGATGCCATGGACAAAACTTTTAATGGTCCCATTAACGAAGGCACTGACGGATTCATAGCAAAATTTAACAGTGTCGGACAACTCATCTGGTCAACATATTACGGCGGCGAGAAAGAAGAGCACTTCTACGGTATTGCGGTCAAAAATGGAGTAGAACTAGCTATTACCGGGTGGACTAAAAGTAAAAATATTATTACGTCAGATAGCGGGTTTGACAAAGATCAGTACGGCAATGCCGATGGTTTTCTTGCGAGGATGACACTTGACGGCAGATACATCTGGGGCACTTATTTCGGGGGCGACAGCACTGATGAAGCTCGCACGGCAGCTTATGATAAAAATGGTGATATTGTTTTCGGTGGATTTACTAATAGCAAGAATTTTCCTGTTAATGTCACCGGTGAAGATGATCGTGAAGAACCCGAAGGCTACGATGCCTTTATTGCACGTTTTGACGCTCCCCCGAATAAGTCAAGTTATCTGGATTCAAAGCTCTTCGGGGGTATAGCAGCAGATCGATGTTATTCTCTTGCTGTGGATAGTAATAATGATATAGTTTTTACAGGTGAAACTTACAGTGCTGACTACCATAGTGCCGGTGGTGTGTTCCAAAGTATGAAAAACGGAAAAAGCGATGTAATAATAACTAAAATAAATAGCAGCAGCCAGATAATCTGGTCAGGCTTTTACGGCGGCAAAGAAAATGACGCCGCCAGAGCTATAGCTGTAGATAATTCGGACAATATCCTGGCTGCCGGGCACACCTACAGTGATGATCTGGCTCTGACTTACGGAGCCTTTAAAGATGAATTTACCGGTGTCTCAAGTACCGGAGACGCTTTCATCCTGAAAGCTGCTCCGGATGCCAGCGAGATAAAATGGGCTTCGTACATTGGCGGAAGATACGATGATAATGCTTATGGTGTGGATACTGATCCGGGAGATCATGTACTGGTATGCGGTGTTACCGGAAGTGATGATTTTCATGTGACAGATGCTGCACACCAGAAAGATTTCGAAGGTACTGCGGATGCTTTTGTACTTAAAATATGCCGTTTCGAGCATGTGCCGGATGTCGGCATTGTAGGGGATGTTCCGTTTTGCCCGGGGGACAGCGTAGTTCTGCTTGCTGCAGACGGTTTCGAAGAATATACATGGTCAACGGGAGAAACTACACAAAAGATTAAGGTTAAAAAAGAAGGTATATATTATGTAACAGTTGTCGACGATTTAGGTTGTACGGGAACTTCAAAACCGATTGAAATCGAATTGTTTGATTCGCCGGAACCGGAAATAACCGGTGATCTTGAAGTTTGTGAGGGTGATTCTTCTGAACTATCAGTTGAAGGAGATTACGAGAAATATGAATGGGGTCACGGAGAAACCGACAGCAAAATCACTGTGTCTGAATCCGGAGAATATTTAGTAACTGTAACCGATTCAAACGGGTGTACCGGCAGGGATTCTGTTGAATTTACGGTTCATCCGAATCCTGCACCTCTAATACATGGTCCTGAGAGCGTCTGTGCTTTTTCAGAAAATGTTATTTATTGGATAAATTCTTACCCCAACCATACATATACCTGGACGGTATCGGGAAGTACAACATATAGCCCTAAAATGGATGATACTAATATTGAAGTTAAATGGGCAGGCAGCGGTACAGGCAAGATCACAATTATAGATACAAATAAAACAACCGGCTGTGTTGGCTGCGATACAATGTATGTTAATATTGCTGATGAACTACTGCCAGAGATCACTTCAAATACTGGCAAAATGGAATTTTGCGAAGGCGACAGCCTGATACTCAATGCAGGCAACGGATATGACAGTTATAAATGGAGCACTGGAGAGACAAGCAGACAAATTGTAGTTAAATCTTCCGGTACTTATTCGGTGTTAGTTAAAGATAAATATGATTGCGAAGGAAGAGATACTGCTATCGTAACAAAACATCCTCTCCCCCACCCTAAGATCAGAGGCGCCGGAGAACTATGCTTCTCAGACAACGACTATAGTTATGAAACAGCCGAGACCGCTGACCACTCCTATACCTGGTCGGTTTCCGGAGGAGATATCAAAGAGGGACAGGGGGCGGCAAATATTATTGTCAACTGGACCAGCTCAGGTTCCAAAACGATAACCGTTTTTGAGAGAAATGACATTACCGGCTGCGAAAATGTTTCAGAAGAATTCATTGTCACTGTTCATCCTTTGCCGGAACCGGATATAACTGTGAACGGTCCCATCGAATTTTGCGAAGGAGATACAACTGAGCTTATCGCCGACGCCGGTTTCGAATCATACGAATGGTCGGACGGCTCTACAAGCAGGATGATAGAAGTAACTAAATCAGGTGATTACTCTGTAGAAGTCACCGACGCCAATGGCTGCACCGGCGAAAGCAATACCTTTATAACCGTTACAGTTCATCCCAATCCACCAAAGCCGCAAATCACTAAAGTCATGGATTCACTTTATTCGACTCCGGCAGAAGACTACCAGTGGTACAAAGATGGTACTCCTATTCCCGGCGCTGCCGATAGAAAATATGTACCCGATACTACCGGCAGCTATTCAGTTAGAATTTATGATAAAAATGGCTGCACGGCTGTCTCTGATGAGTTCGAATTCTGGAAGGGTATTGCCAGCGCTGAATTTTCGGTGCCTGACACTATTTTTGCAGCAGCAGGTGAAGAGATCACCGTTCCCATAACACTTGCTTCATCAAAAAATCTAACCAAGGTTGAAGCGGACAGCTTCACAGTCTATCTGCGGTATAATAAAACAGTATTACTCCCATTTGGAAATTTCACCTGCCATACACACGGAGACAGAGAAAATGTTATCACCATAAGTGGTGTTCGGGAGGATACAATCGGTCTTCTGGCTGATTTCAATTTCCGTACTGCATGGGGTGATGCAGCCTGTTCCCCGATCATCATTGATTCCGTAGTCTGGAATGCACCTGACATTTTCAACACCGTTGATACGACAATATTCTGCCTTACCGATCTCTGCTATGCCGGTGGAGAGCGCCTATTCTTCGAGTCCGGGAAGCAATATCTGCTGCAGAACCGCCCCAATCCTTTCAGCAACGAAACTGAAATCATCTTCTCAACAATCCAACATGGTAAAACTGAACTCTACTTGATAGATATAATGGGCAAGAAGGTAAAAACATTATTCGAGGAAGATGTCCAGCCTGGTTTATACCGCGTGAATTTTGCCCCGGATAACCTACCGGCAGGAATTTATATCTATGTGCTCAGAACTCCAACCAATAAGATCTTCAGAAAGATGGAGATAGTGAAGTAACAAAATTTGCAAAACAGCGTAAACTTATTGAAAAGACATTTCGTCTAGTAATTTTGGTCATTTTTAACTTTAGATTACTTTTATTTTTGCGTTAGAAGCGGCAAAATTGTTGGTTAATAAATTTATTGTTAATTTTTGAATCTAAATATTGATTTTTAGGAAATTTAAATTTAGCGGTAAAAATGGACATAATCAGGCTTGAAAATAGTGATTATCTTTACGGTTTATTCATTATACCGCTATTGATACTAATTTTCATCTACTTGCAGTGGAAGCGCAAGAGAGACATGGCGAAGTTCGGCGATCCATTGCTTTTGCAAAACCTGCACCCTGAATTTTCGAAATACAAGCCTTTCGTAAAATTTATCCTGATTTTGATCAGCTTTTCATTTATAATTTTTGGAATCGCCAATCCGCAGATCGGAAGCAAACTTAAGGAATATAAGAGAGAAGGGGTAGATGTAATAATTGCCCTCGATGTTTCCAACAGCATGAAATGCGAAGATATCAAGCCTAACCGCCTCGACCGCGCCAAGCAGGCGATATCACGAATGATAGACAAACTCAGGAATGACCGCATCGGGCTTATCACTTTCGCGGGCACTTCCTTCATGCAGCTGCCGCTGACTGTGGATTATTCCGCCGCGAAGCTGATATTAAGTACAATAGACACGGATGTTATCCCCGTGCAGGGGACTGCCGTAGGCAGCGCTATTGATTTGGCAATGGATTCTTACAGCGATGAAGAGAAAAAGCATAAAGTACTCATAATCATCACCGACGGCGAAAATCACGAAGACGATGCCCTTGGTAAGGCTGCGGATGCAGCAGATAATGGCATTATTATCCATACAATCGGTATGGGAACCATAAAAGGCGGTCCTATACCGGTTTACAAGAACGGCGTTCGGCAGGGCTATAAAAATAATGATCAGGGTAATACCATCATCTCAAAGCTGGACGCAGCTATGCTTCAGCAGCTTGCTGCAGCGGGTGACGGCGAATTTATACGCTCGACGGGCGGCGATCCCGAACTGGCAAATCTTCTGCAAGATATTTCCGGCATGGAAAAGAAGGAATTCAGTTCGAAAATGTTTGCCGATTACGAGGATCGATTTCAGTATTTGATAGCGGGAGCGCTGCTGTTCCTGCTTATCGAGTTTTTCCTTTCCGACCGCAAGAACAAACTTATTACTTCGCTTACTTCATTCGTCGAAAAAAGCGGTCGGTCTTGATTTTTTTTGAACAAATAAATGACGGCTTATGATGAACCTGAAAAATATAATCGTAGTTATCATACTTGCGGCATTGGCGCTGCCGGCAGCGGCTTTTGCCAAAAATCCGAAGTCCTACATTCGTAAGGGCAACGACCTTTACGAGAAGAAAAAATTCGAAGACGCCGAAGTGGAATTCATGAAATCGCTCGAAGAGAGCCGCGAGCATTATCAGGGCGTTTTCAATCTGGGCGACGCGCTCTACAAACAGGAAAAATACGAGGAAGCGGCGGATAATTTCCTCGAGATAACTACGAAAAATCTCGACGATAAAACTATAGCGAAAGCATATCACAATCTTGGCAATTCATATCTGAAAGCGAAGAAGATCGACAAGAGTATCAAAGCTTATAAGGAAGCATTGAAGCGCAATCCAAGAGATAATGAAACACGCTATAATTTGGAATACGCAAAGCGATTGAAAAAGCGGCAGCAACAGCAGAAAAATAAGAACCAGAACAAGCAAAATAAGGATCAACAAAAGCAGAATAAAGATCAGCAAAAGAAAAATAAGCAGGATCAACAGAAACAGAATAAACAACAGCAAGAACAAAATCAACAGCAGCAGCAACAAAAGCAGAATAAAGATCAGCAAAAGAAAAACATGGAACAGCGCCAGGCAGAAAAAAAGCAAGGTAAAAAAGGTGAAAAAGGCGACAAAGATAAAAAGAAGATTTCCAAGAAAGATGCTGTTCGTATATTAAAAGCTCTTAGTAGAGAAGAACAGCAGGTCCAGAAAAAATTGAAGAAGCAAAAAAGCGAAGATAAAAAACTTGAGAAAAACTGGTAAAAACTTAAGTATAAATTACTTAGATGATAAAAATGAGAAATTTATTTGTAATAATAGTTGTATTTGCAATATTCGCTAGCGAGGCTTTGGCAGCGGAATTCACCGCTTCCGTCAATAAGAATCCGGTATCGGAAGGTGAGAGATTTCAAATCACCTTCACAATCGAAGGCTCGGGCTCGAATTTCGATCCGCCAAGCTTTCGAAATTTCAGGGTGCTGTCCGGTCCGAGCACCTCGCAGAGTATGCAGATGATAAATGGGAATATCACACGCTCAATCTCTTACAGTTACGTTTTGCAGGCGGATAAACAGGGGGAATTTGAGATAGGCCCCGCTTCTATTGTTTCCAACGGCAAAAAATTGAAGACCAATACTATAAATATGAAAGTCGTCCCCCCAACCGAAAGACAAAAAGCCGAACGGCAGCGCGAACGCCAGCAGCAGCAGGAAGCATTGGAATTGATCGGCGATAATCTTTTCGCAAAGCTATATGTCAATAAAAAGAATGTATATCAGGGCGAGCAAATTACCGCAACGCTTAAGCTCTTCAAGCATCCCGAGCTTTCCATGGCGGATTACGAAGAACCCAAACTGCCATCTTACAATGGTTTCTGGACTCATGAGCTGACGGATTCCCGCAGAACTCAGTGGGAATACGAAAATGTCAACGGCAAGCGCTTCAACAGCATTGTCATTAAAAAAGTAATACTTCTGCCCCAGCAGACCGGCAAACTGACCATCGAACCGATGGAAATGAAAACAGTGATCAGGCTGCACGTGCAATCGAAGCGGCGTTCCTTCTTCGATGATCCCTTCGACAGAAGCACCAAGGATTTTGACAATACCGTCCGCTCGAACAGAGCAACCATAAATGTTAAGCCCTTGCCCGGCGGTGAGCCGGAATCCTTCACCGGCGCTGTCGGCGATATGGAAATGAAAGCATGGCTCGACAAAACCAAAATCAAAGCCAATAATCCCGTAAATCTTAAAATTCAAATATCAGGCGAAGGTAATCTTAAGCTGATCAGCCCGTTTGAACTTGATCTTCCTTCAGACATAGAAGTTTACGATCCGAACATCGTGGATGATGTAAGAGTTTCCGGGAGTAAATTCACAGGTAAGAAAACTTTCGAATATACACTTATCCCGAGGCGCGAAGGACGCTACGAGATAGAGCCCATCGAATTCACTTATTTCGACCTTAACAAGAAAAAATATATCACTCAAACATCAGAAAGATTCGTTCTGAATGTGCAAAAAGGCAAACCGGGCGAAGAGACTACGGTGATTTCCGGCGTGGATCGGGAAGAAGTCAAATATCTCGGCAAAGACGTCCACTTCATCAAGGATCTGCCTCAGTCATTGCAAAAAGGCAGGAATAGCCTTTTCGCATCGGGCATGTTTTACGGGCTTGGAACGGCGCCGCTGCTGCTATTCTTGGTTTTTGTGTTCTTTAAAAGGAAGCAAGATGAACTTAACCGCAATCAGGCATTGCTCAAAAACCGCAAAGCCAATCGTGCAGCCAAAAAGCATCTTGCCACAGCGAAGGATTTCCTCAATTCGCAGGATCAGGAAAAATTCTACGAGGAAGTGGCGCGCGCTCTGTGGGGATACATCAGCGATAAACTTAACATTCCTTTTTCGGAATTGAATAAGGACAGCGCTTATAACGCGTTGATAAACAAAAAAGTTCCTACGGATAAAGCCGATAGATTAATGGCAACTATAGATGAATCCGAATTTGCTCGTTTTGCGCCGGATAAAACGGCTGGAAACATGCAGCAAACCTACGACGAGGCGGCAAGATTGATAACCGAAATCGAAGGAATCGTTAGATGAAAAGGATAGTCATATTATTCCTATTTATTTTTCCATTATTAATAAATGCCGTAAGCGCTGACGGCGGCAGTACGGCGCTGGATAAGTTTTCCAGAGCCAATGAATTATATTCCAATGGGGATTATTCCAAAGCGGTTGAATTATACACGGAAATAGAAGATAACGGCTATATATCGCCTGAGTTGTACTACAACATGGGCAACGCTTATTTCAAAATGAGAGAGATAGCCCCCGCCATCCTTTACTATGAAAGAGCAAAACGACTCGCCCCGCAGGACGAAGACATCCGATTCAACCTGAAAATCGCAGAACTGCGTACAGTTGACAAGATCGAACCAGTCCCAAAGTTCTTCCTCACAAAATGGATAGACACACTCATCAGCCAGTACAATTCCAGCGGCTGGGCGGCTATCGCCGTCATTCTAAGCTGGCTCACATTCGGCTCGCTGGCGATATTTTATTTTTTAGGCTCATCATTTTTCAAGAAATTTTTCTTTGCAATAGGAATTTTATTTTTTGTTTTAACGATAACCTCTTTTATATTTGCTTATCAAAAATATGAAATAGAAACGTCAGACGACAGCGCGATAATATTTTCTCCGAGCGTGTACGTTAAGAGTTCTCCCGACAAAAGCGGCAAGAATCTATTCATTTTGCACGAAGGAACGAAGGTAGAAATAAGAGATGAAGTAGGGGAATGGAAGAAAATAAGGCTCGCCGACGGAAATATAGGATGGCTGCCCGCTGACGCTGTCGAAATTATTTAATAAATTTCTAACCAATCCGGGAATATAAAAATGAATGCAATCAAAGTTTTTCTGCCGACTATTGCTGTTATTGGTTTTATACTACTTTTAAATGCCTGCCAAAAAGATAATTACAGTACTATTGGGACGTTGAAAGCAAGTATCAGCGGTGATGAAACACTGACTTTTGATATAGATTCCGCAGTCTACTACAAAAATGCCGCTGAGTACGGTACTCTAAGACAAGTGAAAGGCACATTATCAAAGGGCGGAAAAGAATATGAGTTAAGTGTCAAAATTCAGGATAATGGAACCGGGAAGCTGGTTTATCAATGCAGACCTATTTTCAGTCAGGGATATGGAAATGTCGAATTGATTGTAAGAAATGCTTCTTCCGGCGAGACAGAAGATTATTACATAAAGAACACCGGCGGCGAGATAGAACTTTCCGAAATGGATAACAAAACCATCAAAGGCGATTTTTACGCTGCCGTACTAACCGATCCCAGTACAACAATAGCAAGTAAGACAATTACTATCTCTAACGGGTCATTCGATCTTGAAGAACAATTGGTTGAAGAAGATTATGCTTTTTAAAAACATTGGAATTTTTATGAGATTCTTTTTCTTACTTCCGGCTTTAATTATTTCTTTATTATTTTTTTCATGCAGTGACTCTGATGATAATGGCGGCACAGGTCCCACAGGCGGCGCCGGACCTGAATTAACCGAATCCGATCCTGCGAATGGCTCTGCTGATGTACCGATCGATCAGCATGAGCTAAGAATGGTCTTTAACATGGACATTAAAAAGGATAAAGGATCCGTTAGAGTGTTTAATTCTGATAATGATGATATATTTGAGACTATCAATGTTGAGGACTGTTACATAGTCGAGAAGAAAGTACTTCATATACCATTATCAAAGTTATTTGAATGGGGCGCTGAGTATTATGTTCTGGTTGACGAAGGAATTGTCAGAGATATGACTGCTGACGAATATACTTACCTCGGTATAACCGAGAAGGACAAATGGAGGTTTACGATCGAAGATAAGCCTGAGGAATTTATAAAAATAGAATTTCATTTAAGCCAAGGAGATTCTCTTAAGTTTAAATCAACAAATGTGATATTTAACACACAGAAATATGAAGGCAAAATTTATCAGTCGATTCAAACAGAATTCATTAATGATAATATAACTTATGGATTTATCTTATTATTTTTAAAAGACGATCAAAACAATCAGAAAAAACTATTACATACATCAAATTTAACAATAATTGATGGACAAAATACAACTGCTTATTTGTGTGAAGAAGGTAATATAACATTCACCACTAGTAATGAAAAGTTCATTACAGGTGATTTCGAATTTAAAGGAAAAGAGGGCAATGGTTCTGGTACTATTGAAGGAACAGGATCATTTAATATTCTTTTTGAGTGAAATATCTTAGTGAATAAGTTGTTAAAAGAAATCAAGAAATGACAATATATTTCTCATATCTTTGCTGTTTTTAAATAATATACCTTATCTTTCGTATTTTTGTAGAATTAATAAATTGGTATGACTAAATTAATTCGGGAAGTATATGGAGTCGAGGTACAAATCTTTTGTTTATATCGAGGATCTGGCAAAGCATGTCGGCGAGGAAGTTACGCTGCGCGGCTGGGTGTACAACAAGCGCGGCAAAGGAAAACTGCAGTTCGTGATACTGCGCGACGGTACGGGAATCTTGCAGTGCGTTGTGTTCAAGCAGAATGTTGATGAAAGTGTGTTTGAAACCGCAAAGGAATTGACGCAGGAGTCCTCGGTGATGATTACCGGGACTATCAAAGAAGATGAACGCGCGCCGGGCGGCTTTGAAATGGACGTAACTAATATCCAAACAATTCAGATAAGCCATGATTATCCTATTGCAAAGAAGGAACATGGCGACGCTTTTCTTATCGAGCATCGGCACCTGTGGCTGCGGTCGTCGAGACAGCACGCTATTATGCGTGTTCGGGCGGCAGTGATGAAGGCGATAAGAGATTTCTTCGATGGAAACGGTTTTAAACTGATGGACTCGCCTATTCTTACGCCGAATGCCTGCGAAGGGACCTCGACACTGTTCGAGACGAAGTACTTCGATCTTGGGAATGCTTACCTGAGTCAATCGGGGCAGCTATATGCGGAGGCTTCGGCAATGGCTCTGGGAAGAGTTTATACGTTCGGTCCGACTTTCCGCGCAGAGCAGTCAAAGACACGCAAGCACCTGACGGAGTTCTGGATGGTCGAGCCGGAGATGGCATTTTTCGATCTGAACGATGATATGGACCTCGCAGAAGATATGGTGGAATATGTAGTGCAGTATGTGCTTAAGAACTGCCAAAAAGAGTTGGAAACGCTCGAAAGGGATACGACACAGTTGGAGAAAATCAAGCGTCCGTTCTACCGCATAAGTTATACGGAAGCTGTGGACTGGCTGAACAAGAATGATATTCCTCTGATCAAGAAGGAGGATGGCGTTGATAAGGAAATACGACCATTCCCATGGGGCGAGGATTTTGGCACGGTGCAGGAAGAAGCGCTCATGGAGCAGTTTGATAAGCCGTGCATTATCCATCGCTATCCCGCAGAAGCGAAAGCCTTTTACATGAAGCGCGATCCTGAAGATACAAGCGTGGCACTGGCGATGGATATGCTGGGTCCCGAGAAAGCGGGCGAGCTTATTGGCGGCAGCCAGCGCGAGGACGATCATGACCTGCTTCTTGAGCGGATAAAGGAAGAGAATCTGCCGGTGGAGGATTTTCAGTGGTATCTCGACCTGCGGAAGTACGGCTCGGTGCCTCATAGCGGCTTCGGGCTGGGCGTCGAGAGGACAGTGAAATGGATAACCGGCGCGACGCATATCCGCGAGGTTATTCCGATACCGCGGATGATACACAGGATAGTGCCTTAAGTTTCTTTTCAAACAAAGATGATTGAACTGGCGGCTTCGTAAAATATGCGAAGCCGTTTTCGTATTAATTATAAAAATGTTTAATAATATAGAGTTAAATATGAGAAAGTTAATGGTCATAGTAAGCATATTATTATTCGCCAATACAATGTTGGCGCAGAAACCCGGCGGCGGTAATTTCGGTTTCGGGTTGATGCTGGGCGAGCCAACCGGCGCGACGATAAAATACTGGACTACTAATAAAAATGCGTTGGATGCTTTTCTGGGAGTTTCCTATTTTGGCGAACTGGCGCTTGGAGCAGATTACTTATGGCATTTCGACGCTTTTAGGTCAAATGAGTTTTCTCTTTACGCTGGACCGGGGTTAGTAATAGGTTTCGGCGGCAATGACGGCGTCTTTTATGACCGCGACGACCGCAGATTCCGTGACAGAGACGGCGCCGGCATCGCCATCCGTGGAATAATGGGCGTAAACTTCACGCCGCGCCGGTCAAATTTTGAGTTATTCCTCGAGTTAGGTCCTTTAATAGAATTGGCGCCGGATGTGGAAGCGGGATTTGATTTTAGCGTTGGATTCAGGTATTATCCGTAAACGAATTTTGTTCATGTCGATTTTTTTGTGTAAATTGAAAAAAATTATTTCTAATGGAGGTGTAATGAATCCTAGTGATTATGTTCTGTATGCTATTAAATTAGCAAATGATAATAATTTAAATTTCGGAAAGACCGGAATTCAAAAGGTTATGTATTTTGCTCTGCCGGAGGATATTAGGTATAAGTCATACATACCATATAATTATGGACCTTATAGTGTCAACGTACAAAGGATCATGGAAAGTCTTGATAATGTTGGAAAAGTAGAGTATAATTATTTTGAGAACAAATTTTATGTCCACAACAGTAATACATTTGATCATATAGAAAACATAAGAAACGATAAATTGATTAATAGAATAAATGAAATATATAATTTTATTATTGAAAAGTATCCTGAAAAAAAGTATGTTCAATCGGAATTAGCAAACATTTCTAAAATCCACATTATGATAAGTCATTTAAATCAGGATTTTAACAGTTTGAGAGAGAATGAAAAAATTGAAGTAATAAAGCGCAAATGCAAGATATTGGGTTGGATGGATTTATCGCGTAAAAGTCAACAAAATATTAAAAGGTATTTAGATTTGGCAACAGAAATTGATGAGAGGCTTTACGATTGAAAAACATATTCGCGATCCGATTTATGGTTTTATAACAATTCCCCCGGATTTAAAACCATTTCTTGATCACAAAATAGTTCAAAGATTAAGATGGGTAAGCCAATTGCCTTTGGAACAATTAGTTTATCCATCTGCAATGCATTCTCGATTTGAACATAGTATCGGTGCAATGCACTTAGCGATGTATGCGGCAGATAATTTGATAAGATTTTCTGAAAGTCGATTCAAATCCATATGCGATAATGATTCTCTTATTAAGGTTTTGAAGCCAAGCAAAAGAAAAGAAGTTTTTAAGTTAGCTGCCGGACTAATAGCTTTGTTACATGATATTGGACATGCCCCTTTCAGCCATACATTTGAAGATGTTTTCAAATATCGTAACAATAATAATAATGATATCAAAATCAGATACATACATGAAATCAACAGCTATGAACTTTCTGAAAAAATAATAAAAGACATTAATCAAATAAATTCACCATTTGTTGATTTAGCAAGAACTTCTTTAGAGTTAATAGCCAAGACAAAAAAAATTAATACCAATATCCAGGACTTGGCAATTGAACATCCTGTTAGTTATTTACTAAAAAAGATTATTGACGGACCTATTGATGTTGATAAAGGAGATTATGTCCTAAGAGATTCATATCACTGTGGAACTAACTATGGCATATATGATTATCAGAGGCTTTGGGGAAATATTTTTATTACTTCAAACAGAGAGATCGGGGTGTTGGAAAAAGCTGCAACAGAAGCATGGGGTTTAAGAATTGCACGCTTTAAAATGCATAATAATGTTTATAAACATCACGTAAGAAATATTACTGATGCTCTTTTGATAGAAATCATTAATAAAATGTTTGAACTAAATAATGAAGAAATGCTTAATTATTATCCATTTCTTAGAAATAAAGACTGTATCCCATCTGATAAAGATTTGAATTCTTTTATCTCATGGAACGATCAATCATTTATCGCACTGTTAGCGAAAATATTAAATAGTACGGACGATGCTCATTTAAAAAATAAAATTGACCATTTTATGCAAAGAAATCTTTATAAAAGAGCATTCTCTTTGGATTTGGCAGATTTTGACAACCTGCAAGTTGTTAGTGAAGATCAAATAAATGAATTCATAATAGATTTAAATGAACAAAAAGAAAAATTAATTAATGATTATCATTTTAATTTCATCAATTATAAACAAACATTAGCCCCGGTATTTGAAAAACAGGTACAGGATGAGATTAAAGTTAGTATTGATAATGAAGAACATACTTTAGCAGAAGTATTAGGATTCTCAATACCATCAAAGTCCCAGAAAAAAAGAAACAACCATTTAGAAAGTTCTTGGGAAAATTTCAAAGAAGATAGAATTATTTTTGATTTTTTCATAGAAGAAAATCAGAAGAATATTAAAACTAAGGGACTCAAGGAAAAAATGTTGAACTTTTTTCATAATTACAAATTTTCTAATAGTTTCTAAATACATGATTCTGAAGTTTCTCAATATTTCAGTAAAGAATATTCATTATTTAGAATAGTGACAAAATTTCAAATTTAATTCAAAAAAATAAAAGCCCGGAACCTTAAATTCCGGGCTTTTTTTCGTGACCCCGAGGGGATTCGAACCCCTACTGCCAGCGTGAAAGGCTGGTGACCTAACCGTTAGTCGACGGGGCCATTAATTTTCAAAGTCTCAAATAACAAAGACTACAAATTTACTCTATTATCGTTAAAATGTAAAATTTATTTTATTAATTTTTCTTTTTCCGATTTTTTGATAATTTTCATGATTATGATTGATGAAAATTTTGATAATGTTATTCTTACTACCGATAGATTGGTGCTGAAAGCGCTGGACTCCGCCTTCGCGCATAAGATCATTAGCTATAAAAAAAGGAATCTGGATTTCTTCCGCACGGGATCGCCAGGTATAGAGTATGAAGAGCTTTCGAAAGACAGCCAGATTGAAATGCTCCGGAAAGAAATAGATCTGCAAAATGAAAAACGCGCCCTGCATTTCTATATATTCGGCAGGCATGATCTGAAATATGAGGAAATCCTCGGCGATGTGTTCGTTTATAATATTCTGCATTTTCCGGCGTCGAATTGCTCGCTGGGTTACAGGCTGGATAAGGAGCATACCGGCAATGGGCTCATGTCCGAAGCGCTGAAATTCGTGATTAAATATCTGTTCTATGACTTGAATATGCATAGAATTGAAATTAATATTCTACCGGAAAATCAGTCGTCGGTGAAGCTGGCGAGGAAGCTCAACTTCAAGGAAGAAGGTGTGGTGAAAGATTTCCTCTATATTAACGGGAAGTGGCGGGATCATCTTAGATTATCATTAATCAAACCGGATAAATATGAATGAGGAAGAAGCATATAACACTCTGCTGATCGGCATTACCGGGGGCATTGGCAGCGGAAAAACCACTGTCGCAGAGATCATCAAAAAGCGAGGCTATAAGGTCATCAATACCGACGACCTCGCTAAAAATATTATGACCAAAGATAAGGACGCCGTCAAAAAGATCAAAAGCGAATTTGGCGAAGATGTCTATAACCAAGACGGTTCGCTTAATTCGGAAAAATTGTCTGAAAGAGTGTTCGGAGAATCCGAAGCTCATAAGGCTGCCCTTAATAAGTTGAATTCCATAGTTCATCCCAAAGTTATCGACAAGAAGATTGAAATGGTCGAGAAAATGATGCAGCGCTGCGAAAGCCTGATCTTTATCGAAAGCGCTCTTATCTTCGAAGCCGGACTGGAAGAAGGTTACGATTACATCATCGTGGTTTATGCCGATGAGGACATCCGCATAAACCGCACAAAGCAGCGCACCGGAATGTCCGAGCAAGAGATACGATGGCGGATGGAGGAGCAGATTTCCCTCGAGAAGAAGCGGGAACTGGCGGACTTCGTCGTCGAAAACAACGGCGATCTAGATGATCTGGATAATTCCCTCGATTTCGTGCTTGGCATTGTCGAGGACATGGTCGATGACGAAAATTACTAAAATAAAATTACTCTTGATTCCTTATTGCAAAAGAAAATAAATGTGTTCTTGGTGACATGGATTAAAAATATTAATTTTATGATACAAATATCGAGCTAATTTCTAAACAATTACCGGAGAAAATATGGATTTATACGTCGACACTGCAAATATTGATGAAATCCGTCACTGTGCGGATCTTGGATTTGTCTCGGGTGTTACAACCAATCCAAGTCTTCTTGCCAAGGAAGACCCTTCTGTCGATGTCAAGCAGCGGATTTTAGATATATATCAGATGATTGGCGGTCATCTTTCCGTCGAGGTCATTTCGACTGAGAAGGAAGGTATGCTGCGCGAAGCCGAGGAAATCGTCTCGTGGTTTCCCCAGGCTACGATCAAGATCCCTATGCTCGCCGAAGGACTCGGCGCCGTCAGCGAACTGAGCAAGAGGGATATTCCGACGAATGTCACTCTTTGCTTCAGCTCTACTCAGGCTATTGCTGCCAATAATGCGGGCGCAACTTATGTTTCCGTGTTCATGGGAAGGCTGGACGACATTTCCAACAGCGCCGATGAGATCCTCAGCGAGATCTGCGAGATCTGGGAAGTACAGGATTACGATTCGCAGATTATTGCGGCATCTATCCGTCATCCGATGCATATTGTCCAGGCGGCAATAGCAGGCGCGGATATTGCGACGGTGCCTTACAAGGTGTTGCTGCAATCGCTAAATCATCCGCTTACGGACAAAGGACTTGATAAGTTCCTCGCTGATTATGACAAGATGCAGACGGAACGTCAGAAGAAAATCAGCGTTTGATCTTATACAGTTTTCCAACTTTATAAAGTAAAATTTTTCCATCTCCGTTTTTTTAATAAAACGGAGATATTTTTTTGTTGAACAATCAGTAACAGTTCTGTGGGTGAAGACTTAACACCGGAAGATGTCATATATGCGTATCGCATGGGATATTTCCCTATGGCGGAATCTTTCAATGGTGAAATCTTCTGGCATTCGCCTGATCCTCGGGCTATTATCCCTCTCGACAAGATCAAGAAGCCCCGTTCACTGCGCCAGACAATCAGGAAACATAATTTCGAATTCACTGTCGACACATCCTTTGAAAAAGTTATGAGATGCTGCGCCGACCGCGAGGATACCTGGATTTCGGAAGAGCTCATCCTCCTTTATACGCAAATTCATGATATGGGGATTGCGCATTCCGTCGAGACATGGGAAGACGGCGAACTTGTCGGCGGTCTGTACGGGCTTGCTATGGGCGGCGCTTTTTTTGGTGAATCGATGTTCAACTACGTGTCCGACGCCTCGAAGGCGGCTTTCTACCGGCTTGTTGACCGGCTGAGCGACCGCGGCTATATCCTCCTCGACTCGCAATATATCAATCCTCATACAAGGAAGCTCGGCGCCGTCGAGATTCCCCGCCGCCTTTATCTCGTCCTGCTGGATAAGGCGCTGAAAGTTCCTGCGCGATTTTAAAAGATATGATTGCAGCTTTATCCCCTCATTCCAACTCACCTGCGCCATTCTTCAATTCCTAATTCGTAATTGATTAAACCCGGACTCACAATCCAAAAATTACATTTGTGGCAAAAAACAGCTAACCTGCCTAGAAACGTCCCGGCAGATGTTTCATCTGACGAAATTCCCCTCTTTGAGGGGTGCCTGAGCGCAGTTGCAGCTCAGCGGAAACCACGCTTTGGCGTGGCGAGGGCGGGGTGGATTCTTATTTAATCCCTGGTTTTTGATAAGCCTATGGAATACCTGTACTTACAAAAGTGTTAGATGGGAAAAATCATTAGAAGAATTTCCTCATTCCGAAATGAGGGTGACCCAAAAGCAAGGAATTGTGGTCATAGTTCGACTCCGCTCGCTATGACACTCCTATAAACACTTGTTTTTGTCATCCTGAGCAGACTCGAAGGATAGACAAAGACAACTTTTGAGTCAGCCTCAAAAAATATATCCCCTTTGATCCCTTTTTTAAGGTGGAATTTGGAATGATACGGGAGCGCTGGAACGAGGGTACATAATTGATTTTATTTGATTGTATGAATGGTGCTTGTTTCTTAGCTATGGCTTTTTTAACTTTGAATTTAAAAAAGGTGATCATGAAAATTCTGCTCGCTTCGAATAATAGGCATAAACAAAGGGAATTGCAGGCGATCTTTGATGAAAATGCACCGGGTTTGATTGATCTGGTGCTGCCGGCAGATGTTTTAGATGAAAAAATCGATGTGATTGAAGATGGTGATACTCTTGAAGCTAACGCGATGAAAAAAGCTGATGAGTTTTATCGGACTACCGGGCTGCCCTGTATTGCAGATGATACGGGGCTGGAGATCGATGCGCTGAATGGGGCTCCGGGAGTCCATTCAGCCCGTTTTGCAGGTGAGTATGGAAATGATGCCGCTAATCGTAAAAAAGCACTGGAACAACTTGAAGGTGTTCCAATCGAAAACAGGACTGCTCGATTCAGAACGGTTATTTGCTTTGCCGGAGAATCGGGATTTGAATTTGTAGAAGGGAGATGCGAAGGGAAGATTATCGATGAGGAACGCGGTAAAGAAGGCTTTGGTTATGATCCGATTTTTGTTCCTGAGAGCTATGATAAAACATTCGCTCAAATGAGTCCTGAAGAAAAAAATGATATAAGCCATAGAGCGGATGCTGCAAGGAATTTTGTTGAGATTTTAAAAAAAAGAAATTGACTGATGGCAGTTATTTGCCGGAAGCGGCTCTCTCGACTAAGTAAATAAATGAACGGTAGTCTATGGCAGTAGAAGTTTTCATTCCTATTTCGCAGGGAATGTTCGATGAGTAACCCTGCATGACGCCGGATTCTGTGACTTCGGCTGATTCCTCGGCGGCAGCGGATTGGGGCAATTCGGGATAAAGCAATCCCCTGTCCCCTGCAAAACCACAGCAGCCGGCAGATTTGGGCAGGAAGACATCCGTTGCACAACACCGGCATATTTCCGTCAATTTCTCGTTATTTCCAAGTTTCATAGAAGAGCAGGTGGGATGAATGGCGATTTTCTCGTTGATTGGATTGAGTTTGAGCCTGTCAAGTAAATAATCATGAACAAAGTCTATGCTGTCTAAAATCTTCTTTTTTTTGAATTTAGACTTATTATCTTGAGTCAGATCTCGTTCGCAGTTAATAAGAGTAAGCGCGCAGGAACTGGAATCAAGCACCAGCGGCAATTCCCCGTTATCTGTCCACTCATAAGCCGATTCAATCAGATTATTCACCAACCGCACGTAAGCTTCTCTATATCCCTTAGAGCTAAATGCCATGCCGCAGCAGTGGTGTTTAATTTCTTTTGGTACTGCTAAACTAAGTCCTGCTCGTCTGGTAATTTCAATGAAGGTGGCAGGGAGAGAGTTTCCATTGCTCTGAGGTTTTCCCATTACCCGGGTAATGCAGCATGGGAAATATATAGCATGAGCTTTTTTGATATTATTTGCAGGTATATGCGCGAGCCTGCCGAGATTAGCATTCCATTGGGGGAATGACTTATTCTTTTTATTTAATTTCTTACTAATTTTTTCAATTAGAAATTTCCCGCCTATTTTATTCAAGAAATGACCTGTTGACAGCGCAAATTTCACTGCTGCAGTCAAATTCGCAAATTTGCGGGACAACTTCAGCGCTCGTTGCCTCTTTTTTCTGCCGAGCTTCAAATGGCGCAGATTCTTCACCATCTCGCCAGTGTTAATGCCGACGGGGCATTCCAGTGCACACATGCCGTCCACAGCGCAGGTATCCTGGCTGTAATAGTCGTAGTCCTGAAGGATCTCGTTTTTAATTTTTTGAGAATCTATCCGCAGCAGCTCTCTCTGAAGAGCTATTCTCTTTCTTGGAGTCAAAGTGAGTACGCGGCTCGGGCAAACAGATTCGCAGAAGCCGCACTCGATGCATGGATCCGCTTCAGGGTCTATGCCCGGAAATGACTTGATATTTTTCAGATGTACCTGCGGATCGTCATTGATAATAACGCCCGGATTAAGGATATTCTCAGGATCGATCAGCTTTTTAAGGCGTTTCATTATCTCGCTGGCTTCATCGCCCCATTCGTGCTTCACGAATGGCGCCATGTTTCTGCCGGTGCCGTGTTCAGCCTTCAGTGACCCGTCGAAGCGGTCGATCACAAGATCAGCCAGATCGTTCATGAATTCAGCATATTTATTAACAGCTTCCTGCGTCGAAAAGTCCTGCGAGAAGATGAAATGGAGGTTTCCGTCCCTACCGTGACCATATATTCCCGCATTCTCACAGCCATGCTTATCGAAAAGCCCCTTCAGCGCCTCGACAGCATCCGTTATATCCTCAATTCTGAAGCAGGTATCCTCGATTATCAGCGTCGAACCCGGCTTACGCAAAGCACCCAGCGAAGCAAGCAAACCTTTCCGCACCTGCCAGATGTCGTCTTTTTCCTTTTCAGTATCTGCGATTACAGGTTCGCTATAGAGCTCAAATTTCAAAGTAATATAGTCAAATTCGTTTATGAAATTCACCATTTTTTCAATATCGTCAAATCCGAATTCGAATAATACACCGGCGGAACCTTCAGGCAAATCGCCGATTATTTCAGGTACACCCGGCTTATCCTTCACTGACTGCATTGATGTATAATCCAGAATCTCTATCGCCGAAGCGCCGGCTTCCTTTAGAATCTTAATAGATCTGCCCGCGGCGCCAGTATCAGGGAAAAACAGCAGTCCGGTGAAAGTATAAGGATGCAGCGGCACAGTCCGCAATTCAGCTTCCGTGATGAAGCCCAGCGTACCTTCGGAGCCGACCATGAGCTTGGCGAGAATGTTTGCGGGCTCTTCCGCATCAAGGAAAGCATTGAGGGAGTAGCCTATGGTATTCTTCAGTGCATATTTTCGTTCAATCTTCTCTTTAAGAGTTGGATTATTAATAATTTCCTGTCTGATTTGCTTTAATCCATCAACGATTTCAGGTGCTTCGTACCGAAGTTTCTCATTTACCTGTGGATCGGACGTGTCAATGAAAAGTCCGTTAGGCAGGATAAATTTGAGCGACAGCAAACTGTTATAAGGATTGTCTTCGACACCGCTCCGCATTCCGCTGGAATTGTTGGCAATAATGCCGCCGATCGTGCAGGAATTCATCGACGCCGGGTCGGGTCCAAGCTTCCTGCCGTATTTCTCAAGCGCCTTGTTTATCTTCCCGCCGATGACACCGGGTTGCGCAATGACTCGCTTACCTTTATCAAGTATCTCAAATTTCTGCCATTTATTTTGAATATCGAGAAGTATTCCATCGGTAACTGACTGCCCGGACAGACTTGTACCGGCAGAGCGGAAAGTAAGATATTTCCCGTTCTTAGCAGCCCACGCGATAATTTCCTTTACTTGCTCGAAATTTTCCGGTCTTATTACGGCTTCTGGTATCAATCTATAGAAGCTGGCATCCCCGGAAGCAGTATAGATGTCGATTGCCCGGTTAATTAAATTTATATTTTGTAAAGTACTATTTTCGAAATAAATTTGCATCTTTCAATTTAGATATGACTAATATTTTTTAAAATTCAACTAATTGCTTTTTAAACAACATTAATATTACAAATTTAAAAGTATTAAGATACAAAAAAGAGAATAACTTTGAATAAAATATATATTTGCTTAACTTTAGTTAACAACTTGATACTATAGATTTTTCACTGATAGTTCTTTAGTAATAAATTGAAACACTTAGCAGTTACAGGAACAAAAAAATAGGAAAATTCATGTTTAATAAAAATCTCGAACATGAATATTTTTTTTTGTAACGAATTTAAGCAATTTCTCTTTAAAATAATTAATATTGTTCACTAATTAAAAGATCAGCTTATGTACACGCTAATCTATGTAATACCAATTATTGGTTTAATTGCGTTGCTATTCACTTTTATCAAATCATCCTGGGTATCCAAACAGGATCCGGGCAGTGACAAGATGAAGAACATTTCCACTTATATCGCCAATGGTGCGATGGCTTTTTTGAAGGCAGAATATAGGGCTATAGCTTTCTTTGTTATTGTAGTAGCAATTCTGCTTGCCATCCAGGGAGCTTCAGTCGAGAACTCATCCTGGCTGGTTTCAATTTCGTTTATTTTAGGAGCCATTTGTTCAGGATTGGCAGGCTTCATAGGGATGAAAGTCGCTACCAAAGCAAATGTACGCACCACTAATGCTGCGATCAAAAGCCTTAACAATGCCCTTAAAGTTGCCTTCGCAGGAGGCTCGGTTATGGGTATGGGTGTTGTCGGGCTCGGTGTCATTGGTCTTAGTGTTCTATTTATTGTTTATAGTCAACTGTTCGGCTATCAAACTGAAATGAACCTTAAGCAGGTCGTTACAGTGGTAACAGGATTCTCATTTGGTGCTTCATCAATTGCTCTGTTTGCAAGAGTTGGCGGCGGAATCTATACCAAAGCTGCCGACGTCGGCGCCGATCTTGTCGGTAAAGTCGAAGCAGGCATTCCCGAGGACCACCCGCTGAATCCCGCAACAATCGCAGATAACGTAGGCGATAACGTTGGCGATGTCGCAGGTATGGGCGCTGACCTATTTGAATCTTATGTGGGGTCGATTCTCGCAACGATGGTGCTCGGAACGGCATTTTTCGGCGTGGGCGCTTTCGCCGAGACGCCTTTCGGCAATTTGTCACCGGTAATTCTACCCTTGCTATTAGCGGCTGCTGGAATTATCGTTTCGATCATCGGTACTTTCTTCGTGCGCGTAAAGGAAGGCGGCAATCCGCAATCAGCGCTAAATATAGGTACTTTATTAGCCGCAATCCTTATGATCATAGTATCTTACTTAATTATCACATGGGTTCTGCCTGCACAATGGACTTATGAGGATCTTCTTTACGGCGAAACTAAAACAATTACTTCACTGGGCATATTCTTAGCAACAATTATCGGACTTGTTGCAGGAGTTGGGATAGGTCTGGTCACTGAATATTTCACCGGATTAGGAAAACCACCCGTCCGTAAAATTGCCGAACAATCTCTTACCGGAAGTGCAACCAATATCATCGCAGGCATTGGAACCGGTATGATCTCGACTGCTATACCAATGCTGCTGATATCTTTTGCAATTATCGGCGCATTTGCATTTGCCAATCTATACGGCATAGCAATAGCAGCAGTCGGTATGCTTGCTACAACTGGAATCCAGTTAGCTGTAGATGCTTACGGTCCCGTAGCAGACAACGCAGGCGGTATAGCCGAAATGGCTGAATTGCCCAGCGAAGTCCGCGAAAGAACGGACAAACTCGATGCGGTTGGTAATTCGACTGCCGCCATTGGTAAAGGTTTTGCTATCGGTTCTGCTGCTCTAACGGCTCTGGCTCTGTTTGGCGCATTTATGACAGCAGCGGAGATAGATAACATTGACATATCCAAAGCCTACGTAATGGCAGGCTTGTTCATAGGCGGAATTTTGCCGTTCGTATTTTCAGCATTGGCTATGGGAGCTGTCGGGCGCGCTGCAATGGATATGATCCAGGAAGTTCGCAATCAGTTCGCAAACATCCCGCAGCTTAAAGCGGCTCTTGAGCTTATGAGAAAACACGGCGACGAAAAGCCCGAGAAATGGCCCGAAGAAGACCAGAAAATATATCACGAAGCCGATGGTAAAGCCGAATACGCAAAATGTGTTGAGATCTCAACCAAGGCTTCAATTCGTGAAATGATGCTTCCCGGTATCATGGCGGTTGCCACGCCTGTTATAATTGGATTCGCAGGCGGCGCTGAAATGCTTGCAGGCATGCTTGCGGGCGTTACTGTCGTGGGTGTATTACTTGCGATATTTCAGGCAAACGCCGGCGGTGCATGGGACAATGCCAAGAAAATGTTCGAAGCAGGTATTACTATAAATGGTAAGGACTATTTCAAAGGCTCTGATCCTCATAAAGCAGCGGTTACCGGTGATACAGTCGGAGATCCGTTCAAGGATACCTCAGGTCCATCACTGAACATTCTTATCAAGCTGATGTCGATTGTATCCCTGGTACTTGCTACCGTCCTTCTTGGAAGCTAATTTATTTAATATATATTTCCTGTGGGCTCCCTTCAGGGAGCCCTTTTTTATTTAAATCCAAATTGTACATTAGAACATAATCTATCTCTTATATCATTTCCTTGTTGTAACAAAGTGCTTTAGCGCTTTGCAATGAGTTAGAGAAAAATCTGATTAGGAAGCTGACCCAAAAGTATAGAAAAGTCATTCCTGCGAATGTCTTTAGATCCTGCTTTAGCAGGGCAGGAATCTGATGAATACTGGTTCCCTCACTGAGCTAAAAAAAAATGTTACACAAAATTTAGTGTTTATGAGTCAGCCTCTGCAAAACTATTATGAAACTGTCCCAGCGGCAAGTACTGCCCAGCGGTAAACCGCTGGGTTGATTTGTTCTCTCAAATCAGAATCTATCCATCATATATAAAAAAAATTAAATATCAAATCTATTTAAGTCAAAAAAATCCGCCTAAATTTTTGCACCAATCAACATTTTTGTATATATTTATTGGTTAAATTGATTTTTCAACTAATATTGAGCTACAAAATGAAATTTTCTTGCTTCAATTACGCATTTACAGCAATTTTTCTGATTTTTTCAATATTCTTGTCTTCTAATGTCAGTATGCAGGCTCAGGATGAGACCTGGTTCACCGAAGTCACCGAAGATATAGGGCTGGGTGATTTTGTCGGCAGCAAGATACAATGCGTTGACATTAACGGTGATGAATATCCCGATCTGCTTATTGGTACGGGCGGTTTGACCAAGGGAAACAGTAATACTTTTACGCTTTATTTAAATAAACCAAATCCCGACGCGAATTCTCCGCATAAGAGAATTTTCGTCGATTATACCGAGGAATCGGGGATAAATGAAAATCGTAATCCGGATAAGGATTACAGGGAATATGATGTAGCGGTCTTCGGAGATATTGACAATGACGGTGACCGCGATTTGGTAACCAGCTTTTATTATCACCGGCTGGAATGGTTTCAACCGGGGCACAATGACAGATCGGAAGTATATCTAAATGACGGCGAAGGACATTTTACCCTGAAGCCGGATGCCGGACTTCATGATCACCAGTATTATCAATCGCTTGATTTGGGGATGATAGATGCTGTAGGCATTTCTTATCTCGATTATGATTATGATGGAATTTTAGATCTATATATCGCTACAAAATTTGTTGATTACAAAAACGGCGTGTATTTCCCGGATATTTTGATGAAAGGCAATGGGGATGGCTCGTTTACTGAGGTAAAAAATAATGGCGTAAGGAACAGACCTGAACCGCTCTACGGCGTGAATGTCACCGACTGGAATAATGACGGCTGGCAGGATGTGATAACATCGCCTTACTGCCGAACCAGCGGAAGGCTGCTCAAAAATATGAAGGATGGGACATTCCTGGATGTGCAGAATGAAGTAGGTTATTCTGCTCAGGCTTTAGGCGGTGATTGGGGTAAACATCCTACTACCGGTGAAATGTTTCAACAGCCGCTTTGTCAGTGGGAAGCGCCGGCAGCTGATTTTGATAATGACGGCGATATGGACGTGCTTCAGGTGGAAGTCCACGGCGGCTATGAAGAACGCGAAGGCAAAAAAGAAGGCAGGACTCATATTGCTGTGAACCAGGGACCGCCGGATTATAAGCTGGAATGGGATCTGGACAGGATACAGCGGGATGCCCCCAGCAATGCGCACCTTGGCGATTACGGCGGGATATGGATCGACTTAGAAAATGACGGCTGGCTAGATCTGTGTGTTCTTGAAGGTTATTACTGGCCGCCCAGTAGAAGATTGTATGTCTGCCAGCAGGATGAAAACCATGTGTTTAAAGATGTAACAAAAGAGCTGGGACTTCTTTATATAGAGGATGCGCATTCCGGCGAAGCTATAGATTTCGACCTTGACGGCGATAATGATCTATTTGTCAAGCATACTGTTCATGTGAATCAGGATAGCTCCTATAATGCCCTGCGAGTGCTGCGCAATGACAAAGCCAATGATAACAACTGGCTGTCGGTGAAGCTTGACCCGCCTGCAGGATGCAACAGGGATGGTTTCGGCTCGAGGATAAAAGTATACTCCGGAGATATAACGCAGATAAGAGAGATTCAGGCAGGTCTGGGGCATTTCGGCGGACAGCAGCCGTTTATAAGAAATGTAGGTATTGGTGATCTAAATCGTGTTGATTCGGTGGTGGTTCGCTGGCCCAAGAAAGGTACACCGACAACGACAATATATAATCCTCCGCTTAATACTATAATTGAAATAGATGGTTCAGGTGATCAAAATATTGTCAGAATATGGGATAAGCCCGAGCCTATCATTCATTTTCAACAGCCTTACGGTAAGTTTGATACTTTGCTGGTGGACTCCACAAGGATATTTAAATACGAAGTTATCAATCTCGGAGATGACAGCCTGCATGTCAGCGGCTATTCAATTAAAGAAAATAATCAAAGTGCATTTGAACTGATTGATGAAAGCCATGCTTTTACGCTGGCGCCGATGGAGTCGAAGGAGCTTTCGGTTAGATTCAAACCAAAAACCCGCAGGGATTATAATGCTTACATAGAATTTGAAAGCGATGCCTATAATGATAGCAGACGCGGTTTTGATCTCTGGGGATACGGTTACAGCCCGAAACCTTATATAGTCTTGAGCAATGAGTTGCTTCACTTTGAAAATGGCTATGCAGGAGAGACTGAAGATACAAGCTTCACAATTCAAAATCTGGGCGAATTACCGTTGACAATTGAAAATATTTCCATAAGCAACGATGAATACAATGTATTTTCGATCAAGGGATTTGACGGAGAATTCTCTCTTGATTCCGGCGCGACAAGAACATTCCACGTTGAGTTTACACCTCCTGCGAAATATGATTATTCCGCAAGGCTCATAATTGAATCAGATGCTTTTAATGAAACGAGCTCTGAGATCATTTTATCTGGTTTTGCTGATGGTCCTATTGCCAAGGTGATGTTGAACAGAACGACAATTTTCTTTGGTAAGGTTGGTATCGGGGGCAGCAAGAAGCAGAATGTGGAAATAACCAATGAGGGAGATTCGGATTTAGAAATTGATCAGATGGAAATAGCTGAATATACTGATATTTACTTGCTTGAAGATATTGACCTGCCATTGATAATTAAGCCGGATAGCTCTAAAACGATAAACATTGAATTTAAACCGAAGGAGCAGATCAATTATGCGGATGATTTTAGTTTCCATTCAAATGCTTATAAGGATTCAATGCATGTAGTTCGGCTTGTAGGAAGCGGTGGAGAGCCGATTTCCGTCCACCAGCGTAAAGTAACTAAAGACAATATTACTGCGGTGGTGAATCCGAATCCTTTCAGCAGCACAACTAAAGTAAGATACACTTACTCAGGAGAAAAGCCGGAATATATAGAAATTTTCGTGGTGGATATGACCGGTAGAAAGTTGTTTGAACTTTCTTCAGGAATGAAAACCAGGGGCGATTATGAGTTGAAATTTGACGGCGAGGAACTGAGTTCAGGTGTATATAATATTATTTTCAGAACTAATAATTCGGTGATGAGTGTACCGGTGGCGCTGATAAGGTAAGAATTTTCTGGAATATGTTCATTTATCCCACATTTTGCATTAAGAACAACCATCTGTCAGAATAAATAGCTTAATTCTAAGAACTTAACCACCCCTTATTTTCCCCTCCTTATTAAGGAGGGGAGTGAAGCCGAAGGCTTTACGGGGCGGTTCTTCTAAATTATTGAATTGTATCATGCTAGTAAAATAAATGAGTTCCATTGAAATATCCGGGTTTAATATACTTTTCCATTTTCTTAACGATGTTCCGGGTTCGGATTATCAAAACGACAACCAGCTTCCCATTCCGAGCGCTGATTACCATGTGCAGGAATACCATTAGCATCTTTGATCATTCGCGCCATGTGCATGAGATTCCACGTCATAAAAGTGGTATTCCGATTTGTAAAGTCGTTTTCAGGTCCGCCGGAATCAACGTCAAGATAGGATGGTCCCGGACCGGCTTCGCCAATCCAGCCAGCGTCAGCCTGGGGCGGAATAACGAAACCCAAATGCTGCAACGCATACATTACGCCCATGCCGACATGCTTAATGCCGTCTTCATTTCCAGTTACAAGGCAGCCGCCAACTCTGCCGTAATAAGCGTATTGCCCGTTTTCGTTCAATTCGCCGGATTGACCGTATAGCCGCTCGATGACTTTTGTGCAAACAGAAGATTTTTCGCCAAGCCAAATAGGTGTGCCCAGGACAAGTATATTCGAATTCTTGACTTTTTCATATACCTGAGACCAATCATCTTTATCCCAGCCGTGTTCGGTCATGTCAGGGTAAACGCCATAGGCAATGTCATAATCAACAGCGCGAACAACTTCCACCTGTACGTTATTTTTTTCCATGATCGCCTTCGACATATCAATCAATCCGCTTGTATGGGATAAATCAGGCGATTTTTTCAAAGTGCAATTAATGAAAACTGCCCTCAAATCGGAAAAATCCCATTTGTTTTGGGTACAAAGCTCTTCCTGTTTTTTAGTTAATTTCATGATTACTCCATATTTGTTAATTAATTCAGATTATTTATCCAGTCATTTATTCTATCAATTGATTCAAGCATTTTACCGCAATATTTATTTAAGAAATCCTGCCCGGGCGCTTGATCCTCAGGCAATTCCTTTATCCCTTCGAGCGCCGCTCTGCCGTCAAAATCTACATAAGCAAGGCGGGCGGAAAATTCATTTTCAGAACGTCCGAAGTCACTTCCCGGAAGAATAGCAACACCTGTATCATCCAAAAGTCTTTCGCACATTTCTTTGCTGTTGTTGATATTATTTCTTTTGAATTTGTCAGTGAATTCCGAAAAATCAGGGAACAGATAGAAAGCGCCTTCTGGCGGTTTCACTTTTGCGCCGCCTTTTTTGAGCTTTTCTGACAGCGTATTGCCGAGAGCTTTAAGAATCCTGCGCTCATCCACAAGATACTTTTCAATTTCATCATTTTCGCGAAAAGCAGCTATGGCAGCATGCTGAACAGGGCTGCTCGTAGAAGTGAATGTTTCGCTGGCAACAGTTGCCATCGCATCCTGAAGCCATTTAAGTCCGTCCGGGAAAACGAAAAGACCCAGCCGCCAGCCTCCGGCGCCGCACCATTTGCTTAAGCCGCCGCTGAATATTGTGCCTTCAGGATAAAATTCGACAATGGATTGATGGACTCCGTCGTGGTGAATCTTACCGTAAATCTCGTCTGATAAAAGAACTACCCGGTGTTTGCGAGCAACTTCCGCCAGTTTTTTTAATTGAACGTAGGTGTAGGTACGTCCTGTTGGATTGGAAGGATAGTTAATTATCATTAGGCGAGGTTTGTCAGGTTCTTTGAAACATATACTTTCAAGTTCTTCAGCTTGAATCAGCCAATTGTTCTCATAGCTCGTATCAATCCAGTGAATATCCCTGCCGATTATTTGAGCCTGTGGCGCGTAAGACACCCACGACGGCGACGGAATGATCAAATCGCCAAAATAGGTCAATTGCAGCAGAAACATGAGTTCTTTAGAACCGGGTCCAATGATAACATTGTCCGGATGGCGGTCGATGCCAAAATTTCGGACATGATGCTCAGCAACAGCTTCCTGCAGTTCAGGAAGTCCTTTTACCGGCAGATAGCTCTTTTCGTACGCAGCAGAACTCAATGCTTTAGCTGCAGGTTCCGGCACTGGGAATGGCGATTCGCCGAGACCAAGTTTAAAGATGTCTCTTCCTTCAGCGCGTAGTTGATTTGATTTGTCGTTTATAGCAACAGTCGCAGAGACTCCCAATCCCTTAACATTGGGATTAACATGCATTCTGGGTGTAGATGTGTTCATTTTATGCACCTGTGTTTATAAAATAATAAATAAATATTAAATGTTTATAAAGAAATGATTTAAGGTATACAATCACTTAATTGAGGGACAAAGTAATAATTAACCAGTAATGATTATTATAAAATGCTTTTAAAAATAATAAACATGATTAATTTTAAGCCAATTTCATGTTTTATCGAAAAAATTAAATATAAGGTATAATGGGTGATTATTTGTTTGCGACGTTTTTTCATTTTTAATAGTGTTTAGAATAAATTTAGAGATAAATTTAAGAATTTGATTACAATAAAAACTCAAAAGCTTCACTTCCTTGCTAAAAAATCTTATTTTTGTAAAAAAGATATTAATTAAATTGAATAAATATGAAGATCGCGAAATTAGTAAATCTAAAACTACCATTAATCCTTGCCTCGAAGTCTCCCCGGCGCCGCAGGCTGCTCGAACAATTAGGGCTGGATTTCGAAGTTATCCCCTCATCGGTGGACGAGGACATCGGCGACCACCTGCCGCCGGCACATTACGCGAAACAGCTTGCCATGGCAAAAGCGGAAGAAATCGCCGGGAAAATAGATTACGACGCCGTAGTTCTCGGTTCCGACACAATTGTAGTACTTGACGACCATATAATCAACAAGCCCGACGATGAAGAAGACGCCGTCCGTATGCTGAAGACCCTCAGCGGCATGACGCATACTGTCTATTCAGGCATAGCGTTGATGGATACTTCATCTGACCGGAAAACGGCGGAAGTACAGACTACCAATGTCACATTCCGTGAACTGGCAGATGACGAAATCCGCGCTTACGCCGCCACCGGATCGCCTATGGACAAGGCGGGCGCTTATGGCATTCAAGATGATTTCGGCGCGGTTTTCGTCAGCAATATCGAGGGCTGCTATTACAATATCGTAGGGCTGCCGCTGGAATTACTCTATACGACTATGAGACAATTTCTAAAATAATTTTTTTAAACCTAAATCTTTCAATAAAATAGACTTATATTGGATTGAGCAGCTTTATTCTAATAATTTAACCACCCCTTCTTTTCCCCTCCTTAGTAAGGAGGGGGTGCAGGGGCGGATCTTTTAAGTTGTAAAAATACATAATGTTAGTATTTTTGGATATTTCTTAAGATATTATTGGGTTAAAAAATGGATTTAACCGACATACTGATAATTATCCTCACCTACCTCATTGGCTCATTGCCCTGGGCTTTTATTATTGTCAGGATACTTACCGGCGGCGATATAAGCAGGCAGGGAAGCGGCAACATAGGCGCCATGAACAGCTGCGAATCCACCGGCAAAAAGTGGATAGGCATAATCGTGCTGATCCTCGACGCAGGGAAAGGGGGGTTGGCTATCTATATTGCGCAAATAATCTCTGACGGAGATCTTTATTCCTGCTGTCTGGCGCTGTTAGCAGTAATTTTCGGACATAATTTCAGCATATTCCTGAAGTTTAGGGGCGGGCGCGGTCTTGCCACTGCTGCCGGCGCTTTCGCCATGCTGAATCCGCTTGTATTATTCCTGTGGGGAGTGATGTGGATAACAGGTTTTTTTGCGATCAAGAGGAATGTCCATGTCGGTAATGTCACCGGCACAATCGGCGCGCCCATTCTGCTATTTGCAGCGCCAAATTACGCCCTCTACGAGCTTCAGACAATGGACTTCTACGATCTCGAGGAATTCAGGATATTCACCGTTTTAGCCTGCCTGATTATTCTTGTCCGACATGTGCAGCCAATGTGGCGATTGATAGTGCATAAAGAGGAAGTATGATCATTTATAGTAAATTTATTTAATATTTTCCTTCCATTTTTGATTTTATTTACTTAAATTCAAAGAATCTAAATAATTACCCGCCAATAAAAGGTGTAAAAATGAAACGTAATAACATTTTTTTATCTGTATGGCTCTTATCTTTAACATTATTAATTTTAATAAGCTGCAGCGACGAAGGACCGGTAGTACCTGATTACAGCGGTCCCGAGGAAATAGTTTACAATGTTGAATATCATGACAACACCGAGATCATTTCCGGTCAGAAGAAAAATGCCCTTATTGAATATGATACCACGGATATTTCCTGGTTCCGCTTTAACAGTGCTGAATTCGGTGAAGCGCCTGGTATCGGCTCAGTCATTGTAGTAGAAGGTACAGCTTTCGGGAAGGTAAAGGATGTTCGCAATGAAGGCTCGATCATAGTAATCGAAACCGAATCGGCAGCGCTGACAGATGTTATCAAAAACGGCACTATTTCATGGGATTTCATGCCCGATCTTTCGGATATGGGCGATTATGCTTATGTCTGCGGTAAGAAAGTCCGGGCAGAGATACTTAATGACGGCTATGAGTATAAATTTGTATGGGGGACTAATCAATACACTATCTGGATGAATCCGAAAGGGAAATCGCCGGAAGGCGTTCCGCAATTGGAAGTGAACATTACTATGCAAAATCTGGAAGCTAAAGACGGCAAACTCTGCGGTGTTTACGGGGCTAAAGGGATTACGACGCTTCCCCGACAATCAGCCAAAATCGAAATAGCCGAGGGCGAACTCAACGAATATTCGACTCAAAACAAAGGCATGAAAAGCGAGCTTACTCTCGAATACGTTGCTCAGTTATCTCCTAAGGGGGGCAAATTCAAAATTGACTTTCCCAATCTTACATTAAAGGTTCCGTTGCAATCACTTACGGCAATTCCTGTTCCCATACCGATCTATATCACGTTCGGGCTTGGATTTTACGCGTATATAAATGTACCTTCGGTTACGGCTTCGGCGAGCGCAAAAGTCAAACTGATAATGGATTCCAACGCCGGATTTGAATTTCAGGGTCCAAGCGTAGATTTTACATACAAAGTAAATGAGAAAAAGGTTGGCGAAATTCAAAATTGGACAATCGGCGATCTGTCTATCTCGCCTGTACCCGTAGAAATTCGCTACGATGTATCAATTCCTCGCGTCGGGCTTCAGATAATGAATCAGGAAGCTGCCTGGATAGCCTGTACAGCCCGCTCGGAATCGAAATTGATTGTGCCATCGCTTTGCAAAGCTGCGCTGTGTCAGGTAAGACTCGATGCCGGCTATCAATTAGATATACTCGGTCAAACATTGGCTAAGGATTCCTACAACTTTTTTGAGCTTCACAGAGAGATAAAGGGACCTAATTGCCCTTAAATTCATTTTTCATTCTCATTCAAACGCAGTCACCTACTATTTAACTCTGACCCAAAAGTATGAAAATGTAATTCCTGCGAACGTCTTTAGATATTGATTTAGCAAAGCAGGAATCTGATGAATACTGGCTTCCTCGCAACGTTAAAAAAGATTTTATTCGGAATTTCGATCTTATGGGGCAGCCTCTAATAAAAGGAATATAGTTATGGGAAGAATACCTGCATTAATTTAGATGAAATTTTTGAAAGCATATAATTTTTGATTATTTTTGATAAAATTATTATTTCAAATATAGATAAATTTATCTACACAATTATTAGGTGTTAATGTGAAATATTTTCTACAATTTAATCTTACTTTCCTCATAGTTATCGTTTTTACATTCAGCAGCTTAACGGCAGCAAAAACCGGAACATTTTTCGATGACTTTGACGGAGCATACGATACGAATATCTGGTCTTCTGTAAGCGGCGGCAGTATCAGTACGAATTGCGGCTCTGTCACGAATGATGCGTTATATTTCAGCGGCAGCGGCACGAGATCTGCAGCCACTACTTCCTTTGTTTTCAATGAGGTTGTTGTTAGTTTTTATCTTAAAATTGGATCAGGAAGTTATCCGTGTGAAGATGCAGATCAAACAAATGGTGAAAATATTGTATTAGAATACTCTACTGATGGTTCAACGTGGAATATTGTTAATACTTATTTAGCTGATGACCCTTCATTTACTTCTTTTCATAAGGTTACGGAAAACATTGTAGGAAGTGGGGTCCCGGTTCAAGTACGTATTCGTCAATTATCACATAGCGGGTCAAATTTTGACCATTGGTCTATAGATAATTTTCAAATATCAAATACACCTATTCCAACAATGACAGAATGGGCTGCAATAATCCTGGGAGGATTATTAGCTGTTGCAGGCGGCTGGTTCCTGTGGCGCAGAGTGTAAAACCAAAATATCATGTCCCGGAAATCGCCCTTAGTAAGGGGAAGATGCGGCGCATCTGGCTGTCCACTCCAAGCTCCTGCTTCCCAAATACCGCACTAACGCTCTCTGCTTCCCAAATTCCGATTTGGGAAGCACAGTTTCCCGTGAAGCTGTACTTCGTCATGATCTCGCGCTGAATCTGCAAAGTCCAACTTTGCCTGAAAAAGACATTACTAAATCGGAATTTAGTAATGAGATAATAATCTAATTATAATTTATAAACTTAATGATTTCTCTATGTTTCGGTGTTTTCAATACGACAAAATATATGCCGCTGTTTAGTTTCGATGGATCAAACTCTATTCTATTTATACCAGCAGAGAAATATTTATTTTGTGCAAGGTTTAAGACCTCTCTGCCGTAAATGTCCATAATTTTAATTGCAGTCTTTGAAGAGTAAGGTATGTTAAATTTGATTGATGCTTTATCAGATCTAATTGGGTTTGGTATAACTTTAATATTTAGATTTTGCTTTTCTTTTTTAGTATTTATATCGGTTGTGCCAACATATTTAATAATTTTTGGGCCATAAGTATATACAGGATGCTCAGCATTGAAAAAACCTTCATTGTAAATAAAATGAATTTTTTTAGAATTTTCAAAAGGTTTAATCTTATTCCAATTTTTTCCGCCGTCAGTGGTATGGTAAACGAATTTCATTGATGTGCCTATTCCATTAAGAGAATCTATAAACTGTAATTTGCCTATAGTGACAAGATACGCAAATTTGTTTGTATCGATATATTGTATATTCCAGTTTTTCCCTCCATCGGTAGTTTTCCTTATTGTCTGTACCTCCATAGAATCTCCGGTTGTATCGTTTTCAACAAACAGATCTCGACTTGACCAACCTATTTTTTTATTAATATAATAAGCGCCGCTGCCGACGACATTTCCTCTTTCTCTTGTCATATGATGTTGCCAGATTTTACCTCTGTTAGATGAATAAAAATAATGATATAGTGAATCCGCTTTAGTAAAATCATACCCATGAATATAAAGGGATTTATCGTTTATAATATTAAATCCAGTAACGAGTTGAATTTGTGGATCAGTAATAATATTCCATTTTTCCCAATGTTCGCCGCCATCCGTTGTGCGGTATAAACCTTCGCCGGCGTAGTATATTACACCGAAATCACCTTTCATTTGGAATATTGTTGCCTGATAATGTTCATTTGGGACATCAAGCCAGTGCTGTTCCCAGGAATCACCTGCGTCACTTGTTCTTAAAACCAAACCGGAATCGCAAACTACTATTATACAATCATCGTAAGGATAACTTATAAATTTTCTGTTTGGTATTAATGGCGGATAATCGTCATATTTTATAGTTGTCCAATTATTGCCCCCATCAGTTGTTTTCCTGATTATTGATAATCTTTGTCCAGGTACAAATCGAGTATCTCCAGCCATTGCTGCACAATTCATAGAATCATGGCAGCTTATATCAAAATAATCCGGTTCGGGTCCTATATTTGGATTTGTTATTGAATCGATAGTAATCCATCCATTGCCCGGATCCTGCCAATCTTCCTGACACATTGCTTTATTGACGGAAAAAATTAATAAAATTATACTACTTATTAAAAATAAATTAATTTTCATAAGAATATTAATTTTAAATTGTTTCACATAATAAATAAAATAAGACAGGGATTTTGAAAAAACAAATATCCCTGTCTATTTACAAATTTCATTAGTGAAATATTATTTCACCAACCTAATTGTTCCATTTTTTATTACTTTGTCTTTATGATAAATTTTATAAAAATAAACGCCTGTATTATGTCCTTGTAATGATATTGTTTCTGAGGATTGTTCTTTTGAGTTATTTGTTATCTTTCTTGATAGGATAACTTTTCCATTTAGATCATACAATATGATTTTGTATTCTCCTCGACTTTTTTCGTTAAATTTAATAGATAAATTTCCGTCAGATGGATTAGGTATAATTTTAACATTTTTATCTGTTTTAACCATATTATCAATTTTCTGATCTTCACTTCTCTTCTCGTCAAAATAATTACAGGAATTGTAACAACCTTCTGAGCAATTTACTTGTTGAGGCTGATTATCATAATATGGTGATTCCATTTCACCATTTTCATTTATACAAACTGTGACCTCATACCAACAACATTCCCAAGTTTCACAATACTCACTGACCCAACTGGGATTAGTAGCTCCGCTTTTATTAACCCAGGTATAGCAGCTAACTACTCCTGCAGTTATATTACTCATGCAATGTCTTTGCTCATCTTCCTGCCAATCATCAAATAGTGGACCATAAACCGGTGGTGCATATTTTATCATGTGCTCAAAGGCAAACAGTTTTATGAAGTATAGACAATCTTCACAAGCTCCTGATGTCCCAGTTACTCCAGCAAAAGAAAGTTGTACTCCACTCGGGCACTCCCTATAAAAATAATCGTAGGTAACATAGCAGTTAGGACAATCTCCCGCTGCCGGTAATTGTACTGTTTTGGTGTCTTTTGTCCAATCTGTTAAACAATCGGGATCGTCACAAGGCGGCTCTTCCTGAGCATGTAAATTAGCAGTTACGAAAAATGCTAAAATCAATAGTAACATGATTTTCTTCATTTTATCCTCCGTTATTAGTGATAAGAATTGTATGTTTTAATTGCATTTTATTAATAAATTCGAAAATATTTAGCAACTAAATTTATTATTTAATAATTAGTGCTTTTTACAAATATAAAAAACAAGGGGGGGGGGGGATGCAATAGGTAAAGCAAATTTTTTTTAATTTTTTTTGGGATTTTTTTATTTAAATGGTTATATTTAATCATTCAATCCAATTTATTGATCTTTCTTGTCCCGGTAGTTATTATAACTGCCGAAAAGATTGCCGATCCAGTTCTGAGACAGGAAATCAGGGGAATCAGAATAGTCAGCGGAATCTGCGGCTCAGACTCATTAACAACCTGAGGCACAGTTTCCCGCGAAGCTGCACTTCGCCATGAATTCGCGCTATCGCTGCAAAGTACAACTTTGCCTGAAAAAGACATTACTAAATCGGAATTTAGTAATAAGGAACAGGTGTATTCGGAATTTAGTAATGAGGAATTAATGACTCTTGAGCGTCAGGTATGGCATTCCAACGCTAGAGCGTTGGAATGAGGGTAATGAGGAGAAAAGGGGAACGTACCCCTTTAGCCGTTCGCCGTTAACCGTTAGCCCATATCAAAAAGAATATTAATTTATTTAAAGAATTCTCTTTTATATATTGCTAGATCTAAGATAACGGCTTTATATACTGATAAATCTAAGATAGCGTCTACCCCTGTTTCTTCATCTTCCTGCCGCTTTCTTCTTCTGCAGTTTCGAGGCGTTTTATTTCGTCGCGTAGTTCGGCTGCGCGCTCGAAGTCGAGGTCCTTTGCGGCACGGCGCATCTCGTCGTACATCTGATCGATCAGTTCGCGGCGCTGGTCGCTTGTCATGTATTTTGCGAGAGGTTCGGCGACTTTTTTCAGCTTGTCCTGTTCCTGCTGTTCGATGCGCTTGAGTTTCTGCGAGTGGATGTCCGCGATGGATGTGGAATTCAAAATCTCTTCCAGGGATTTGTAAACTGTCTTCGGATTTATGCCATGCTTCTTGTTATATTCAATCTGCATCGAGCGGCGGCGGTTAGTCTCGTCGATAACCTGCTGCATCGAGCGGGTGATACTGTCCGCATAGAAGATCACCCTGCCGTCCACATTTCTTGCGGTGCGTCCGGCGACCTGCAAGAGCGAGCGTTCGCTGCGCAGGAAGCCTTCCTTGTCTGCGTCGAGGACAGCTACCAGAGATACTTCCGGCAGGTCGAGTCCTTCGCGCAGCAGGTTGACACCTACGAGCACGTCGAAATCACCAGTGCGCAGGCTTCTGATTATCTCTACGCGCTGCAATGAATCGATATCCGAGTGGACATAAGCCACCTTGATATTCAAATTTTCGATGTATTCGGACAGGTCTTCCGCCATGCGCTTGGTAAGAGTGGTGACGAGCACCCTCTGTCCCTTGCTGTTGCGCTGCTTTATCTCTTCCAGCAGGTCGTCGATCTGATTTGTTACCGGGCGGACGTCGATCTCGGGGTCGAGCAGTCCCGTCGGGCGGATGACCTGTTCGACAACGACGCCCTCGGATTTCTCAAGTTCGTAGGGACCGGGCGTGGCGCTGACATAGATTGCCTGGTTGATATTTTCCTCGAATTCGCTGAATTTCAGCGGACGGTTTTCCAGCGCTGATGGCAGCCGGAAACCGTGCTCGACGAGCGTCATTTTGCGTGAGCGGTCGCCGTTATACATGGCGCGTAGCTGCGGGATAGTTATGTGGCTCTCGTCGAGTATCAGCAGGAAATCCTCAGGGAAGAAATTGAAGAGCCCCTCGGGTTTATCGCCGAAGTCTCTTCCGGTGATGTGCATGGAATAATTTTCGATGCCCGAGCAATAGCCTACTTCTTTCATCATTTCGAGATCGAAAAGCGTTCGCTGCTCGAGGCGCTGCGCTTCGAGAAGTTTGTCCTGTTCGCGAAGTTCTTTCAGGCGGTCGTAGAGTTCCTCGCGGATGCGGTTCATGGCTTTTTGAAGCTGTGAATCGGATGTGACGAAGAGCTTCGCCGGATAGAGCGTGACGTAATCCATCGAGGAAAGGACTTTTCCGTCGATGACATTGATCGTGCTGAGACGGTCAATCTCATCGCCAAAAAGCTCGATGCGGACGGCTTCCTGAGTTTCGTAAGCGGGAATGACATCAATAACATCGCCGCGAACGCGGAATGTGCCCCGCCGGAATTCGAAGTCATTACGCTCGTAGTAGAGATCGAGCAGGCGAAGGATGATCTGCTTCCTCGAAATTTGCATCCCGCGCCGCAAATGGAAGATATGCTCGAGGAAATCCTGCTTCCTGCCAATGCTGTATATACAACTGACCGAAGCAACCACGATGACATCGCTCCTGCCCTCGACCAGCGCGCTGGTGGCTTTCAGGCGCAGGCGGTCGATCTCGTCGTTGATAGAGAAATCCTTCTCGATGTAGGTATCTGTTGTTGGGACGTAGGCTTCCGGCTGGTAATAGTCATAATATGAAATGAAGTATTCCACCGCGTTATTCGGGAAGAAGCTCTTGAACTCGCTGTAAAGCTGCGCCGCAAGCGTTTTATTCGGCGAAATGATGAGCGTGGGCTTCCGGACGTTCTGTATAACGTTGGACATGGTAAAGGTCTTGCCCGAGCCGGTGACGCCGAGCAGCACCTGGTGATTGTCGCCGCGCCGGACGCCTTCGGTCAATTCCTGTATTGCCTGCGGCTGGTCGCCCGCCGGCTGATAACTCGATACTAATTGAAATTCGCCCATAACTATCTATCTTTGCTATAATTTTCGAAATATGTGATAATATGCACCTTTTTAAAAATTTATTTTGTGCTAAACAGTTATATTAGTAAATTTTTAGATAAAAACAAACTCAACTTGTTATAAATGTCAAAAAAGTCGAACAAAACAAGGAACGAAAAAGCAGTCATTGCATTGATAGTGATTGCCGTAGTCACCGCCATCCTCTGGCAATTCCAGGCTGGGCGCTATATTCTCTATCCCTTCACTATCCTCGGTACCTGGTTCCACGAGATGGGGCACGGTCTGTCAGCGATGATCCTCGGCGGCAGCTTCAAGAAGCTCGAGATATATGCCAACGGTTCCGGGCTGGCGATCCATTCGGGCACCCTGCTGCTCGGCAATATAGGCAATGCTATAGTTGCGGCTGCGGGACCGATAGGTCCGTCGATAGCCGGCGCGGCGTTCATGCTATCGTCAGGCAAAGCTAAATCGACCAAGTTCATGCTGTATTTCCTCGGCATCCTGCTGATCATTTCCGCTCTTATCTGGGTTCGCCCGCTGTTCGGCTTCGGTTTCATCTTCATTCTGATCTTCGGTACAGCTATTTTTTTCATTGCCAGAAAGGCTGATTTCGGTTTGCAGCGCTTCACTCTGCGGTTTCTGGGCGTCCAAGCCTGCCTGAGCGTTTACTTGAGCATCGATTATCTCTTCTCGCCGGGCGCTAATGTAAGCGGCTATCAATATCTGTCCGACACGTCGGTCATCCAGCAGAATCTCTTTTTGCCGTACTGGATGTGGGGGGCGCTGATTCTGGCATTTTCGGCGCTGGTGATTGTTCAGTCGCTTATTTTTATTTATAAGGGAAAGTGAGATAAGATGGCTGCCGGTCACTGGCTGCGGGCTACAGGTTAGAAGAATATTAAATTTTAAGTTAAGAGATGTTGTTTGAACCGCTGATTGGCTCGGATGTAATTGATTATCAGGATTTAAAGAGGATTGTGCAGCTTTGCTATAAAGGAGCACTTACGAAATCGGAATTTCATAAACAGGGGAAATAGTAATTTAAGAGTTTTCCTGACCGACAAATTTGATATCCTTGACAGGGAAACTATCGAATATAACTGAGTCGAGATCAACCTTATTCTTGATGTTCAATATTTCAAGCCCGACAACCTGTCCGTCCGAATCAATATCTACTATGAAATCCTTTGAAACCTCAAATGAATCTACACCGGGTTTATCATTGAAATTGATGTAGAGTGAATCGGTATTATTATCGTAGTTTAGTTTCATAATGCAGTTAATCTCATGTTTGAAAATCTCTGTCAAAAAAAGCTGTGAGAATAGTCTCTCTATCACTAAGTAAAACGATTCTAATATACTTATTATATTTAGACGAATATCCCCATACTTTAATACGTCCATCATTCTGAATTTCGGTTTGCAACGGATTATCCAGGATGGATTGTAACACATCTCGCGTCAAATAGGGTCGTTTAGGTAGAACATCAATCTCAAAATGGTATGAATATTTCATCTAAAGTCTCTTAGAAATTTTGAAAATTAATGTCATAAAAGCCCCATAATACTTAATTAAAAAAATAACAATTAAATAGGCTAATAATAATTGCAAAATATGGAATTATTCGTAAAAGATATAGATAAGTTGAAGATTTTTTGGGATAACCAGTACTATCATTTTTTATTCATTGGTGGGTATTCTTGAATTTTGATTATCAAATTGGAATTTAGGGAACCTGAAAACTAATACACCTCATCATGGCTGCCGATATCGACAGGGACAATAGTGTCTTCCTTTATGATGAACAAGACTATGATCCGATAGGCAATGTTTATTGAAACTGAGTATAGTTCTTCGGTTTTGCCCTGTAATTTGTGTAGTCTGAGGGATGGATGGTATGGGTCGAGTTCGAGCAGTTCGAGGCATTTTTCACACTGCTTTTTAAGTTCGGGATACTTTTTGAGGAATTTGCGTGCACGCCTGTCGTAACTTTCGGTGAATATCAGTTTATACATCTGATACCCGCTTCAGGTGCTCTTTGATGCCGGTGTAATGCTTTCCTTCCTCGATATCTCTCTTGGCTTCGTCGACAGCTGCCTGTAATTCGTATTCCCTTACCCTGTTGTATTTCTCGATGGGGATAACGACGTATTTTTGCTTGCCGCGGACGGTGATGACGGCTTCTTCGTCCTCTTTAGAGATTTCGTCGAGTACGGAAATGCCTTTGGTTTTGATTTCGTTTGCGGTTATTTGTTTCATAGATAGTATATTTAATAGTACTAATAATAGTTCTATTAATAAGACGATTGATAGGTAATTTATTGAATTTGGATTAAATTGATTAATGGCATATATCAATGGCAAGTCTGAACCGCTGATTGGCGCGGATTTGATTGATTACCCGGAGTTGAAGAGGAATGCGGTTCATGGGTGGATAGTGAAGTAGAATACTGTTATGGTAAATGAATTTTTAGTAACAAATTATTATAAATTACGGAAAAATGATATATTTGGGGAAAGATGTTTTAATAAATCATTTGCAATTATGTACAATATCCACATCAAAGTAAATGACAATTCGAAAGTCAATTTTCTCGTAAAACTTTTAAAGGAGTTTGATTTTGTGAAAATTGTAAGTGTTTCTGAGCACGGAAAGAAGTCGGGTGAGAAGAGTTTTTTGGATTCAGCAGGAATATGGAAAGATAGAGATGTGGATGCTGATGAGTTGAGGAGGAAAGCATGGAGGATTAAATGAAATTAGTTTTATATTTGATATTGAGTTTGACACTTATTTTAACTTCCGCATACATTGCCAGCGCTCAGCCGGGCGATGAGTTCAAAAGTATTCATCAGGTTGAAAGTGAAAAGTATAGCGATGTTGAGCCCGGGTTTCAGAAGGATTTTCATTTAAATAATGATAGGATGTTGTCTGAGACTGAGCTGGGTAAAGAGGCGCTGGGGTATCATGCGTTCTGGGCGCCGGCGGATTTCTATATGAAATATGATTACTCGGCTTTGACGACGATAGCTTACTTCAGCTATGAGGTGGATCCCGAAACCGGCGGTTATACTACTATCAGAGGGTGGGATGAAACGCCGCTGATTGAATATGCGCACCAGCGGGGCGTTAATGTTGTGCTGACAGTGACGAATTTCGGCTATGATAATAATGCGGCTGTGCTGAAGGATCCCGCGAAAAGGGAGAAATTGATCGAAACTGTGACGCAGCTTGTTCAAGAGCGGGGCGGTGACGGCGTGAATATCGATTTTGAGGCGGTCTATGGGGAATATCGTGATGAGCTTGTCGATTTCTTTAGCGAGCTTTCCGGGTATATGCGGCAGAGGCTGCCGGATGCGGAGATATCGCTTGCGCTGCCGGCGGTGGATTGGCGCGATGCCTTCGATGCCGCAGCTATCGCCGAAAATTGCGATTATCTCATGATTATGGGCTATGATTATTACTGGAAAAATAGCGCTAATGCGGGACCGGTCGCACCTCTGGAGGGCGGCAGTTTTAATGTTACGAACTCGGTGAATTATTATCTTGAGCAGGGTGTGCCGCCGGAGAAGCTGCTGCTCGGTGTGCCATGGTTCGGGTATGACTGGCCCGTCGAGGATGAATCGAAAAAGTCGAGGACGCTTGCCCCGGGAACTGCGCGTATCTACCCTGCGATGGAAGATCTGGCGGAGGCAAATGGGAAGAATTTCGACTCGGAAGCGAAGGTTCCCTGGTTCAATTATCATGACGGTGATATGCAGCATCAGGCTTGGTACGACGACAGCCTGAGCCTCGCTTTGAAATATGACTTTGTGAATGATATTGATATTGGCGGGATAGGTATCTGGGCGCTGCATTATCTCGGCGAAAGGACGCATCTGTGGGATGGTATCAGGCAGGCTTTTGCAGAGCCCAGTATTGTGAATAGCGGAGCTATTGACAATACTGATCTGAGGATTGTTCCTAATCCTGCAAGCAGTAAGGCTTTTATTATGATGCCTGAAAGTGATTTCGGCAAAAAGATTATTTCAATTGATATTTTTGATGTTTATGGGAATGGGAACAGTGTTGATAAGAATCTATTTGCCGGGAGCAGGATTGAGATTGACTGCAGCGGGCTGGCGTCGGGTTATTATTCCGTAATTTTAACAATAAAAAATAATAATTATGCCGGTAAATTGTTAATTGTAGAATAATCCCACCTAACTCTTTTGTATGTTGAAGATATTCATTGTTTAAAAAATATTTAGTCTGAAATAAGAATCCACCCCGCCCTTGCCACGCTAAAGTGTGCTTTACGCTGAGCTGCTACTACTCTCGGTCACCTCTCAAAAAGGGGAATTGTTAAATAATTTAATTTTATGTTCGAATATAAATTTTTTGGATATATAAAAATTATTTTTATTTTTAAAAAAAGTTGTGTTAATACCTAATTAATTTTTTAGGAGGAAAAATGCATACAATAATTAAATTAATGTTATTTTTAATAATTATACCATTTATTTATCAAAACGTTAATAGCAAGAATACCTTTCTTCTCGCTGAAACAGAAACGCTTTATTTATTAGGAAATGAACTTGAATATCCGAGCTATACATACTATAAATATGACAATGATAAAAAGCTAATCAAAACATACCACAAATCCTTTTATAAGTATTTAGAAAAATGGGATACTACATCTATTGTCCATTATTTGTATGACAAACAAGAAAGGTTAACAGAGATTAGGTCTGAAGGATATGAATATGAAGATTATTGGTCTAAGAAATGGAAAAAAACGTTTAACTACGATACTAATGGATGGTCAAAAATAACTACAAAAAAAACATATATTACCAATTTTGAGTTACAAAATAAAACAAGGATGTTTGAAAAATTTGATGAAAATGGAAATCTACTGCAAGAAAGATATCAGGTTTGGAATGATGAAGAAAATAAATTAATAAATCGAAATCAAACAATTAATAAATATAACGATAAAGGAGAAAAAATTGAAAGCCTTATTCAAAATTGGAATAATAAGGATAATAAATGGAAAAATAATTACAAATTTATCTACATTAGAGATTCAATAGGCAGAAAGAAGCGGTTTATAGGGTTAGAGTGGGAAGGTAATAAATGGGATACTTTATCAAACGATCATCATTTTTATAAATATGATGACAATAATAGATTAATTGAGCATTCCTGGGGAGAGAAAAATGATGACAGCATTTCTTATTTGGGTAAAATTGAATATGATTATTCAGATAATAACAATTCAGTAACAAAAACAAAGTATTACTCTTTCGCTCATACTTCAGAATGGTATCCTACAGAAGAATATATATATATATATGATGAATATGACAATTTAATTGAAGAAAAAAGAAAAGAATACGCAGGCGGTAATTGGAGCATAGATTATTATTATAAATATAAATATAAGAAATTTACATCAGTCAACGAGATATCTTTGAACAATAAAAAGATGGAACTGATACCAAATCCGGCAAATAATTATTTGGATATAGCATTTAACGATAAATTATACGGTAATCTCGATATTAAGATTATTGATATTACCGGTAGAATTGTATTGAAGAAGAATTTTGAATATAAACCTGAAATCATTGTTGATATAAAAAATTTAAATACTGGTATTTACTACATTTATATTAAATCAAGAGAAAAAATTTTATTTGATAAATTTTTAAAGAAATAATATACGGAGAATAACATGAAAAAACTAATACTTATAACGGCAGTTCTCTTTATTTTTAGCAATACAAATATTTTTAGTCAAACTGGGATGGAATGCGCGCCATGTTCTACAGAAACATGGACAGATGTAGATACTTTGCAGTATGAATTTATTATTGAAAAAAACGGTGAAGAATATCCATGTAAAATATATGCTTCTGCTCGTATAAAATATTATGATGAATGTCCAGAGGGTAACTACGTTGGCAATCATTTTGAGATAGCTTTAAATGATTTACAGTGGACACATGATTATTGTGTTAGTGAGGGCAATCTCACTAATCAACAAATGTTCAAACTTTTAAAGGAAAAAATCCTATATAGAGCATATCACGACTCAGATTTTTGGGATGATGAAACAAACGAACGTCCTAATTATAGTACTTCTTGTGGTGTCGGATCAGACGAAATTTGGTTCTATATAAGATCATGTTGGTCTGAACATGATCAACAGGATTTATTGCAGGCTTGCCCAACTAATGGATGTTGTATTTATAGATATAGAGTCCATACGAAAAAAGACCATGATCCTGTAACACATTATGATATTTGGATTTGTCCAGGTGGAATCTATACTGATCACCATCCGGATAATTGTGAAGACTCACCACCATATTATACCGACTGTGAATATATCTGTAATGACATTGAACTAGAGGAGGAAATTGAGCTTGGTCCTGATTATTTTAAAAATCCACTAACGGTTAAGGAAAAAACTGAAAATTCAAAAACAAAAATATTTCCAAATCCAAATACAGGAAACTTTCAGTTATATAATAATTCAATTAAAACAGGGTTGATGACTATAAGGATTTTTAATTCTATGGGAAATACTGTCTATAGTAAAGAAATAAATAAAAATGAACAACACTTATCGTTAAATTTAAATTTGAATAACATAAGTAGTGGTTTGTACTTTTATAGAATATACAGTAAAGACAAAACCTTTAGCAGCGGTTCACTCATAATAAATAAATAAAAAATCACCTTTAAATTAATAATGGATTAGAATTATATTCTGAATTCAAATATTAATAAAATAATAATAAAATTATTATTAAATCTTTGTTTATTATTATTCATTAATCTAGTTCGTGAAACAAATATTTAAAATTTGTAATTTGAAAAATAATAATTATGCCGGTAAATTGTTAATTGTAGAATAATTTGGGTTTTTCCTTCTCATGAAAAAAACTTAAATTTATGATTTTTACAATTTAAATTAAGAAAATAGCTATAATCGGAGTAGAATTCTCATGAAGAAGATCTTGTCTTTTATCATACTTGCTTTAACTCTGTCAATAGCCGCGAATGCTCAGGGCGGGAAGAAATTCACTTTTGAAGATGTTATGAAGTTCAGAGCTATCCAACACGAAACTATTGCCGATGACGGCGAATGGGCTGGATACTCGGCTGTGCCCGACCGCGGCAATCCATATACGATAATTGTGAATACCTACGATACATCGCAGAATTACAAGGTGGAAAGGGCGGTGAATCCGTCTATTACCCACAATTCCGAATGGGCGGCGATGACACTGAAACCGGATGCCATAGAAATGGAAAATGCCGAAAAGGATAAGCCGAAGGATGGTATGGCGATACTGAATATTTCGTCGGGTACGGTTACTCAGATTGAAAATGTGGATAAATTCGAGTTTTCGAATGACGCTAAATGGCTGGTTTACAGACCATTTGAGGAAGATGATAAAGAAAAAGACACTGAAAATAAGAAGAAGACGGGTTCTGATCTTAAGCTGCGTCATCTGGCGACGGGTACGGAGATTCTCGTTTCCGACGTGACGGAATATCATATTGACAGTACCTCGACTTACATTTTCTATGCGCGTTCTGAAAAGGAAGGAAAGAATGATGGCATCTATTACCGCGAGCTTCAAAAGGAATACTGCCCGGAAGGTGTGATCGATACAACTAAGAGCCATTATTATTCCAACATAGCATGGAACCTGCGGGACAGCGTGCTGGCTTACTTGTCGGCGGACTTGCAGGATAATGGCGAGCCTATGGACTGCGCGCTGCGTTTCTGGGATGAGAACGAGCAAAAAGTGGATACCATCATGGCTGTCAGATATACGCCGGAGGGCTGGTTTATTCCGCATTATAATAAACTGAAGTGGACAGAGGACGGCGGACGCCTGTTCTTCGGGACAAAACCTGTTTCCCAGAAGTATGATCCCGACGAGGATAAGATCAAATTCAGTGAAGATAATTTTTATGATATTGATACAATCTTGCAGCAGGCGGAAGTAGATCTGTGGCACTGGAAAGACCCCCGCATAAAGACAAATGCCAAGAAGCGTTGGAAGCAAAAGAAAGAAAAGACCTATCAGGCGGTTTATCATTTGAAAGAAGGGAAATTTGTTCAGCTTGCGGATACTAACCTGCCGAATGTTCATTTTGTAGAGAATCCGGATCATGCGGTGGGATACAATGACAAGCCATATTTGAAGGAAATTACATGGAGCGGCTGGTTCCAGGATATTTATGTCGTCGATATGAAGGACGGCAGCAAGAAATTGATCGACAAGCGGAATATGGAATCAGCACATATCTCGCCGCTGGGGAAATTTGTGTTGTATTTCAAGGATAAGAGCTGGCAATTGTATGATATTGAGCAGGATACGACGGTTGATCTGACTACGCGCGTGGATGTGCCTTTTGTCAATAAAGAGAGGGAAATCCCGCAGGGTCCGTACTCTTACGGAGTAGGCGGCTGGCAGGAAGATGATCTGGGCGTTTACATATATGACAAGTATGATGTTTGGCTCTTCCGCACTGATGAAGGTTACGGCTATATGAATATCACCGTCGGCGACGGGCGCGTGCATAAGATAAAATTCAGAATCCAAAAGATGGATCCCGATAAACGCTGGTACAATGAGAGAGATACTGTTTATTTGCGGGGATTCCACAAGAAAATGAAATGGCAGAAGATATACAGGCATGAAACGTGGGTTCTTGGCGTTGAGACTATAATCAAGAAGGAACTTCGGCATCAGCTTGTAGCCAAAGCAAAGGATGCACCCCGCTTTTTGTTTACGCGTGAAAGCTATAACCAATTTCCCGATCTGTGGTCCACCAACAGTACGTTTATCACTCAGAGGAAATTGAGTGACCTGAACAAGCAGATCGACGGGTTCAACTGGGGTAATACGGAGCTTGTCGAATGGGAGAATTCCGAAGGGGACACACTGCAGGGATTCATCATCAAGCCTGATAATTTTGATTCGACGAAGAGATACCCGACACTGATATATTTCTATGAGAAGTTTTCGGACAGGTACCATCAATTCACTATGCCGCGGGTGAATCACCGTCCGTGCTATCCGCTATACGTGAGCGACGGCTATGTGCTGTTCCTGCCGGATATTAAATATGATGAGGGCAAGCCGGGGCTCGATGCTACCGACGCACTCGTTACCGGTTCTCAGAAATTGATAGATATGGGAATCGCCGATCCGGATAAAATTGGCATTCAGGGGCATTCCTGGGGCGGTTATGAGACTGCGTTTATAATTACGGAGACGGATATGTTCGCTGCTGCCTGCGCAGGCGCGCCGGTATCGAATATGACCAGCGCTTATGGCGGAATTCGCCTGGGCAGCGGTCTGGCGCGGCAGTTCCAGTACGAGCAATACCAGAGCCGGATTGGCGGCAATCTCTGGGATTCTCTGGATAATTACATGAGGAATTCGCCGCTGTTCCACGTACCGAAGATCAAAACGCCGCTGCTGATGATGTTCGGTGACAAAGATGAAGCGGTGCCCTGGCAGCAGGGAATAGAGCTATACCTCGGCATGCGCAGACTCGGGAAGGAAGTATTTTTCCTGCAGTACCGCGACGAGCCCCATCATCCCCGCAAGATGCCCAATAAGCTGGACTACGCTACCCGCATGAAGGACTTTTACGATCATTACCTGAAAGGCGAACCGGTGAAAGAATGGATGGAGGAAGAGATACCGTATAGGGGAAAGTGATATTCAATTAGGAATTATGAATAGATGCAGGAATCAATAGATCTTTCGTTTCGATTTTGATATAAAAATTTAAAATCAGTGTTATTATGACAAAAATATTGGTGATATGTACCGGAAATTCCTGCCGGAGTCAGATGGCAGAAGGTTTCCTGAAGACTTTTGATGAGGAAATGGTTGTACGCTCAGCCGGTGTGGAACCGGCTATGCAAGTCAGTAACCACGCTATTCTGCTGATGGATCAGATAGGTGTGGATATTGGTTTCCATCAGCCTGAAGATGTACGGGATTATATCGATCAGGATTTTGATTATGTTATCACTGTCAGCGATCATGCTTTGCAATCGCTTCCGAAATTCACCGGCAAGATTGGCGAGCGGCTGCATTACAGCTTTGATGATCCTTACATGACTATCGGTACCGAAGAAGAAATAATGGCAAAATATCTCGAAGTACGTAATGAAATTCATGAAAATATGCTTGAGTTCTATCTTAAGAAAGTGCTGGACTTCAATTCTAAAATAGATCTAACTTTGCAGCACTTCGAAGGATGCCCAAACAGTCCCGCTATGATAGAGAATATTAGTCAGGTTGTACGCTTCATGGATAAATACGTCGATTACAAGGAACAATTGATCGAAAATGATGCTGCTGCCAAAATGCACAAATTCCGTGGTTCACCCACACTTTTAATAAATGGTATCGATTATGAGAATATGCCTGAGCCTGAGAATCCGGGTATGACCTGCCGCTTCTATCCGGGCGGTGTCCCGGAACCGGTAAATATTGAGAAGAGGATGTTGGATGTTGTTAGAGCGGGAATGTAGTTTGTTGACGGCTCTGCTGGCTTCATGAACTTAATTTATTTCATTAGCGAACTCAAGCCATAATTCGATAGCTTCCTTGATATTTTCCTTCAATTCTTCAATGGTTTCGCCCTGGGAAAAGCAGCCCGGCAATGAAGGTACTTCAGCCCAGTAGCCGCCTTCTTCTGCTTTATGTACTATGAATTTTATTGTCATGGTTTGATGTATTTTAAAAAGTTCTTTGCGTTTAACCGACATTCTCGGGATCCAATAATATTTGCTCAAAAAGTGATTGAGACACAGGTACTTCTGTGCCTAATTCGTTGTATGCTAACATCAAACTTCTAACTTCACATATTTATCAAAAAAACCGGATTATTCATAATGAGTCCACATTCTGAGTATTTTAACAGTCTTTTCTTCTTCATAAATTTGGTAAACCAAGCGATGTTGAATGTTAATTCGACGTGAATAAACACCGGTCAAATCACCGGATAATTTCTCAAATGGCGGGGGTGAAGTGTAAGGATTTTGTTTCAGAATGTTGAGTAAATTCTCTGTCTTCGCTTTCAGACCAGACGAAACAAGCTTTTCGGCGTCCTTTTGCGCCTTTTTGGTGAAAACGATTTTCCACATTTACCAGCCTGGATCTTCAGAACACTCATCCAATGGTTCTTTCATTCCTTCTATGATAGATTCACGCATATTAGGAATTGACAGCAGGTATAATGTTTCCTGTATGGAACGCCAATCATCTTCGGAAATGAGTACGGCATTATTTCTTTTTCCTGTAATATACACAGGCTCATGTGAAGATGCTGTTTCATCAATTAGTTTAAATAGTTCTGATCTTGCTCTTGTAATATTTAATGTCTTCATAGTAATTTCAAAATTAGTTAAGGTACATAATTATGTACGCTATAATTTAGTATTTATTTTCATTAATACTTATCACAAGGATGTTGACTTTTTAAGATATTTTCAATCAAATATAAATTTCAGTTTTAAAAAAAATAATAATTACATATCATGGAAATAATTAGTAGTTTTGTATCATGTCTTATAACTTTAATCTTTAGCAGTTAACCGACAGCCTCTATCCATAAAATATTAATTCGATTGAATTTATCCGGTTTAAGAAGTAATATTTAGCTGAATCAAGCCGCTGCAACATCAAGGATAAATAATCGGGATCGAGTTGAAAATGTAGGCAATTATTTCATATCTTTGTTGTTTACTAAAATTGTAAACTGATAGAAAAAGGTATCCCGTAAAGGTGATTAGATGAAAGATTTTAAGTTCAAACCATTCGACGAAATGACCGAAGAGGACTACAGGACGGTCGGGTTTAAGTCCGGGCTCGAGGTGCACCAGCAATTGCTTACTGATAAGAAGCTGTTCTGCCGCTGCCCGGCAGGAAGATACAGCCAGGAATATAACGCTGAAATACTGCGGCACATGCGACCGACGCTCTCGGAAATGGGAGAGTATGACGGTACCGCTCTTATGGAATTTAAAACAAAGAAAAATATAATTTACCGAATACATCGAGACACGGTCTGTACCTACGAGATGGACGATACGCCGCCATTCGAGATAAATGACGAGGCGCTGGATATTTCGATAGAGATAGGTATGCTGTTCAATGCTTCGATCGTTGATGAACTGCATATTGCGAGGAAGCAGTATCTGGACGGCAGCATTCCTACTGGCTTCCAACGGACGGCGATAACCTGTGTTAATGGGAAGATTCCCTATAAAGACAGGGAAATCGATATAATCCAGATGTCGATAGAGGAAGATTCGTGCAGGGAATACAGCGATATCGGTCATGACAGGATATATCTTACCGACAGGCTGGGAATGCCTCTGATAGAGACTGTCACGGCGCCGCAAATGAAAACGCCGCATGAAGTCGCGGAAGTCAATGATGTGCTGAGGCGGATCGTCAGGACGACGGGAAAGGTGCGTACCGGTATCGGCGCAGGCAGGCAGGATGTGAATGTCAGCGTTGACGGCGGAACGCGTATTGAGATCAAAGGCGTGCCGAGGATACCCTATATTCCGGAGTTGACCTATAATGAGGCGATGAGGCAGTGGAACCTGTTAAGATTGCGCGAGGAACTGAAAAACCGCGGGATAACCGAGGATACATTTAAGGCGGATTATAAGGTTATTACGAAGCTGCTGAGGAAAACAAGGTTTCAGCCGATTCATGACGCGATTGCGAATGGGAAAATAGTTAATGCTGTTAAATTGAATGGTTTTAAGGATTTGCTGAAATGGCAGACCCAGACGGATACTTTCTTTTCGAAGGAAATTTCCGACAGGGTGCGAGTGATAGCGTGTCTGACGACACTGCCGAATATTATTCATTCCGATAATCCTGGCGAGACGCTGGCTTCGTCGGAATGGAAGAATATCAAGAAGCAGCTCGACGCAGCGGAGGATGATACGGTTGTGCTTGTCTGGGGCGATCCCGAAGATGCCGAGACCGGAGCTAAAGAAATAATCATCCGAGCGCAAGAGGCGGCGATTGGCATTCCGTCGGAAACGAGGCAGGCACTGCGGGATGGAACTACCGGCTTTGAAAGGATACTTCCCGGTCCGCAGAGAATGTATCCTGATACGGATTTGCCGCCAAAGAAGATCACCGAAGAGAGAAAAGCAAGGATAAAAGCGCAATTGCCGGAACAGTTCTGGCAGAGAGAAAAGAAATACCGCGAGCTTGGGATACCGGAAGACACTGTCAGTGAACTGGCGATTTCTATTTATGCGGATATTTTTGATGAATTTACTGCGGAAAAGATGGATCCTACATTTGCGGCGGTTACCTTGATCCAATATCCTAAGAGATTGAGGAAGAGAAGGCTTGATCCGACCATAATCAATGAAAATATGATGCGGAAGATATTTCGCGCTTATATGGATGGTGAAGTTCCGAAGGACGGTATCTTATATTTAATGGAAAAATGTGTGAGGAATGGCAAGTTCCTGCGTTCATACCTGCCGAAACCGGTAGAGAGAGAGAATCTTAATAAGGAACTTGAGAATGCTAAAGGTAAAATTGAGAATATGTATCCTTACAATCCGGAAAGTACGGATAAACTGTTGACGGGTATGGTCATGGATAAGTTCCGCGGCAGGATTGAAGGCAGAGAAGTGGAAGATTTGGTGAAAAAATATGAATACGACGAGGTAGAAAATGTCTACAAATAAAGATTTTGAAGGCTATCGGGGAATTACGCTCGACACATTGAAGAATTATGACGCGAAGGTCTGGAGCAAGGTCGAGATCAGCACGGACCGGAATGATTTCTTTGAGGGGGTGATACTGCCGCGCTCAGAGACTTCGGATGAATTTCATGTGGTGTTGAAGCTCGTTACAGGCTATAATATTGGGATCTCTACTGAGAGAATCACTAATATTAATGTGCTCGGCAGGATGGAGGCGCATTATCATATCCCCGAGCAGGAATTTCCCTACGACCCGAAGAAGCCGCGCGTGAAGCTTTTCGGTACGGGCGGGACTATTGCAAGCCGTCTGGATTATAGGACGGGCGCGGTTATTCCGGCATTTTCGCCGGGAGAATTGTATGGCTCTGTGCCTGAACTGGCGGATTACTGCAATCTGGAAACGGAAAAGCTATACGGCGTTTTCAGCGAAAATATGGGACCGGAGCAGTGGATAGGAACCGCCCAAGCTATTGCGTATGAGATAGAGAAGGGCGTGAAAGGCATAGTGGTCGGGCATGGCACCGATACTATGCACCACACCGCGGCGGCGCTTTCGTTTATGATACAGGATTCGCCGGTGCCGATAGTGATGGTCGGCTCGCAGCGCTCGAGCGACAGACCCTCGTCGGATGCGGCGCTGAATCTTATCCACAGCATAAAAACGGCGGCGGAAGCGGATATGTCTGAGACTATGGTCTGTATGTTCGGACCGACTTCTGATGATTACGGTTTGCTTCACCGCGGCACGCGCGTGCGGAAAATGCACTCAAGCTACCGGTCAACATTCAGAACTATTGGGGATATTCCGATAGCAATGGTAGATAAGCAAAAGATTACGCCGCTAAGGAAAGATTATAAGAAGCGCAGGCATGACAATAAATTCCAGTTGAAGCCTCATTTCGAAGAGAAAGTCGGGATACTTTATTATTATCCGAATATGATGCCCGACATGGTCGATGCGATGATTGATAACGGCTATCGCGGCATTGTGATCGCCGGGACTGGACTCGGGCATGTCAATAAGCCGCTGTATCCGGCGCTGCAAAGGTGTAAGGATGCGGGCGTGGCAGTCTATATGACTGTGCAGACGCTCTGGGGCTACGTTCAGATGTACGTTTACGAAACGGGTCGCGTGATGATGGACCTCGGCGTCATTCCTACGGCAAATATGCTGCCGGAAGTGGCTTACGTGAAATTAGGCTGGGCGCTCGGTCAGACCGATGACCTCGAGGAAGTTAAGGATATAATGCTTACCCCAATCGCCGGGGAAATAACCGAGCGCGAGCCGAGCAACGGCTATCTGGTGTATCAGGGCGGTATCCCGGAGGTGGAAGAGTTTATTTCGAAGTATAGGAAGTAGCTGTAAAGTATGCAGGGAAATTGGTAAAAGTGTCTGTAAAATCACAGCAGATATTTCGAAAAAAGGGAATAATTTATTTTTTAAGATTGGCAGTGGAGAATTTGTTTATGCTTATGGTGAATGTTGTATTGATTGATTTTAAGAAATATAAATAATAATAAATTGATTTATCCTGATTTTTTCTTTAATTTCGGATGGATACTTTACCAATTTGTACTTATTCTGAGAAATCAAAGCAGGTATAAGATGAAAAAAATTCTATTCTTGACTTTTATGACAGCTCTTCTGATTTCCGGTTCACATTTTTCTTTTGGGCAAGATACAATTCAAACAGATAAAAATGATACTCTAATAGTAGGAGTGAAAAAGGCTCCGCCATTCCTTATGAAAGACGAAACCGGTGAGTTCAAAGGTTTGAATATCTTCCTCTGGGAAGAAATATCCTCCGAATTAAAAATTCCCTGCAAATTTAAAGAACTGACTCTTAATGAGATTCTCAGTGAATTAGAAAGCGGTGAACTGGATATAAGTATCAATCCATTGACCATAACAAGTGAACGCTTAAAAAGAATAGATTTTTCACTGCCGTTTTACGTATCTAACACTGCTGTAGCAGCAAAACAAGAAACGGGTCTGCAAACGATTATACAATTTGTAATCTCCTTTTTCTCAATGAATTTTTTAAAAGCTATTTTCCTTTTGTTAGGGATCATTTTTCTTTTTGGATTTATTACTTGGATATTCGAGCGCAAGGAAAATCCCGAAGAATTTGAAAATAATATTAAAGGGATTGGCAGCGGTATATGGTGGTCGGCTGTTACGATGACCACCGTCGGCTATGGTGATAAGACTCCCAGATCTACTATTGGGAGAATAATTGCACTTATTTGGATGTTCACAGCTGTTATTGTTATTTCGGGTTTTACAGCAAGTATAGCTTCTTCTCTCACTGTGGACAGACTGGGATTTAATATCGAAGATCTTAATGATTTGCGAAAATTGGAGGTCGGCACTGTTGAAAATTCTGCCAGCGCTGAATTTTTGGAAACTAATTTCTTTGAATCCAGAGAATACGAGACCATTAGCGATGGCTTACAGGCAATGAACGAAGGAGATTTAAAAGTCTTCGCATACGATGAGCCTATATTGAAGTACACTATCAGACGTGATTCACTGGTGGATCTGGGTATACTTCCCGTCAAATTCAACAAGCAATATTATTCTTTCGGTTTTTCCGAAAAACTTGATGATAATATCAAAGACAAAATATCAACTAAACTTATCGAGATAACTGAAAGTAATTCATGGAAAGTGGTTTTATCTCAGTATGACCTGCATGAATAGATTATTTTAAATTATTATCTTCCTTTAATAATTGACATTATCTCTGTATGGATCTGGGATTCCGGAAGGAACTTGAAATCTAATCCGGAGCTTTTAATAGAGTCTATGACTATTGCAGGCTCTTTTTTTTGGGGCTTTCGGATAATTACTTTGCCGTTGACGGAGGCAATCCTGCCAAGCCCTGCTGCCCCATCTGCCGAATTGCCGCTGATAAAGATTCCCGTACATAAATTACCGAAAGTCTCCGCAACGCTGGTAAACATAGTATCGGCGGAAGGTTGTGAAAAACTTCCTGCCGGGACCCTGGTTCTTTTAATGGTCAGATCCTTGTCTACAGTCATATTCTTGTCGCCGGTGGCAATATATATATTACCCGGTTCGACTTTTATCCCGTTCATGCCGGGCATTACATCGAGACTTGCTGTTTCATCTAATTTTTGAGCGAATAATTCAGTAAACCATACGGGTCCTTGCTGTATTATGAAAAAAGCTGCATTCGCGTCAGCGGGTATCTTATTAAATAATTCAAACATTATCGATGGACCTCCTGAACCTGCTGAAAGTGCAAATACGGGAAATTTTCCTTTAGCTTCTATGGACCTTGAATATAGCTGATCAGACAGATCCGGTGGTTTCTGATTTTTCTTAGCCATACCCCCGAAAATTGAACTAAGTAATTCATCGAGATTCAAGGGAAGCGTTACGAATTCATCCACACCGGAATAAAGGGCAAATTCTTTTGCTTCATCGGAATCAATTGGCAGAACCATTATTACAAGAGGCGGGTGTTCATTTATCTTTCGGACTTCTTTTACGAAATGTTCGCCTTCGAATGTTTTTATATCCCAGGGAAGAAGCACTATATCAATGCCATTCATTCGAAGATAATTTAAAAATTCGTCGTGATCTGATGTGCCAATGACCTCGTTCCCCGCTTTTGCCAGTATTCGTTCTATATACTCGAAGCTATTAAACTCGGTTTTAATCACGAGGATTTTATAAGTTTCAGCCATAAATAAAATTCCTTTCTTTCGGATGTTACCGGAATGATTTTCAGCTATAAATATAAGAAAATAAAACCAGAATTTTAAAAATAAATTAACTCAATTTTAAGATAATTTTAATAAATTTAAGTGATTTTGAGTAAAATCAACAAATCTAAAATATATAAACCATTGAAATAAAGTATGATTATACCATCAGATTTAAACAAATTAAATTTTATTCATTGAGCAATCCGAATTCGGAAGAGCGGCTGATTTTGATTAAATATTATTCATAAGTCCATCCATTTTTTTTCTTATCAGCGATTCAACTTCTTTTACAGTTAAACCCTGAATAAACAATCAATTATTTGCTTTATAAGAAATTATTATTAACAATGTTTAAATTGAGGTACAAAATGAAAAGGCAGTTGCTATTGATAATTACTTTGGCATTAGTGTTTCCTTCAACAGCTTTTAGTCAGTTTAAAAAGGCTATTGGACCGGCTATGGGATTAAATTTTAACATTCATGCCGAACCCGATACACGCCGCCATCCATACCACTAAAATCTATTTTCTTCTTATGTTTACCTTTAGACAGTCCAGCCTGCCGGCATCAGCAATTTCATAAATTTTTCCTGACTGCTATGCTTATCCATGATTTTCCAGCTAATTATTTCTTTTATACAGGATGTCGCATAAGATACGGAACAAGTTACAAATTTGGCGAAATAAATAAAAAATTGCTAAGATTAAAAATCTCTGTGAAAAAATAATAAAAATTTTTAACTTATGATTCAGATAATTGTCTAACAATCTACAGGGGCATCAGATGAAATTTCTAAAATTTCTATTAATATTCATTTTGCTCATCATTGTGCTTTTCTTTGTAGTTTCCATCTTTCTACCTTCGGATATGTATGTTGAGCGTTCAATAAAAGTGGATGCTTCCCCTAAAACAGCCTTCACACAGGTAAACACAATCAAAAACTGGGAAAAATGGTCGCCATGGACGGATATAGATCCCAATATGAAAATAACCTACAATGGTCCATTATCCGGGCAGGGAGCTGAATATAGCTGGGTCAGCGAAGAAGGAAAAGTCGGCAATGGCACACTGACTCTCATAGAAAGCAAACCTTATGAAAAGATACATACAAAATTGATCTTCGGCGGCAAAGACATGGGCAAGGGTACCTGGAAGTTCGAACAGGTCGATGATTCAACAACAATTACATGGATGATGGAAGGCGAATTGGGCTTTTTCATGAGATGGGCTAAAGGCGTCATGGAAAACTCAGTAGGCGCCATGTTTGATGACGGCTTGCAAAATCTTAAGCAAGTCACCGAGAAATTGCCGAAATCTGGCATCTCCATTGTCATCAAAGACATGCAGCATATTTTATGCATAAGGGATTCAAGCTCGCTGGATTCAAAAGAGATCAGCGAAAAGTTAAGTTCAGCCTACGATGAGATCTCCACTTTTATGCGGAAAAATCAGATTATGCTCGCAGGACCCCCGCTGGCAATAAATAATCAATTTGACAAGAATGTAAAATGGGTCTTCGAAGCTGCTTTTCCCCTGAACAGCGATGAAATACCCACCCCGAACGGCAGACTGAGACTGGATAAATTACCCGGCGGCAAATTAGTGAAAGCAATACACAAGGGAGCTTACGAAGAATCCCATAACACCTATGAAGAAATAATGAAATACATAAAGGATAATAAATTACAGATTGCAGGTAACTCTTATGAGGTCTATCTGAATGATCCTTCAAAAGTACACGTAGAAGACCTTGAAACCCATATCTTTTTTCCTGTCAAATAATTTTATCTGGCAATGTAAGCTGAGCAGCAAAAAATTCCATGTTGCTTAGTTTACTTTTTTTATATCAATATTTGCATTTTATTTAATAAATTACTAATTTTTAATAAAATATTAGCTCTTTATATGTGACACCTGAGGAGAGCCATTTATGGGACATAACCAAAAAAACAAAGAAGCTGACCTTTCCGACGAAAAACACAACAAAAAAGGGAAGCTGAAGCGAAAATTCTACGAAGAAGAACTATCCAAACTTCAGAAAGAGCTTATAAAACTCCAATATTGGAGCAAATTCAAAGGATTACGGGTTGTCATATTATTCGAAGGGCGCGATGCAGCCGGCAAAGGAGGCGTCATAAAGCGGATCACCGAGTGTCTGAATCCACGCGGCTGCAGAGTTGTCGCCCTGCCCAAACCATCCGATACGGAACGCACCCAGTGGTATTTCCAGAGGTACGTCGCGCATTTGCCGTCGGCGGGCGAGATAGTCATCTTCGACCGCAGTTGGTATAACCGCGCCGGTGTGGAGCATGTAATGGGCTACTGCACCGAGGAAGAATACAGGGAATTCCTGCGATCCTGCCCAGAATTTGAAAGGATGCTGGTTCGCTCCGGAATTATTCTCTTGAAGTACTGGCTCTCGGTCAGTGATGAGGAGCAGGAGAAGCGCTTCCGCCAGCGGTCGGAAACCCCGGTTAAAAGATGGAAGCTATCCCCGATGGACATCGCTTCCTATGAAAAGTGGGCGGAATATTCCAAAGCCAAGGACGAGATGTTCAAATATACCGATATCAAGCAGGCTCCCTGGTATGTCGTTGAATCTGACGATAAGCGCAAAGCCCGTCTGAATTGTATCTCTCATATACTTGATATGATCGGATATGAAGATGTTACCCCTGATCCGATAGAACTTGCTCCCAGAAATATTGATGAGGACTATATCAGACCGCCGATGTCGGATTTCTCATACGTCCAGGAGAAGTACTAAGTTAAATCCGAATGTAATATATCATTTTACCCGGGTTCAAAACGCAAAAATTTCATTTGTGGCAAATAACAGCTAACTTGCTTAGAAACGTTTTAGACTGACCCAAAAGTATGAGATTGTTATTCCTGCGAATGTCTTTAAATCCCGCTTTAGCAGGGCTAAGCAATCTCTTAACTTTTGAGATTGCTTCGTCACTTCGTTCCTCGCAATGACCGTATAGTACTTGGTTTTCGCATGATAGATGAATTCTAATGAAAAAAAAATGGGTTTAACTCCTCTGGATTAATGTTAATTTGTTGTAAAATCTTTTAATGCTGTTTTTATTTGTTTTTTGATGAGTTTTTATTATTATAATGTTCGATAATTTTGATAATAATAAAGACTTTATAGCGAGTGATTATATGGAAAACAAAATCAAAGAAGCAGCAAAAGTTATAAAAAATGCTTCTCGGGTAACTGCTTTCTGCGGTGCAGGAATATCCGTGGAAAGCGGTATTCCGCCATTCAGAGGTGAAAACGGGTTGTGGAATAAATATGATCCCGGCTTGCTGGATATTCGATACTTTAATTCCCATCCAACGGAATCATGGAAATTGATAAAAGAGATCTTTTACGATTTTTTCGGGAGCGCTCAGCCTAACGCGGCTCATAAAGGTTTGGCTGAGTTGGAAAAAGAGGGCTTCATTAAGTCCGTGATAACGCAGAATATCGATAATTTGCACCAGGAAGCTGGCAGCAGTGAAGTTTACGAGTTCCATGGCAATTCCAGGGAACTGGTCTGCCGAAAATGCAGCAAAATTTACCCGGTGAAGGAAGTTTCCCTCGATAGTTTGCCGCCGCTGTGTACCGGGTGCGGTGATATTCTTAAGCCCAATTTCATCTTTTTCGGGGAGCCTATACCGGAACCGGCTCGTTCGAAATCTTTCAGAGAAATAGAATTGGCGGATGTTTTCTTGCTTATAGGAACTACCGGCGAGATAATGCCTGCATCATTGATCCCACTGCAGGCAAAAGAATACGGCGCCAAAATGATTGAAATAAATATCGTGCATTCCGAATATACCGGCAGTATTACCGATATTTTCCTTCAAGGGAAAGCAACGGAAATAGTGGATAGGCTGGTGAGATACTTGAAGAACTTCTAAAATAAGTTTTCTTTATTTAAATACATGAATAAACAGAGGATAATCAAAAAATCATGAGAGAAAAAACTACTTATAAAACTTGTGTTTGGTATGAAGAATGCCCGATAAAGAGATATACTGAAGAGGGTAAATTGGAGCGATACTGGGTAGATAATTACTGTCTGGTTGGCAGCAAGAAATGCGTTAGATATCAAATGGTTGAAAGAGGTGACTATCACCCCGATAATATGCTGCCAAATGGCGAGATAAGGGAAGATTTGAAGTGATTTAGTAATTTATGATAGCGATAACAGAAAAAAATTATGTAAAAATACTCGATTTATATATTTAATTATCCGGAAGCATTAACACATCAACGGTTACACACATCCAAAAACATTGATATTCAATGATTTTTTCAATAATTTTGATATTTGAAACTTGTAAAAGTATGAAAAACAGTAATATAGGGTAGGCTAAACAACAAAATTTTATTAATGGTCAATCGTGTTTAACGGCTCGAAGAGATACAAATTATCAGGAGATTATATGAACCAAATTATAGAAGCCAGATTTATCGGTCCCGACATTAAGCTTTTCCGGATCGTGGCTCCAAAGATTTCCGAAAAAAGGAAGCCCGGGCAATTCATAATTCTTAGGGTACACGAAAGAGGCGAAAGAATTCCCCTTACAATTGCAGATTCCAATTCGGATGAAGGCACAATCAATATCATTGTACAGGGAATCGGAAAGACAACTAAATATCTGAATACATTCGAAGCAGGCGATTTCATCCAGGATCTGGTCGGACCGCTTGGCAAGCCTTCCGAGATAGAGAATTTCGGCACGGCAGTCAGTATTGGCGGCGGTGTCGGAACGGCTATAGCCTATCCTACAGCAAAAGCCTTGAAGGAAGCGGGTAATCATGTCATAAGCATAATTGGCGGCAGAACGAGCGAACATGTGATCCTTGAAAATGAAATGAAGGATGTCGTCGATGAGGTCTATCCCACGACTGACGATGGTTCTTACGGGTTTCATGGCTTCGTCACGGATAAATTACAGGAATTGATCGATTCCGGCAGAAAGATAGATTTCGTCCTCGCCATTGGTCCTATTCCAATGATGAAGGCAGTTGCGAAATTGACGGAAAAGTATGGAATTAAAACAGTTGTAAGTCTTAATCCCATAATGGTTGATGGAACTGGTATGTGCGGCGGCTGCAGGGCTGTCGTTGATGGGAAAACTGTTTTTGTATGCGTAGAAGGTCCTGAATTCGACGCACACCAGGTAGATTTTGAAACGCTGACACAGCGCAACAAGACATATCTACAGCAGGAACATACTTCGCTTGAAGAATTCAAATGTAACTATGATAAAATGTTTGATAAGGAAATGAAAAAACGGGAAAAAGCCGGGGAGGAAACATAATGGCTGAATTGACCAACAAAGAGAGAATGAAAATACCCCGGGTTGAAATGTGCGAGCAGGAACCCGAGGTTAGAAATAAAAATTTTAACGAAGTGAATCTTGGTTACACCATCGAGATGGCTAAACGCGAAGCCGACAGGTGCATCCGCTGCAAAAAGCCGAAGTGCATCGATGGCTGTCCGGTAGAAGTGAAGATACCCGATTTCATCGAGATGGTGTCGCAGGGCAAATTCAAGGAAGCAGCGGCAATCCTCAAGAAAGACAACGCCCTGCCGGCAGTCTGCGGACGCGTCTGCCCGCAGGAAGAGCAATGCGAAAAAGTTTGTGTAGTGGCTAAGAAGAAAGAATCAATCGCTATCGGACATCTTGAAAGGTTCGTGGCAGATTGGGAAAGAGAGAATATAGGAATACAAATTCCCGAGTTGAAGGAAAAATCAGGTAAAAAAGTCGCTATAATCGGTGGTGGACCTGCTGGTCTTAGCTGTGCGGGAGATCTCATACAGATGGGACATGAAGTCACTGTCTTCGAGGCGCTGCACTCAATCGGCGGTGTGCTTATATACGGAATCCCTGAATTCAGGCTGCCAAAAGATATAGTACAGGCGGAGGTCGATGGACTGAAAGCCGCCGGCGTGAAATTCGAGACAAATTACGTCGTAGGAATGATCGAAACTGTCGATGAATTACTCGCCAGATTTGATGCGGCATTCATTGGTGTTGGCGCCGGCTTGCCTTATTTCCTGAATATTCAGGGCGAACATCTGAACGGCGTTTATTCATCTAATGAATACCTAACTCGCGTTAACCTGATGAAAGCTTATGATTTTCCGAACAGTGACACACCTATGTTTGACGTGAAAGATAAGACAGTTGTCGTTTTCGGCGGCGGTAATACTGCTATGGATGCGGTGCGTACTTCGCTGCGTCTTGGCGCTAAACGCGCTGTTATAGCTTATCGCAGGACTGAAGCGCAGATGCCGGCACGTATTGAAGAAATCAAACATGCCAAAGAGGAAGGTGTGGAATTTCAACTGCTCGCTTCGCCGATAGAGCTATTGGGCGACGACAACGGTTGGCTGCGTGGCGTCAGAATGCAGAAGATGGAACTTGGCGAACCTGATGCATCCGGCAGAAGGCGTCCCATGCCGATTGAAGGCGCAGTAGAAGATATTGAGTGTGAAGTTGCGGTAGTGGCTATCGGTAACGGCTCGAATCCTATCGTAAGCAACACCACGCCCGAGCTTGAAGTCAACAAATGGGGCAACATTAAAGCTGACGAAAAGACGATGATGACAAGCAAGCATGGCGTCTTCGCAGGCGGCGACATTGTCACCGGAGGCGCTACGGTTATCCTCGCCATGGGCGCAGGCAGAACGGCAGCCAGAGCTATCGACGGATATCTGAAAGATCCCGCTTGGTGGGATAACCAGCTCGAGCGGCAGCGCATCGAAGCGGAAGAAAAAGAGAAAGCGGCGGCGGAAGCTAAGTAGCCGAAAATATTCATAAATATATTAAAATGTCCCGCTTATTATAGAAGTCTGCGGGACATTTCCGATTTGTTTAACCCATTTTTTTCATTAGAAAATTTGGTTTTGCTCATAAATATTAGCAACAAAGTGCTTTAGCACTTTGCAAAGGAACTGGAAAACTTCGAAAAACCAGCAAGCTAAAGCATGCTGTTGCAAGAGATTACAAATAAATGTACATATTTAATGAAAAATCCGGGATAATTGAACCCAAATTTTGCATTAAAGAACATGAACAATCTCTTATTCCCCCTCATCCCCAGCCTTTCTCGCAGCGGGAGAAGGGTGTAAGAATTTCTTATTACACTGAATGAGGCTGCCCCAAATGTTGTTTTTGCCTATCATTCGACTCCGCTCTGGATGACAAAAACAAGTGTTCATGGGAGTGTCATAGTGAGCGGAGTCGAAGTGTGACTAGTTTTTCTTACTTAATGGTCAGCCTCAAAAGTAGAACCCGCTTAATCCCTTTTTTAGGGGAAATAACCCTGTCACGCTCAAATCTGAGTGGAGATTACGCTGCGCTGCAAGGGGTGTATTTGAACGAACCTAAAAATAGTCATTAATGGCATAAATTTTGATTTGTTATAATTTGATTAAAAGTAATTAGTTGAAATTAAATAAATTAAAAGGAATCGAAATGAGAACTATCTTATTGATACTGATAATTTCGGCATTGACAGCGGCAAAGTCTTTCTCTGCCAAGCCAATAATTGAAGTGCCTGAACTTCCTCCTGATGAACAACTGGAGATGTATACGGTGACGGATAATATGTTTACAGTCAAATTGCTGGAGTACTACGAGATGGCTGCAATGCTCTACAGCCAGTTGAAATATTACGGCGTCGAACCGAAAACTCGATTAATAAAGCCTACTTTTGATGATCTGCTGGAACTCGACGTTCCGATGATCAAGAAATATTACAATATGGCAAGGAATCTTGAACAGGAAATAATAGCACTGGGTGAAAGACCGCATAAACAACAGTTGGAAGAGCTGAGAAAATCTTTGGAGCAATATAAAAAAGAACTCGACAATGTAGAAAATGAGCTTTTCAAAAGCAATCTGAAAAATACCAATCTGGATTTTTATAAGAAAAAAATGCGGAAACTGGTTGAAGAGAATGAAAATCTCAGCTTTCTTGTTGATTCTCTGCAATACGGGTATTATAAGAAACTTCAAGCGCATAAGGACTCGCTAAGGAAATTTAATGCCGATGTTTTAAGACACAGCCAGACCATTGTAAGTTTCGGGCTCTCCGGTCATAAGGTTTTCATTAATGACGGCAGAGTAGAAACTGACATTTCAATCGGCGGTATGATAACGCTTAATGCCGGGCAATTCTTTGGCTTTGGAAAATATCTTGATATTTGGGGAGAATATGTGGCGCCAAGGATAAAAAAGAGAATCTTTGTTGAAGAAATCGATGACCACGTTGTTGAAGACTGGAATAATAATTTCTATACTGTAGGATTAGCTGCGAATATTCCGGAGGTTTTCCAGGTTTCTGATTTTTATGGAGGTCTGAAGCTGGGAATAGGCTATTTCTGGGCAGATGGTGTTCCTTATAATAGTAATTCCCGAAAACTGACTTACGAAGGACCGCGCCTAAGATTCGAGTTCAATATTATGAACTATAGCAGACTTTTCCCGATGGAGCTATATTTTGCATGGTCGTGGTACAGTCCTACGGAAGATATTGTCTTCTATGAAAGTCGGATACCCAGAGCGGATTTGGGAAATATCGATCTTACATCTATAAGTCTTGGAATTCGTTTCGCAATATGGAGAACGGGTCTTTAAATAAAAACATAAGGGAATAAAATGAAACGGTTTATAAATATAATTTTTGCAGCGCTCATATTATTGCTGTTAATAAATAGTCAGGATGTTCAGAGCGCGAAGGACACCCCTTTCGAAAAAGGAAAGCGTTTTCTGAAACTGGGAAATTCATACAGGGAGAACGGCGATTTCCAAAATGCCTCGAAATATCTAAGCCGGGGTAAGGCTCTGGTTTTAAAACAGTATAACAGCTCGTGGGAAGGCAAGTACTGGTCGGCAGTGGCTTATGAATACTACGGCTACCTTTTTCGCGATATGGGCATAAGGGATAACTCCGCAGAATGGATCGCTGAAGCCAAAAATAATATGAAGAAGGCGCTGGAGATATATAAGAGAATCATTGATATGAAAGAGGGCAGCCCCGTTCCGGTGGACGATCTGGTTTCAGATATGGAGAATCTGAAAGCTCAGCTTGATCAATTCGGCGTGATCAAAGGATTGGACAAAAAACCGACAAATGTAAGGAATCATGATAACAGCAAGCTGCGTGAACTCCCGGAGGATATACCTGAGGACGTAGTCAATCTGAGCCTTGCTAATAACCGCTTCCGCTATATTCCATACGGAATATTTGACCTGAAGAAGCTGAAATACCTGAATCTGTCGGGGAATAAGATCCGCCGCATGGATTGCTGTATCGACGAGCTAAAAAATCTCCACTGGCTCGATCTTTCCAACAACAAGATGCGCGAAATTTCCCCCCGAATCGGCAGGCTTGACAATCTAGCTGAACTGAACCTTGCGAACAATAAATTTCGTGAGCTTCCAAAAGAGATATGCAGCTTGAAAAATCTGAAGGTGCTTGATCTTACAGGCAATGACAACCTTGAAGAAAAGATAGAGGAACTCAAAAATTGTCTCCCGAATACAAGTGTGCTATTCTCTAAGTCGAAGGATTGAGTTTAATAATGCAGGCACCGGGACGTAAATTAGAAATTTCCCTTGCCCCTGAATGTATCCGAGGATACAGGTCAGGGGGAAAGGTATATCAGAATTATCTTATTCTCCGTAAACAACTACTGTAAATCTTGCAAACAAGCCTAATATATTTAGGCTTTCGTAAGAAACGTGGTTAATTTTTGTTATATTACCGTCTTTCATCGCAGCTTGAATGCTGCAATCACCGATACCAACCAGCCCCAATACTGATTCACAATATGCTTTGCCGACTTTGGTGCTGTCGGTGGCACCAACGACGGCAAGAGGCGCTTTAAGCCTTTGGAAAGTACCGCCTGATACCGGAGCAGATGCCGCCGCATTTCCGGAGATATAATACGGTATATCCAAATCAAGATAATTGATCCACCAGGAAGCATTGCCAACTGTTGTATATGCACGCCCTACGGAAGTGTAATTAGCTCCCGTATACTGGTTGGTTTGTATCATTGCACAACTTGAGAGAACTATCGATGCTAATATTATTAATAATGAACTTATGGTAAAGTTTTTCATAATTTGTCTCCGAAATTAATATGTATTAACCGCAAAGAAAAAAGTTCAAGAATTACTCTCCATAGACAATTACAGTGTATTTAGCATAGATACCAAAAACGCTTAAGCTCTTGTGATCAACATGATGGACCTTTTTAATATTGCCGTTTTTCATGGCGGCTGCTACACTTGCATCACCATAAGCTGCAAAACCCAGTATAGATTAGCAATGAGCGGTTCCTACTTTGCTGCTTCCTTCATTGGCTGTTACGGATACCGGCGCTTTTACATCGGTATATAAAAAACCGGTAACCGGCGAAACGGCTGTTGCCGCACACCCCATCATTATTACCGAAGAAAATATGATGAGCATCAGTAAATTGAAAAATTTCAACATGATAACCTCCGTTCCTTGAACTGATGGGAAAAATAGAATAATTTATATCAGATATTGCTACCTTACCGAGAACTTGTAGAAATACTATATGTTAATATGTTGATTTATTTCTTTCTTTATATAGAACTGAATATACTATAATTACCCATTCTTTTAAAAATTTAGTTTACTCCGAAATGAGTGAGGTACTATCACAGAAATATGCAATACTATTCAAGATGTTTTTAATCATATTTTTTTCTTTCCTCTTTCGGGTATTTTTTGGGATACTCGAAAAATCTCAGTCTGCCGTTTTTGTCGTCGATTTCAATCCATGAATGAATATCGAAATCTATGGCGGTGATGCCGCAGGTTGGAAATTTCTCGAAGGGTTCGCCGCTTAAGTAGGAAGCGAGGTAATTGAGATCAGGATTGTGCCCGAACATAATGACTGTTTCCCAGTCATCGTTGAAGGTTTGGATAAGCTTGAGAATGTTTTTCGCACCGGCATGGTAGATGATTTCGTCAGTCTCAATGTTATCGACGGGATAGTCTAATCTTTTGGCGATTTCCATTGCGGTTGTATGGGCGCGGGAGGCGGTGCTGGAAACAATCATATCCACCGTTAAATTCTTTTCCTTCAGAATGTCGCCCATAAACGGCGCATCGCGCTCGCCGCGTTTGTTAAGCGGTCTTTCGTGATCGGGGATGTTGGGATTGTCCCAACTTGACTTTGCGTGTCGCACAAGAATAAGTGTTTTCATATTATGTTTGTTTTTGAATTTCAAAATGGTACTTTTTTCCTAAAGTTTGTCGAATCGCCGAATACGGATTTAGTCGTGTCATTTGCCTTTTTATTATCAGTGTGTCCGAGCAGTTTTTTCTCTGCTTCCATAGCTGCGAGGATTTGCTCTGCCCTGCCGTTCCTGTTTTTTCGTTTGTATGCGTTGCTCAGCAGGGTGGCGAATTCTTCGCGGAGCCTGCTTCTTTCCTGCTTGTCTGCAATTTGAAGCCAGGCTCTCTGGTCAAAATATGTCTTCAACCTGCTGATAACAAGCGCAGGATGTTTCGCCGAATCCTCGATTGCCGATTGGATGAGAGAATTTAGCTTATTTGCTACATCTATGGATTTTGAATTATTGGCGTGATTTTTCGAATAGTATTCCACCTGGTATTTCAGCGCCTCGAGGATTTGTTTGTCGGTAAAGTCGTATTTTTTGAATCTTAGATGGATCGGCGGTCTTATCCTGATTGAAATAGCGCTGCTATCTTTAGGGAAATCATGCGCTTTCAATTTGGAAATGATATATTTTGCTCTTTTGAGGTTTAGATTTGTTTCTACAAGAGAGAGTCCGCCGCGGATAGTGACCTCGCCAAGAATGCCGGTGAATTTCTCGAAATGCTTGGCAATCACCTGCCGCATGAAGTGCGCCTGATTGTAACAGCGCTGGAAATCGTCGCCATCAAGGGCATTGCGGGAACGCAGCACCTGCAATGTGGTTGCGGATTCCTCGTAACCGAGCCACTCAAGAATACCCATCGCCTGCGAGAATCCGAATTCGACGTAGTAGTGGATCCTGTCCAAGCCTGCGATACGGGCGGCTTCCTTGAGATATGCATTTCTTCCTTTCAAGCCGCGGACTACGGCAAGTTTGTTTTGTCCGGTGGAATCTTCCAATCCTGCGTCGGCTTCGGTGTCGCGGGGGATGGCGGTAATTTCCGCAATCCCTTTATTTATCAGGATCGAGAAGACATGATTTGCGTCGGCGTGCTTGAATCTGCTGCCAAGCCGGGAATCCACGCCGGTAACAGCGATATTTATTCTTCTGCCGTTGTAGATCTTGCGGTAGCGTTTGCCGGCTTCAGTGTCGATTTCATAGGGGACTTTCATATTTTCGGGGCTGCTGACACGGATATAGATGAGTTCCATTGTGTCGGGTTTGAGCGCTTCGCTGAGGATATCGTCGCAGGTTTTGTCAGGATTGAGCTGCTCTTTTTGGGATTTAGCCGCCATTGAGGTTTTGCCGGCATCATCGAAAATGCTGATGCCGGATTTTTGGAATTCCTCTTCGATTTTTTCGCTGTTCCAGTCAGGCAGAAAGAGCTTGAGAACTATCCATAAGCTTGCGCAACTCATGAAAAAAATGAATATAGAAAAACTTATAAAAAAGAATTTTGTTTTAGCGCTATTTTTCTGCCTTGACATTGAAATTTCGCCGGTGTATTTTTTATCTTGATTAAAATTTATAAATTAAATTTGAGTAAACTTATTAAATTTATTGATATTTAACAAAAAATTTATAATATATTTAAATTTATAAATTAATATAAACAAAAATTTTGCCAAAATGAAAAAATGGTTGATTGTAAAGAGATTAGCGGGTCCGATAATCCGGATGATTGTCAGTGGTATCCTGGCGAGAGTCTTTTTGGAAATTGAGTTTTTCTGAGATTTGCCCTGTATGATCGGATATGTAGTTGTGGAATTTATTGGTATCACTGCGGATATTTTTAACTGCCTGAACTGCCCCAAAAAACCGGACAATGAGTTAGATAGTAAAATTTTTATTAATTTACTATCAAAAAGGAGATCAGATATGAGTAAACCAACACGAAACAGCTACACCAAAGAGTTTAAAATCAATGCTGTAAAAACGGTTGTATTCCCTGCGAGTATGATTCAATTTACAAAATTTTTGCCACTAATATAACATCTTTATACTACGGTCACATCATCGCATAGATACACGTCCTGGATGGCGTTCAGCAGTTTGGCGCCTTCTGCCATCGGACGCTGGAACGCCTTTCTGCCTGAGATCAAGCCGGTGCCGCCCGCCCGCTTGTTGATTACAGCAGTAGTGACAGCTTCTGCAAAATCATTCGACCCCGAAGCGCCGCCCGAGTTTATCAAGCCGCAGCGTCCGGCATAGCAGTTTATCACCTGGTATCGAGTGAGATCTATCGGGTGGCCGCTGTTAAGCTCGTCATACATTTTCTGATTGTATTTGCCAAAGGAAACACCGCCTTGGTTCAATGCCAGATAACCGCCGTTGTTCTTTGGCAGTTTCTGCTTGATGATGTCCGCCTGAATGGTGACACCCAGATGATTTGCCTGACCCGATAAGTCGCTTGCATTGTGGTAATCTTTGTCTTTTTTGAAATCGGGATTCCGAAGGTAGCACCATAGGACAGTTGCCAAGCCCAATTCGTGCGCCAACTGGAAGGCTTCAGCTATTTCGACGATCTGGCGGCGGCTTTCCTCCGAGCCGAAGTAGATTGTAGCGCCAACAGCGGCAGCGCCCATGTCGTAAGCCTGCTCGACTTTTCCGAACAACACCTGATCATATTTGTTGGGGTAACTGAGAAGTTCGTTGTGATTGATCTTTACAAGGAAAGGGATTTTATGCGCGTATTTTCTTGAAACCATGCCCAGCACTCCGAATGTGGAGGCAACGGCATTGCAGCCGCCTTCGATAGCGAGTTTCACTATGTTCTCCGGATCAAAATAATCCGGTGCGGGTGCAAAACTTGCGCCGCCGGAGTGCTCGATGCCCTGATCGACCGGCAGTACGGAGAGATAGCCTGTGCCGCCCAATCTTCCATTGTTGAACATCCAATGTAGATTGCCAAGGACGCGGTTGTTCCTGTCGGAATGAGCGAATACTCTGTCCACGAAGTCAGGACCGGGGAGACTGAGGCGGTCCTTGCTGATCTTTGGATTGCTAAAACCGAGGAGATGGTCAGCTTTGTCTTCGAGTTGTTCTCTGATTTTTTCTATCATGATAAGCTCCTGATTGTTATTATATATCTTTATTTGATTGCGGAATTTTTATAGTAACAAAGATAATAAAAAGATAAAAAAAATTTATCAATAACCTAAAGTTGTTTTAAATTTTGAAAACCCTGTTTGCTGTTTTTCTTTAATTTTGCTTAAATGTATAGTAACATATAGGTTTTACTTTTTAAATTATTTTTAAAAGACTCGCAGCGTTGAATGAAATTTGGCAGAGGGCATATCGGAGTAAGCTAATTTTTCTACTTAGATGATTTTGTGATGATAGAGGGATGCTATAAATATTCATATAATGACAATATAAAGTTATTATTTGCGTATTTTTTTCAGTTCAATAAATAATAAATAACAGGATGAATTCAATGAAAGTTAAGTTTTTATTTTTTCTGATGATATTTTTAACATCCGCAGTTATATCTTTTTCTCAGGCTTTTACTATACCGCAGGAAATAAAGGATGAGCAGACTAAAAAAGAATTTGTATATAATGGCACTAAATATGCTTACAAGGTGGTCTATCCTCGTTTTTATGATTCTACAAAAAAATATCCCGCATTGATAGGTCTTTCGGGGGGATTAGCAGATGGGCGGGTGATTGATCTATGCTATGGAGTTTATTTTAGAGCTGATAATATTCAGGCTAAATATATAACTATTATGCCTTTTGCGAAAGAGGAATTTACTTTGAAGGACTTTACTGAAGAGGATTTTAAGAACTTAACCGAACTTGTCAAGCAGAAAGAGAATGTTACGGAGAATAATTGGCTGGCGGCGGGGACTTCGCACGGAGGTAATGCGGCTTTTAATTATGCGAGATATTTCCCGGAATTATTCGAGGGGATAGTGGTAATGCCGGGGATGCTGACTTTCGATAAATATCCTGAGAAATGGAAGGAATATACTGTGGTTTTGGCTATAGGGGAATCGGAAAACGAAGACTGGAAGGAACATCATAAAGTAGCGATGACAAAGCTTAAGGGTGAAGTAAATAATTTGATAGAAATTGTCATGGAAAACCAGTTCCATATTGCTATGCCAAGCTATGATATTTCCAAATTATATGAGCCTTTTATGAAAGAATAATTTTCTCTTGAAAAATTTCATCATTATATGACTACTAATTATTATATTTAAAGTTTAATAATTTTTGAACTTTAGACAAAAAAGTGATAGTAAAAAAGAAATGACATGGCACGCAAAAACAGTAGATGAAACTCTTAGTTATTTTAGAGTAAGCAAAGATAAAGGCTTGGATTCCGATCAGATTGAAACAATGCGGGAAAAATACGGCAGTAATGAGCTGATCAAGCAAAAATCCAAATCTTCCCTTGTAATTTTATTCGAGCAATTCAATGATCCCGTGATATATATTCTTGTAGCAGCGGCTATACTCACCTATGTTGTCGGTCATCCCAAAGATACTATTGTAATTGCATTTGTAGTGGTGCTAAATACTTTAATCGGTTTCTTCCAGGAAAGAAAAGCCGCGGATGCATTGAAGGCACTGCAAAAAATGGCTTCACCGAAAGCAACTGTGATAAGAGACGGTAAGAAACAATCCATTCAGACCACCGATGTTGTATGTGGTGATATACTTGTACTGGAGAGCGGAGTTAAGGTGCCTGCCGATGCGAGGCTTGTGGAAACGCATAATCTCTCGGTGAATGAATCAATGTTGACAGGGGAGGCTTTTGCCGTGGATAAGTTCCCCAATGTGGAGATCGGGGAGAATGTGCCTCTCGGCGATAGAATCTCGCTGATCTATTCGGGGACAATCGTTCAAAGAGGGCGCGGGCTGGCAGTAGTGACTTCAGTTGGATATGAGACTGAGTTCGGCAAAATATCGCAGCGTGTAGCGGAAGCGGAAGAGACTGTATCTCCGTTGCAGGCAAAGATAGCCAAGTTCAGTAAGGCTTTGAGTATAGCGATAATATCGATAATAGTTGCGATTTTTATAGTTGGTTTTCTGCGAGGCAACGACTGGGTAACAATGCTGATGACTTCGGTCGGTCTGGCGGTTTCTGCGATACCGGAGGGACTGCCGGTGGCAGTGACAATCACTCTGTCCATTGGTGTGTATCAAATGGCGAAGCATAATGCCGTAGTTAAGAAACTGGCAGCGGTAGAGACTCTTGGCAGTACAAATGTGATCTGCACTGATAAGACGGGTACATTGACGAAAAATGAAATGACCGTACAAAAGATGTATGGCGGCGGCGAAGTATATGAAGTTACGGGAAGCGGTTATGAAATAGATGGTGAAGTAAAGTCTTTGTCTACCGGTAAAAAAGTATCTTACAATGATTCGAAGATTTTGAAATATTTTTCTTTGATCAGTTCGCTTTGCACGGAGTCATTTATTTCAAAAGATGGTGCAAAATGGGAAATAAACGGCGATCCAACCGAAGGCGCGCTTATGATAGCCGCGCATAAGATGGGATTCGATCATGAAAAATCGGATGTTAAAGTGGATATCCCATTTGAATCGGAGATACAACTGATGGCTGTTCGTGCCATGAACGAAGAGGAAAAGCATATTTTGGTGAAGGGCGCTCCTGAGAAGGTACTCGAGAAGTGCTCGAAACAATATGAGGCGGATGGCAGTGAATCCCCTTTACAAATTGAAGCTTTAAGGGAAAAAGTCAGCGAATTTTCTGAAGAAGGATTGCGTGTTCTTGCTCTGGCGGCATGCGATGAATGCCCGGATAAACCAATCGGACTGGGAGATCTGAAGGATCTGAAATTCGTTGGATTCGCTTGTATATTTGATGCTGTTCGTCCGGAAGCTGCACAGGCTGTCAAAGAATGCTATAATGCAGGTGTAAGGGTTGTGATGATCACAGGAGATCATGTTAAAACGGCGCGCGCCGTAGCAAAAAATGTTGGCTTAGCCCGTGAAAAGGAAATGCCTTATGCCGTGAGTTCCACAGAGTTGGATACTATGTCCGACGAAGACCTGTTTGACAAAGTACCGTTTATTGATGTCTATGCTAGAGTTGCTCCGGAACATAAATTCAGGATTGTAAAGCAGTTACAGGGACATCAAAATATCGTGTCAATGACAGGTGACGGTGTAAATGATGCTCCGGCTTTAAAGCAGGCTGATATAGGCGTAGCAATGGGTTCAGGGACGGATGTAGCCAAATCTGCTTCTCACATGGTGTTGATGGATGACAATTTCGCTACAATTGTAAGTGCAGTGCGCCGGGGAAGAGTGATCCTGCATAATTTACAGCATATAATTTTATATATTTTATGTACAAGTTTCGGTGGAATACTGACAATAGCAATGTCAGTTGCTATTGGGCTCCCCTTGCCTGTACTGCCCGCACAGTTGCTATGGATAAATTTAGTCACTGACGGTACATCGACATTTCCACTCGCTTTTGAGAAGGAACACGGAGATGTTATGGTATTTCCACCGAGCAAGCAATCATCAGAACTTGTTACCCGGCAGGTTCTCTTCAGAATAATTGCTGCCGGAATAATCATGATGATTGGTACGCTCGGACTGTTTTATTATACAACTCCCAATGTATTCGACCCGACGCCGGAAGATCTGGCAAAAGGTCGTACACTGGCGTTTTGCGTACTGGCATTTTTCCAGATCTGGAATGTTCAAAATTCACGTTCCCCCAACAGGTCATTATTCTTCAAACTGCCACACCCCAAGGTTTTTGATTTGCCCGAAGAAAGACGCAGTGAAAAGCTCAGCCCGATCGGCATTTTCTCTAACAAAGTTCTACTGAGTGTAATGCTTCTGAATGTTCTCCTCTTAATTTCAGCGGTAGTTGTTCCTTTCATGAGAATTCTGTTTGACACGGTTCCTCTTACAATAAATGAATGGCTTCTTGTTGTAGGTATATCTTCGGTTATAATAATATTTATTGAAGCTGCTAAAGTTATTGAAGCAACGCACTCTTATTACCTTACAAAGAAAAGAATTAATCAAAATGTATAAATTTCATTTAATGATCAAAGAAATCATCCGATAACTTATACCACGATCAAGTTTACTTTTTTGACTTTAGGATAAATTTTATATATTAACAAAAAAAATTAACAAATACAGAAGAGATCATGCTTCAAACGGGCTTAAAGCAGGCTTTAATATCTTACAAATATTATATTATAATTATAGTGATCTTAATTTCAGGCTGTGCTAGTCCCCCACTTGAACTGGTTGACCTAAAAGGCTTTTCCGTAATTCAAAAAGGAGAAACAGCCAAACTCAAATGGCATTTCAATTACGCTGATGAAGTTACAATTGACAAGATACAGGGAGTGTTTAACGGGCTGGACAGTGCCTATGTCAGTCCGAGTGAAGATACACAATATATAATCACAGTTCATCAGGACGATGAAACCATGAGATATAGCTGGAGGGTGTTTGTGAATCCGAAAGATACCGGCTCGCCGAGAAGAGGTCCGCAAACTCTTACACCCCTTGATCTTAATCAATCCTACAAACCATCAGAATTTCTGTCCGGCAAAATTGACAAAGGTAGTGATTATGCTTTACGTCAAATAAAGCTAATGAGAATCATTCATCCTGGCGATGATAATGATAAACTTGAGCTTCAGTTTTTAATTCTGGATCAATATGGCAACTATATCCCAGGGTTATCCGAAAAGCAGGCTCAGATAAATATTGAAAATTTTTGCAGGCATGAAACTTCTCAAATTAAGCTCTCGGTATTGAATGAACAAGAGTTCACAAGCTCCGATGATGGATTGAACATTGGGATTTCAGTAGAAAAATCAGCAGCAGCTAAGAATCTTCCGCAATTGATAAAAAATTTAAAGGAATTCTCTTCAAAGCTTGATCAATCTGATGCTATGATGTTTTCTACTTTCAATCAAAATATTGAGCAGGTTACAAAATTATTACCGGCTGAAAATGCCCACTGGCGACTAAAGACCTATGCTCACCCTGAAAAAAGCGGCTTAAGCGCTTTATATAAAACAGCTTTTAAATCAATAGTACAGTTAGGTTCTTCAAAAAAAGAAGGAAAAAATTTATATATAATGGTGGTTTACGGAGCGGACAATTCTTCGATAATTTATGATGCTCAGGATGTCGCGGACATTGCTAAAGAATTTGGTATCCCGATCTATATCATCGGTATTGGCGGCGCTATAGAGAGTTACTCCTTAAAATATCTCTGTTCCGTTACCGGGGGCAAGTATTATTATATTCAGGATTATGAGATATCTAACATCAATCTAATCCTTCAGGAAATTATCTTTTCCGGGAAAACACATTACTCGGTTGAGTTTCCTGTAGACAATTTTCTGGGGAAATGCAGGGAAATAAATTCAAAGCTGTCAATTCCGCTTGATGAAAAAGTGCTCTCAGATGATACACGTATAATTATTCAGCCTTGGGCTCAATATTCGGGTTATCAAGCAGTTGCCGCATATACTGAGGGTATTGACAAAGTTGCAGAACAATTTCATGATAATATTGAATCATTGGCAGAAGTTCTCAAAGATAATCCTGCCTATGCAGTGCAGTTGATTGGTCACAGTTATGAGGAAAAGAGTGAAACGGATCAGCAATTGTCACTCCAACGAGCGCAATTGGTGCGAAGAGAATTAATCACAAAAGGCGCAGCTCCGCACCAGATAAGAGTTAAAGCCGAGGGCAGCAATAAGCCTGTCTATTATATCCCCAGGGAAGAATGGCAACTTTACTATAACAGGCGGGTGGAGATTAAATGGCTGGATCCGGAGTTGATGCCATTTGAGATAATCGCCGAGCAGACCTGGACAGAGGAAAAGGCTTTGCTGAAAGTGGAAGAATGGGAAAGAAAAGGCAAACAAGCTTACTATGAGCGTTATCTTCACAATCACAAACCTATCTATCGCGTAAAGTTATGGGGTTACAAAACTTACAGTGAAGCAAAAAATTCCGCCAAGGAACTTTCCGAGAAATATCGCGCATCGTTTACCGTAGATTGATGTTATTGAAAATCAGGTTTATTCATCTCTTATAGATTCGGCGATAACCACATCTGATGCTCGCTTTGCGGGGTAGATGGTCGCCAGAAAGGATAATAGCAATGAAAAAACGGCTATGATGGCAACATCTGTCGCATTTACCAGCACCGGTATTGCATTCACGATGTACTGCTGCCCGTCCAGAGCGAACCAGCCGTATTCTATCTGTCCGAAGCATAAGAACAGTCCTATAGCTGTGCCGAGCGTTGTGCTGATGACGCCGATTATCAAGCCTTCGGTGAGGAAGGTGTTGCGGATAAGTCTGTCGGTGGCTCCGAAGGATTTGAGCGCTGCGATGTCGCGGCGCTTTTCGACGACGGTCATCGACAGCGAGGCGAGCACGTTGAAAGCGGCGATAATTATTATGAGACTTAGTATTACGAATGCCGCCATGCGCTCGAATTCCATTACGTTGAAAAGTTCTTCGTTCAGGTCTTTCCATGTCACGATGTTGAAACCGGCTGGCAGCAGTTTTTTTATTGATTTTTCGACTTTGCCTGCTTTCTCTAAAGATTCCAGCCTGAGAGCCATAGTGTATGAGGTCTTCGGGATTGGTGAGAATAGCTGCCTGCCGACGCTTTCCGATACGAAGCCGTAGATTTGGTCCGCCTCGAAGTTTGTGCGGAAAATGCCGGTGACGACGCATTTCATGCCTGCTTTTTTGCGGTAAGTTCTGAGCGATGTTTCTACCATTTTGGGCGACATAAGGATAAGCGTGTCTTTTGGAAGGACGTTTAGCTTATCCGCCAACGCTATCCCCAGAACGATGCCGGGCAGGTTTCCGCCAGTAAGGTCGAACTCGCCGATAGTGACGTTGCGAGCAAGGATGGAATAGTAATCGCTGCGTTCCGGCGGCAGCGCAATAAGGTTGAAGACGTTGACGTTTGAGCCTTTTGTGGCGACAACCCTTCCGCGGATAGCCGTCGATGCCGCCTTAACTTCCTCGATTTTTTGAATCTCCGGCAGCAATTTTTCGAAGGTTTCCTCCGGATTTTCATTTTCCGAGGTTATGCGGATGTGCGGATCGAAGCCGACGATTTGCTTTTCGGTTAAATCGCCGAAACCGTTGAAGATAGAGATTACCGTTATCAGCGCAGCTACGCCCACCGTAATCCCCACTATCGAGATGAAGGTGATGACGGTGATGAAATGGAACGACCGCCTCGAAAATATGTACCGCAATGCTATGCGTAATGGTAAACGCATTTTTGTCGTCTGTTTGTTTGTTAAGTAAAATTCTGTAAAGTATAAAATTAAGAAAAAATTCCTGAAATATATGATGATTGAGTTTATCCGGAACCTGAATTTTGTTTAAAATTTAAAAAGTCTTAGTATTAATCGTTTGGTATCAACCGGATTAATTTTAGGTGTCATCGTTTTGTTTGAACCGGCGCCCATTTCAAGTGATTTTGATGTTTTTTGATGCCAAATGAGACCGATTTTGAACTGGTATCAATTTTTTGGCTATAGGCTGCCGGTTACAGGCTTGAACCGCATATTTGGGCTGATTATTCTGATTTCCCTGATTTTGTTTTGAACTGTGATTCGGGGGATTTTGGGATTTAGATGATTTGGGGAATAGAAAGCATGACAGTTGTATATGAGGTGTTTCGTTAGATGTAATATCTGACGGAGACGGGGCATTCAATTACGAATTAAGAATGAGGAATTAAGAATTAATACAACCCCCTTTGTCTCCTTTTTTAAGGGGAATTAAGAGTCCACCCCGTCACGCCCACGCCAAGGCGTGGTTTCCGCTGCGCTTCAACTTCGGCGTGCCATCCCTCAATGAGGGGAATAAGATTCCTTCCCTGCTGAAGCAGCCTCTAAAGACATTCGCAGGTATGATATTTTCTTAGTTTTGGGACACCGCCAAATTGACCGCCTGATTCCTTAACTTTAGCCGTTTGCCGTTAACCTTTATCCATAATTTATTAAATTAAAATTTACGAGAAAATTTGTTTTGATGAAAAAGACTGGATTGGACGAACTATACCGCCCCGTACGCATCAATGTCCACCTTAATCCGTACCGCCGAGGTCGAGTATTTCTTTCCGTATTCGTCGAAGGCGCGGTCGAGGTGTTTGCGCAGGATCCTGCCGGATGCGTCGGCAGTCTTGTTGTTCTTGATGATGATTATCCGTCGGTAGTAGGTTTTCAGGCGGGCAATGAATGGCGGGACGGGTCCCAGCCGTTCCATGACCTTGTTCTTCATGGGAAGGAATGAGGCGAAATGGCGGGATTGAGTTTCCGTCTTTTTCTCATCTTTGCCGGAAAATTCGATCACTACAAAGCGAGAATACGGCGGATAGAAAGCGTCCCGGCGGGTTTTTAGCTCTTCTCGGTAAAATTCATTGTAGGTGTTTCTGACGGCGGTTACGATAGCAGGGTGCTCTGGGTGGGAAGTCTGGACGATGACCTTGCTTTTCTTGTCCCTGCTTCTGCCCGCTCTGCCGGCTACCTGATTGATGATCTGATAAGTGCGCTCGGCGGAACGGAAATCCGGCAGGAATAAGTGCAGGTCGGCATTTAACACGCCGACAAGTGTCACCCGCTCGAAGTCGAGCCCCTTGGATACCATCTGTGTGCCGACGATGATATCCGTTTTCCCCGAGGCAAAGTCCTTCAAGATGCGGCGCATGGCGCCTTTCCGGCGGGTGGTGTCGAGGTCCATGCGGACTACGTCGGCTTCGACGTCGTCCTGCAGCAGTCGGTCGCTGAGTTCGTCCTCGACGCGCTGGGTGCCGGAACCTTTTTCTTTCATCTCGGGGTAGCCGCATACGCGGCAGGCTTTGAACGCAGGGATGGTGTAGCCGCAGTAATGGCAGCGCAGTTGGTTTACTTTTTTGTGGAAAGTGAGAGTGACGTCGCAGTTTGTGCACATCGGGACATGCCCGCAGTCAGGACATTCCAGGTACGATGAAAAGCCGCGCCTGTTCTGGAAGATTATGGTTCCTTCCTCTTTTTCGATGCGGTCTTTTATGTCGTTCAGCAGGTCGATAGAGTAATTGCCCGCTGTGCGACCTTTCTTGCGGGCGTTGAGCATGTCGATGACCTCGATTGGCGGGGCTTCGGCGTCGTCAGCGCGTTTTGTGAGCTCGAGCAGTTCGTATTTGCCGGATTCGACATTGTACATACTCTCGATCGAAGGCGTTGACGAACCCAGCACTACGACGGCATCTTCCATTTTCCCGCGAACGACGGCGCAATCCCGCGCATGATAGCCGGGCTGTCCTTTTTCCTGCTTGTAGGAAAATTCATGCTCTTCGTCAACTATTATCAGTCCTATGTTTTCCAGCGGTACGAATATTGCCGAACGAGCGCCAAGAACTATGCGCGATTTCCCTTCGCGGATGTTCCGCCAAGTGTCGAAGCGCTCGCCTTCGGACATGCGGCTGTGGTAGAGGGCTGTTTCGCTGCCGAAAACCCTCTCGAAACGGTCGATCAATTGCGGTGTTAGAGATATTTCAGGCACGAGTATGAGTACGTTTTTTCCTTCGTTAAGGGCTTTTCTTGCGGCGTGCATGTATAGCAAGGTCTTGCCGCTGCCGGTCACGCCGAAAAGCAGGAAGGGCTTAAATTTGGCTGCTGTCAGGGCTTCGAAGATAGTATCTCTGGCGGCAGTTTGCTCGTCGGTTAATTCGAACGAGATCTCGTCTTTCGGAGCGAGGGATTCGCCTAAAGGTTCGCGGCGGGCGCGGTCAACTTCGACTTCCATGATGCGGGCGTATCCCTTTTCCTTCAGGGCGTTGAGGGCGGACATCGAAGCCTGCATTTCCCGCAGCGCGTCAGAAACAAGTGCCGGCGCGGAATTGAGCTTTTCGTAAAGATAGATGTGGCTCAAGAGCATGGACTGCTTATGGGCTTTTTCGTCGAGTTCGTCGAAGATCTCTTTGAGCTTTTCTTCGTCGTTCATTAATTCTTCGGTGAGGGCGACGGCTTTCTGCTTTTTCGAGCGGATGTCCTTTTCGACAATGCGTTCGATCTCGATGAAGCCCTGCTGCTCGAGATTCGTCAATTGCGCGGCTATATTCTCGCTTTTGAGTTCCTTTTCCAAAAATTTGACCGTTAGGTAACCTGAATGCCCGGAAAGTTTTTGCAGAAGTTCCGCACGTTTCGGGGCGCGTTTGGATATTTTTTTTATGTCGTCGCCGGTTATTTCCTTGATTATGTGGATCTTGAGTACGCTCTGCGGCGACATTCCCTGCGGCAGAGCGGACCTGAGTATCTCGCCGGGGCTCGAGTAGTAATAATCGGCTATCCAGCGGATGAATCCGAGGTGCTTAGTTGAGAAGGACGGCTTGACGTCGAGCAGTTCGTGGATAGGTTTGAGTTTGCCGGTGTCATCGGATTCGGCTGTCTCGATGATGACGCCGGTAAGCGTGCGTTTGCCGAAAGGTACGAGCGCACGCCTGCCGATGAGATCATTTTCCCCGATCTCCTCGGGAATGAGATAGGTGAAGAACTGTTTCGACGGGATTGGAAGCGCTATTTGTGCTGTTTTTGCCATTGAATTAGTTTTAATTCCCAAAATGCAAAATTTTTTCGTAATAGATTGCAACAGCAAGCTTTAGCTTGCTGCAGGTTTAAGCTTG
>CAZXYS010000001.1:0-91778 GCA_964645005.1 uncultured Hyphomicrobiales bacterium | reverse complement strand
CTAAGCGATGCACCGTGCTAAGCGATGCGCCGTGCTAAGCGATGCACCGTGCTAAAGCACGGTGTTGATTATATTTGCACCGTGCTAAAGCACGGTGTTGCAATGAATTATATTAATGCTTTCATATTATGTATCGTTTTGCCTGTTTTTTCGTAATAGATTGCAACAGCAAGCTTTAGCTTGCTGCAGGTTTAAGCTTGTTGAAAAAAGTAGATCAATTCTTATGAATTAGCACCGTGCTAAGCGATGCACCGTGCTAAAGCACGGTGTTGATTATATTTGCGCCGTGCTAAAGCACGGTGTTGCAATGAATTATATTAATGTTTTCATATTATGTATCGTTTTGCCTGTTTTTTCGTAATATAAATTGTAATTCGTGTTAGGTTAACTTATCCGAAATTACGAACTTTGAGAAAGTTTATTCAATAAATTTTTGAAAGGATATTTCGTTATATAACAAGCGTCTGTGTTTATCGGACTAAATTATATTAATTATTAATAAATATGAAGATTTTTTTTAATATACGGGATAACTAATGAAATTCAGATCAATTTATATTTTATTTTTTGCCTTTATTCTTTCATTTTCAAGCTGCAATTCCCAAGAATCCAAACCCGAAGCCAATAATAGCGATGCCGAAAGCAAGCTCTATGTTTCCGGAAGTTCTTATTCCGAGCAGGAACAAAACTCAACGACAAGAGCGGTTACGGCTTCCCGGCAAAATGCTATAACCAATGCTGTACAGAAGGTTTCACCAGCAATTGTAGGAATAAATGTGACGGAAGTAAGGAAAGTCCAGGTGTATGACCCGTTTATGAATGATCCTTTTTTCAGGCACTTTTTCGGGGAAAGAAAGCCGCGCTACCGCAAATATGAGCTGAGCGGGCTTGGTTCGGGTTTTCTTATCTCGCCGGACGGATATATCCTGACGAATCACCATGTTGCGGGAAATGCTTCGGAAGTAATTATAACCACTACCGGCGGAGAGACTTACGACGCCGAGATCATCGGCTCGGATAAAGTTTCCGATGTGGCGCTGTTGAAAATCGACGGTAAAGACCTTCCCTATCTTAAACTCGGCAATTCCAAAGATATAATGCCCGGCGAATGGGTTATTGCTTTCGGCAATCCGTTCGGCTTGTTTGATATAAATGCGAAGCCGACAGTGACTGTGGGCGTTGTCTCGAATATCGGCGTGAATATGTTCCAGGAAGGGCGCGTATATAAAGGGATGATTCAAACGGATGCGGCAATCAGTTCGGGGAATTCCGGCGGACCGCTGGTGAATTCTCTCGGTGAAGTGATAGCCATGAACACGATTATCTTTTCGACGGCGCAAACCAGACAGGGCGCCGGTTCTATCGGCATCGGCTTTGCTATCCCGATTGACAGGGTGAAGAAAATTGTCGACAAGCTCAAGGATGAAGGCGAGATAAATCGCAATTATGTGGTAGGTATTGAAGTTAAGAAAGTTGATGAGCGGATAAAGGAATATTTCGATCTGGAATCGACGGAAGGCGTTGTCGTCGTTAATCTTTACAGAAATACTCCAGCGGAAAAAGCAGGCATCGAGCCCGGCGATATTATCCTCGAGATTGAAGGAATGAAGATTATGCGCGAAGAAGATTTCCTGATAGCGATAAATGAAGGCGAGGTGGGCGATAAGCTCACGATGAAGATCAAGCGCAACGGCAAAATTATGACCAAAACAGTGAAATTAGTCGAGAGAAAGAGATAATTGGAAGAGAAACAGAAAAGCATATTGACCGGCAGGGGTCTCACCAAACGATTCAAGAAGCGGACGGTAGTGAAGGATGTAACGCTGAATGTGAGGCAGGGCGAAGTAGTGGGCTTGCTGGGTCCGAACGGCGCCGGCAAGACGACTACTTTCTATATGATCGTCGGCATGATAAAGCCGAACAAGGGGAAAGCGCTGCTGGACTCGAAAAATATTACCAACAAGGCGATGTATAAGCGTTCCCGTATGGGGATCAGCTATCTGCCACAGGAAGCGTCGATATTCAGGAAGTTGTCCGTAGAAAATAACATCAAGGCTATTCTTCAGTTGCAGCCTCTATCGGCGAAGCAGCGGAAAGAGAAGCTGGAAGAACTTATCGAAGAATTCGGCATTAGCCACGTAAGGAAAAGCAAGGGCTTCATGCTGTCCGGCGGCGAACGCAGACGCTGCGAGATTGCCCGCACACTCGCTTCGGAGCCAAAGTTTATCCTGCTCGATGAGCCTTTCGCCGGTATTGATCCTATTGCCGTGGAAGATATTATGAAGATGGTACGCGAGCTGAAGGATCAGGGTATCGGAGTGCTTATCACCGACCACAATGTCCACGAAACGCTCTCGATCACCGACCGCGCCTATATCCTCATCGACGGCAGCATCTATACCTACGGTACAGCCGAGGAAATCGCCGAAAACGAGGAAGTGCGCAAGCGCTATCTGGGCGAGACTTTTACGCTGGAGAGATATAAGGGGGAATGATGGCTGCAGGCTGCTGGTTTAAGAATTTACAACCCGAAAAATTCATAGAAGAATTCTCTCATCCCTAAATTGAGGCTGACTCATAAGCGCTAAATTTTGTGTAACATCCTTTTAACTCAGTGAGGGAGCCGGTATTTATCAGATTCCTGCCCCGCTAAAGCAGGATCTAAAGACATTCGCAGGAATGGCTGTTCTATACTTTTGGGTCAGCCTCATTCAGTATAATTAGAAATTCTTACATCCTTCTCCCTGCGGGAGAAGGGCTGAGCATGAGGGTGAATAAGAGATTGTTTATGTTCTAATGAAAAAAAATGGGTTAAATCTCTACTTCTTCGACTTCAGCAGCATTTTTTTGATAGATTCTATATTTCGTTTTTCGTCGTCGGCATAGTGCTGTAAGAGTTGATCCTGTGAGACTTTAGGCTTGGGTTCGCTTGATTTATCTTTTTTCTCTTCATCCTCAGAGCCTTCTTCGGATTGACGGTTCAAAAACTGACCAAGGTCAGCTTCTGATAAATCTTCTTCAGGTTCGGCGTAAATCTCCTGCTGGACGAAATCTTCTCCGCGCTGGATGCGGTCAACCTCGTCCTGCCCGAATATTGAAATGAGCTTGTCATAGACAGTTGCGCGCGTAAAAGGCTTCGATATGAAACCTTCGGTTCCGCTTTTTACGGCAAGCCCAAGGTTCTCTACATCCGACAACGCCGATACCATAAGTACAGGTATATCTTTCGTAATCTTAATCTTTTTAATAACTTTCAAAGTTGTATGACCTGATAATTCCGGCATTAATATGTCGAGGATGATCAGATTTGGCGTGTGTTCAACGGCTAACGCTATCCCGTCGAATCCATTGGAAGCGAGATAAGTTGATTTGAATCCGTAGCTTTGCAGCGTTTTCGAGAGGATGCGCTGCATCCAGATATCGTCGTCAATTATGAGTACTGAGTAGTTAGCCATAGAAATTCAACCGTTTACCTTAATACCAAGTTGTAATTTATCAATCTATTCTTCGGATTTGTTCTGATTGCGGCGGAAAGCTACCGATGGCGCATCCGCTTTGTTTTGATCGCCTTCCTGGAATTCGATCTCGGTGCTGACGATCAACGATTTCAGTGCCGAGAGATCCGTCTTAGCCGCCTGTTTGTTCATTTTAATGATTTTGTCGTAAACTTCCTGCCTGTGGACAGGAATCGACTTGGGCGCTTCGATACCGAGCCTGACGACGCCCCTGTCAAAACTAAGAACCCTGACCTTGATTGAAGACCCGATCATTATTACTTCGCCAATCTTCCTTGATAATACAAGCATTTTTCTATCCTTTTAATTAATGCCGAAAATTAAGTTATTTTAACCAAAAACCGTACCATGTTTTAACTTATTCAGTATCCTGTGTTTCGCGTTTCTTCAAAACATAGTTTGGCGAATACTTGTCTTTCGGCAGTATTGTTTGCTTACCCTTCTGATTTTCAACGTTGAGTACTATCGGCGCTTTCAAATTTGCCGACATTACGCCGTTTTCGTTCTCGAGGGTAATCACAACGAAAAGGACCTCTTTTTCCAGATCGAAACCTTTTCCCGGTTCGTAGGAAAGATCGATATGCCAGGGGCTTAAGAGCGGGAATCCAATCTCGGGCTGCTCCAAAGAGATGAGCCATTTGAATGGCACAGTTTCTTCTTCGCTTATCAGAACAAATTCCCGCAGGTTTTCAAAGCCGAGTATGCCATCCTCGAAATAAAAAATATGCTTTGACTCGACATTGATTTCTCCGAATTGGATTGTCGAGATCGTTCTTACGTCCTGTTTTTCGGCTTCTTGCATGTGAACATCCTGTAAAGTTTAACAGTTTATCTGTTTTTTTTCCTATAATTGATCTATATTAAATTTTTTACTAATTAATAATTTTTTGTTAATAATACAATAAGTAATTGTTCCTATTTTTCAACTTTCTTCATTTTTTGATTCGCCTCCCGTGTAACCTTGCTTCGTTGGTGCATTTAGCGGCAGATCGTTGATGGAAATTTCCACTCGCCTGTTAAGGGCTTTGCCTTCTTCGGTGTCATTGTCCGCAACCGGACGCTGGGCGCCAAATCCGCGAATGCTCATATTTGCTTCGGGGACACCTTTTTCCATCAAAGTGTATGCCACATTCAATGCACGGGCAACCGACAAATGCCAGTTGGATTCATACCTGAAGGTGCTTATCGGATCGGAATCCGTGTGCCCGTCCACAGTTATCTGCTTGTTAATGCCGTAAAGAACGTCCGAAAGCGTATCCAGCGCAGTAATTCCGCCGCTGCGAATCACCGCGCTTCCGGAATTGAACAGCAGCTTTTCGGAAAACGTAAGCGTCAGACCGCTGCCATGACGCTCGATACTAACAACACCATTGTCAATGTACGATTGCAGGGATTTTTCGGTTTCCCTTTGAATTTCCTCAATTGACCTCTCATTTCTTGTTTCCGAGGGTATCAATTCCGGCAGAGCATTTTTTCCTCCTTGCGTAACGCCTTCGCCGCCTTCAAGAACTCCCTGCCCGGACTTAAAATACTGCGTCATAGCTTTGGACATTTCTTTGTATTTTTCTGTGTCCAGATGCGAAATCGCAAACAGGATTATGAACAAGCCCAGAAGCAGTGTTATCAGGTCCGCATAGGTCAGAAGATACCGGTCTGTCCCTGTATTGTGATCATCGTCCTTGATTTTATGTTTCCTAATCAATACTTTTTTCATCGTAATATTCCGATGTTTAATAATATTATCGGACATTTTCCGAAAAACTTATTAGTGAAATTAATTAATTAATTTTCACTAAAAAGTCAAATATAATTTATTTTTAAAACAATAAAAAGCCATAATTATTTTAAAATTATGAACTTTTCGGTTTGGATACGTTTGCCGTCCAAAGAGAATGCCAGATAATATGCGCCGGGTGAAAATCCTTTGCATTCGATTTGTGTTACGTGAGGGTGCAATCCTTTGACATATTTATCAAATACGCTGTCGATGTGTCTTCCGTTGACATCCATCAAATCAATAGTTAAATTTCCGCTTATGTCGTTCAATTTAAAAGATATAGTTGAAAATTCCCTTGCAGGGTTAGGGAAAATGTTGACATCTGCGAGTTTTTGCTGAGAAAAATCATAAGTTTCTTTTACCGAAGTTTCAGTATTAAAACCTGCAATTTTGAAAATATCGCCGTCCTGGGAAGTTACCCAGATATCGGCTGTTTCGGGATCGAAGGCAGCACCGCGGGCATTAATGACGCCCTCTTCGAAGTCGAGCTGTATTCTGTCGTATTCCGTCTCCATGGAAAACTTATTTATTCTCATAAGATAAGCATCCAGCAAATCAGGAGTTGAAGCCTCCGAAAAATGAGTGCATACCTGGTAGATATAACGAACTCTGTCGGAAGTCAAACCGCGTGGTCCTGCATACACTTTACATGGATTTTCGTAGACATGGATGATATCGCCGCTGTCCCTGTCGATACGGTACAGATTTGGCGTTCCTTCCCGGTCTCCGACGATCAAATTTCCATCGACATAAGCAAGACCGACGGGATAATTGTTTGCCGGTGATTCATATTGGTGCAGTATATTTCCGGCAGTGTCAATCTTGTAAATCATTCCGCCGGAACTGCCGATAGGCTCATTAAGCTTTTGCAGATAAATGTAGTCGTTGTACGGATCAATTGTCAGATCTGTCAATAACTTCCCTGCGGGCGAAATCAATTTTTTCATAAGGATGAAATTTTCAGAATTAAACTGATAGAGATTACCGGTATGGATGTCGGTTATCCACAGGCTTTTATCATCTTCCTGATAGGCAATTCCGTATGGGGTAAATGTAACGCTGTGTTCGTCAAGGATATCCCCTCTCATTTTCTTTTTAACAGTGAAAGGAGCGGAAGTTGCGGTAATATCCGGTCTGTCGACTGAATTAATTCTGACCCGAGTATTCATGGAATTTGTCTGTGGAATTTTCCATAACATTGAACCGGCGTGCACTTTTTCTGCGATGGTTTCCCAATTTTCGCCGCCGTCAAATGAGACTTCAACCATGACCGGTAATTGGAAATTACTCCAAACTATCGGCTTTGAAGTCGTTTCTATAAAAACCTCACCGCCCGCAGGTGAACTGATTGCGGGTTCATCGACTTCTTCACTTCCCACGTCGACGGCAAAGATGGAACGACCGTGAGTGGCGGCGCGCATCTCTAACTGCGGCAGTATATTTCTGTTATTGTGGAAGTCAATATCAACAACAGGGCTGTTTGGAAGTTTCCTGCCGTAGGGCAGCCAATCTATCCCGTCATTGTAAGAAACGAAAACGCCGACATCAGAAGCCACAAATAATGTTTTTGAATTATCGGGATGGATGATAATATCGTTGCAGGGCGCATCGGGAAGGTCTTCGGAAATATTTATCCAGTGCTGTCCAAGATTTGTCGTTTTGAATACATGCGGTTCGCCGTAACCGGAATATGTGATGTAAGCTGTGTTAGTGTCTTCATGAGAGAATGTGATTTCCGTGATATATTCTCCCGGCAGGAAGCCGGGCATGTTTACATTGTGCCAGTTATCGCCGTGGTCGGGAGTGGCGATGAGCTTGCCGTCGATGTCGCCTGCGATTATTTTGTTTTCATCAAGCAGACTGACGCCTATAGCAGAATAGGGAACATTGTTGCGTTCAGTCAACGCTGTCCAGTTATCGCAGTAGTTTTCGGATACGTAAATAGCGTGCAATCCGAGGTAGAATCTCGATTTTTTGGCAGGATCATCGATGAACGGGGCGTTCCATGCGCCGTAATCATCATGGCGAATGCCGTTGTTTTTGTAATATGAGCGCTGCTCATCGAGGTCATAAAGAAATATATCGCCTTCGGACTTTTCTACGAAGATCTTGTCGGAGTCTTCGTTGTGGACGATCACATTGAATCCGTCGCCGCCCATTATTTTATACCATTGATCTTCCTTGATGTAATTGCCGATAGTACCCTGATCCTGAGTACCGCCGAAATTGCGGTTTTCCATTGAATTATCAATTCCCATTTCGTAGAATTGTGTTATCATAAGATCATTATTTATCAAATTCCAGCTATTACCTCTGTTTGTACTAAAGTACATACCGCCGTCATTGCCGAGATAAACGCGGGAAGGATCGATCGGATCGAAACAGGCATGGTGCTGATCGACGTGCAGCCCGCCGACGATATTCCAGTTATCGCCGCCGTCGGTGGTTCTGTAAAGAATGATGCCGCCTGCGATCGCCAGATCGGGATTCAGTGGATGAACTTCTATGAAATTATCATAGAAGCCGTGGTTCTGCATTCCGAAGAAGCTTCTGTTCGGCTGCTTGACTACCTGCCAGTTTTGACCGCGGTCGGTGGATTTGTAGATGGTTCCCAGCAAGTCATTTTCCATGAGGGCATAGACGATATTTGGATTGGAATCAGACTGTTGGACGGATACTCTGCCTATATCGTCGAGTAAGCCGTTGTTTCGCAGTTCCCAGTTTTCACCGCCGTCACTGGAATAATATATGCCGAAGCCGGTTACGCCTGTAAAATATTCATCGGGATTGTTGGGATTAATGCTGACATCGCTGACAGTCCCATGGAAAGTCCTTCGCCAGTTTTCACCGCCGTCGGTGGAAATGTAGAAACCGCGTGCTCTTTTGGTTGCGCCGGCGACTACGATATCCGAATTCTGAGGATGGACATATACTTTCGAGAAGCCGCCGACTTCCGTGAGTCCGGCTATTTTCCATGTATCGCCGCCGTCGGTGGATCTGTAGAGCCCTGCGCCGAGATAAGCGTCTATATTATCCGACATTTCCCCTGTTCCGGCAAAGAGAATCTCGGGATTATTGAAATCTATAGCAATAGAGCCGAAAGAGAGCGAATTTTGATAATCGAACAATGGTTCCCAGTTTTCGCCGAAGTCGGTTGTTTTCCAGACGCCGCCGGCAGCAGCGCCGATGTAGACAGTGCCAATTTTTTCGGGATGGCAAACAACTGAGCGCACTCTACCGCCAACATCCCATGGACCTATTGAGCGCCATTCAGGCTGCTGAGCGAGCAAAAATGCCTTACCCGATTGCTTATATTTCATTAATTCGGTCTGGCGAATGGCGTGTTGATAAGCATTAGCGGGGATTCTGCCGTTTTCATTGGCTCGTTGCTGCAGGAAGTATTGACCGCGCTTGTAGGGTGCGGCTTCTTTATAATTTTCACCGTCTTCGGCAGAATGTATAACAGGCGCAAAAAATGCTGCCAGAAAAATTATCAGAAAAATGGAAAACCGTTTTAAATTCATTTTTACTTAGGATATTACTTTGTTAGATAATATTTTTGACACTTGAGTTTTTAAAATATAATAATTTAAAACGGTTAAATAAACTAAAAATTTAGATTCATAGCAAACTTTTTTAGCATGAACTTATCTGATCTCGAAAATATAATAGTTAGTCCTGATTCCGGCAATTCCCTGAAAATCGAGGATGGGAATATAATTGATCCGGCAAATGGACATGAATATCAGCTCATTGACAATGTGCCATCGATTATGCCCAAAGAGTCAAAATTTGACGGCGGGATGGACTATCACGAGCATTACCACCTCGATGCCGAATATTCCAACTATTTTCAGGAACGGGATCACGGCGACACAAAACACGACGAGCGGCGGCTGAGGGAATATATAATGACAAAAGTACCGAAAGATGCCGGACTGATCCTCGATGTCGGAAGCGGCGGCGCCTGGGTGGCGAAGCAATTCTGTCCGAAAGGGAAGAAGGTGATATCCTTCGATCTCTCTTCGAGAAACACAAGCGAGGCATTGAAAAAATATTCTTATGACAATCATTATGCTATTATTGGTGATGCCCTGAATCCGCCGTTCCGGAATGAAAGCTTCGATTGTATCATCGCTTCGGAAATAATTGAGCACACTGTCGAACCCGGTGTTTTTATTAAAAGTATGCTCAATTTGATCAAGCCGGGTGGTAAATTGATCGTCAGTACCCCGTATAAGGAGGTAATTCCTTATTATTTATGTGTGCATTGCAATAAGTTGACGCCGAGGAATGCGCATCTGCACTCTTTTGATGAAAATAAGCTGGAAGAACTGAATACGGATAAAAACAAATATGCTTTCAAGTATTATACCTTCGGCAATAAGGCATTAACCCTGTTGCAGACGCATATTTTACTTAAATATCTGCCGTTTGGGTTGTGGAAATTTATTGATTCGATCGCTAATGTGATTATAAATAAAAGAGGGCATATTATTGCGGAATACTACCCTCTGTAAATTTTCAGGAATTACAACTATTATTTTGCTTTAAATTCAAGTTGATGCACTATCCCTGAAACCAGTTTAATACCTTTATAACAGTTTCTCTCAGTTCTTGTCGTGGTACTATCATGTCTAAAAATCCATGTTCCATAACGAATTCCGCTCGTTGGAATCCCTGAGGCAGCTTTCTTTTGATGGTCTGTTCGATTACCCGCGGTCCGGCAAATCCGATCAAGGCGCCCGGTTCGGCTATGTTAACATCGCCGAGCATCGAGTAAGAAGCGCTGACGCCGCCGGTTGTCGGATCAGTAAGAATTGAAATGTATGGAATCTTTTCTTCTGACAGCTCAGCTAATTTTGCCGAGGTTTTTGCCATCTGCATCAGCGACAGTACCGCTTCCTGCATTCTAGCGCCGCCGGAAGCGCTGACTATTATCAATGGAATTTTCTTGTTCAACGAATAATCCGCAGCCCGATTGAACTTCTCGCCAACCACCGACCCCATGCTGCCGCCGATAAAATTGAAGTTCATGCAGCCGAAAGATATATCTTTCTTATTTATCTTAGCGCTGCCGATTGTTATAGCTTCATTCAGCATAGTTTTGTGGTAACTGGTTTCAAGCCGCTGCGTATATGGCTTGCTGTCGTGGAACTCGAGGGGATCGGCAGAACGTATCTGAGTTTCCGTTTCTTTGAAGCTGTCTTCGTCTATCAAAATTGTAACATATTCTTTAGCGCTGATTCTGAAATGGTAATTGCAGCTCTGACAGGTAAATAGATTTTCTTCAAGTTGTTTTTTATATATAATCTCGCTGCATGCCGGGCACTTTGTCCATAAGCCGTCTGGCATATTTCTTTGGGTTTCGGCTTCTATATTTTGTTTTGTCCTTTTAAACCAAGCCATTACAACTCCTTTTTATCTTACTTTATAACTATATCAAGTTAAATATAGCAAATTATTTTAAAATATCTAAAATAAAGCAGCTATCTTTTGCAAAATAGTGTGCGAATAAGACTTCCATAGCTGATTCAATGATACCAGCAGAAAACATCAATTGTAACTCTTTTTAATAGAATTGATTAATAAAATATTGCCTCCATTGTTATGTAATAAAATTTAATGACACGCAATAATATTAATAAATATTAATCAAAATTCATGCTAATCGGATTTTTTTGTTCGAAAATTAATAAAAATTAATATGCTTGTAACTACTTTAAATTTCATCAATTAAAGCGGCGTTAAAAATTATTTTAATGAATTGAAGCTGAAAATCTTGTTAATAAAATTTAATTGTCGTATTTTTATAAAGTCTTGTTCAGTCAAGGATTTTTTATATGGATTATAAGAACTATAGCAAAGAAAAACTGATAGAAGAAATTGAAAATCTCAAAGAAGGTTACGAGAGTTTAAACCTCAAGTTCTACAGGGTAAAAAAAGAAAAGCAGGTAATCCGCGAAAATATCGAGGATTACAAGACACTTTTCGAGAACCTGCCCGATGCTCAAGTCGTAATTTCCAATAGAAAACTTGTCTTTTTCAATTCCAAATTGCAGGAATTAACCGGCTATAATCGTAAAGAACTTAAAGGCATGGGCTTCGAGCAAATTATCCATGAAGATGACAGGGAAGTTCTGATAAAAACACACATGAATAGATTCCTGAACGTAGATGTACCGGAAAAATACAGCTTTAGAATATATACAAAAAGCGGCGCAATAAAAGAAGTTGAAGTGCACGGGAAAATGATCCGGTGGCAGGGAGAACCGGCGGTTCTCGCGCGATTAAAAGAAAAAAATTAGGGAGCAACAGCACTGTGGAAAATTTATGCCGTTTGCTGATTTCTCTTTGAACGCAGTTTAAGGAATTCCTCGGACAGCATATCCATTATATAACGGGCTTCATCACGGTCGATGTCGATTATATCTGCGTCGCCGGACATTGCCGTAGCGGCAGTATCTATAGCAAGTGTAGCCAGCCGCAGGCGCCTCTGGAAAAAAGTCTCGATTATATTCAGCGTCTGGATCTTTTCAACAGGCAAAATTGTTATCCTCTGTTGTATCACGCCCTGCTTTATCATAATATCATCATCCCTAACGAAATATCCGCGGTGTTTCCACTGTAAATAAGCCCAGAAGTAAAGAAGCGGCGTCAACAACAGGAACCATGCCGTCCAGGGAACCAGAGCTATCGCCCCGGCAAAGAACGGAGCGCTTCGGATGGCATATCTGAAGGTCATCCGCCGGATAGTCTTCTTAGATACTGGTATAAAGTAATCCGGCAGTTCATATTCTCGTATATTTTTCGAAAGGTTGATAACTCTGTTCCTCTTAGCCAGCGGGACGGCTGACTCAGGACCTTTTACCGCGCCCGCAAATCCGGCAGTTTCAAGCGACAGACCATAGTAACCGAAATATCTGCGCAGAGGATTGGTATTTATCACCATCATCTGCAGCTTTTTTATAGGGATTGTGCCGCTGCGCTTATTGAAGAGTCCGTATTGGGTATATAGCTTATCATGCTGGTGGTATAGTTTAAAGTCGAAATAAGTTGCTGTAGTCAGAAGTATGTCCAGAAGCCAGGATACAAATAATATCAAAATTATCCCGCCGATAGAGTATAAAATGATAAAAGGCAGGTTCATTCCTTCGAAGAAGTTAGCAAAATTAACGTAGATAGTATCAAAAAAGGCGAAAAAATCCTGCTGCTCATAGATCATAAAATACATCTGCTGAACAAACGACAGTATCGATACCGCCAATATCAGCAGCAGCGGTCTGAAACGCAGCATACCGTACTTCGCCAGATCGACCGGCGTCATCGAGAATATCAGCTTTTCTTCATCCTCGCCAGTTTCAATCTTTTCCTCGATTTCCTGCAGTTCTTCTTCAGAAATATCAATTTCGCCTTTTTCGACTTCGCGCTCTATCTCTTCTTCAGCTTTTTGTTCCTCGCTTTTTTTCTTTTCGAAAATAAACTGGAATTTACGTATGCGCTGCTTGATCTCTTCGGCATCGTCCCTGCTGACGTACTCGAGCACGGCTTCTGATTCAGCGCCGCCGGCAGTTTCCGCCTGCACACGCGCTATACCCAGTATTCTCTGGAGGAAATTCTGCGATATGTCAATATTCTGTATTCTGTGCAATTGAATATTCCTCTGCTGCCGCGAGAAAACGCCATGTTTGATGACAATCTCTTTATTCGTAAAGTAAAATGTATAGTAATACCAGTTGAGGATAAGCATTGGCAAGGTAAATATCGAAAATAGCAGTATGATTGCGATATAAAACAGGTCTGTCGTATTCCTCTGCATGAAAGCTATCACAAAGAAAATTGCATAGCTCGGCAGGTTCATAAGTCCGCGATAGACTATGGACAGCCAGTGCAGATGTCTTTCCTGTTTATATTCTTCGAATAGTTGTGTCATACTGCATCTTCGTCGGGTGTATAATTCTTAAGCTGGTCTCGAAGCGCTTCGGCGTATTCTATCGGCAAGCCGGGTATTACAAGATCGGCGCCACGAGTGCCGGCAGTATAGATTACTAATTTTGACAGATCGAACATCCTCTCGAGGACATTCTGCTGGACGTCGATATGCTGTATGCGTGAGTATGGCGCGGTCGTTTTAATTCTCGTCAAAACGCCCCTTTCAATATAAAGTTCATCGGTTCTGATATCAAACTGCCAGAATTTATAAGCCAGAATAGGCCAAATAATTGCGGTAATAACTGCCAATCCAATGATCACAAGCGTCAGCACACCTGACGGCAGGAACCATTCCATATTCGGCAGTATTATCATTTGCTCGACAAACAGTACTATCAGACTGAACAGCACATATTTGCCCAGAATCGTCAATGACCATATTGTCTTTACCGAAGGATCGAGTTTGTTCATACTTCTGTTAATAAATATTCAAAATTTTCATTTCAAACGAAATTGACTGGTAATATTTTAATTGAGCTTGTTACAAAATCCAAATTATATTTGACTTTGACTTCGAATAATGATATATTTCATGTTAAACAAAAATTAAGTAGAAGGAAAGATGAATTCGGCAGATCAAATAATGACATATTTTAGGACTGAGAAGACAATTATTGCCGGACCATGCGCCATTGAATCAAAAGAACAGATCCACAGGATAAGTAATAAAGTTGCTGATTTGGGCATAAAATTTCTTCGCGGCGGAGCTTACAAACCAAGAACATGCCCGGAATCATTTCAGGGTCTTGGTTTTGACGGATTGAAATATATCAGGGAAGCAGCAGATAAAAATGATATGTACGTCGTTTCCGAGATACTGGATTCCTGCCATATAGAAGCGGCAAACAAGTTTATCGATGTAATACAAATCGGCAGCAGGAACATGTTTTCCTATGGCTTGCTTAAAGAAATAGGCAAAGCAACTGCAAACGACAAAAAGCCTATTCTGCTGAAAAGAGCTTTCAACGCCACTCTTGACGAATTTCTCAGCGCTGCCAATTACATTATCAATGCCGGCAATCCCAATATTATTTTATGCCTGCGGGGTATAAGAAGTTTTGAACAAATTTCCTCGGGTATGCGCTTTACTCCTGACCTTTCAAGCATACTGGAATTAAGGGAAAAAGCCGATTCAAGGAATTTGCCTGTAATATTTGACCCTTCCCATTCCACCGGTCACGCTAAATATGTAACCGCCATTTCTAAGGCGGCATTAGTTCTCGGGGCGGATGGCTTATTGATCGAGTGCCACGACCGCCCGAAAGAAGCTCTTTGCGATGAACAACAGTGCATTTTACCGGAAGAACTCGAAAAGATAATTGAGTATGCTAAAAGCTTGCATTAATGGTAATTAGACAATTTAAACTTGAGCAATCACTTTCAACTGAATAGCTTTTCATATAGGCTGTGACCGTATTTGGCAAAAGAGTCGAAATAACCCGTAAACCATTGATTTAAAGATATGCCTTCAGCGCGGGATAGTTCCAGATCTTCTCTGGTTTCAATGCCGCCGGTGCGGATAACATGAAATTCCTGAGACGGCTGCTTTTTAGCAACATAATCTACTGCGGCTGAAGCTAATTCGAGAGATATTTCCTTTAATGGTCTGCCGCTGACGCCGCCGCCAAAGTTTTCTATGAAATAATAAAATATCTTCTTCTCTGAACTATTTATCTCAGAGGCGTATTTTTCGTATTCAACTGAAGTATTTCCAATGTTTATCCCGTCAAATCCGAGATCGAAGAGCAGATCAAGCAAATCGGGTAATTGCTCTTTGTCGGTATCAGTTGAAAATTTCACTGCCACAGGTACGTGATGTTTTCTCACTTTTAAAAATTTTTCGCTGATATAATCCAGGCGTTCTACAAGCCCCTTTTCAAGCTTGCAATGAGAGCCGCATTGATCTGTATGGGGAACGTTAGGGCAGCTCTCATTTATCTCCATGAATTCGACACCGGCTTTTTCGTATAAATTCATTCCTTCGACCAGGCTTTGCATAGCATCCTCGCCGGTTTGTTCCGGGGAAGCACTAAGACTCGCTCCTACCGGGCAATTCTTAAGCCGGGCTGCTGTCGATAATCTCTTAGCCACTTCCTCATGACCGGGATTTGGCAGCCCCATCCAATTTATAGCTGCTCCTGCTTTCGGGAAAGGGCTGAAAGGATGAACAATGTTATTCTTCTGATTTCCCTCCCTCGGAAAAGCCGTGGTAGTGCCCGCAAGAAAAGCACCGGCGCCCTGATTGGCTGCTGTTCTATATCCCTGCCCTTCCTTAAACATACCGGCAGCATTTAACAAATCGCATGAGAAATTTATGTCCCAGAGTTTTACCCGATTAGTTTCCGGCGGCATGAAGCGTCTTTCCGGCAGATCGTTAACAAATAGATTTAAAAAGCTTTTTCTACCGGAAGAATATAATGAAATGAACAAGCCCGGAGGCAGTTTCGCTGCTATCGGGCGAAACTTATTCTCGATCCTTGTAAATGTTTCCAATAGACTCAATTTTTATTCAATACCTTAAAATTTATTATCTTTACTAATTATAATTCCTTCCTGAGCCGGGCTACGGGTATCTTCATCTGCTCGCGGTATTTCGCTACCGTCCTTCGGGCTACCCTAAAGCCTTTGTCTTTTAGCATCTGGCTCAGTTTATCATCGCTGTATGGCTTTTTCTTCGATTCACTGTCGATAATATTTTTCAATTCCTGTTTGATAACCCGGGTAGCAACTTCTTCACCTTCTTCCGTAGGCAGCGCTTCACTGAAAAAGTATTTCAATTCATAAGTGCCGTAAGGTGTCTGTACATATTTTCCGTTCACTATCCTGCAAACAGTTGATATGTCAAGCCCGGTATTATCGGCTACATTTTTATATATCAAAGGTTTGATCTCCGAGGGACCATAGTAAAAGAAATCCTGCTGAAGATGTGCAATTGCCGTCATCACTTTCAGCATCGTTGTTTTGCGCTGTTTTATAGCCTGAATCAGGAATTTCGCATCCTCATATTTATTTCGAACCCAATCTTTGGTTTCCTTGTTTGATGTTTTGAAATAGGCTTCCTTCTTCATTTTTTCGTAGGCTTTATTGAGTCTTATGGAAGGCAGGCTGGTGTCATTTACCGTAATCATAAGCTCGCCGGATTCTTCATCAACATCAACAACAAAGTCAGGTATAACCGTATTTACTTCCGCTTGATAATCTCCTCCTCCAGGTTTGGGGTTTAGACTGCGTATCTCTTCCAGAGCCTCCCGGAGGTAGTCGTCGGTCACCCCTAATTGCTTCCGGATCACATTATAATGCTTTTTGGTGAAAGCATCATAAGTGTATTGTAGAATTTCTTTTGCCAGTTTTTGTGCTGCATTTGGTTTGGGATATGCATCAAGCTGTGCCAAAAGGCATTCACGGACATCGCGCGAGCCTATCCCCGGCGGATCTAATGACCGTATCTCCGCAAGTACCTTATCTGCCTGCTCCATAGTAACTTCTTTTAAAAGCTGTCCGTTTTCATCGTCACGCTCGGTTTGTGCACCTGCTACCAATTCCTTCAATGATTCAACCATATCCGGATTGGACTTGTAAACACTCATCAGCAGCTGGCTGCTTTCTTTCGAAAGAGCAAACTGACGCGCCGGATTTTCGTAATTACCATTCTTTGAATTTTGCTCGGCACGGGCATTTTCCAGATTATAGTTTATCTCGGCAATGAGAGCATTTGTCTCATTCACTATTTCCTGTAAATCCCTGCGCAGGTAGCCGTCATTGTCTATATTGCCTATGATCTGCTCGCCCAGGAAAAACTCCTCCCTCGTCAAATCCACTAATCTAAACTGCTGGATCAAATCTTCCGCTAAACTGGTGTGATGGCTGATCTGAAAGCCTTCGGATTCATCGTCCTCGTAGTCAATTTTTCTTGTCTTACCCTGGTATGAGGCATCTTCATGCATGAACATTTTCTGGAATTCGAACGGGTCCCGATCATCCGATAGATATCTTTCACTTTCTCGTTCTTTCAACTCGATAGCAGCATCCTTTCCTTCACCGTCAGTTTCAGCGGGGGTAAAGGCTTCATCTGTTTCTTCGAGAGGCTCACCGCTTTCGGTGATCCCTAGTTCTGCATCTATGATCTCTTCCAGCATAGGATTGGATTCAATCTCCTGCCGCACTTGCTGTTCAAGCTGTATTACAGGCAATTGCAGCAGCTTCAGATACTGTATCTGCTGCGGTGTCAGCGTTTGCGAAAGAGAAGTCTTCAGATCCAGTGACAGTTTCATATAATAAGTTCCTTTTTACCTGATTATATTGTTTTAATAGTCCTTTTTAAAACTTTATCATTATAAATATAAAATAATACTGCCGGATTAATCTTTATGCAATCCGTTCGAAGCAATCTTTTTGAGCTTTTCATACCAGTCCCTGCCATAAGCGCGGACAAGTGATTCCTCGAGCATTTCAATCATACCGATATCCTGTCTTTTACCGTTTTCCACTCCTGGTTCGCATTCCTCGATCTTTTCATAGTACATGTATTGTCCGTTGTTAGTATTTGCAATTCTAACCGGGAACAAGTGGCATGACAGCGGCTTCCTGAAATTGGAATCACCATTGTGATAGGCTTTCTCAATGCCGCACTTTGCCACATCTCCGTCCCAGATCACAAAAACACATTCTTTTTTATCAATGCACTCGGTAGTGTAGGTGCCCGAAGCCCCTTTAACAAAACCACGTTCTTTTATATGATTGAGGGATCGCTCGGACAGATATTTCTTTATTTTCTCCAAATTGTCGCTGATACGGAAAACTTCTTCTTCCGTAAGCGGCGCTCCGTTATCTCCGTAAAACGTACAGCAGGCGCCCTTACAGCTCTTCAGATCGCAAAGAAATTTTGCTTCAGGTATTTCGCTGTCTATTTTTATATTATCAATAGTGATCATTGATCGCCGCCCTACTATTAAAATTCATGCCAAAATTGTTATTCCGTAAAATATAAATAATTTTTCATTTAAAAAAAGAACTTTTAAATTTTTCTGAAATATAGAACAAATATAGTATTTTCAAAATTATTCCACTAAATTTTTAATAATGGTCAGTACAAAAATAACATTTATTAATTCATTCATTATTAATAATTTATTCATACAAAGTAAATATTATAAAAAATACTGTCTTCTTGCTATTTTTTAACTTGGAAGAACCACCCCGAAAAGCCTTCGGCTTCACTCCCCTACTTACTAAGGAGGGAAAGAAAAGTGTGGTTAAATTCTTAGAATTAAATTATTTATACTGAAATATGTCTGTTCAATTGTAAAATCCGGGATATATCCATTTTATCTAGACCAACAATTTTAATACACCCTAATATAATATTTTGCTTACAATAACTTTAAGTTTTATTTTTGCAAATAAAAACTCAAAATGTATCAAACCCAAAAAACATATATCCACCCGAAATTGAAAATAGTGGATTTAATCAATGAAAATCCGATATTACTATTGATGCTGGAGCATTTTAATATTGATTTTGCGGTAGCTGATAAATCGGTTGATGATTTGTGTAAGGAAAATAATATTAGTGCTTCTGTCTTTATTCTTATAAGCAATCTTTACAATGGCTTTTTCCCTGAAAAAGTGAAGATTTCTTTAAAAGATGACATTTTGGTGATCATCTCATTTTTAAAAAACAGTCATAATTTTTATAAATATAATAAATACCCTGAAATAAAAGATTACATACAACAATTGCATGAAAAGTATCAGAACGATGATATCGCAATGATTGAGAAATTCTTCAGCGAATATTTTAAGGAGGTTCTTGAGCATCTCGAATATGAAGACAAGATTGCTTTCCCATATTTCAGCAGTTTGATTGAATCGCAAACTTCTCAAGTTGAATCAGAATTTTCCGTTAACGAATACAGAGAGCATCATGGGGATATAGAAACCAAACTCACCGATCTTAAAAACCTGCTGCTTAAACATATTGAATTAAAAGACAATTTGCCGATCAGAAGAAAATTTCTCAACAGCCTATTTGAACTTGAATATGATTTGAACATTCATTCTTTGATCGAAGAGAAAATATTACTACCACTGATCGATAAAGTTGAAAAAAAAGCCGGATGAATGATAAAAGAATAAATATTGCCGTTATCGAGCCTTCGGAAATTGTATATGAAGGGTTGTCGAACCTATTATTGAAATACGGCAAACATTTTGACTTGTTCAGACTGGATAAAACCGATGAATTAGCCGGGTTATTTGTTGGAAAAAACGTTAATTTCGTAATTATTAATCCAATTCTGGTACAGAACAATCAAAATGAATTTCTGAAATTAAAATATAATTACCCGGAAATTAAATGGATAGCTCTCATATATTCATTTTTTGACAATAAATTGCTAAATTCATTTGACGATAAGATTTCGATCACCGATCCTATAGAAATTGTATGCAAAAAACTCGACACAATCTTTTATAATACCGACAATACATTAAATCGGCAGGAACACCTTACCGAAAGAGAAATCGATGTTCTCAAAGAACTTGTCAAAGGGCTGTCCAATAAAGAAATTGCCGAAAAACTAAACATCAGCACTCATACAGTAATCAGTCACCGGAAAAATATAATCGAAAAAACCGGCATAAGAACTCTGCCGGGGTTAACAATTTATGCTATCAGCAAAAAAATTGTATCCCTGGATTTCTCGCCATTTTAAAACCGCCTATCCCTGTTTATAGTGATTGAATTCCGAAAAAATCCCTACTATTGGGGATTGCCGATTATTCTATTGTTATGCAATTTTGTATCGGTTATTTTTAAAATTAACAGGGACTAATAAATTATGAAATATACATTAATAATAATTGCTTTCGCTTTGATAAACTGCTTTAATGCATTGGCACAAAACAGTGTAATCAAGGGAAACATTAAAGATGCAGACAGTATAAAAGCGCTTCCAGGCGTATCAGTTTACCTGAAGGATACAAAACTCGGCGGCGTAAGCAACGGCAATGGGAATTATAAAATAACCGGAGTAGAGCAGGGCGAATATACTTTAAAAGTGTCCTTGATTGGTTACTTAAAGGAGCAAAAGAAAATTACTGTGGAACCAGGCGAGACGGTGGAAGCCAATTTTTATATGACTGAATCGGTTTCCACTCTGCCGGAAGTAACAGTTATGACCAGGGGCATCTCAGGTATAAAGGAAATTCCCGGCTCAGCGCATTATATATATCCTAAGGAGATTGAAAAATTCAGTTATACCGATGTAAATCGTACTCTGAGAACAGTTCCCGGCGTAAATATCCAGGAAGAGGACGGTTTCGGGCTGCGTCCGAACATAGGTTTGCGCGGCACCGGCGTTGAGCGTAGTTCCAAGATTACTATAATGGAAGATGGCGTTTTAATGGCGCCGGCACCCTATGCTGCGCCGTCAGCATATTATTTCCCGACAATGGGGAGAATGCAGGGAGTGGAAATTTTAAAAGGAAGCAGCCAGATCAGGTTCGGTCCTTATACTACAGGCGGCGCTGTTAATATGCTCTCAACCCAGATTCCAAATGAATTTTCGGGCAGAATCCACCTGCTTGGCGGTAGTTTCGGCGGGCGCAATCTTCATGCTTTCGCCGGCAATTCGCATGAGAATATTGGCTATATGGTCGAAACCTTCCAATATTCTTCTAACGGCTTTAAAAATCTTGACGGCGGTGGGAATACAGGTTTCGATAAAAAGGATTACCTTGCAAAAGTTCGCATCAATACCGACAAAGACGCAAATATTTATCAGTCTTTAACTTTCAAGATCGGTCAAAGCGACGAAACTTCTAACGAAACATATCTCGGATTGACGCAGGGAGATTTCAATTCCGATCCTTACCGTAGATATGCCGCATCCCAAAAGGATCAAATGAATACCGAGCACAGTCAGTTTTCACTGACTCATTTCGCTGAATTTTCCGAAATGATAGATGTTACTACAACCGCCTACAGAACTGACTTCAAACGCAACTGGTATAAACTTGATAAAGTAAAAGACAGTGTCGGAGAGCGGACAAGTATTAGTTCATTGTTAGAAAATCCTTCCGATTATCACGACGCCTATGATATAATAACCGGTAATACAAGCTCGCATGAAGACGCTCTTGATGTCAAAGCAAACAATAGAAGTTATTTCGCTCGGGGGATCCAAACAATCGTCGGTTTGAATTTCGAGACAGGCGAATTTAAGCATGATATGGATGTTAGTGTTCGTTATCACCAGGATCAGATTGACCGTTACCAGTGGGTCGATAAATATGCTATGAAAAATGGGAACATGAGTTTAACCGATGCAGGCATTCATGGCACCGAAAGCAACCGCATTGAAACAGCAGCAGCTCTTGCCGCATATTTACAATATAAACTGACCTATGGAAATCTCACCGCTATCCCCGGAATCCGTTACGAAAACATTATTATAGAGCGCGAGGATTACGGAAAGAATGATCCTGATCGAACGGGATCAGATCTGTCGGAAAGAAGTAATAATGTCTATGCTGTTATTCCCGGTATCGGTTTTGATTACAGGATGAACGAGAACTTAAATTTATTTGCCGGCATTCACAAAGGTTTTTCACCCCCCGGCTCGAAAAAGGAAACAAAGCCGGAAGAAAGCATTAATTACGAATTGGGTTCAAGGTATTCAAAGAATGGTTTCGCCGCCCAGACTGTCATCTTTTACAATGACTATAGCAATCTTCTCGGCACTGATCTTAATGCTGCCGGCGGCGAAGGCACCGGTGACCTCTTCAACGGCGGGGAGGTTACAACAAAAGGTATTGAGCTTGAAATGACTTATGATGTTTTGTATTTCAATGAACACAGTTCATTCAGTTTACCGGTGACATTAATATACACATACACCGACGCCAATTTCGAGAATGATTTTGAAAGCAGTTTTGGTGAATGGGGAACAGTACAGTCAGGAGATGAATTCCCATATCTTGCAAATAACCAATTTACCTGTATTTTAAGTCTGGAACATAAAAAATTCAGTGTAAACCTTAGCGGAAAATATATGGGAGAAATGCGGACTAACCCCGGTCAGGGCGAAATCCCGAAAGACCAGAGAATTGATTCTCATTTTATAATCGATGCAGGCGCAAGTTACATGCTTTTCAAAAATGTGTCTTTATTTGCAAAAGCTAAAAACATTACCGACCAGGTGTATTTGGTCGCGAGAAGACCTGCGGGGTTGCGTCCGGGAATGCCTGCATCAGTCAGCGGCGGACTTAAGGTCGATTTTTGATGGACTATAATATATAATTATTGAAACTCACATATATCTAATATCATTTCCTTGTTGTAACAAAGTGCTTTAGCACTTTGCAATGAGTTAGAGAAAAATCTGATTAGCAGCAAGCTAAAGCTTGCTGTTACAAGGTTTTCTTATTTATTGCAATGGGACTATCTGAATATTCGTAATGAATCATAAATGTTGCAAATCAATTTGGAAATGATCTAATAAGAGACAAACAAGATGTAATAGCTATATCTTCTTCCTGAGGGCTGTCTAATTAGTGAAGAAACCGTGTCACACTTAGACTCTGTTCAGTGTGGCACTTCTTTTTATGACAGACCAGAGGTCTGTCCTACCTTTTAAACCCATATTTCGCATTAAAATAAACATATAGTAGAATAAATAGCTTAATCCTAAGAACTTAACCACCCCTTCCTTTCCCCTCCTTAGTAAAAAGGGGCGTGAAGCCGAAGGCTTTACGGGGTGGTTTTTCAAATTCTTTTAAAGGTACTATGTTCGTAAAAGTGATTAGTTCTAATGAAATATCCGGATTTAATGAAGCGAACTTCCGCTTAAGTGTGGAAGAGTCAAGATATAGAAATATGCCTTATTGGAAAGCCTGATTAAGAGGTGGTTATAATTTTTTTATAAACAACTACTCCATTTCCTCATTCAATCTCAGGTCTTTGACTTTTTCCGGTTTGGGTATTTCGATTACAAATTCGCCTTTATGATTAATAAAACCATATTTGTTTTGTTTGTTGATTTGCGCCCATGCAAGCCCATTGCGGAAAGAACCGGCTAAATCGAATTCTTGATCGAATACTTTTTTTCCGTTCTTATCAATGAAGAACCACTTTTCTCCCTGCCGGACACAGGCTGCTCCCTCATTATAAGGATGTACCTGATCAAATATATAATCTGTCAGCATGGAGTCTTCTCTTGTTATAACAGCCCATGATACACTGTAATTCGTATTTCGTTGTCCCACGAATGCGCGGTCTTCGCTGAATTCTCGTGCATCATCGTACTTGAGTTCAATAAATGAATCGCCGTTTTTAGTTATATAACCAAATTCACTGTAAATCGAAACCGGCGCTAATCCTTCGTTAAATGGTCTGGGCTCATCGAATTGGCGTGCTATGACCTGTTCTCCGTTGTGGTTTATATAGCCGCACCTATACCTCTTATCCGAAACGGCAGCAAGCCCTTCACTGAATATATAACCAACAAGGCTGTCTCCTAAAGGAATAACAAATTTTCCGGTTGTATCTATATAACCGCGTTCCTTGCGGTTCATGATGTAAGCCTTCCCTTCGCTGAAATTGACAGCATCCATATACTGAACGGGAACGACCTGTTCACCATTTCTGTTAATGAAACCATAAAGGGAAGAATTATCTCCCTGCTTATTGGCAACTATCGCCATCCCCTCGTGAAATTCAAAGGCTTCATCAGTTGGGGCAACTATCTCTATTTCCCCGTCGGTGTTCATGTAGCACCATTTGGTTTCTCTGTCGTATATCTTTTTGACCAGAAGCAAACCCTCGGAATATCCGCCAACACTTTCATAAGATTTAGGCGCAAGAAATTCATTACCGTTATGGTCAATGAAATGCCATTTCCCTTCGTAAAGATATGCTGCTAATGGCTTTACATTCTTCTGATTTTGTGCAATTGAAATATTTGTTAATCCAATGAATAGCGCTGTTAAAACTATGATTATTCTGTACATAAATCCTTTGCCGTTGTATTACTTCATTTTAAGCTTAAATAGCTTAGAATGATATATGTTAAAATTATTGTCAAAAATTGCATAAGTAATATTAACGTTTTCATCCATTTATCTCTAATGTTAAACATACTTTAAATACGTAAAAATTCACTTAAGGTTACGGATGAAAAGCGTTCGGATAAGATATTGATAAATAATCCCGGATATTTCATTAGATTATTCTTTCATCAGCATAAGCAATTTAACCCTAAAAATTTAACCACCCCTTCTTTTCCCCTCCTTAGTAAGGAGGGGAGTGAAGCCGAAGGCTTTACGGGGTGGTTCTTCTAAAATGATGAATTGTAATTTGTTAGCAGCACTGAAGAGTTCTAATGAAAAATATGGGATAATGTGAAGAATAGCTTTACATTATGATTCCCTCTTTTTCTTCTCAATTTTTCAATTTAATCTTTGTCCTCAGCCTAAACACCCCTCGCATCCGGTCCCCATATAAATTTGTGCATCTGTAATTGCAGGCGGGCGGGCAGACAATCTGCTTTAATCCATTCGGCGAGTTCAGTGTTGTCAATTTCGCCGTGGACAGGGGAGATTAAAATAGCCGCAACCTTATCAATAAGAGAGTACTTTTCAATTAGATCTCTGGCAAAATCATAATCTGTGCGGTTTGCAACAACAAATTTTACCTCATCGTGCGGGTTGAGTTTATCTATGTTCTCGTACCTATTCAGCTTAGCCATTCCCGAGCCGGGGCATTTCAAATCCATGACTTTTATTACTCGGGAATCCACGCTGACAACATCCATATTGCCGTCCGTCTCCAGAGCCACTGTGCAGCCTTCATCGCAGAAATATTTCATCATCGGGAGCACATTTTTCTGCAGGAGGGGTTCGCCGCCCGTGAATTCTACGAAATTGCAATTATAGCTTTTCACACGGTCGATTATTTCCCTTCCCGTCATCTCTTTGCCGCCTTCTTTGACGGTGAGCGCATATTCCGTGTCACACCAGACACAGCGCAGATTGCAGCCTTGCAATCTTACGAAAACACAGGGCAGACCGGCGCGTGTGCCTTCACCCTGGAGAGAATAAAAAATTTCGGAAATTTTATATTTTAATTCAAATACATTGCTCATTTATAATTTTTTTTAGTTATTATATTATCGTGTTATTTCAGGTCTTTTCTTTCCAGCAGAGCTACCGATTCCAAATGATAAGTCTGCGGGAACATATCTACCGGATGAACCGCCTCTACGTTGTAATTATTCGACAACATCCCGCAATCCCTCGCCTGAGTCGCCGGATTGCAGCTAACATATACGATCCTTTTGGGTGTAATATTTTTTATGTGCCCGACAAGATTCTTATGCATCCCGGCTCGAGGAGGATCAATAAACATTACATCCGGTAATTCCATATTATTGAATAACTCCGGGAAATCCTTGTCGTGGAGGTCCACACAATGAAAATCGACATTCTCAATTTTATTTAATTCAGCATTGAACCGTGCATCAGATACTGAACTCTGTTCAAGCTCAAACCCGTAAACAAAATTCGCTCTTTTTGCAGCGGGAAGAGTTATCGAACCCGTCCCGCAGTATAAATCCCAGACAAGTTGATTTTCATTAAGTTCTGCATAATCAAGTATTAGAGACACAAATCTGTTCAATTGCACCGAATTTGTCTGGAAAAATGAAAATGGTGATATACGGAAATCTATCTCCATTATCTTTTCAGTTATAAAACCCGAGCCTTTAATGATATTCATTTTACCAACAGCAACCGGTGATATTTCATCATTTATAGCATGTATGGCTGTAGTGACTTCCGGATTTTTTTTCGGAAATTCCTTCTCGTACCATTCGAGCAGTTTTTTATCCGCTTCCTCCTGAGGCGACATTGTGACCAGGATAGTCATCAATTCATCGCTCGTATGGGAACTCCTGATTATCAAATTACGAAGAAAACCGTCATGAAACCTTAAATTGTGAGCGGCGGATCCAAAATCCATAGCCGCGTTGCGGATTTCATTCAGGATTTTATTTCCTGCCGGATGCTGTATTTTGCATTCTTCCACATCCAGCACTTTGTCGAATCTTCCGGGGATATGAAGTCCCAGAGCGAAATGTTTCTGCTCGATCTCATCTTTGTTTTCTATCTCTTTTTCGGTCATCCAGCGCGACGTACCGAAGGAAAACTCCATCTTATTTCGATAATGATAAATATCCTCCGATGGCATAGGCTCTTTAAACTTTTTGACGGGAATTTTTGCTATCCTTTCAAAAGAATCAAGCACATGCTGCCTTTTCCAGTATAGCTGCTGCTCATATTGAAGATTCTGCCATTTGCATCCTCCGCACGGACCAAAATGTCTGCATTCCGGCTCAATCCTGTAAGGTGAAGGCTCAATCACCTCATCAGTTATAGCTTCATAATAATTTCTTTTTTTCTTTTTAATTCGGGCTCTTACCCTGTCGCCGGGCAGCGCCTGATCCACAAAGTAGACCATGCCGTCCTTCCTCGCAATCGAACCGCTGCCGTAAGCTACAGTTTCAATTTCAAGTTCTACGTTTTTCTTGTTTTTCTTAGCCATTTATTTTTTGTGTTTTATTAATTTCATATTTTGAAAATTATTCTTACAAAAATAATAATATAACTATGATTAAAGATGAATTTAAACCGGTAATTATTGAAAATTCGAAGCTTTTAAAATTGATAGATGATTATATTTCTTTGCTCAATGGCAGAAAACCTCAGACTATAGCCACTTATTCAAAAGCTCTTTCCGAATTTGCCCAATTTCATAAAAGTCTTCCTGATTTTAAATTTTTAGTGAAAGACATAGAAAAATACAAAAATCATCTTCATAAAAATGACTTCAAGGAAAATACAATCATTACATACCTGAAAGCTCTTCGAAGATTCCTGTCTTATCTTGTCGAAAATAATATTATTGAAAAAAATCCTGCAAAAAGAATAAATATCAAAAACAAAAGCAATACTCGCCAAATCGAATACCTTACCGAAAATGAAGTCAATAAGATTATAAATTCAATTGATACTAACACTTTGGCAGGGAAAAGAGATGCCATTATATTTTTTCTAATGGTTAATTTTGGCATAACTCAAGAAGAAATTGTCAATTTAAACCTCGCTAATCTTCGCAGAAGCCCCCGCACATCAAGCTATAAATTGATCCTACAGGATGAGAAGTTCGATTTGTCAGGAAGCACTGCAAATATTATAACACAATATCTCCAATCAAGGACAAACAGAAAAGACAAAACTCGACCGCTGTTCATTAGCTGCAGCAACAGAAGCGGTAATTCCCGTTTAACTAAGCGCGGTTTGAAAGAAATACTCAGCAGGATTTTAAAAAAATACTCCGCAAAGCCCGCTTCGCCTCATATTATCAGGCGTACTGCCGCTAATTTCATGATTAAAGCCGGCAAAGATCCTGCTCAGATAATGAAAAGACTTAAAATCAAAAATGAAAAGACCGTATTGAGGTATTTTTAGTTTATGAATTATAACCTGTTCGTCATTCTTCCACCCTGATTCGGATAGATCTATTCAAAAATCTGCCCTGCGGAGTCTCTTCAGTAAATTTGTCAACTCCGGAAGCAGTCTTTATCTCAAATTTATCACCGGCAACAGATCTAATGAAATCTCTTGTATTCTCGGCGCGTTCTTTCTCGAGTTGCACATTCCGCCGTTCCGTTCCGAGCGCATCCGAACTTCCATAGATTATTACGGAGCTTCCTTCGGGCAGCAGTTCAGCCAATTGCCTTAGCAGCCCTTTGTTTTCCGGTGTAAGATCGCTTCTGTTATAATTGAATCTTAAAATAGCTTCAAAGTTTTCAAGATTCAACTCTACCTGTTCCCTTGGCAGAGAATTAATATCAATGGAATTTTCTTCTTTGTCTGTTAAATTATCTGATTTTGCTTGCACCTCGTATGCAAGCTGCTCACGGTCTTTTTCAATCCTTTTTCTTACGTCCAGTTCAATTTCTTTATCATTATTTGCTTCAAGAGTTTCATTTGATATATCTGACATAATTTCATAGCCCTCATCTGGTGGTATATATTCCTGGTCTACATTTACGTAGAGTTTACCTCTCAATTCCGCATATTTCTGAATATTGACATATTCTTGCAGAGGCGCATTATTCACAATTATATCCACTCTTTGATTTTCTTCCACCCCTTCTTCATATTCCTGATTTGATGGATGGCGCGGTTCAATCCGGCGTTTTTTGGTGATAATGTTTTCCGGTACACCCAAGCTCCGGAGCGCTTTCTCGACATTTTCAGCACGACGGGCAGCGAGATCATAACCATTGGGTTCATATTCTTTCCCGGATGTCGCTCCCTCGAGAATGATCTTTGCATTAGGATTCTTTTTAACAATTTCAGCTATTCTCGGCAGTACGTAATAGTGGATGTCTACAGGATTTCGCTTGCTTTCGGGTATGTCAACATTTTGAGTGACATATTTCTCCGGCAGCCTGTCTGAATTTCTATCGAAAAACACTGCATTTACGATTGGCTGCGTTGCAACAAGTTCGTTACCGGTCTGAAGTTCGAGATCATGCCTGATAATGTTCAGATCCAGTTTGGGTTTCTTTACAACTTCTTCGACAGCTTTTTCCGGTTTGACAAATGGCTCCGGCTCCGGCAGAGGAGCTTCCTTCGGCGGTGCCGGCGGCGCTTTCATAAAACCAAATCGGAAACCAAGCTGCAGCCGCACACCAAAGGTTTTCCAACTGGCATCGGTGACAATATTATTGAAATGATAATCAAACATGACCTGCTGGGTAAGATAATTATCCCCGCCTACGTCCAGCAAATTCTCAACACCAATGCTGAAGCCATAACCGAGTGATGCCAGAGTTTCAATCCCGCCATCGGCAATCTCTCTTCTGCGGGTTCTGTCAGTCAGATAATTGAAGTAGTAATTCTCCGGTTCTTTGATCTCCTCAGCCTGATTAAATGTACCTTTTATTGGGAATACCGCACGTATCTGTCCGACGAGTCTGAAAGGTCCGTTTATCAGATCGTTAGATAACGTATAACGTATTTCCGGATGGAATTCTATATAACTGAGAACTGTTTCAAGAGAATTTTCAAAATAAATTGTATCTTTTCTTTGTTCGGCGTTATTGTAGGCGGGTACGTTGTTATCCAGGGTCAATTCCCCGCTTCTGTCAGTAAAACTTATTCCAAGTCCTACATGGAATTTGCTGGTTAAAATTCTTTCGGCGGTAAATCCGATTATATATCCCAGACCATTACCCGATTCAAACTCCCCGCAATCAATAGCACCCTGAAAGTTGGCAAAATCTGCGGAATAAATATTCCATAACAGCCCTGCCTTTGGATGCAGGGCAAAGATCTCGTTATTGGAAGGAAATACCTTTTTCTCCAAAATTTTTGACTTGCCTTCATTATCTTCATTATTTTCATTTGCTTGTGAAAACGCGCAGAAACCCGACAAAATAAACGCTATTAGCAGTGTTGGAAAATATAATTTTTTTAGTTTCATCTTTTAATTAGTTAAGTTAAGAATTATACTAATTTTCGGAATATTAGTTATCAATTTATTTAAATTTGTTTTATAATTCAAATAAAAAATTAAATAATTTTAAGCATTCAACAAGAAATCACTGAAAATATGATAGTTAAAGAAAACAGAGAAGAGCTTGAGACATATCTTACCGACGCATCGAACTATGCCGGAGATGCTGAAAAACTCTATATACCTGAAAATGAAGAAGAATTGATAAATGCCCTCAAAGATTGCTGCAATAACCGAACGCCCATCACTTTGAGAGGCGCGGGAACCGGACTGACAGGCGCAAGTGTGCCCGAAAGCGGTGCGATAATTTCCATGGAAAAATTAAATAAAATCATTTCGATTGACACTGATAATAAAATCGCCAAAGTCCAGCCGGGTGTAATTGTTGCCGATCTCCAAAAAGAACTGAACCAGCTTGGCTATTTCTATCCGCCGAATCCGACTGAGAAAAACAGCGCTCTTGGAGGGAATATCGCTGCCAATGCTTCCGGCTCAAGGACTTTTAAATACGGCGCCACACGGAAATTTGTCCAAAGTATGAAAATTATTTTGGCGAATGGGGATGAATTATTGTTGGATAGAAATGATCCACCCGTTGATTCAAATAAAATGATGATTGAATCCTGCAATGGGAACAATTATGAAATTACATTACCTGATATCCAAATGCCCAAAACTAAACATGTTGCCGGTTTCTATATTAAACGCGGTATGCAGCCTATGGATCTGTTCATAGGCAGCGAAGGAGTGCTTGGCATTGTTACTGAAGCGGAACTCAGATTCATTAAAGCACCTGAGAAAGTATTGGGCGGAATTGTATTTTTCGATGATGAAGAGAGATTACTTGATTTTGTTATTGATCTTCGTGAAAAAAGCAGGCAGAAATTTGAAGTAAATTCGGCAGATATTGAAGATATAGCTGCCCGGCTGATAGAATTTTTCGATAGCAATGCTCTCGATCTGCTCCGCGAATTCTACCCGCAAATACCTGACAACTCTGTTGGAGCGATATGGTTTGAACAGGAATATGCCCAAAGACATGAGGATATTCTACTTGAAAAATGGATGCGTTATATTTCCGGATATTCAAATTTAGCCGGCAGCACATGGATAGCTATGGAATCGCATGAACACGAGCGTTTCGCTGAGTTCCGACACACATTACCGCTGCAGGTGAATGAGATCTTCCTGAAGAGCGGTCTGACAAAACTTGGCACTGATACAGCAGTACCCGATGAAAAGCTGAAAGATTTTTACTATTTCATCAAGAAAAGTCTTATTAATAAAGGGCTTAATCATATCATATTCAGCCATATTGGAAATACTCACATACACGCCAATATATTCTCTAAAAATCAAGAGGAACGCCGGATAGCGGAGGCTTTATTCCATGAAATACTAAAAAAATCACTCGATTATGGAGGTACTATTTCAGGCGAGCATGGCGTAGGCAAAATAAAGAAGGATCTTCTGAGACAAATGTTCGGAGACAGGACCATCGGAGAAATGAAGCAGATCAAACAAACACTTGATCCATACTATCTTTTGGGGCAGGGCACTTTATTTGATTGAACACAAATATAAGTAGCGACAAGGCATGCCTCGTCGCTACATTTCCGATTATTACTTACTCTCAAGCATCGCTTTTACAGGCGGCAATCCGTAGGGAGATTGTTCCTGGATAGCCTTCAGGACGGCGCCGCCGCCGGTGAATAACTTGTAGCGGGGGCTGTTGATAGCCTCCAGGTATATACGCGGCAGGAGATTCTTAAGTTCCTGCAATGTGTCGCCGCCGCCGTACATTTTGTAAGCATCCTGGTTCTCGTCGATAAGTTTGTACATTGTAGCGGTGCCGTCGAGAAAGTGCGGCGCCAATCCCATTACCGCATTGACGAAGATGTTATCGGCGTTCAGGAATTTAGCGCGTATGGTTTCGTCTTCGAAGGATTGCGGTGCAACATCCAATACATAGTTTAACTCAGTGCCTTTTGGTAATTTGCGAACGTCGCGGATTCTGTATTTACCTTCTTCTTTGCCATTAAGAGTGTCGGATTCGATGATAAAAGGCGGTTCAATAAGTTTATCGTCGAATTGCTCGGTGTATTCTATGAATTTTTTCGCAGCTTCGATGTCCTCTTCTTCTACGCCGTATATTTTAAATCCGTATTTTGCAGCCAAAAATGCATTATAGATGATGCCGCCCAAGATCAGATGATCCGATAATTTAAAGATGGACTTCAGCGGTTCGATCTTGGTGTCGAACTTGGCGCCCGCGACTGCAGCTAAGAAAGGTCTGTCGGGATGTAGAACTTTCTCTAGATTGTTGATTTCATTCTGCATGAGCATACCAGCGCATGAAGGGCGGTGTTCTACTATTTTAGCTGTGGAGACGTGAGGCTGCCATGAGCCGAAAGCATCGTTTACATAAACGTCCGCAAGGCTTGCAAGCTCTTTTGCAAGGTTGTCGGCTTTTTCGTCTTTGGCTTCTTCGCCGGCGAACCAGCGGGTGTTGGGCAGATATATTCCGTCGAATTCGTCGTTTTTGAGCTTTTCGACGAGGGGCTTGACCGATTTGGCGATGGATTTTATGCCGTCGGCGCCGGAGACTTCGTATTCGGGTATCTTCATATCGATGCCGTATTTCTGCCATAGATAAGCTACAATTGGGGTGGTCGATGTGGAATCGGAAGCATTTATTTCACCTGTTTTCTTATTTTTAGGGCGACCGACGTGAGTCATTAGGATAGGCTTGCCGCCTTTTATGGCTATTCTGAGAAGAGTTTTCATGGTTTCGTCGATACGATAGGGACCTTTGATTTTGCCCTTTTTGACTACGTTGTGATCGACCCTGACGAGAACTATTTTGTTCTTTAAGTCAATGTCCTGTATTTTGGGCAAGTTTGGCTGCATATCCTTTCCTTTTCTATTTATTTATGATTATTTTTTAGTAGTTGTAAATTTGACGAAAGTAGGATAAACAAATTTAGAAAATTTTATATGTATTTTTAACAATAAATGTTTAAATTTTATTGTTAGAAGTAAGTTAATTATCTTTGTTCATTTCCCAGCAAAATAATAATTTGCTGCTTTCGATTTAACAATCAACAGCAAATCAAAATTTTCTATACAAATAAAAGGTGATAACCATGGCATTGAAAACAGCTATTAATGGTTTCGGAAGAATCGGAAGGCTTGTTTTCCGCGAAGCAATGAAAAGAGGGAATATCGAGATCGCCGGTATAAATGATCTGATGGATCCACAGACGCTGGCTCATCTTTTGAAATGGGATTCCGTACACGGCAGGTATCCCGGCGATATTAAAGTCGAAGGAAAAAACATTGTCGTCGATGGCGTTACTATCCCCATTTCTGCTGAGAAGGAAATTACAAGCATCCCCTGGGGCGATGTCGATGTAGCGCTCGAATGCACAGGCGTCTTCAGGAAGCGAGAGCAGCTCAACAAGCATATTGAAAATGGCGCGAAGAAAGTGCTTCTCTCAGCGCCCGCAAAGGAAGAACTCGACGCAACAGTTGTGCTCGGCGTTAATGAAGACATCTTAACAGGCGACGAGAAGCTTATCTCAAATGCTTCATGTACGACTAACTGCCTTGCGCCAATGGTGAAAGTGCTGAATGATAGCTTCGGCATCGACAAAGGATTCATGGTGACGGTGCACGCTTATACGAATGATCAGAGAATCCTCGATCTGCCGCATAAAGATCTACGCCGCGCAAGAGCCGCTGCCGCAAATACTATTCCTACAACTACCGGCGCCGCAAAGGCTGTGGAAAAAGTCATTCCCGAGCTCAAAGGCAAACTCAACGGATATGCTATGCGCGTACCGGTGCCGGACGGCTCTATCACCGATTTCACGGCAGTTCTTAACAGAGAAGTCACAAAAGAAGAAGTCAACGAAGCAATGAAGAAGGCTTCGGAAACAAGCCTTGAAGGTCTTATGGAATATTCCGAAGAGCCGCTGGTTTCATCGGATATTGTAGGCAACCCGCATTCGGTTATCTTTGATTCCGAATTGACAGATGTGAAGGGCAGTCTTGCGAAAGTTGTCGGCTGGTACGATAACGAACACGGCTATTCATGCAGAATTGTTGACTTGCTTGAGTTGCTGGCAAAACAGTCATAAATTTTTTTCTTATTGCAATTAATTTGTTAAATTAAACGCAGGATTTTTGGAATTTTTAACCCGAATATTGCATTAGAAAAGTTGGTTTTGCCTGTAAGTATTAGCAACAAAGTGCTTTAGCACTTTGCATAGGATCTGAAAAACTTCGAAACACCAGCAAGCTAAAGCTTGCTTTTGCAAGTGATTACAAATAAATGTACATATTTAATGAAAATTATGGGTTTAACAAAGTTCCTGCGTTTTTTTTTATCAACTGACAATGGGAAAAATGGCTTATTTTAATCTGGGAACCCATGTGGATGAAATTGATCGGATAATCAGATCGACTGATGAGTTGTTGCATTTGCTGAAAGGCTCTTTCCAGGTCGATCAGAATATTTTTAAGGTGGTTGATGAAATCATCACCTTCATAAATAAGCTTATGAAGATCATGCCCAATTTGCTTCATGCGGAAGTCGACTTCCAAAAAAGAAATAAGGAACTGCAGAATTCCGCGGCGAGAGTGCTGGATTCCTGGACTGAAAATCAGGGAAGCGATACGGAATTCTATGGCTATTGGGAAGAATTCAAAACCTGCTGGGGTGAATATACCCAGCTTATTGATAAAATCGACGATTCCGATGATTCTATTCATCTTTCCTTAAACTAACGCAATTGAACAGATATTATCACGTCATATTTATTGAATTTAACTAATTCTGAAATTAATTTAATAGTTAAGATATGTTTCCAGGAAATAGAGGCGGTGGTTTTGGGAGATTTTCCATATTTCCGCCAGTACTAAAAACATTATTGATAGTAAATATCTCTGTATTCGTGTTACAGTTCCTGTTTTTGGAGGCTTTCACGATCAACGGGGTCTCTATGGGCAGGTATATGTTCCGATATTTTGCCCTGCAGCCGATTTCCGGCGAATTTAATTTCCTCGGAATGGGCGGCTTTTATATCTGGCAGCTAATTACATACCAATTTCTCCACGGCGACTTCTGGCATATAGCATTAAATATGTTTGTACTCTGGATGTTCGGTTCTGAGCTGGAGAATCTCTGGGGCTCTCGCAGATTCTTGTATTACTATCTGCTGGCTGGTATTGGCGCAGGATTGGTGCAGCTATTTATCAGTCCATTGCTGGGCGCAGGCGGACCTACGGTCGGCGCTTCCGGCGCAATCTACGGACTGCTGCTGGCATTCGGTATGACTTTTCCCAACCGACCGATATTCATGTTTCCGTTTTTCATTCCTATACCGGCGAAGTTTTTCGTAATAATTTTCGCTGGAATTGAATTGATGTCCGGATTGATGGGAAGCGACGGCGTAGCACACTTTGCTCATCTCGGCGGCGCAGCAACAGGATTGCTATTGCTTAAATTCGGCGATCAAATTGGTATATATAAATTCCTCGACGACATTTTTGCTAAGGGGAAAGGCGGTGGAGACCGCGTCTATTCTTACCAGGAACCCAATCAGGATAAAGGCAATATATTCGAGATAAACTGGGCGAAAAAGAAGGAAGATTACGGTGAAAAAAGCGAATCGCCCTATTCGACGCAGCAGACCTCTTCAAAAACTGTTAGTGTGGACGGCGAAGAGATAACCCAGGCGAAAATAGATGAAATACTTGATAAAATCTCGGTTTCCGGCTATCAGAATTTATCGGAGAAAGAGAAAAAAATATTATTTGAATTGAGTAAGAAGTTGTAGGGATATTGATCGATAAATTGATTCAAGAACGTCATTCTGAGCGCAGAGTAGAATTCATGGTTGGAGGGACCTAAATTCTTCATTTCGCTGCGCTTCGTTCAGAATGACGTTTTATTGTTTAATTCATATAATGTTGACAAATAGTGATCCAAATAATTATTTTTGAAAATTAAAAATGAAAATTTTGAAAAAATAAAATAAAACAATATGACAACTTTTATAGATCCCGGAGCTATCATAAATAACAATCAGACCATTCCGATCAAGCCGCAGCGCAGGAAAACGCGCAAGGTATGGGTCGGCAATGTGCCGGTTGGCGGAGGTTCACCGGTTTCGGTACAGACGATGACCAAAACCAAAACCGACGATATCCAGGGAACGATAGATCAGATCAACAGATCGCAGGAAGCCGGCGCAGACATCGTCCGCGTCACAGTCAATGATAAGGCGGCGGCAGAGGCGATAGGCGATATTGTCGCAGGGGCAGATGTCCCGCTGGTGGCGGATATCCACTTTAATCATGTCTTCGCACTTAAAGCTCTCGAAGCAGGGATAGCAAAAGTCAGGATCAATCCCGGCAATATCGGCAGCGAAGACAGGATTAAACAGGTGCTGGAGGCAGCAGGCGAACGCAATGTGCCTATCCGTATCGGTGTCAATTCCGGCTCACTGGAGAAAGATATTCTCGAGAAATATGGCTTCCCGACTGCCGAAGCTCTTTACGACAGCGCCATGCGTCACGCAGAACTGGCAGCAAACTTCGGCTTCGAGGATATCGTCATTTCAGTGAAATCCACCCGCGTTGATCTGATGATAGAAGCGTACAGGCTGATAGCCTCAAAGACTGACTTCCCTCTGCATCTCGGCGTTACCGAAGCTGGGACTATGAGAGTAGGCACAATAAAATCCGCTGTAGGCTTGGGTACGCTGCTGGCGGAAGGCATTGGCGATACAGTAAGAGTCTCTTTGACCGACGAGCCTGAGAAAGAAGTGGAAGTAGGCAAGGAAATCCTCAGCTCGCTCGGGCTGGCTTCGCGCGGTGTCGAGCTTATATCATGCCCGACCTGCGGCAGGATCGAGGTCGATCTGATGGACATCATGCAGAAGCTCGAAGAACGCCTCAAGGGCATCAAAAAGCCTGTGCGGGTATCCATTCTCGGCTGCGCTGTAAATGGTCCCGGCGAAGCGAAGGAAGCCGATATCGGGCTCGCCTGCAAGAAAAACGGCGCCGTCCTCTACAAGAAAGGCGAGAAAATCCGCAGTATCAAGGAGGAAGATATCGTCGAAGAGGTCTATAAAGAGGTGATGGATTTTCAGCCGGCAAGCTGATTTTCATTCACATAAATTATAAAACCGGCTGCGGGAAATTGATCCTACAGCCGGTTTTTATATAATCCCGTATTGCATTAGAAAATTTGATTTTGCTTGAAAATATTATCAACAAAGTGCTTTAGCACTTTGCATAGGATCTGAAAAACTTCGAATCACCAGCAAGCTAAAGCATGCGTTGCAAGTGATTACAAATAAACCTGGATATTTCATTAGAAACCATCAATCCTACTAACATATTACCAATTGATAAATTTGAAGAACCACCCCGTAAAGCCTCCGGCTTCACTCCCCTCCTTACTAAGAAGGGGAAAAGAAGAGGTGGTTAAGTTCTTAGAATTAAGCTATTTATTCTGACAGATGGTTGTTCTAATGCAAAATATGAGTTAAAGGATGGTTTAGCTTTTTCTGAAAACAATATATCCCCGCTCTATTTTTTATAGGGCGGGGATTAAATTTTATAATATCAGCATTGCATCGCCGTAGGCGAAAAATCTGTATTCTCTCTTGATCGCCTGTTTGTATGCTCTGAAAATGTCTTCCTTTTCGGCAAAACCGGATGCTAACAGCAGCGATGGCGATGCCGACGGATGGAAATTGGTTATCAGCCGCGAAGTGATTTTAAATTCATAAGGCGGGTAGATGAACTTGTCGGTCCAGCCCTTGTTGGGTTTAACTTTGCCGGTTGTGAGTACGGAAGATTCCAGAGCTCTCGCTACGCTGGCGCCCGCTGCGAAAATTTTCTTCTTATTTTTCAGTGATTTGTTAATGGTTTCCGCCGCCTCCATTGAAATATCGAAGTATTCCGAATACATTCGGTGTTTTGTCAAATCTTCCACCTCGATCTGCTCGAAAACGCCCTGCCCAATGTTCAGGCTGAGCTTCGCTATGCGCACGCCTTTTTCCTGCAATTTCTCGAGCAAGTCCTCAGAGAAATGCAGACCGGCTGTCGGCGGCGCTATCGAAGCCAGATATTTCGGATTTGCAAAAACGCACTGATAGGTCACTTTATCATGGTCGTTCGGCTGCCTGTCGATATAGTTTGGCAGGGGCATTTCGCCGATTCGTTCGATCACCTTGAAAAGGTTGCCTTCATAGCTAAAACGAACAGTACGCCCCCTGGACGTAGTATTATCAATAACTTCGCAGTAAAATTTTCCGTTGTCGAAATAGATTTTGTTGCCGATGCGCACTTTTCTTGCCGGTTCGACAAGAACATCCCAAATACGTTCTTCGGATTTTAACTCTCTAAGCAGCATCACTTCAATAGTGGCATTGGTCTTCTCTTTTTTTCCGAATAGCCGAGCCGGAAAAACTTTTGTCTCATTCAGAACAAGACAATCTCCCGATTCAAAATAATTAAGTATATCCGAGAAATTCTTATGCTGAAACTTGTGTTTTTCTCTGTTTATAACCAGCATCCTGGAAGAATCTCTTGGCTCGGAAGGATATTTTGCTATTAAATGTTTTGGTATATTATAACGAAATTCGGAAAGTTTCATGTCTTTGTGTCCTTAAGTAAATTCTCTACTCTGTTCAAATGCTTTTGTTTTTAAATATATATAATTATATTACAAGATATATAATTATTAATTTAGCCTAAAAGCATAATTTCTAATAAAATGCAATCAGCCAAAGTTATAATTTACAAAATTTATTACTTCTATTAAAATGATCATTTACTGTTACCAACAATAATTTGATTTTTTTATCATTCCAGCCATTATTTGCTGCCGGTAGCTTCGACTAACAGCTCATTCATCCTTCTGACAAATTCATCCGGCGATTGCAGATAGCCTTCCATAAGCATAGCGCCCTCATAGAGCTGCGTAATAGTCTTGCGCAGCACCGGATCATTACTATCGGCAATATTCCTTGTCGATAGGTTCTTTATTAGCGGATGTTTGGTGTTAATCTCAAGGATGCGCTTCGAACCCTGATATTGCTGATCCATCATCTGCATTACCTTTTCCATCTGCGGATCCATCCCCTGCTGCCCTACAACAAGCGTAGCAGGCGATTCTACCAGCCTTTTAGACTCAATCACATCCTCAACCTTATCGCCAAGCGTTTCCTTGAACACCTGGATAAGAGATTTGCTTGCATCCTCGCCCAATCTTTCGCCTTCGCTTTCCTCTTCATCTTTGAAGTCGAGATCGGCTTTTTCGATGGATTTTAGCGGTTTCCCGTCATACTCATTTATGGAAGGTACCACGAAAACATCGATGGGATCGGTGAAAAGCAAGACTTCGATCTCATTTTTTCTAAAATATTCAAGATTGGGATTGCGTTCGATCTGCTCGCGGTTGTCTCCGGATATGTAGTATATTTCCTTCTGATCATCCCGCATTTTGGTTGTGTACTCTTTAAGAGAGGTGAGCTTGCCTTTTTCAAGCATTGTCGATTCGAAGCGAAGAAGCTCGACAATCCTGTCCTTATGAGAAAAGTCGGAATTTATGCCTGTCTTCAGCAGACTGCCAAAATTCCTGTAGAACTGCTCATATTTATTCTTATCATTTTGCGCCCAGTCTTCGAGCATCGAAAGAATCTTCCCTGTCAAAACATTCCTGATCTTGGCTACCACAGGGCTGTTTTGAATGGTTTCCCTCGAAACATTCAATGGCAGATCTTCGGTATCCACCACGCCTTCGACAAATTTCAGATAATCAGGCAGCAGTTCCTGGCAGTTATCCTGGATGAAAACTTTGCTTGAATAGAGATGCAGCGTTCTCTCTTTGTGCTGCATTTGCATCATGAAGTTGGGCGGCGCCTGCTGGGGCACGAATATCAGCGCATTGAAATTGACATTCCCCTCGATATCAAGCTTGAGATGCCCGAGCGGATCCTGGAAATCATTTGTTATAAATTTATAAAATTCATTCAGTTCTTCCTGCGTGATCTCGTCTTTTTTCTTATGCCAGAGCGCCTGAACGGTATTGACTCTCTCGCTGCCGACAAATATCGGGAAATCAACAAAATTAGAATATTTCTTCAACACCTCTTTTACTCTGGCTTCTTCGGCGAATTCTTTATATTCATCTTTAAGTTTAAAGTATATCTTTGTGCCGCGTTCTTTGCGGTCGAGCTCTTCGATAGTGAATTTATCCTGCCCCGAAGAAATCCAGCGGTATCCTTTGGAAGCCGGTTCGGCACTTCTGGTCTCGACAGTCACCTGTTCCGTGACCATAAATACTGAGTAAAATCCAACGCCAAACCGCCCGATTAGCGACTCATCCGGCGCCTGGTTCTGCTCTTTAAGCTTCTGAAGATATTCAAGCGTACCGGATTTTGCTACCGTGCCTATCTCTTCGATAAGTTCCTTCTTTGTCATGCCGATGCCGGTATCCTCGATAGTGAAGATATTATTTTCCTTGTCGAGGTTTATTTGGATTTTTAGTTCGGCTTCGGGATCGACGATATTGCGGTCAGTCAATCTTCTGAAGCGTACTTTGTTAAGGGCATCGGATGAGTTTGATATAAGCTCGCGAAGGAATATTTCGGGATTTTTATATAATGAATGGACTATCAGATTCAAAAGCTGCTTCATTTCAGCTTTATATTGAAATTCTTGTTGTTTAACGGTATCTCCGTCTTCCATTATTGCCTCCGTTTAATTTACTGCATTGCGTAAATTTGAAAAAAATCAATGATTAATGAATTTTTTTAACAAATTTTTTGACGAAAATTCACCACCATTATTGAAATAATAAATATCCATAACAACACATTTAAAAACATATATTATTGTAATTGGTCGAGATATTTGATATTTTTGTTTACTTTGTTAAAATTCGGATATTTATATGATAAGCAGGTTAATTGGTAAAAAAATATCACTTTTGATTTTACTTGTTTTGTTCTTTTGTGTGACAAAAGAATCTTCCGCCCAACCGATTAGGCTTGATTCACTGCCTTTTCCTCTGATAGACATTGATACGGTCAATCCAGTAAAGGAACTAAGAAAAGATATTGACGGCTTACTTTCCAATCCTGATTTTTCAAACGCTAATATTGGCGTGATTATACAATCCCTTGAAACCGGAGAAATTTTATACGCTAAAAATGAAAATAAAAATTTTATCCCCGCATCAACTCAAAAGATCCTTACATCTGCCGCAGCACTTAAATATCTGGGTAGTGATTTTACTTATACTACGGAAATGTATCTTAGCGGCGAGTTATTGAAAAATGGAGAATTTCTCGGGGATATCATAATCCGGGGCAGCGGCGATCCGACGCTTTCCCGATATTTCCACGAAAAGCCCCTCGATATTATCGATGATTGGGTCAGGAAGCTCGATTCAATAGGTATAAGATCGATCCGCGGGAATATTATCGGCGACGACAATTTTTTCGATGATATCTACTATGCGCCCGGCTGGGCTTGGGATGATATGATCTACCCTTACTCGGCACAGGTTAACGCATTGTCAATACTTGACAACAATGTGGATATCACTGTGCGCCCCGGCGACAGTATCGGCTATATCTCAAAAATCAGAGTGAATCCCGACTGCAACTATGTCCGCATACTCAACAATGTTTTCACCGGCGAAATCAACGAGCCTACAAGCATCGACGCCGCCCGTGAACTGACCACCAATATCATCGAAATTAACGGTACAATTGCTTATGATACATCCGGTAAAACCAGCCAGGAGTTACTGCCTGTAACTATAGACAATCCAACCAAATATTTTCTTGCAATTTTCAGGAATTTTCTGGAAGATCACAAGATAAGATTCAGGGGTGCCGTATTTGATATCGATGAATGGAATGATAACGTGAATTACACTGAGATGGAATCTGTCGGCTCATATACATCACCTCCAATGAAAGAGATCATATCAGTTATCAATAAAAAAAGCCACAATCTTTGCGCAGAGATTTTGCTGAAAACTATCGCAAGGGAAATAAAAGGCGAGGGCTCATTCGAAAATGGCACGAAACTTCTAAAAAGATTTGCCTCTGAAAAAGGAATCAATCCGGAAAAGATCTCCATCGTTGACGGATCAGGATTATCGAGAAATAACCTTATCACTCCCGCTTATCAAGCAGCTCTTTTATCGGGAGTGTACAGGTCAGAACATTTTGAAACATTTCTTTCAAGTCTGGCTGTACCAGGTAAGGAAGGCACCCTCGAGCGAAGAATGACAAAATCCCTGGCAGAAAAAAGTGTTAAAGCCAAAACAGGTACTATGAACAATATATCGAATATCTGCGGATATTTAACTACCCGCGACGGAGAATTGCTGGCTTTTTCAATAATGCTAAATAATTTCACAACTCCTCACAGCCTCGCCAGAAACCTGCAGGATTTAATCTGTATGAGGGCAGCCAGCTTCACAAGGAAATAACAACTTTCATTGCTTTACATGGCGCTTAACGGCTTTTATTATCTTATCCGGCTTCAGATAATCCATACAGAAATATTCCTCATTCTTGCATTCCGGTAAGAAGAAACATTTACATTCTTTGTCAGGTTGTACTATCTCTCCCCTGCCGTAAAGCTCAAATTCATTCGGATTGAAAATATTATTCATTAAAATGACTTTCTTCTTCAATCCGATTGCTATGTGCAATGCCATTGTCACTGCAGTGACAACAATGTCACATTTATCCATCAGTGATATAAACTTTTTTAGCGGGAAAAGTCCGGGATAAAAAGCACCGGTATTCTCCGATAACCTGAGATTCTTTTCATGCTCCTGCTCTCCACCTAATAACAATGGAAAATATCCATTTTGATCAAGTTTATTTATTAACTCTTCCCAATATTCCTCTTTCCATAGCCGTGAAATCCACCGCGCTCCACAGCCGGTGTTCAATCCGGCGATGATTTTTCCATCAGATGGAATTTCAATATCAGGTGAATCGGGCTCATCAAGGATGTAATCCTCCCCATTGTACTTCCAGCCTGCTATTTCGAACATCTCTTCAAGATAATTCTTCCTGTTTTCCCTGTTGGCATCGTCGAAAATACCTGTTATGAATTTATGTTCCGCCAGTTCATTAGCCGGTTCCGGTTTGCCGTCTTTGAGCATAAAACCGTATAATTCTTTTGTTTTTATGCTGCCAGCCAGAGCGCATGCATAATCATCTTTATCAAGATTATAGACAATTTCAAATTCTGTCTCTTTTAAAAGAAAAGTTGTTCTTTCGTTAAAATCCAGTATTTTATCTACGCTCGAGGGGACTATCTCGGGTGAATGAGTCAACCACCAGATCTCAGCTTCGGGATATTCAATTTTTATGCGGTGCAGCAGCGGCGTAGTACGGATTACATCGCCAATAGCGCCTAATTTTATTATCAGGAGTTTAAATTTTACGGGGTCGTAAAACTTGCAATCTATGCAGTGCACTCCGTATTCCTTGTGAGGTTTACAGGGTATATGCCCTCGAAAATGCCTGCAATCACTCTTATATGAATATTTGTCTTGTGCCATTATTGATTTTCTATTTGTAAAATTGCTAATTTACTAAAAACCGGAACCGAATAATAATTCCGGTCCCGGTTAATAATTCATCAGAAAATAATTTATAATCTGTATTGAACAAAAAATCTAAAGACAAATCCATAAACCAGGTTTTCTTTCGTTTCCGGTTGGACCGGAGGAGTAAACAATTCCCCGCGTTCATCATCCCTAAGCAGCAGATTCATGACTGAATAGCCGGCATTAATATTCAAATACCATCTGTCGTATATCTTACCTTCAATTCCCAATTTCAATGTGCCTCCCAGCCTGAAAGCATCATCTTTTGTTTGCACTTTATAGGTGCTGTCAAGATCATCACTGTTATGAAAATTCCTGAACATAGTATATTTATCGGCAGCCAACAAGGTCAATCTCGTATCTACACCTACATAAGATTTTGCCTCAGCCAGCGGAAATCTTACATATACATAATCAAATCCTAAGCTCAAGCTGCCGACAGAATATGTGTGCTTTAAATGAATCGTGATATCTCTTGCCAGAGGCACCCTTTGGACTGAATGGAAAAAATAATAGTCAAGCCCAATCGGTACGCGATAAGTTTCCTCATCATCCAGTAGAAAAGTAAAAGCCAATCCCATGCCGGATTGAGGTCCTGTATAACCACCACCCCATACAGGATCGGGATCGGCGGTCTGCCATTCGGCAAAATCGACCATTGGCAGACTGCTGGGATTATCTCCCATAAGATCAATAGTCGAAAGCCCTCCGGCAACAAATACATTGCCTGCGTACTGAGAGTTAGCTTTTCCTAAAGTCATGGGAAATAAAACAACAATAACGGAGAATATCGTTAGTAAGGTTCTGGTATACTTCATTTGATCATTCATTACTTGATAGACCCAATTCTTTTTTGTCAATTTAATTCCAGTTGAATTTCCACAACTATATTTTAATTGTTGCGTTTATATTTTAAATTTATTTTAATTCAATTCAATAGGAATACTCAGAATTACAATTTCTCCCTGATATTATAGTTAGTGTCTTTGCTGAAATTCTTAGCTATCAATTCCCCTAACAGTCCGAGAGATATGAACTGTACGCCAACGATTATTAAAGCTATGCCCAGCAAAGCCAGTGGTCTGTTGCTTAGTGCAGTCAATCCCATGAACCATTGAATTGTTAAATACAAATCGATACCAAAACCTGTTATCGCAAAGATTGTTCCCAGAGTACCAAAAAAATGCAGTGGTCTTTTAACAAATTTGGTTGTAAACAGTACCGTAAGAAGATCCAGATATCCCTTGATAAATCTTGTAAATCCGAATTTTGTCTTTCCGTACCTTCTCGCATGATGGGTTACGGGTATTTCGGTAACGCGGAATCCTTCCCAGTTAGCCAGGGCAGGAAGATAGCGATGCATCTCACCGTATGGATTAAGATTTTTTACCACTGCCTTTTTATATCCTTTTAAACCGCAATTATGATCATGTAATTTCACTCCGCTGGTCAGAGAAGTCACAAAATTAAACAATTTCGAAGGAATTGTTTTTGTGATCGGGTCTTTTCTTTTTTTCTTCCAGCCGGATACCAGATCATATCCTTCTTTTAATTTACTGATTAAATTGGGTATTTCAGCAGGATCGTCCTGCAAGTCTGCGTCCATAGTTATTACATACTCTCCACGAACATCTCGAAAGCCTACGGCTAAAGCTGCCGATTTGCCGTAGTTTCGTCTGAATCTTATCGCTTTAAATTTCGAGTTCCTTCCGTGCAATCGCCTGATGACCGAGAAAGAGCTGTCTGTTGATCCATCATCAATAAAAACTACTTCCCAGTTAAAGTTCTTCAATTTATTCAATTCACCTTCAAGCTGTAAAGCAAGCTCCGGTAAAGATTCTTCTTCGTTGTACAAAGGTATTAAGACTGAAACGAATTCATTTTTCTTCGAGCTTTTAGGTCTATATTTCCCTTTAGGGGGTTTTGATTTCCGTTGCTGATCTTTTTTATTGTCATATCCCTTGTTTTTACCGGAGGATTTATAATTCTTGCTGCTATCCTGATTTTTCTGTCTTTGACCGGGTTTATATTCATTTCGTAATTTATTATTATAGGATGAATCGTCGTCAAAGTCTATATTATTGGCTATATCATCTTCGCCGCCAAATATGTCCTTTAATTCATCATAAACACTTGATTCTTTTCCCAATGTTACATCCATTTATTTATATAACAAAACAAACTTCAAAAAATCACTTTCATTCTCCATTTTTTACAATGTAATGGACGGTTCTGTGGTTATCTTTTAAAAAATTTCTCAGTCAGATAGTTCCCATTGGCATGTGTAACTCTTACAAAATAAATTCCTCGCTCTAAACCGCCCACATTTATTTGAGTATCATTCGATGTTATGTTTTCAGAAGTCACTAACCTGCCAAGATAATTGTAAATTTCAATTTTTTTATAAACTCTGTCTGTTTGAATATTAATTTGATTAAACGCAGAGTTAGGGTAAACTTTTAATTTTTTTGTAATTGATTTTACATTTTTTTCAACGCTTACAAGCTCTTTGTTGTACCAGACATGAATATAGAACTTATCCATATATTCATTTTCAACTTTTACACTCCCGGTCCGTTCCATTTTTTTGAAAAATAGATCGAAATCCGGATTTGCATCGGTAATGTGTGCCGAATCAATTCCTTCGGGCATATTAAACCATTCGAAGAATAAGGAGTCGCCTTCCCGTCGCAGAACCATCTTATATCTTACGTAAGCGCTGTCATTTGTCGGATAAGGTCTGAAATCCAGATACGACCATAATCCATTTCCCGGGGTTTCGAATACAGTAAATAATCCTGACGGGGGTTTAAATGGAATTTCAAATTCAGCCAGTGTGTCTTGCTTATCATTGATAAGCAGTTCTCTGTCTATTCCATCGGTAGCGTTTTCGTGCAAACCGAACTTAAGTTTGTCGTTTCTCTCTTCCAGTTCATTTTCTGCATAGATTCGCATTAAAACGTATTTGTTCTGTCCGTACAGTCCGGATATCGATGCAATTAAAAAAATAAACAATATGAAATTAATAATTTTCATTTTTCATCTACTGATTAGTTGATTTAAATTAAATGGGCAACATAGAATTCCCCATGTCGCCCATTTAATAACTCGAATATATTTACCAATTCTTACTTAGCAACCGTGATAGTACGAACAACGCTCATACCACCGGCTGTCATTTTGCAAATATAAGTTCCGGAAGAAATATCCGAAACGTTTAGCTTAACGTCGCCTGATCCGGCTGTTTCATCACTGTCAAGCAATGTTTTCAGTTCATTGCCCATAGCATCGAACAGCTTAATTACAACATGCTGATTTTCAGCAATGGTGTAATTAATATTTGTGATGCTTTCTACCGGATTAGGATAAACTGACAGGGCGAAATCAGCATTACCGTCATCAGATCTGAGGATCCGGATAGCGTTGCTGCTTGAACGGTTGATCTTTACGCTGCCGTCATTACCTTTTTCGATCGTACCAAATGTTTCGCCGGTAACCGGATCTTTGAAGGTATAGTTAGCGTCTGCTCTGCGCATGTTCAATGACAGAGGATAATCAACGCCCTGAAGTTTAACGATTGAATTGTTTGAATTTTCAAGCTTGGTGCCGTTAGCAAACCTTACGTCAAAGAGTTCATAAGGTGGTGTTGGCGGCAGTTCAAAGCTGCTCATATTAACTCTTTGGTTTTTGGTCAGATACAAATTAGTTTCATGCTGACCGTTGTCACGGAGTACGAGCCGCTTACTTGTTTCAAGGACATCTTCTTTCTCGAAGTTGCCTTTATTCTCGTAGCTTCTCTTAGCCGGGACCTGCAGGTTCAGGTAAGAGCCTTTGTCAACATACATCCAGTAGCCAAGACCTGGGTTCATTTGCGAAACCTCGACGTAGCCTCTCTGTGTTTCGTATGCGTAGATACCCTTACGCATTGTTTCCGGTAGTGAAGGAGGATTGTTCGAATCGAACGGATCCAAATCAATTTGCTCGACACTGACAGATTTTGAGACTGAGCCGATAGTGTTCCACCCTATGTAAAGCCTTATTACATCCTGCCCGATCGGGTCGAATGTCGGATTGATCAGATCATTGATGAATGTCCCCGCAAACATTGTATCTACGATTTCTTCGGGATATTTCACGAAGTATCCTATACCTGGCTGCAGTATTTCTTCCTGCTCGAAATCACTCTGGAAGTAGTGTATAGGTTTATTAACCGCATTCGGATATACATTTTTCCAATGAGGATTAATAGGTCTTACAGGAAGTGACAGCAGGTTCCAACCATTCTCGATGATCGGTTCGCCAAATTCATTGACATATCTGATAACGTGCGGCAGTGTATATTCAATGAGGAATGAAGTCCATCTCGGGTCATGGATAGTATATGAGAATTTTCCGTCGCCGAGGGGTGTTGCTTCACGCATATTGACATTGAAGCTTCCGCCGTTAACAGAGTCCCTCAGATAAAGTGCGGAACCTTCCGGGAAGTCGGTAGTATCCCATTCGATGACGATCGGATAACATTGATCTCCGCCGGCATCGAATCCTACTTTATAGATTATGGACTGCAATGTGTCTTTATTACTTCTTATATCACGCGAACCGTATTGCTTGGTCTGGGGTCCCAAACTAATTGTTGTCCTTGCATCTTCATCATTAGGAGACCAATCACCAAACCCCCATGGAACTTCCTCTTTTATTGATTCAGGCATATGATCAGGGACAAGGAATCTCGCCCCAAATCCATCCATTGGTTCATCCCATGCAAATTCACCGAACAATGAATCAACATTGTTGGTTGCGCGGTGTCCTGTACCGAATATCAATTTACTTTCATCCCCGCAAGAGTTCTTTACGGTAAGATTGATGCCCGGACTATGGAGATTGTCGAACCACTCAACAGGGTTTCTGAAATAAATGAATGTTACCTTCACTCTAACCGGTGAATATTTAGCCGTTGAAGACATAAATGTAATATAGCCAACATAAATACCGGCTTTTTCTCCTCCAGGACCTTCATCAATTTCATTAGGATCACAAATTATTCTGAACCGGATATCACCTAGAGGATCGGTGTCATTACCTTCAGCGTCCGATTCCTCACCCAGAATATCTTCGTCTATGAACCTAATATGTCCTTCCCGGGTAGGCGATGAAAAATCCGATGGAGTTCTGTCATTAGTACCTGTAGGATTACTCTGAAGCTTCAGCCACGGTTCGTCTGTAACAATATCAACATCCAGCATTCTTGTTTGTGAAGTACCATTGTACAATCTTATGTTCCGGGTACCCCAAATTGGGTCAACTGATGCTGAATCGATGGTTATCGGGTCAGCGACTTCATAAAGGTCATCACTTCTTTTTATCAAAGCCGGTACCTGACCGATACCTCTTTCCATTGTCAACAAAAACTCCGGCAATTCTCGGGTAATCTTGATCCAGATAACACCTTTCTTGTATTTTTCCTGGAATGTCGTAAAATCGATACCAGCAAGCCCCGTTTCGGGTTTCGGTTCGAATTCTTCAGCATTTGAGTTACCGTTGAGCAATTCCTTTTGGAAAGGATTCTCTTTACGTACATTGACGTCATTGTATTCGATGGAATCTGGACCTACGTAAATAGGTGCATTTGCGGTCTGTGTAAAGATAGTAGGTACAACTCTGAATTTGACATAAAGCAGAACTTTATATTCACCTTCCTGAGTTGTGGGGAGAGGTGTTTTCGAAGATGTACCTGTAATTCTAATTACACGACCTTTCTGCTTGTCCGGGTACTGGACGTTTTCTTCTATATATTTCTTATACCTTTCCTGATCTTTCTTATCATCCCAGGAAAGGTTAAAATGCTTGGCTAATGGATCATAGCCGAGATCTTCGTCTCTTGGACCGAACTTCTGAATACCTATCGCTCTAACAGCAGATGAGTCATACAAAATTTCGAACTCAAAGCTCTTAATAGGTTCCGGATCCAAGCCCGGAGTCTGAGAAGAATATTTCCAGGCATTTTCTATAAATACCGGCATAAGAAATGTGCGGGGTTCAGAATTGCTGATCGAGGCAGGCTGATAGATGAACCCATCAGGATACCAATCTCTGTCGTATCCACCGTCAGAGCCGACAAGACTCAACTTTGGAATCAAAGGTTGTGCCTCTGCATTATTCGAAGTTGAGATCATCAAGCCGAATAATAGCAAAAAGCTTGTCAGCAGCAGTAAGGATCGTTGGTGTAAAAAGTTTCTCTTCATGAGAACCTCCAAATAATTAATGAAATATTAAAATTATCAATTCTTTATTAAAACAATTTTATGTTGTTGCCCTAGTATATCAGTAATAATTGCGAAATATATTCCGGGAATTCTGTTTCCCGCTTCTATTCTAAAAAATCTATTACAGTCTGACGATCTTTTATTATCTACTTTTATTCCTTGTACATTATACAATTGTACATTTCTGATCACACAACTCTCAGATTGAAAAACAAAATGATCACTCGAAAGATCATAACTTCCTAATATTTTATTGTCTTTAGCTGTCTCCACATAATCAACTGATGTTGTGTCACTTGTATCTTTTACGCTTTTTAAACAAATTTCCTTATCATAAAAATTTGTTATGCACGAACAATCATTCACTTCAAGATCTTTTATGTATAAATTACTTACGAGATCTTCATCAATCATTTCTTCTAATTCTACCTGCATTACGTTCATATCGTTGATATTGTCCATGACTTCAGCTTTTACTATCAGTCCTTTTTCATAAGGTTCTTTTTCTATGATATTAAAATTTTCATTTATCGAGGTTACATCGCTAATCGTAAATTTATTTATTTCATCTAATTCCAGTTTAAATGATAATGTATTTAATCTTGCTGCATCTTCTTCATATTTAAACTTAGTTATGAATAAGCCTTTATCTTCATCAGCGAATTCTACTGTGTCTTTATTTGATTCCGGTTCTATTTTTCTGGATTCTTTATCTTCCATTTCCGCAGCTAAATCCAGATTCTCAAACTCTGTGATGTTCAATTGAAATTCTTCCGTAAATCCCAGACTTTCAATTACGATAGTGGTAGTGTCCGGGCAATCTCCTAAATATTTACCTCTGAAAGCCGCAAGAGGCTTATCACCAGCCGCGGGAGGCAGATTGAAGTTTAAATTCACAGCAAATCCTGCTATTTGTCCACTATCGTTGATAATTGTCACTCTTTTTTCTTGTAAATTCTGTCCTAAAGTACTTTGGAATGAGCCTATCTCAAATTTTACTTTTTCCTGATTGAAATTTATCCTGAAATTATATCCAAAAAGTGAGTCACTCCTTTTTACTTCTCCAATATTCAAAGAAACTGTAAATTTTTTATCGTTTTCATCTCCGCAGACATCAATATTATCATGCTGCACCAAATAAGCTGTTCTCTGAGCTTGTCCGGTTTGGCTGCTGCCAATTATTATGAACAGCAGCAGCCACAACCAAACAATATTTTTCAAAATAACATTCAATTACTTTCTCAATGTTATATTCTTCGTAATCGAGAAATTATCGCCGCTTAGCCTGCAAATATACATGCCGCTGTTGACAGCATTTCCTGCTTCGTCCAAAGCATCCCACTGATAATCAGTAATTTCGGAAGTCATATGTCCGCTTGCAATGGTTTTTACTTTTCTACCCTGCATGTCATAGATAGCAAGGGTGTAATTACCTTCAACCGGAACATTGACTGTGATGCTCAGATTATCTGTGAAAGGATTGGGAGTATTGTGAAGGATCATATTCTCTTCACCAGTGTTCTCAACGGAAGTTAATTTCGTTGAGATATCTTCCAAATCCCTGTCATTAAATCTGACACCATTGAAAGTTACATCATTATCTTCTGATCTGACCGTCAGGATCAGAATTGGACTTTCGCTGTCAAATTCGCCGCTGCCTGCGAAGACTACGCGGTTATCGTATTTAGTTACAGTGATGTTGCCGGAAGCATTGAGAAGTTCTCCCTGAACATCGAATTTACCGGCGATAGGACCATCTACATAGCCATTCAGGTAAACCGGAATGACGTATTGATTGTCGCTTATGCTCGATATTTCACCTACTTTAAAGCCTGTAGCAGGTTCTTTATAAACTCCAACTTTCCCATAATTTACGGTTGTATCGTAAATCCATGGAAGTTTCGGCACTCTGGCTGAGATATAATGAAGAATCCAGCCGGCGTCGAACTCCGTAGCTTTAAAGAGAATACTCTTAGGAGATGTTACACCTCCGGGGAGGCTGTCAAGATAATCTTCCGTACGCCATGGAACATTGACCAGATTTCCGTCGAAGTCGTAGAAGAATCTTCCATTATGGTTTACGTCACCGTGGAAAGCTTCCTTGGAAATAACGCTGTCTAGTGGTGTAGATGTTGCTACAGCACGAAGTATCTTGCGAACATCGTTTACCGTGACATAACGGCTCTGTGACATGCCGTGATGTTTCTGACCAACTGCCTTTGACAGGTCGGTATCACCGTCGCCCCAGAAATCACCTTCCGAAGGTGAAACTTCGGCGTTGAAACGGATTCTCCAGTCAGTACCGCCTGAAGGCGTCCATTCATTAGTCAAAGAAGTGTCACTAATGAATTGGTCTTTAGGCTGTCCGTACAGCAAGCCGTTAACAAAGTCATTCTGTTCGCCTTTCAAACCTACGGAAGCTCCTCTTGCTACGATAATGTCAAGATTTGTGGAATCATTTCCGCCAACCTGACCATAGCAAAATTCGATGTTACCCTGGAATGATTGAACGTTGGGATTAGCATTTCTGTAAATTCTTATCTGGAAGTTACCCACACTGGATTTAATAGGATTGCCAGCGCTGTCCAGATAATTAATGTTAAGATCCTTCCATTCTACAACAAATACAGAGTCTTCTGTATCAATATTACCCCAGGATATTTCCGAAGGTTTATATCCGTCAAATCTGTCATCATTGTCACGATAATAGTGGTTGCCCCAGAAGGGAGCAACAACATTGATCGGGTACGAATTTGATTTGATGAATAATGCACGTGGATTATCGGGTGCTACAAATGGAGGCATTTTGCCGTCATCAGCACTGTTATAAACAGCGTCCGTAAAAGTTACGAAGCCATTAATATTAACCCATAACTCCTCGTAAACCGATTTGTTGAATTCAAATTTAAAAGGAAGTTTGATCGGTTCTTTAAAGTATCCGTCATCCTGGTCGACCACATTAAAAGTCGGGGGCAGACCAAAATCCTTTGGATTGAGCGTTGTTTTGTTATCCTCAGATGACCTGAGAGGTTCATAGGTTTTCTGAACACGGGTCACTGAGGTGAAGTCTGTGTAAATCTGCGAAAACAACGGCTGTACGACTAACGTAAAACTTACAACCGCAATTCCCACAGCAAATAATAGTAATCTTTTCATTTTTAACTCCGTAATTTATTTAATGAATATTTTGTTTCCATAATTTTATCAATCTTCGCGGGTTCCGGCATTAACCGGAACCCGCTCAGATACCTTATTATTTTACAATTACTATAGGATATGCTGTTGTTTTTCCGCCAGATGTAAGTCTTAATGAATAAGTACCCGTTGAAAGTTCATCGCCGCTGTTGTCGCGGCCATTCCAATCAACACTGTAGTATCCTGCACTGTGAGCGCCATTGGCAATTTTCGTAACTGTTCTGCCAAGAGCGTCTACAACGTCGAGCTTTATATCGCCATGTTCGGGAATTCCGAACCTGATCCTCATATCACCGGTTTCATAAGGATTGGGTGATACCTGGTCGATGACGACATTGTCGGGCAATCCTGCAATGGGTTCTGCTACGGGCGACATCCAGTCGTAAGTTATGATAAACTTATCGACTGCCTGTGTCATGATAACTATCCTTCCAATACCATCGTTATCTGCGGGTTTGGTGAAGTCAACCTGTGAACTCCACTTGGCAATGTCGCCGTCCTTCATATTGATATTGAAGTAGTTACCCTTGGTATTAGCATCCCTGATGTACCAGGATGAGCCGTTCGGATTAAGATTAGCATCATCTTTTGCCGGAATTTCGTCGGCATTCCATTCGATTACCAATGGATATGCGGGTCCGTGTCTTCCGTTTTCACCGCCTGGCTGGATCAAGCCTAACCATTCGTAAATACCTTCGGTATTCTGCGGACCTCTCGGGAATATACTCCTGAGCAGACCATTCATCGTCAGCAGACTCCAGCGAGCATCGAAGATGTCGTTAGGCGGCAGCGGCGGGATCTCAAATTCGCAGAGATCTTCGTCAATGTCACCAATTTCACCCGGACCGTTTCCATCGCCCGTTGTAGGATCACTGGCAGACGGAGCTGTACCCCACTGCAGTTTCTCTACAGAGCCGAGGTTGTTTCTTATCGTAAGGGTTGATACGAAGTCTGTCTCTTCGGATACTCTGACTTTATATTCATATTCTGTCTCTTCACCGTCTTTGTCAGTTACTCTGACAACTATCGTTACCTTATCGTCGGCATCAGGATCAGCCTGGAAGTTGTTAGTGATAAGTGTAATTGTCTGTGAAGGACTTGACTTAGTTCCAGTTATCGTTGAAGGAACTGCCTGATAGTTACCGTTTTGCGGTTCAATTACTTCAATCGTCAGTTCTTCTATTTCATATTCTCTGAGCAGATCATAGTCAGTGACCTCAACAACGATCGTGTCGGACTGACCTTTGTCAACGCATCTGATGTTCTCGAGAACCTTTATTTCAGGCTCATGGTTGGTTTTCTCAACTTCTAATGTGAACGTCCTGACGTGTGTCAAGCCATCCTCATCGCGAACGAGAACACCTATGTTTTCGGTTTTCGGTGCGTCCTTGACTTCAGGTGTACCGTAGAGTAGACCGCTTTCTTCATTGATCTTCAACCAGTCGGGGGTATCCTTCATATCAGATACATCCCAGACGCCTGCTTCAGGATAGCAAGGATCTCTCGGAATTTCATCCGGTGAGCCTGGTCTGAGTAATTCGAATGTATGATTCTGCTCGAAGTTCGGATCGTAAACTTTGATCATTCTTGAAGAATCGAGGAGCTGCGGATTGTAGTCCTCGTCTTCTTTCGCTGCTGGCAGATCCATAGGCAGTATTACCGGAGCAACGTTAATGTATACCGGCACAGCCTTGAAGTTCAGACCGCCGTGACCGTCATTTACAACCACTGTAAACACTGTATCGAGATTCAATGCGCCATGTCTTTGCTCTTCAGGTGTCAGCAGATCATAAGCATCGAGTGAATCGATACGAACATTCAATTTACCTTCTGAGGTAAAGTCGAATGCAAACGGATCGTATTCTGACTGGTTATCAGCATCCTCGCCATAATGAACAAGATAGTCATTTGACATCCATTCAGGTCTTACCTGGGTAATTACAACGTCATCCTCCATGCCGTCCATGTCTTTGTCATAGACAGTAGTATCGATAACTGTTGTATCTTCAGGATTCAATCTGACAGCTATATTCATGAAGCCGTAAGCGGTCTTACCAAAGCGGAAGTCCCACTCAGGAAGATGCCCCCATCCTGTTTCGCCTTTAACGGAAGGTGAGTTGTCTTCAGCTTCATCATCAGTATTAAAGTCTGCATGGAATCTCAGTTTATCCGTCAAGTTGGCAATCAAGCTGCCATCATTTTTCTGACCACAAGGATACTCTGATCCTTTGTACTCGACATAAACATGTGAACTGTCGCCTCTGCTGTCAAATCTCATATTTACTGTTTCATCGGTTCCTGGTTCGAGAAATCTCGGTACCGAATCGACAACAAAGATCTTGAATGTATATGGTTCGGATCTGAAATGCATTCCTCCGCCAACATCTATAGTATCCTGTTGGAGATATCTTGCAAGTTCATCAGGATCATCAAGATAATCAGGTACTGACAGATATGGTTTGAAGAGATGGATAAACTGATCGATGTATTCATCTGCAATGTCAGAATCAGCATTCTTAAGTGAATCGATAGTTCTCCAGTGCGGCGGATAGTTTTCTACCCAAACTGTAACACTGTCGCCGCCAGGTACTACATACGGGTTGATCGGTTTGCCTCTGAACATTACATAACCGGTTGCTTCATCTCTTGGGTTCTGATAGTTATTCAAGCCTGCGGCAGGGATAGTATCAGCGAACAACCAGCGTTTCAGTCCTGAATTTCTATGTACTTCCCAGAAATATGTTAATCTTGGGAATTCTTCATCAAGATCGTCATCCGTGAGATATGATCTCGGATCATAATATTGGTTCGTATCTTTAGCAGTCAAAGTCAAGATAGAGTCGCGTCCTGCGGCATCTTCACCCATAGCGGGAGCTCTTGCTTCGGAATAATAGCCATCTTCAACCGGATATTGTCTATCCTCGGTTACGAAAATAGTATTCACGAAGTCATCGAGTCTGACTGTGTCATATCTCTTGCTCGGGAAGTCGGAAGGTCTGATCTTAACAATAGTATCTGTCTTCAGATTGACAACATTACCTGTATAGATAGGAGGCTCTACAGCCCTTGTAACCTTGAATTCGATACCTTTGTTAATAGCATCGGGAACTCCGTATTTCCAGAGTCTTGTTCTTGATACAACTCTTACGACATCGCCGGTATCCACGGGCAGTGCTTCAAAACGTTCACCTGCATAAAATGTAGCAGTACCGTTATTATCGTCAGGCATGCCCGGTCTGTTTGAGAACAGATCGGAAACATTACCAAACTGAGTATAGCTTGTGTGATAGCGTCTGCCGGGCAGTGTGGCTGCATCTTCGTTGTAAGGATTGTCTTCCAATTTACTCAGAAGCGTAGGTCCTACACCAAAGTTTGCAAGCCCTTCCCCTGTACGGCGAATAGTAGGATCAGCATTTCTGTTTGTTGAGTCCGGAACCAGTTCAACGCGTGCTCTGAAGGTTTCTCTCAAAGGAGCATCGTTAGAAGCCTGTTCCATATTTACGCGAATGAAATCGCCGGTAGTCTCATTTATAACAAAAAATACTGTTTCGTTAAGAGTTCTATAATCGAAATTGCTTATTTCGGCTAATCCGTCGTAATCAACTTCTGCTTCGAGGTACAGCGGATAACCAATCGGATGCCACATTTCGCCATCTTCATTAGGTCTGAATTCATCCTGCAATGTATTAATGATTGGATATTTCAGATCGCCGTCGTCGTCGGTTGCTTCAGCAACAAACGGATCCCTTACCCAGCGTTTGACATATTTACCGTTCGAAGGCAGTTCAGGATTGTCATCATCCTGGAATTCCTTGATGTTGGGCGGGATACCAACTGCGAAGTCCTCGATCGGCGACATCCTGCGCTGAGAATAATCCGCTGTTTTAATGTCAACACCTTTATCATAAATATCATAAATGCGTCCTGACATCAGCAGTTGTTCCGGGATTGTCTCATCTGCGGGTACATTTTCATCATTATCCTGATTAGCGAGTCTAATCGGATCATATTCATAACCGTAGGTGAACTCAAATGGTCCTTGTGACCTTCTGTCACCGGTCTGAGCGAAGTTGAACCACAGATGATTATCTCCGTCTTCCTCGATAAAGAATGTTTCAACAACAGCGCTGTCGTACTGCTGGTTGCCCTGCATGTGGCTGTTGTCTATATAAAGGTTAACATCAGCTTCGGTATGACCCCAGTAGTTTCCGCGGAGTGTATCCGTTCCGCCGTAACCAATACCGGTTGTTCCTGCGAGAACGCCTTTCGTATTCGGAGCATCCGGCAGTCTAATGAAGAACCTTGCATGATTATCATAAATTGAGTTGGCTGCTTCAGAGTACATACCGCTTGGCAGCGGTCCCTGAATTTCGCCGTAAATGATCGAGCTTGCCAGATCGTGGGAAGCTTCGTTATATTCGATTTCATCATCTTGCTGATCACGGATAACCGGACCAAAGATGGCATTCTGCTCGACGCCGACATCATTTTTCTCGGAAACGCTATTACCTTGAATAAGCGATCTTGAGAAGATGAGTTTCAGATCAAAGTTGTCTGAATAAACTGCTGCGCCGGTATAAGCCTGGTTATCCTGCATTCTTACGCGGTTGAAGAAAACCGAGTCGGTTCTGCCAACGCGATTGACCGTTACACTGTCAAGAATGTAAAGTGCTCCGCCGAGACCAACACCGTTTTCAGGAAGCATTATCTCTTGATGGAGGCGGTTTACATCAACAGTGCTTTCGTCTGCCGGTTTGAATTCCAGCCAGTTATCGCCGCCGTCTGTTGTCTTGATTCCGAGTCCGTTTCTACCTACGGCATAGCCGGTAGTAGTTCTTGGGAAAAAGACATCATACAGAGTTTGGGAGTAAGTGGTTGTAATTTCGTCCCAGGTATCACCGCCGTCCATGGTTTTCACAATGGTACCGAATGAACCAACTGCAAAACCAACGTCCGGTCCTGTGAAGTAACCAGCGTTCAGATCATCGCTAATGTCGAGATCAATAGCTGTCCAGCTATCGCCGCCATTCGTAGTTTTGATTACGTAGCCGGCATTTGCGAACACGTAACCTGTTGATGTATTTACGAAGAAAATATCATTGAAGTTGGAGATAATGCCGGGAACCAATTGATTATCCCAGCTAGCACCGCCGTCTTCAGTTCTCAGTATCAATCCCATTTCACCGACTACAAATCCAGTGCCTACACTTATAAATGCAACACCATAAAGATCTGATGTTTCAGGTCTGCTGTATGTCCATGAATCACCACCGTCGGTAGTTTTGAGAATGTAGCCGTCTTCGCAAACAGCGAAGCCAACATTCGAACCAACAAATGCTATATCATTTATTGCCTTGTCAATTGGGAGTGAAACCTCGTTCCAAGTGCTGCCGCCGTTCACTGTTTTGAGCATAACGCCGGTCTCATCACCGGAACCAGCAACACCACCGACAGCAAAACCGACATCTACGCCGGTAAATGCTGCCGCATTCAATCTCTTGGTAGTTCCTGATTCCTGGTAACTCCACTGGCTGCCGCCCTGGGTCAATTTTATAATAACACCATTATAACCAACTGCATAACCTGTGTTATTATCGAGCCAGGTTGTTCCGAACAAGCCTGTGGTCGGTCTCAGTGTTCCGGCGCCGATCTGTGTTGTACCTGATCCGCTTTCCGAGTCGAGAATTTCATCGTCAACCTCTACTTTATTGTCGAGGAAGCGGGTTAACATTCTCTGGTCAGGAGCAATATCTTCATTGTTAAATGTGAAGACATCATCTCTTGATTCGAATCCGGTTACCAGACCTGTTTGAGGATCGGTGAACGGATCGGTTTCGTCGAGATCACTAAGGAAGTAGCGTCTGAATGAACTCTGCGGATGTACAAGGCAAACGGCAGCGCCGTTACCATTATAAAGTGTATTTTCTCTGAATTCGGTTGCCTGGACCAGATTCAGGTCGGCATTCAATGCATAAACAGCGCCGCCGCCTCTGATCTCGGTTTTATTTTTATCTGCAATTCCTTCACCGACAACGTTTCCGCGGAATTCTGCGCGAATTATCTGAATTCTACGCATTTCCGGTCCCTGGGGCATCGGAATTTCAAGATGGAGAGCACCGCCGGCGTATCCTGCTGAGTTATCCCAGAATCTTACGGGATATTTGCCGCCGTAGCCGATCAATTCTTCGGCTAAGATACCACCAGCGCCATTAATGCTCATGTGCCTGTTGGAGTAGATCGCGCCGCCCCAGCTATTGGCTTTATTTTCATGGAACATAATATTGAAGCCCATATCTCTTGTTGCGGCTGTATGGTCACTACCACCGATAACCGGTGATTCCCTGTGTTCAACACTTCCACCGTCAACATAGATGGCGCCGCCGGCGCCGGCTTCGTTCTGATAGAATCTTGTTTCATTGTCACAACAGCTTTCCCTTTCAGGACCGCCTCTTACCTGCAGGCGGTTCAGGGAGTTTCTTGTAAAGATAGCACCACCCATTGAGTAGTAACCGCTGTTTTTACCGGTTTGCTCATTCTGGAGGAACTTGGTAAATGTTTTGTTATGACTGAATTCACCGGCAATTATGGCTGAGGTATATTCGCCCAGATAAAGCGCACCGCCTCTTGCACCCAATGTGCTGGCAGCGCTCTGGTAGTTGTTACAGTAGTTGCCGATAGCGACAAATTGGTCTCTTTCATCGAAATCTTCTACATTTCCATCGATTTTGATACTGTGGTTTATACCGAAGCCAACTTCCATTTGATGATTTTCATCGCGTCCGGCGATATAAATGGCACCGCCGTATGCATAATTATGAAGTGTCTGCGGATAGTCGGCGGGATTTTCAATATCATCCTCAACTATTCTTCTATTACCTATACGAGTGAATTTAACTTTGGCTAACTGTACAAAGTTGCCGTCAAATCTAAGATCACGCATTCTGCCAAGATAAACTGCTATGCGGGCGTCATCGTAACCCAATCTTTCCATATAGGTTAATGGTTCCATTGATCCAGGCTCATCGATTCTGTCGACAGCCCTTATCGGATTGTTCTTGATAATATCGGAGATGGAACCGTCCTTATTAGTAATATTCGGGTTTTTGTCAGTGGCATAGTAGCCTGCCTCAATATCTGCCTGAGGCAAACCATGCGGAGCCTGCAGGATCTGCAATGCACCGCCCTTGTAGCGTGCCATGTTTCTCTTGAAAGTACAGCCAAGGAGCCATGTTCTTGATGAGAAAGTAGTGATGGCACCGCCGCCGCCATTTGTAAGAAGGCGCATCCGGTTGTTAAGCATATTGTACTGTGCCTGTGTTAAACCGGGAAGATTTTGCGCTGAATAATAAGGTGTGCGGTCAACAGTTGTGTCCTTGCGGAATCCTTCAAAAATAACATTTCTGAAAAAAGCCGCTCTTGCACCAGGCAGAATTACGATGTGTCCCCATTCTCTGGAGAAATCGTCAACCGGCTGTCCGATAAATTCAATGGGATTATCGGAACCGATATCGGGATCTTCGTAATTAACTCTCTGCCATGGATTAATTCTAAGGTTGATATCCTGGTCAGGATCTTTTTGCAGTCTGGCAGCTTTGAACATTAAGGCTTTTTCAAAGCGAACTTTTGCATATTTCGAGTCCAAAGTAGTACCAATGTCTTCTGCTTTAAGATCTTCAATATCTCTTGATTCCTTATTAATAAGGATATTGAACATATAATCCCATTTGTCGGCATGTACTGTCAGGTCATCCTCAGTCTCAATATCAATCGTTGCCTGTGAAGCCCCCGGTGTGTAATCGGGAGTTCTCAGGAAATAGTCGATATCTGAGTAACCCTCATAGCTGTCAGGGTTTAAAGATGACCCCGGATCCTCCGTAGGATCAATTCCGTCGGGATTTGCATTGTAAGAAGCTCCGGCATTACCGTCGGCGATTATTCTACCGCCGGCGTGTACAATCACCCTGCCGTTAGGGTTAAATTTTACCTTTGTACCGGGCTCGACAATCAATGTACCGTGTACATTGTAATCTCTGTTAAAGATATAAATCGAGTCCTTTACAAAGAGCCGTATATGTCCGGATTCTATGTTGCCGGAAACAAATACGTTTTGAGCTATCGACCCGCTAAAAGCGAGGATGCCCAAAATTAACGTCATTAAACTTAGACGAAACAATCGTTGCATAATACCTCCGATTAATAATATTTAGTTAACTTGAAACACATCTATTAAAAATTTTCTTTATTTATACACAAAATTTCAGCGAAATTAGATGTCAACTGCTTAATTATTCAATTATCATGCCAAGTCGGATTAAGCCGGTTTTGGCAGGACCCGTAAATTCGCTGTATTCATACCTGTTTATGATCTCTCTGTAAATTGTTTCAGCTTTACTTGCTTCTCCGGACTTTTCATAACATAAACCTGTGTAATATTTGAACTTAGCACGTGCCGGAACGTCGCCTAAAATTTCAGCAGCTTTTTTATAATTCCGGGCTGCATCCTCGTAATTGCCTCCATTTTCGTGACATACAGCCAATCCGGCAAAGGCGCCGGATTCCACAAGATGGGATTTGGAATCCTTCGCTATGTCAAAATATTCTTCGGCTTTGTCATATTTATTTAAGCCCAGATAACAATTCCCTGCATAAAGAGCTGCTAATTTTCCTTCTCTACTGCTTTTATAATTGTCAACTATTTTTAACAGTCCGATAACCTGTTCGCCGCGCATCTTCAGTTGAGGATTCCCATTAAGTGCTAATTCATAGTTCTGGTTGGAATAATAGGGCATGATTCGAGCCAGCGCTATAGAGGCTTCTTTCGAGGCTGTCTGCATAGTCGAACGAAAATAAAACAACGCTCCGATAGCCGCAATAAGCACCACCGAAACAATTATTATCATATTTCTATTATTTTGAACGAAATACTCGAACGAGGATATCTCAACTTCTTCGTACTCTTCCTCTTCGTCTTCTTCCTCGCCTTCGTATTCTTCTTCTTCAAATTCTTCTTCTTGTTCTTGTAATTTCTTAGATTTCTTTTTCATATGTTCCTGTAATTAGTTTATTTTTTTAGTGTGTACGCCCGAAGGGATTCGAACCCTTAGCCTTTGGAACCGGAATCCAACACTCTATCCTGTTGAGCTACGGGCGCTATTCTCACCGTAACAGTGCAAAAATAATATATCACTCCCGAATTTCCAATTTTTTAATTCGGGACTTTTATAAGATATTAGATAATATTAATAATAATGCTGTTTTCCTTGTAATTCTTTTACCACAGTGTCAGGTTTATTACACACCATTTTAAATTTATTTTTGATTTTTACACAATTAATAGTGTAATCAATACTTGACAATTTCCTGAACTGCATGTTTAACATCTTCCACACTCAATAGAATTTCTTTTTCATAATCCTGAGCGAATCCGACAGGAGTAAATTTAGATCCGATTCTTTTTACCGGTGCATCCAGATATTCAAATGCAAACTCGGTTATATTCGAAGCAATTTCTCCGCCGAAGCCGCCGAAAACCTTGTCCTCATGTACTACGATTGACTTGTTCGTTTTCTTCACAGATTCAATGATAGTATCCTTATCCAGCGGATTAAGGCTGCGTAAATCAACTACTTCCATAGATATACCCTCTTTCTCAAGCTCTTTGGCAGCGAGTAAGGACATGTGTACTCCGCTTCCATAAGCTATAACCGAAATATCTGTCCCTTCTCTGCGAACCTTCGCTTTACCAAATGGAACTACGAAATCCTCCGGTGGTTTAGGTCCTGCCGCCTGCTTGAAATTATAGAGGAATTTCGGCTCGAGGTACATGGTTACACCACGCGAGCGCATGGCATTCCTCATCAAACCAACTGCATCTTCGGCAAAAGCCGGCTGAACAACCCTGATACCCGGCAGCGTAGTAAATGCAGCTTCCAGATTTTGCGAGTGATATAATCCGCCCTGTATATAGCCGCCGCTGGCAAGCCTTATTACAACATTCGGCGAATATTGACCTTTCGTTCTCCAATACTCGTGTGATAGCTCAACCAACTGATCCATAGCAGGCCAGAAATAATCCGCGAACTCTGCACCTTCGATACAAACCCAGATATCGTCGCGGTAACGGCAGAAACCATCCGCCGTACCGACAATATTGTTTTCGGCGATCGGTGAGTTGAAGATCCTGTCTTTTCCGAATTCCTGCAGCATGCCTTTGAAGGCATTGAATACGCCGCCTTTGTCTTTCGAGGCTACGTCCTGTCCCCAGGCATAAGTATTCGGATTTCGCCTGAATTCTTCTTTAATAGATTCGTTGATACCCTGTAGATATGTTATCTGCTCCGCTTCAGGATTAAGATTTCTCTCGGTGTCATCTTCAATTTTAGCGTAAGCCTCAGGCACCAGAAATTCATTATATTTTGTGCCGTCGGCATTTGGCATAGGTTCTACATTATCCGCTGCACGGAAGATCTCATTTTGATTTTCCTTCTCGAGTTCTTCGAGTTCTTCCTGTGTAATCAGTCCTTCATTGAGTATTGAATACCTGAACTGCAGCATCGGATCTCGTTTGTTAGCTTCTTCAAGTTCTTCGTCATCGCGGTAGAGTTTGTGAGGATCGGAGTTAGAGTGTGAACCTATTCTGTCACAATCGGCGTGAACCATTGCCGGTCCTTTACCGGACATAACATATTCCTTAGCCTGCTCAAGCGCATTGAATGAATTGAACGGGCAGCGACCGTTACACTCGAATATTTTCAAGTTTTTAAAGCCTATGTAGTTATGTGATACCAGCGAATTTGCCGTCTGCTCGTAAACCGGCACCGATATCCCATATTTGTTGTTCTGTATAACAAATATGACCGGTAGCTGTTCCAGAGTAGCGCAGTTCAATGCTTCCCAGAAGAAGCCTTCCGAAGCCGCCGATTCTCCGCCGGAATATATAACAAATTTATCATCATTATACTTTTTAATGGCTCGAGCCAAACCTGCTGCGTGCTGCGAATGGTTACCCACGCATGAAGATACATTCTGCACGCCAAGAGAGGGCTTGGCGAAATGATTACTCATGTGTCTGCCGCCGCCGGCGACATCATCTTCCTTGCTAAGACCGTTCAGCAAGAGTTCTTCGAGTGTCAAGCCTGCTGATAAAGAAGTCAGCATATCCCTGTAATACGGGAAAAGGAAAGATTTATCCTGGTTTTCCTTGAACAGTTTTCCGATTGCAAACTGAATTCCGTCATGCCCTCCGAACGGTGCATGATAAGACCAGCCCTTGCCCTGCTTAAGGTATAGGGCGGCTTTTTCATCGAGTCTTCTGCCGAGATTTATTGTTTTATACCACTCGAGAACGGTTTCTTTATCGTATTTGCGCATGTCAAACGGGCAATTGAGTATGATTTCACGCTCTTTGCCCATATATTTCATTTTTACGGTTGTTTCTTTGGTATTGACAACTTTTCCAACGGGAATAACTTTCTGAGTTGTGTCATTTACCTTGATTTCGACAGATCCTCTATCATTATTGACCTGTTCTTTATCTTTATTCCGGTTTGTTTTTTTCTTTTTTTGAGTTTGTGTTTTTTTTGCCATAAGGCATCCTTAAAATAGAAACATAATAATTACAGTTTTAGTTACAACTAATATTATAACTGAATAAAATGACAACTATTGTTAATAAAATTATAATTTAACATTATATTCAAAATTGAGAATTTCTAAACTAAGAAATTTCGCCGAATAATTTTAATATTAATTTTGGCTAATAGCTAAGTTATTATAACATTAATAATTTGAGTGTAATAATAAATAGCATTTTTCCTTACGATATTATTTAAAAAATAGCTATTTTATCCTTTGAACAATGTCATTCTTATTAAATCCGGGAGAATTTATGAAAAAGATCATCTTTTCACTGTTAGCGCTCTTAATCGCAAGCCAGATCGCTTATTCACAGCAATCCAATTCCGTAAAAGTGACCGTTTACAATCAGAATCTTGGGGTAATCAAAGAAACGCGGGAAGTCGATATTAAGCGCAAGACTGATGAAATCAGGATAACCGATGTAGCTGAGAATATAGATCCCACCAGCGTAGGCATCCAATTCGACGGGACGGTGCTTGAACAGAATTACCAGTACGACCTTGTCAGCATGGGCAAGATCCTCGAGAAATACATCGACAAGGAAATCACGCTGATAAGCAAGGAAAATGTGATTTCGGGCGTGCTTTTATCGGTGAATCGATCGAATATTGTGCTGAGGAAGAAGAAAGGCGGGCTCGTCATGCTGCCGAAGTACGATGAGTACAGGGTTTCCGTGGGCGAACTGCCGGAAGGACTTATTACCAAACCTACCCTCTTCTGGATAGTAAACGCTAATAAGACCGGCAAGCAGGACGTGGAATTCTCCTACATGACCGAGGGCATGAACTGGCACGCAGAATATGTCGCTATCCTTAACGAAGACGACACAAAGATGGACATGAACTCATGGGTGAGCATCGAGAATAATGCCGGCGCAGCGTTTAAGGATGCGGATTTGAAGCTGGTGGCGGGGGATGTGCACAGGGTTTCGGAAAGAGGTTATGGCAGGGAGGCATATTCTATTACGACGATAGACAATGCCAAGAGAGAACAGATGCTGCGTGAGAAAGATTTCTTCGAGTATCATATATATGAGCTAAAAGATAAAACAACGCTGGCAAATCGTGAAACCAAGCAAATCTCGCTTTTCGAAGCTGATCAAATTTCTATAGAAAAGAAATTCAAATATAGAAGTTATTGGGAAAAGACCAAACCTCATAAGGTTCTGGTTTTTCTTGAGTTTGAGAATACGAAGAAAAATAATATGGGTATGCCCCTGCCGAAGGGTAAAGTCAGGATGTATAAATCGGATGGCGAAAGTGTGGAATTTATTGGTGAGGATATGATTAACCATATCCCAAGGAATGAAACTGTAACACTTAAGGTGGGCAATGCATTTGACGTTGTTGTAGAGGAGAAGAAGGTTGATGAGATAAAAATAGCCAAAGATGTACGAGAATTTACTTTCGAATACACTATTAAAAACAGAAAAAAGAAGGACATAGTATTAGAGATTCAGCGTGTTTTCTCTGATGATTGGAAAATCATAGAAACTTCACATGAATATGAAATGAAGGAAGCGCGGCTTGCAGTCTTCAAAGTGAAAGTGCCTGCGGATAAAGAAGTGAAAGTAACTTATAGAGTAAGGGTGGGGTGAGTAGTCTGTACCTCCGGTTTGCTCTGATTTATTTGATTAATAAGATTAAAAGACTGCTGCCGGAAAGGTTCGGCGCTGATTACGAAAAATATATGAAGAGGGGAACGGTGCTGAGGGCGGTGAAGGTGTGACAATAAATTTAATTAAATCAATCAACCCGACATTAGAAACTTAATCTATTTTTGTCTGATTCAATTTTTCTTTGGTGCGGAATTAACAAAAGACTTGCCTTCATGGTTTTCAATAATTTTTAGTATAGGCGTCTCCGATAGCGTTATGATATAACTGTGATGTGCTGATAAAATTAAATCTTGTATATCCGGTTCTTTTTCCATAGCGCTGACATTTAAAGATACTTCCTGGCAATCCTTAATTGAAAAATGCCTTGAGTGAACTTTAGATTCCATCCTATTATTGAACTTATCTTTGATTGTTTGAATTTTATCGACTAAATCTTTTTTCCCTTTAAACATACCTGTTGACAGGTATGTTTCAATCAATTCATCTGATAATTTAATAGCATTTTCACTTTCTTTAATGATTGATATCTGATACCCTGCAATAATTTGTTGCCAAAAAGGTATTCTTCTTGGGTTTTCCTCGATTTCTTTTTTTGCTTCTTCTACTTCCTGCATTATGGCAAAAGCTGAAATCCCATTGCCAACCAGAGATCAACTGGACCAAGACTTGATTGTTTGCCCATAATTATTTCCTTAGCGCTAAAGGCAATCATAGTACCGGCAGACATAGCTAACTGTGGCACAATTACTCTTAAATCATTGCCAAATATTTCTCTTAAGTAATCAATAAGAGATTCTATTGCTGCAGAATTACCGCCCGGTGTATGTAATATTAAATCCAGGCCTTTCTTCTTCTCAAGTCCATAAATGACATTCATAAAACCATTTTTATCCATGTCTTCAATATACAGACCTTGCTGATGTTTTTTCTGAAGGAATGCTGAATAATAGGCTATAACATTTCTCTTTGTATAGTTGGCTAATTCCGATAAGTAGTATTTTCTAATGTCATATATTTCTTTTTTCTTTTTCTGAATTTCATCTAAAATCTGACTCCAATTCGGTACTATTAGTTCCCTCCTTTATTGGTACTGAATTATTATAGCTATTTTCCTCAAAGTAATTTTCTTTATCTTTTTTCATCTTTTCATGCAATTCAACATAATATTGGCGTTTATCTTCACTTAAGCCAATTTTTCTATAAAGCTCTTCAATGGTAAGATGCTGCTTTTTCATATTCATGCCACTTCCTTTTCAGCTTAATATTTTTTAACTTATTATGCTACAAATATAAAAAACAATCATATAATTACAAATCAATGATATATAATTATATCAACTATTATATGAAACGTGTTCTAATGTTTATTTATTTTACATCCTACCCACCTCCCCCAAAAACACATCCCCTATCACATCCCAATTAAACCGCTCTATTACTCGCTTATGCAGGTTTTCAGCGAGGGTGTTTCTTAGGGATTCGTCCTGCAGCAGTTTTTCCATGGCGTGCTCGAGGTCGGCGGCGGCAGGCTGGGTAATAATGCCGTGGTTTTCGTCGGTGATTACCTCGCGGGTGCCGCCCATAGGTGCAGCGATGACAGCAGTTTTGTTTACGGCGGCTTCGAGGATCAGGGTAGGCAAGCCTTCCGGGTAAAAGGACGGTATGACTGCCATCGCGCTGCGCCGCAGCAGTTGCCGTACGGCGTTCTGACTCACCTGCCCGAGGATGTGTATTCCCTCATTAGATTTATACTTCGCTTTTAAATATTCTTCCAGGGGACCGTCACCTGCCACGAATAATTCCACATTGTCATGTCTAACGGCAAGACGCTCGAAGGCTTCCGTCAGCAGCAGGATGCCCTTCTCTTTTATAAGCCTGCCTGCGAAAGTGATGACCTGCTTTCCAGGCTGGGGGAGGGTGATTTCATCTGTGGGAGAGGGTTCAGTATCGTCAGCGTTTATGCCGTTGTAGATGACGCCGTCCGCCTCTATCCCGAAGTGTTCCAGCCACTTGCAGACCGCCTGTGAAACGCCGTAGAATTTATCCACCCGTTTTTTCAGATATTTTGTGGCGAGGTGTTCGTAGGCATGTCCGGCAATATTGCCTATTACTCTGCCCGTTTTGAAATGACCTGATACATGCTCGATGAGGATTGCGGGCTTCCCCAGTTTTCGCGTTAATCCGGCGCCCAGCACGGATAGCGGATATATTCGCATGTTCAATACGAATATGTCCGGCGCGGATCGCTTCAGTTCATCGATGATTTTCCTGTATTCCGCATTCGGTCGGGGGATAGGGAATCTCTTGTCGAGCGCCATGAAGACAGGCAGACGGTAAATCTTCATTCCGCGGTATTCGGTGATGCCGGGATTGCCGTCGTAAGCGGATGTGACGATCTCGATTTCGCAGCCCATTTCGAGAAGTTTGAGGGACAGGTCGTGGACGTAGCGCTCTACGCCGCCGGTGTGCGGCGGGAAAAATGCCGAAAAGAAACATAAGCGCTTAATCCGACTCATCAGACTCCGGCTTCATTTCAGCAGTGAAAATTCCTTTGAGTACACCGGCGCCGTAGCCATAGTGAATCGCCGGGAAAATTGCAACAAGTATGATGGGGTTGCAATTCCTGGTTATCGACACCCCAAGGGAATAAAATACTACTATGATTAGATATAGCGCCCAGAACGCAAGCAGCGCGTAAAACGCATTTAAATCAATAATTATGAACAACATAAGAAACAACTGAGTCAAGAGGAACAGCCCCGGCGTGATCACCTTCATCCTGAATTCCTTGACCTTACTCAGCACTTTCACCCGCCAAAAGCCGTAATTGAACTGCTGCTCGAGGGTTTTGCCGAGTGTTTTCCGCCGGTAGTAATATGTTATAGCTTCCGGATTAACGTAGAGGTGATATTTTGCTTTTTTAGTAAGGCGGTTATTAAGTTCAATGTCCTCGCCGATCTTGAACCTTGTATCGTATAAACCTTCTTCTTCGATAATATTTTTATCATAAAGGCAGGCATAAGCATTTGTGACTTTGCCGACTTCCTTCCTATTCTGGAAGACGCCGCCTGTAGCGCCTGTAAGGAGACTTCGTTGAGCAACCTCAGCAGCTCTGGTGAATGTCGTATTCTCAGCATCGCGGTAGATCGAGCCTACACCGGCAATCTTATCATCTTTTTCTTTCAGCTCAGCATAGGTTTTGTGGAGAACTTCCAGCCAGTTGTCCTCGGCGTAGCTGTGGGCGTCAATATATGCTATTAATTGCGCAGTTGATTGCTTGACAGCCAGGTTTCTGCCGTGAGCCTGGGTTCTGTCAGGATTGTCTATCATAGTGACTATTGGGTTGTTCGCCTGGATAGCTTCGACTATCTCGCGGGTTTTATCCTTTGACATGCCGTCGGCAACAATTATCTCTATTTCTCCAGGGTAGGTTTGCCTGAGAAGAGACCGGAGACATGTTTCAATGTACTCTTCACTATTGTAAACAGCCACTATCACAGATATTTTGGGGTATTCCATCGGTTTGCCCGCTATTGCTTATGATTTCAATTTTAAGAATTTACCGGAAATTTTGCTAAGTAACAAATAATATATATAGCGAATTTTTTTGTTAAATAAAAGATAAAATGTCTTATTTTTTTCAAAATTTTCGATAGTTGACGGATTGAGATTCTCCTGCTGGGCTTTTTTCCTTAGTTGTACTGTTTCCGGTGTCTTTTCCCGGGTCGAACTCACCCCCTTGATGTTGAATACTGCAAAAGGGAAATTCCTGTATTCATAAGATACTTTATTTTTGAAAATGCTTTTTAGAAAGAATTCATAATCAGCGATGGATTTATAGCTCAGGTCATATCTGCCGAGACGGTCGAATAATTCCCTGCGGAAAACCGTACCCGGATGCGGAATGGAATCGAACATCATAAACATTTCATCGACTACCGGCGGTGATTTTTTCCTGAAAAGGGTGCCGGATGTCAGTTCAATTATCACATCGCCGTAAATTATGTCTGATTGCGGTTCCTGCAAAAAGACTTTTTCATAGATATTGTCATTGCAGAGCCTGTCGCCGCCATTGAGAAAAGCAATATATTCACCGGAAGCAAGTTCTATTCCTTTGTTTTGCGCGTCGAAGATGCCTGTGTCTTCACCCGATATTATTTGACTGATATCACCTCTATATCTTTCTATAATTGAAAGGGTTCCGTCGGTAGAGCCGCCGTCAATGACTATGTATTCAATATTGGGATAGGTCTGGCTGGCGACGGACTGGATGGTTCTACCAATGGTTGCTTCTTCGTTTTTGCAGACTGTTATGATTGTTAGTGATTTCATAAATTTAAATTTTTAATCCTGCGTTTACCTGATTTCCTAAGCCAAGCAGATTCCTGCATTCGCATGAATGACATTCACTAACTTTTAAGACATCCCCATCAGATAATCACTTCTTTGTATTAATCTTCAGCAAATAATAAAAGAAACTGGACAAAATCAACTGCCATCCGAGCACGAGTAAGGTCACGGATAAGATTACAATGCGCATGGTTATGCGGATGTCAAACCGGAAAAAAGTTCCCTCGCGCCAGATGATTATCATAAATATAAATGTAAGAAGTCCGATTAGTGCCATTATTAAGCCGAAAGTTACACCCTTTTCAGGAGTGTATTTTTTGAAAATCTCTTCTATCTGTGGATTGGATGGCAGCAGCTTCTCATGGACGGCGAATGTTTTGGTGAAAATGGCGAAAATGACAGCCTGAAAGCCGATCATGATAGCGCCGGAGGCATAGAGCATAGTGTGGACATCCCAGTTAAGGCTTGGCTGCAGCAGGATGAAGACCATCAATGCCAAACCGAGCGCCATCAATGCTATCCCCGGATAAAAAAACAGCCAGCGCGGCGAATAGAGAAACAAAAATCGCAGGTGCCGCCAGCCGTCCCGCAAACTGCGCAGGTGCGAACGCCCCTTTCTTCCGTCTTTTGAAAGAGTTACGGGTATCTCGGTTATACTCATGTTATAGAGCGAGGCTTTGATAACCATCTCGCTGGCGAATTCCATGCCGGTGGTTTGCATATCCATGATGTCGTATGCTTCTTTCGTGAAACCGCGCAGCCCGCAATGGAAATCGCCCACTTCCTTATTGAAGAATATCTTGCCGATTTTAGTAAGCATTGGATTTCCCAGATACTTGTGGTGCCAAGGCATAGCGCCGGGCTTGATCTCGCCAAGGAATCTGTTGCCCATGACAAGCTGATAGCCTTCCCGCAGCTTTTCGAGGAAAGGGTATATCTCTAAGAAATCGTAGCTGTTGTCGCTGTCTCCGATGATAACATACTGTCCCTGAGCGGCATTAATCCCGCCGGAAAGGGCGCTGCCATATCCGACATGCTTTACATGAACTACTTTCGCCCCTGCCTTTTCAGCTAATTCGGACGAGCCGTCGGCGCTGTCATTATCTGCGACTATGACTTCGCCGTCGATCTTATTCCGCTGCAGAAATTCGCGGGCTTTTTCGACGCAGACAGCCACTGTCGATGCCTCATTCCGGCAGGGCATTACAATTGACAATTCATGGATGTATCTATTTTCTTCCATTCGTATAAATACTTAAAATTTATTATCCTAGTGACTTCAGGATCTTTCGGATGCTGTCCTTAGCCGGTTTGTGATTCGGTTTTAGTTTCAGAACCCGCTTGAAATCCGATAGTGCTTTTTTATATTCATTCATCTGAATATAAAGATTGCCGCGATAATAATACGCCTGATAATCTTTGGAATTCAAATTTATGGATTTATTATAATCTTTTAAAGCTTTTTTATACTGTTTATTTCTAAGATAAGATAAGCCGCGGAATTTGTAGGCTGGCTGCATATTTTGATTAATTTGCAGCGCCCGGGTGTAGTCTTGAATCGCCTTATCGTACTGCCCGCTGTAATAATAACTCGCTGCCCTGTTGTAATAGGTCTTTTCGTTACTGTTATTTCTGTTTATTGATAAATTGTAGAAAATTATGGACTTCTCGTATTCTTTCTTCGCATTGAGCAGGTCGCCGATTCTTTTGCAAATATTACCGTCATTTGGCTTTAGCGCTTCTGCTTTATTGAAATCAATCATCGCTTTTTCCACATTTCCCAGTTCCAGATATGACTTTCCGCGATTGAAGTAAACGCTAAAGTCATTAGGGTATTCCTGCATGTATTTGCTGTAATCGTTAACAGCCTCCTGATAGCTGCCGGCTTTGAGGTATGCATTGCCGCGGTTTTTGTAATGGACATGATTTCGCGGTTCGATTTCGATTGCCCGTGTAAAATCGTTTATAGCACTATCAAATTTGTTAGATTCGAGATAGACAATGCCCCTGTTCTGATATGCCAGATAGAATTCGTCATATATCTCAAGAGCGCGATTGAAATCTGCCAGCGCTTTCTGATATTCGCCGCGATTGTAATAAGCAAGACCTCTTCCGTTCCACGGACGCGCCTTTTCGGGCGATTTCTCGACCGCATCGGACCAGAGTGTGAGCTCATTCTGCCAGACCATGTTCCGAGCGAAAGTCATTACTGAAAAAATTACTACAATTGCCGCAAAAATATAAGATACTGCGGCTGTATTTGTAATCCAGGCTTTTCTCTTATTTCTTTTATTGTTCATTATAGAATAAGCGCCGCCGGCAGCAGCCATTGAAAATCCAGCCATAGGCAGGTATAGTCGGTGTTCCATTATTACATCCATGATTGGAATAAACGATGCCTCAATCGAAATTGTCAGGAAAAAGAAGAATATACCGAATGATGCAAGCCGGTTGCGGTTATAGAGATAAGCGCCGAGCACCATCAATCCGGCAATTACGAGAAAACCAACTACATTGATTAATTTTATTGAATAATCGATAGGGATATGATGATCCACATTCTGTCCAATCGGCACAAAAAGCAGTTGGAAGTATTTCAGATACACTTCGCCCTGAGTTATGAAATAGCGGCAGCTGTTGACTGATTCACCATTATAGTTTTTGTAATGCTGGGTGATCTTGCTGCTTATATCTGTGAAGAGCATGATGCCTGCAAAAAGGGCTATCCCCGCTATTATCAGGATTAAATGTATCCTCCTGAATTTGAATTTTTTTTTCATCAGGAAAACTTCGATCAATAGAAACATTACCGGCAGCGTAAAAGTATTTTCCTTCGATAAAAAAGCAGCGAGCATTGATACTAAAGTGATAGTGAAATGGAATATTCTTTTTTGCATATCCTGCGATAAGCGGGCTTTAAGATAAAATAATACTGAAATGAAATAAAACAAAGCGCTGAGAGAAGCCAGCCGCTGGTAGACATAAGTCACAGCCTGTGTTTGCAACGGATGCACCAGAAAAACAAGAGCGCCGAAAAATGATATGAGATTGATAAGTTTATTGCTATAACTATCTTTTAATGCAGGGGTTTGGAAAATAGTTCTTATCATCAGCCAGACCAACAGAGTATTGACAATATGAATTAATATATTGCCAATATGATAGCTTGCCAGATCATAACCGCTAACAGCATAATTCACTGCGAACGTAAAGAATGTAATCACACGGAACTTGTTGACAGCAAAAAGCCCTGCGGGATCCATATCCTGCACTGCAGGATAATTCTGCCAGACATGGTCGTCGAAAACAGCTTTATTATCCAGTGTGTTTGAATAGATCAGCACTCCCAGCACAATAAATATTAATATGGCAAGCCAACTCTTGCCCGCAATCTGCCCGAAGGGGTCAATCTTCTCCTTTATTTTTTTCTTTTTCCCCATAATCAAAACTATTAAAAGAATGTTAATTATCAATAAAAAAAAGTCCCCTTCCTGTATATAGAAAGGAGACTGAATTTTAATTTCATTTCTTGAATACTATAAACTAATTATACGGGTTTATCCATTTCATCAATCATTAATATGATCACTCCCCATGACACCTGACACATGTCGGATCAGCCCGCGAATGGCAGACGACGCAGTTGTCGGGATTGATCTTTCCTTCAATCTGGTGCTGTCCGAGCCAGTCCGGTGCGTTGTGATTCATCGGGACGATGAAATTCACCTGCGTATGGCACTCCTGGCAATCATTATAACCGGTGTGGCAGGATGCGCAGTCCGATTCGCGCATCTGATAGCTAATCGAGTGTGTCAGGATAAAGTCCGCAGGATGAGCCTCATTAAAGAGATTCTCGCCCGCGTGGCAGTCCTGGCAGTATGATTCTGTGTGGCATGTCTGACAATTGTCCACGCCCATGCTTTCGCCGAAGCTGCCGTGAGACACCTGCCAGAGCTCAGTATGGCTCTCAGGTTCGAGCTGTTCGTCTTTTGTGTGGCAAACGCAGCAATCCTGAATATTCTCGGAAAGATCATGACAACTCATGCAGTCCTTCATGACAGGAAGGTTCAATCCACCGTCAACAGCCTGCTTCTGACTGACGCCCGCGTGGCAATCCTCGCAGGTATAGCCTTCGTCAAGATGCTGCTTATGGCTGAATTTTGCGGAATGCTCTTTTATGCGGGGTAACATCTTCACATTGTCAGGCGAACCGTGGCAATTCCCGCATGTGCCTTCTTCCCTGTCATGACACATCATGCAATCTTCTTCTTTCGGAAGCAAATCGTCCGTGCCGGATTTACTCTCTTCTACGCCTTTATGGCAAAATTCGCATTCGGCTCCCATTTCCTCAATATGAAACTTATGAGAAAAAGACAGGTCAGAGTCGTATTCAACTTCAAGGTCCAGCTTATTGACTTTACCCGCGGTCAATGACATGATGACCACCGATACAAGCGCTGCAAATGCTATTAAAATTAAAATTGATTTTTTCATTTTGCGCCTCCGTCATAATTGTATCTGTATTGGAAAGTCAATCCGCCGCGCCATTTCCTGTTCAAAGAGGTATTATTATGGTAATAATTGACGTTGGCTCTGACTGACAGGAAATCGAAAATGTTATAGTAAATCCTCAGATACGAGGACATCGACTGCTGGCGTTCCTCATACTCGGGATTGAACAGGTATTCCACCGAAGCAACACCCGCAGACAGCTTCAGATCCCTTATCGGCGCATAGCGCGCGCCCGCCGATACGCCGAATCTCTCATTATCAGAATCACCGGTGAGATAATTCACACCCGCATAAAGGAACTTGTAATGCGCTGAAAAATATGAGAGATGATCGAGATTCTCAGAGCTGTATGTCGCCATCTGCCTGAAGCTCAGCGCAAAGTCTTTATTGAATTTGTAGGTAAGCCCAAGATGAGCCCTGTCGATAAATTTGGAATAATACTGGTAGCTCCAGCCAATCGGCGTAAAACGCGTAACATTGCCGGATATCGAAAATCTATCCGTTACATGTCCATACAGTGCTAATGTTGCGTCAAAAAGCCGGGAATTAGTAAAATCAAAGCCAAAATCGCCGCTGGCGCGAATACCTTTGTACGAGCCGAACAAGTCTAAGCCCGCTCTTGCAGCTTCATTCGCATACATGAATTTAGCTTTGCCGCCGTAATTTTCCTCACGGTAATTAACTTCGCCATAAGCGACGGCGTCTCTGTTCTTCTCATCATATATTTTTCCGTATTTGACGTCGAGCCCGCCGAATCCCTCGAATGAAATCTTATCCGTAATGTCGTATTCCAGCGCGCCGCCGTCCACGGAAGCAAACAACCACCGATTGAAGGGCATCACCCTGCCCAGCTTAACTTCGCCTTTGTCGAAATCATATTTACCGTAAGCTTGATATATCTTTGTTTCATTGATATGCTTATTGGCAAAATATATATCCATTTTATTAAGGTAAAGCCCTTTATTTTCGACGGTGAAATTGTCGCTGCGCAACGCATTAACCTTAACGGAGAAATCGCCATGACCGGCGCCGATAGAGACTTTATTATAAAGCCTGTAGAAATCGGAACCCGAATCGACAATGCTCTGGCTGAGATTACTTCTGTTCCAGAACGGCGTCCCGAAAAAGATACCGGACGTCACGCTGCCGTCAAATTCGAAAGCCTTCAGTTCCGGCACGAACAGCAAAAGTAACACGGATATTAACAAGGATCTTTTCATTTCCGGATCTTCATTTTTTTTAATAATATGGAAGGAAGCCCCAAAAGTCTCTCAAAATGCTGTCAAGTTTTATCATCTGAAAATGATTTTCAGAGATCTCCCAGAAACAAATGACTTTTGGGACATCCTAATATAGATTTATTTATCAATTCAATGTTTCAATTGTATTCTGAAGCAGCGCCTTCGTGTATTTATAGTTGTGTATGCCGTCACTTCTATCTTCAACCACTAATAAGTAGTTAAATAATGCGCCGGCTTGTTCTGCGCTATAGGTGCCGGGCACAGCGTGGTCTTCTTCATCCAGTATTCCGGCGTTCATCAATTTTTCCTGCAGATCGGTTACCAGAGTTTCGATCTCTGTCTGAACTCCATTATAATCAAATGATTCTAGATCAGTGTGGCATCTTGTACAAACATCAGTATGATCAGCTTCTCTTCCATGATAATGGAAATGGACTTTCATAGTGTGTCCACCTGCCTGATCGCCGTAGGCTTCATCTTGCATGTGACATCCAACACAGCCATTTTTCAAAGCGGATTTATGCGGCGTATTTTTGTATTCTACTGAGCCGGCAAATTCAATTCCGCCGGTACCGGCAAGGATAGTGCCCTGAGTGCCATGGTGAGGTCCCCAGTATGGCGAGTTGATCTGCACTTCTCCACCGCCTAATTCCGGCATTGGATCCGGAACTCTTGGCTGATGGCATTGAGCACAGACATTGCCGCTGCCAATGTTCAGCTTCTCGCCATTGATCCAAAATTCAACAGGTTCTTGTACTGTCAATTTGAAATCTTCATAGGTATAGGTCTCGTGGATATTGTGGCATGTGCGGCAATTTGGCGGGGTTGGATTGTCGATATCCTCATCGGCAGCCATTTTCCCGCTTTCCATCCTTTGAACAAATCCTTCATGAGTGTGACAAGCTGCACATTCAGCAGATGCCCTCTCAAAGGTGCCGCCATTATAGTGCTTCGAAGCCTCATATTGAATTATCCTGGCTTTCACGTCCGTAGATACTCCGTGACATTGTCCACATGTCACAATCCCAGGTACACCCTGTTCGCCCGGTGGACCCTGCGGTCCTTCACAGGCTATTGCAAATACCGCTAATCCGCTAAGGATTAAAACAACATTGACTCTGAAATAATTTAGTACTTTATGCACGAGTTCCTCCCGATTATTATTAATAAATTTACTTTTAGTTGTTTTCATTATTGATATAATATTAAAATATATTTAATTTATAACTAATATTATCTCTTGATTTTTAATATGCTTTAATTCTCTGTATTTATTACACATCAATTATTTAATGTTTTTTCAGGGATTGATCCCGAGCTTTTATAAAATTTAAACTAATGATATTCATAATAAAAAGCAAATTAATTTTGAAAAAATAGTTGTTTAACTCTAAACTATATATTAGGTTAAACTAACTCTCTTCAGTTCGGTTATTTTCGTCTTTTCCTTCTTCAGTGTCAACCAAATCGGGATCCTCTCTTATCTGTTCCCGGATGAAGATTTCCGGATCCAACTTATTCTGCTTCATAGTTCTCAAAAACAATTTGGTTGAATGACTTAGCTTTCTAAAGCTTAAGTCATCATTTCGATATTGGAACCATTCCTTGATAATTCTTTTAAATTGCAAACGGTGATGATGTTTAAAATGGTCTATCGACATCTTTCCGTCGATCCAGCGGAAACTCATAGGATATTCCCTGGGATGGAAGATGACAAAAAACCAGTGCCATACAAGTATCGCCAGCGATGCAAGTATAGCCTCGTAAAAGTGGACTATCTCGCTCACTTTTATCAACCAGACCGGCGCCCAGTCATCGACCAATGTAGGGAACCACAGGAATAGCCCGGTTATCCCCATTAGTATCGTTCCCCAGATCAGCGCCCAGTATTCGGCTTTTTCAGCGTAATTATACTGGTCGAATTCGGGCATTTTACTTGAAAGACCTAAATAATACCTTAAATTATCAAAAACTGATTTGAAATCGCTTTTCCTCGGGATCAGATTGCGCAGGACTTCCCGTCCCCGCCCTGTTACAAACAGGTATGCAATGTGATAAAGCCCCAGCACCAGCATAACCACAGCCGATATTCTGTGTATCAACTGGCGCGCTGACTCGGTCATTCCCATATCAGCAAGGAATTTCACCCACCATTGCTGCGGATACTTCAGGGCAAATCCGGTAATCGCCAGAAGAATGAATGCTATCAGCAGGATCATGTGCTGGATGACTTCATTAATCGTAAATCTCGGGAAAGCGATGACGCCTTTTTCTTCTTTCCGGCGCTGCATCATTTCATGACCCATTATCAGCAGATTATGCAGCACCATCCCGCCGATTATTATTAATATGAACCATATATAGAAATCCTGCACTACTGACAGTATCTTCTGTGATTCATCGCTCATCGTATGAGAATAACTCTTGGCGAAGACCGGTGCGGCGTCCTCGTGACACTGCTGACAGGTCTGCCGGACATTAGCATGATTAACTTTCGATTCCGGGTGCGCTTCAGGTAATATTTCGTGAACGCCGTGGCAGTCCACGCACATAGCGGCATCTTCGTCGCCGCGCATCACTGCAAGCCCATGATAGCTGTCCCTGTAATTCTGCGCCTGACCGCCTTGCACATTGAAACGTTCCATCATTTTCGGGTCGCTGTGACAATGGAAGCAAGTTCTCTCTTGAATTTTCCTAACTTCGGCTTCCTTGTTGACAGTATTTATAGCGTGGATGCTGTGTTCGCTGTGGCAGTCATTGCAAACCGGAGACTCTTTTATACCTTTCTTTGCTCTTATCCAGTGTATCGACTTTTTGTATTCTTCGACTATCTCACTGTGACATTTGCCGCATGTATTCGGAATATAGTAGCTGGAAATCTGCGAACCCGGCTGCACCCTGTTTTTAATGTCGTGGACACCGTGACAATCAACACAATTGGGCGCCCCCTCAACCCCCTGCTCGACGAGCCTGCCGTGCACCGAGTTGGAATACATCTTGCCCGGCTTGTAAATTGTCATCGAGAATTGTTTGATGAAATCGGGGTCGTCATGACAACAGCCGCAGGTTTGCGGCAAGTTAGCCGATGCAATCGGGCTTTCGGGATTTTCTATTTTCACTATCTCGTGCGAACCGTGACAATCCCAGCATTGCGCTGCCTCGCTGACGCCTTCCTCAAGCGATATACCGTGAATGCTTTCTCTGTGTATCTTAGCCACATCATTATGGCAAATATAGCAATCGGCAACCTGCTGATAGGTAGTCTTTTCCTGGTGTTCCTCGAGATTATTCGAAATATAATTATGGCAATCGGAACAGGATATGTCAGAATGTACAGATTCCTTCACCTTGGTTTTGAAATTGTGGTCTTCATGGCAGCTAAGGCATTTTTCTTCTTTAATATTTTTTGAATGGAAAGGATTTGCCAGAACGACGGATTCATGGCAATCCGAGCAGAATTCGCCGACCACGTCATCAACCTGATCGATGGATTTGACATCATGACCGCCGTGGCAGTACTTGCAGTCGGGGATCTTGGTTTTATCGATATGCTCCAGCCTTTGATGGATGTCATTCTTCTGCTGCGCCGACTGTTCCTTATGGCAATTTCCGCATGCAGCGGGCTTGGCACCTGATTCCATGTGCTCTTCCACAACGATGTCCGTGTGGCAGCCATTGCAAGAGATCACACCATCATGGACTGAGTGTTCAACAAGATTGTCATGGCAGTCGGTACAGGGCATCTCCGTTTCATCTTCGTCAGCCTTCAGTGAGACAAACATGAAAGCAAAAATGAACAGTAAAGCAAAAAGCAATATTAAAATGACGTTATTTCTCATAGAGCTTCAACTCAATCAACGATATAAGAAAATCATCGAATAGATGATCAGAACAACTATACAAATACCCAGCGTCAATGCTGCAAAGCCGAATACTTTAGATAATCTCACAAACCACTTCGGCGGCGGTCCCGAGAGCATCTCTTCAGGATTATCCTGCCGCTTGAAGATCTCGTACTCGCCGGGGCGGTCATATTCGAGTTCCTCGATTTCCACCTTGCCGGTGAATATCACCGTATCCATAGGGAATTTATCCGGTCGAAAATGAGTGTTATAAAAATGAAATGTGAATATGAAACCCGTCGCCAGCAAAGCCTCGTCGCTGTGAATAATAGTCGCGACATTAATAACAGAGCCGGGAATGCCGAGATTTGTGAAAAATTCCGGGAACCACAGTATAAGCCCGCTTGCGCCTATAATAGTTACCCCCCAAAACACAGCAAAATAGTCAAATTTCTCCCAATAAGTCCATTTGCCGTAATGGGGGCGCGGTCCCACGCCTAAAAACCATTTAATTGTTTGCCAAAACTCTATGAAATCCTTTTTTTGCGGCATCAACGTATTTTCGCCGGTAAGAAGATCCTTGAACTTAAGTCCAAGCCTCTTCTTTTTATTAAATAAATATCCGATATGCATGAAAAAGTACATGAACGTTATTATGGCGGCAGTCCTGTGAATGAAGCCAGTCACTTCGTAGCCGCCCATTATCCTCGAAACAGTCTGAAATGCGCCTACACCCGAGAACTTAATCACCATCCCCGTAATCGCCAGCGATAGAAAACTGATTATTACGAGTAGATGCAAAAACCTCGAGAATCCGTCAAAACGTTCGTAATATTTATTTTCGGAATTATTCATTCTTATTATCCTCGTTGTTTTCGTTCCGGTCAACGCTGTCATCGGTCGATTCATCATCAGAATCGGTTGATTCGCCGGACTTATCTTCAATTCCTGTTTCTCCTTCGGTCTCTTCCGTATCTTCATCGGATATTTCCTGTTCTTTACTTTGCGCTGCTTGTTTTTTCATTTTACTAAGTTTTCTTTTTTCAAGCATTGAGCGCGGCAGCCACATCAATGTGTGAATGCCGAAAAATCCGAAAGTCGATATCAGCAGTATGGTCATAAACCAGAATGTATAAAATAGGAAAGGATATTTATCTTTGTCGTGATGAGTCGCATGAGTCAGATATCCGACGAACTTCCTGTTCGAATTCTCATGACATTTTTTACATGTTTCCACGATATTCTGCCTGCTGAGAGTCGAATTGATATTTTCCGGCGGCAGGATATTGTGTGCGCCGTGGCAGTCATGGCATCTGGCTGTTTTTGCCGAGCCAAGCTTGGAAACTTTCCCGTGAAAAGTATCGAAATAGCTCTCGGTAACATCTTCATGACATTTACCGCATTGATCTATAATGTTCTGCCTGAACTTATTAACATCCGTACGCTTGGTTACATGCGACAAGTGGCAGTCATTGCAAACGGGAAGTTCTTTATTAGTATCAGAAACTTCAGGACTATGGATGCTTTTCCTGAACTGCTCGAAAATACCGAGATGGCATTCCGCGCAGGTCTGAGCGACGTTATCTTCATGAACGCTGGAATTCGGGTCGTCTTCAGGCAGTTCCATGTGGCTCGTATGGCAGTCGATACAGGTAGCGGTAACCATCAGCCCGCTTTCCAGCAGTCCTTTGCCGTGGATACTCATCTCATAATTTTTTACAACTTTTTTCTTTTCCCCTTTTAACGTGTGCGCTACCCCTTCGCCGGAACTATGGCAGTCGCCGCATAAATTGGGAATATTTCTGGCGAAAGTCGGCGAATTCATATTAATTTTAGCCATCATACCATGATCGCCGTGGCAATCGGTGCAGTAGGGCGCATCCTCATTGCCCTGCGAATGCTCTTTCCCATGGCTCGACCTGAAGTAATCAGCCTGCTCTTCCGAGTGGCACATCGAGCAATCCACCCTGCCGCTGTGCAAACAGACCGGATCGCGCGAACTGCTTATATTCGTATGACATTTTATACACGATGTACCGCCATGAACCGAACCGGCTATCTTATCCGGATTGACGAATAAAGACTCTTCTTTGCCATTTTCTATTCTGGTTAAATTTTTATCCGAGTGACAATCCATGCAGAATTTATCAGGGAAACTTCTCTCATAGAAAACGCGCCTGATCTTATGCGGCTGGTGGCAATCCACGCAAACCGGTATTTCATGCGGTTTCTTTTCCCATAACTCGCCTCTAATAACCTTCTTATGAACGCTTTCGATCTGTGCATGGCATTTCATGCAGGTATTGGCAATATTGTCATGATTGATCGAGGATTTCGGATTTTCATGCGGAAGTATATTATGCGAAGTATGACAATCCGTGCAAACCGCCGTGACAATTAATCCCTGCTTATATAAACCTTCCCCGTGAATCGACTGAGAGTAATTTTCCAGAGCTTTGGTTTTGCTGACCTCCCTCAACTGCGATACGGGGGTGCCTTCCTTGTGGCAATCACCGCACAACTTGGGAATATTCATTACATAAGTCTTTGATTTCTCGTTGGATGATGGTAGTATATTGTGTTTTCCGTGGCAGGTAATGCAATTCGGCGCGAGATATTTCCCCTGCTCGAGCGCCTGCCCGTGAAGGCTCTCTTCAAATTTTTCAGCGGCGTCGCCGTGGCACATGTCGCATTCGACTTTGGCGAGGTCTTCGTCGTGGGGTAACTCTTCGGGATCGACGTCCCAGTGGCAGGAAACGCAGCCTTCTTCAGCATGTACTGAATTATTGAATGCGTGCTCACTTACATATAGAGATGCCTTTTTGCCGTCTTCCTCGATGACAAAATCTTTTTCGCCGTGGCATTCATAACATATCTCGTCGGATTCCGCACTTTTGGCGAGATGATTAACCGCCAGCAACAACAGGAAAGTGAAGCTCATTATTTGGAAGAAGACTTTCATTTATCTAAAATATATTAAAATTCATTAATAATTTATTTCCATAAAAATTGCTATAATTTCATATAGCGTTCATATCATTTAATGTAAATTTAAATTTAATTCTATTATTTTCTAACTGATTGTTGTATTCTATAATCTTTATGTGTTTTGTATAAATTGCAGAATAGGGTTATTAAGTTGATATAAATATTTGTATGTTTTTCCAATATTTGTTACTTTAACCTAAAGTTTTCGTAGTTATTATAAAAATGTTTTTTAGTATTTAAATTGTATTAAAATTATCATGTTCTTTAAAATATAGGAAATTAAATCATTTAAGATAAATAAGTCTATATTTGTATAAACTAAAGAGGTTCTCCATGAAATCAAAAATTATCTTTTTCATTTTATTAATCTTCGCATTTGTAAGCACATTTGCGCTATTGGAAAACTTTGCACAGGAAGAAAAAGACACAACAAAAGCTGAAGCTGCGGCAGAAACCAAAGCAGAAGTTAAAGGTAAAAAAGCAGGTGAGGTCGCAGCAAAACAGGACAAGCAGCGCGAATTCATCGGCTTGAAAAAATGCAGGATGTGCCACATGTCCAGCAAAAGCGGCGCTCAATACAAAGAATGGAAAGCCGGTCCGCATGCCAAAGCTTTTGAAACGCTGGGAACGCCTCAATCAAAGAAAATTGCCTCCGAGATGGGCATCGACAATCCGCAGGAAGCTGACCAATGCCTGAAATGCCATGTAACAGGCTACGGTCTTGAAGAGAAATTCATCGCTGACCTTGACATGGAAAACGGCGTTACATGCGAATCATGCCACGGCGCCGGCGCGGATTACTACAAGAAATCCACTATGGAAGACCTGACTATGGGCAAGATCGAGCCTGCATCCGTCGGTTTGGTAATGCCAACAGAAGAAGTCTGCATGACATGCCACAACGAAGAATCACCTACATACAAGGAATTCCATTTCGAAGAGCGGGTCAAGGAAATAGCACATACTTTCCCGGATGGATACCTCGAAGAAGAAGGCTATCCGGTGGATAAATAATTATTAATTAATATCCGGTCATTAATTATTATACTAAAACTGAAAATGTGCCTCAATCATAGGGTGTGGCTCACTTTTAGTAAGAATAAGCAGGATAAATTTTAGCATAATTTTCTCATCAGAAAGCCAACTTTGGATCTCGTCAAAAAAAAAGCCCGGACATTTTGCCCGGGCTTTCTCACTTAGCGGAGTTTGCCTTAATGAGTAACCATAAGTGGGGCGATCATTATTGATGATCCGTTATTTATTTTAATGAAGTAACTGCCGCTCGACAGATCCGCCGTCCTTAAATTGAAATCGTTCATTCCATTATTAGCTTCAACCGTTTCGCTGTGGATTTCGTTACCCATAGCATCCACGATCATTAACTTAGCGGTGCCGGCATTTCCGTCAAATCTGACAGTTACCTTATTGTTTGCCGGGTTCGGATAAACATCCATACCTTCATAAGGTTTGATGTCATCACCGATACCTGATACAGCATCAGGCACCAATCTTATTTCGCCAATGTCCATATTGGCATCTTCATCAACTTCAATCATTTGGGTATGTTTCTTGAAGCCGACTTTGTCAACGATCATCATATATTCGCCGGGCATCATTCTCTGAAGGCGGAAAGTGCCATCCTGATTAGTCTGTGTATGGCTAATTACCTGTCCTTCATCATTCTTTACATAGATATTAGCGCCGGCTATGACATCGCCAAATATGTAAGCATCAGCCATTTGACCGTTTGACCTGACTATACCGTCAACTTCGCTGTTTCCAACCATATCGCTCATTTCGCCAAGAATCACCTGAACGTCAGTAATTTCTTCATCTTTTTCAACTTCAATCTGAGTTGCTTCATCCCATGACATTACTGCTATGGTACCCTCTTTGTAAAAGCCGGGTATGTAGTTGCCATCTTGCGGGAAGGCAAACAAGACATATTTGCCAGGTCTCAGATTTTCGAATTTGAAATTGCCTTCGTCATCTGCCAATGCAGCTCTGCCTTCATAGCTAAACCTGTCATTGTTGTCTCTGACCAGGAAAGCACCCATAAATACATTGGCAATCGGGTCATCGCTTTCGTTTGTTACCTGTCCGCTTATCAAAGCGCTGTAATCTGCATAAGGATTCTCAAACACGAAGTCGATATCATCCCTGTCGGCTGTCAGTTCAATGACCGCAGCTTTATCGGGGTTATATGTCTGATCGTAAAACAAAGGTCTCATGCAGCCCATTCTGTTAGACTTGTCTATAGCGTATGCCGTATACTTGAACATATCCGGCAAATCAACGGAATAGTTGCCGTCAGCATCAGTAGTGACAGTCTTCTGATAATGACCATAATATTTGTCCCTGTCGCCGGTGAATCCTTCGAAAACAACCATAGCGCCTTCAACCGGTGTTCCGTCCTTGAGGGAGACATTACCGGAAACGGTATAGGTTTCAAAATCGAGATCCTTCAACTGGAAGTCGATATCATCGCGATTGCCAGTCAATTCGATCAATGTTGCTTCATCCCGTTTGTAAGTATTTTCATAAAAATAGGGCTGGAACAAACCGAGATCTTTGTTTACGATATAAGCATAATATTTGAATGCATCCGGCAGTTTGATCGAATAGTTGCCATCAGCATCCGTTTTAGCGCTGAGCCTTCTCATAGGTATCATAATAATCGAATCGCGGTCAGATACCTGGATTTCAAAGTAGACTTCAATGCCTTCGACAGGATTGCCGTTATTATCAGTTACTGTTCCGGATACTTCACAATAATTAACCTGATTGCTCTCATCAAATACAAAGTCTATGCCGCTGCGGTCGTTCTCAAATTCAAGTACTTCCGCTTCATTGCGGTTGAAAGTTTGATCATAGAACAATGGTTTCATATACATATTGTTCTGTACCATAGCGTAGGTAATATATTTGAACTGCTCAGGGACTTTAACGGAATAGTTGCCGTCTTTGTCAGTATATGTTTGGAATGTTTTTCCTCTCATGCCCATATCCCTGCCAATTGTGTTTTCGAATGTTACCAGAGCATTCTCTATGGGATCGCCGTTATCATAAGAAACATTTCCTGTAATTGTGTGATAAGTCCAGTCATCCTGAGTTTCAACTTCCATGATAACATTAAAGGTTTCCCCACAGTCTACAGTGATAGGTGCGGGATCTCCGTTTCGAGGATTAGCTCCTTTATACCATGTTTCAAGATTAGTCATGTAATCATAGTATGCCAGGTAATAACTTCCCTTATCAACTTCCTGTGTGAATTTACCGTCGTCATTTAATTTCAATGCCTTGTTAAAGCTGCTATTACCGGATTTATGGTATAACTGCGCGGAACCATTTTTAACAGGGTCTCCGTTTTTCCGTTTAATTTCACCCTGAATTACGGCAGCATTCCTGCAATTTTTAACTTCCAATCTGAGAAACTGATTGGCATTGATAGATTCATCTTCTTTCAAGGCAGCATTGATCTTTGCCGTAAAATAGCCGGCTTCATCGGGTGTCCAGGAGACTTCGCCGGTTTCCTCGTCAATTGTCATTCCATCAGGCGAGATGCTAAGTGAATATACAATTTCCTTTGTTTTATCTTCCGTATATTCGGCGTCAGCATCATAGGTGTATTCTTCACCTGCAAAAGCTTCAAATGGAGGCTGTGTGGTAAAAACTATACCCCTGTGCGGCGGATAGTTGGAGGTTCTTATATAAGTCCAGTTCGATTGTACCACCTTTCCGTCCTTAAACCAAGCCTTTAAAAACAAGGTATAAGAACTTTTATCGAGTTCCTTCTCAATAAAGGCTCTGTACTCTCTTTTTTCCTCCCAGTCACTGTCGGTAAGAGTGGCAGCTTTTTCAAAGTTATCGAAATCGCTGCTGTCACGTATCATCTTTTCAGCCATCATGACTTCGACTTTATCGAGAGTTTTGTCGCTCTCAATATACCAATACAGATGAATTCCACTGTTATCAGTATTTGGCTTCGCCATGAACTGAAGCACACTTCCGTACTGTGCCTGCGCAGCGCCGTAAGAAAACATGAAAGCCAGGACTAAAGCCAGTAGCTTCGTTAAGCTGTTTTTGTAAGTCATAACATTTCTCCTATATTTAATTAAACAAATTTTTAGAATGAACGATTCTGTATTTTCATTTTTTGATCTCTTATCTACAACTACACGATCAATATAATTTCGTGACAGATTTTTTTCACTTTTTAAAAAGAACTCTTAGAACAAAAAGTTGTGAGGAATGAACGATATTTTGTTTTCTTTTTCTTTTAACAACAATTACACATACCATTTAATTTTGTGACAAACTTTTTTTAATTTTTAAAAAAATTTTTTTTGGAACAAATTCACATAAATAGTGTATATGAAATTAGAAAAAGAAAAATTGTAGAAACTATCTAAATTGAAATCGTCATGTTAGGAATCTCTTCGGGATACACAGATAAGAAACTTATAAGGATGATGAACGGTGATAAAACTGAATCAGACAAGGCGTTCAGGATCATCTACGACAAATATTCTTCACGTGTTCATGCGTACTGTATGCGTATCCTTAATAATAGAGAACAAACCGAAGACATATTCCAGGAAACTTTCTTGAAATTCTATAAAAACGCTACGGAGGACAAATTAAAGTCAGGCAGCATAGCAGGATTCCTGATAACAATAGCAAGAAATCTCTGCCTGAATTATAAAAGAGACAAAAAATCGACAGTATCTTATGAGGAGTTTCATACAATGATGACGGATAATAATGATAGTGACAAGGAAGGCAAAGAAGAAATGTATAAATTACTGACAATGGCTATGGACTTGATAAATTTCGAACTGAAAGAACCACTGGTACTGAGATTGTACGACGGACTCGATTACAACGAAATAGCCAGAATCTGTGATATAACTCCCGAGAATGCCCGTAAAAGGGTGTTCAGGGCAAAGCAAAAAATAAAAGAAATCCTTGAACCCTATTATAAGGAAATCAATGGATAATAAAATGAAAATAATATTAAATATTAAATTATCGGATCAGTCATGAATTACGAAGAATTAGTACACGATTATGTCGACGGCAATCTGGATCCCAAACAGGAAGAACAGCTATTCCTGGAGATGGCTTCCAACAAAAAATTGCGCACCGAACTCAAGCGCAATATAGAATTCGAGCGCTCCGCCCGCTTCGATACGGAAGCCTATACCCCGTCGGCAGCAGCAACGGCAAGCATATTCAGCCAACTGAATATCGACAGCCCCGCTCCTGTATCTTCGGGTGCTGCAGGAAGCCCTCCGAAGGGCGGATTTTTCGGATTTTTACAGAAAAATTCCACGGTATTGTTTAGCTCGGCGGCATCTGCAGTGGTAGCGGCTTTGATAACATTCTTTTCCATAGACAGCGGCAGCGGAGATGTAAACCAAATGCCGGCAGCGCATTCAGGTGAGAGTAACTTTATGGCAGCAGGCACAGACACAACAGAGCAGGTTGAAAAGTCCCAAAATATTCCTATGGTAAAGAGTGAAGAAACAACCGAAACACAGCAACCAAAATCCGAAGAGACAGAAAAAGTCAAAGAAAAGATTGTCTATGTTCCCGTTCCGGCTGCGGATTATTACGCAATGATGCAGGAAAAAGCTAAAGACAACGATGCAGCTAAGGAAATTACTGAAAAGAAAGATCAACCGAAGAAAAAGTTATTAAAAGACGGATATCAGGGTGAACTCGCTCTGAACAGTCCTGTTAATATTCACAGCTCCGGTAAAGAAATGGCTTTAACCTCAATAAGAAGCACAGACTACAAGACAATAGATCTTTCCATGCGAAATCAGTTAGGCTTAACTGTAGAGGTTAATAACAGCGATTACTGGTCGCTGCCCACGGCAGCCGTAAAAAGATCCTCGAATCCCGCATTCGAAGATATGGGCTTGACGCTGTTATATAATTTCAGCGATAAGTTTGCTGCCGGATTGGATCTGCGCCAGGAGTTCTTCTTCCACGAATATACCGGCTACGAAAACGACATATTATACAATTACAAGCAGAACACCAATTTCTTTTCTTATGGAGTAGTTTTCAGGTATAAACCATTTGTATTGTTCGAGGAATTCCCAGTCATTCTGCAGGGTTATGCAGGCGGTAATGAAGCAGGACCGATTGCAAGAGCCATGTTCGGGCTCGGATATTCCCCGTATCATAACATTAACTTCTATCTCGGCGCTGAAGGAAGTGTTCTCAGGTATTACCACAACGATGCTTCGCAGCAGGGAACAAACTACTACTGGTCGGGCAAATTCGGCGTGAATTACGGCGTCAGTGTGAAATTTTAACGGAGAAAACAATGAAACATTTAAAATTAATAATTATAGGATTTTTAATAACGTTCGCAATGACTTCCTGTATTGATATCATTGAGACGGATAATCCGGTAAAATCACCGGTGAATACTATTGAAGAGCCAAAGATCAAAACAATCTGGAATTTTCAGGAATATTATCAAAAGCAGTCAGAAGTTTATAACTGGCAGGATACCGATTATATCAGAAATAAAGTGGAAGTAGACTCTGTTAATGGAAATTATTTCATTAATATTGATCTGGAAGTTGAAAATGCAGATCCGCTTTATAATTTTTCTGACAGAGCCGACAGAATTTCGTCATTCAGGATGAAGCTCGATTCGATATTCTTCAATCAGCAATTCAAACCCGCACCTATGCAAAGGACTGATGAAATCGTAGAATTCAAATTCGATTCATTGGATACTCAAAAAGAATGGACAGTTAATTACTTAAATTTGAACAATGGAATCGGATTGAACATCATCCATAAGAAAACAGAGAAAATCATTGAAATAAATTTCGCATTTGTCTTTTATCCTTTTAGATATGAAACATTAGCCTTTGAATCATTTGTAAAAATTGAATATCCATGATTAGCAAATACTAAATATATAGTTATATTAGACTAAAATATACGCCCCTTGCAAAACATCGATTCAAAGCTACTTTTAGCATGGTTATACCTCTTAAAAATTCCGGTTTACCGCCGGAATTTTTTAATCAATTTATCTTCACTAAAATCGTTAAATACTAATATATTGACAACTTAATAAAAAAATAAGTGGTATGAAATGAAGGCTATTGCATTTAATACAAGCCCATGCGGCAAAAACGGCTATACGGAAAAGATCCTTCAGCCATTTTTGGCGGGATTAAAAGAATCCGGCACCGAACTAAAGCTTTATTACACAAATGAACTTGACATTCAGCCCTGCCGCGGATGCACCGACGAGACTACTTTCGAATCAAACGGCAAATGCCTGTGCGACGACGACATGAACGATCTATATCCTCAATTCAGAGAATCAGACATTTGGATATTTGCCTCGCCTAACTACCCCAATAATATAAGCCCCGTTTTTAAAAATCTTCTGGACAGACTTGAACCTCTCTATCAACCTGTTTTCGAAACCAATGGCAGCCCCGATTACGAAAAACAGCAGGAGAAAGATAAAACCGGCAAAATAGTCTTCATATCGTCCGGCGGCTTATGGGAAAAAGAATCTTTCAACCAGATTGAAGATCAAATCCGCTCAGTAAGCACCCTCTTTAATATGGAATTTGCCGGTTCATTGCTGCGTCCTCACTCCTGGGCATTAGACGCTTTAGCTGGAATGGGTTACGAACCAAAAGACATTTACGAAGCTGCTTATAAAGCAGGCGCCGAAGTAGTTAAAAACGGTTCCATGCCTGCAGATATACTCAACAATGTAAGCCGCGAATTAGTTCCCAAAGAAAATTTCATGAATGAACTACACGACTTCATAAAAAACTTCAAAAACGGCGGAAAAGACTGATTTATTTCAAAAATATTTGAATCCGATATAATAATTAATCGAGTAGGAGGTAAGGGATTAATTCCCTTACCGTCCTCTCACACCACCGTACGTGCCGTTCGGTATACGGCGGTTCGTTAAACATGACATTTCAGATATTGTTGGTTCGCCTATCATTTCGACAGTGAACTGCTCTGCCTCTCCTGACTTTTATCCTCTGCTTCAGGCATACTTTCAATTAGGTAGTTCGCCTTTCTTACGGCGCCTTTCTGCTTTCTTCGCAGTTCTGCTATGTTCATCATATGTGAACCGTTTAACGTTCAGTCCTTCCCCTGGTTTGGGTACTATGACCTCTGCTGACTTCTGACAACTCAGGCTTGCGTTGCCGCAAGATTTGCTTTGACCCGATAATCTCGGGTAACTCTCCTTGATGTCAGACCTCCCCGGGTAAGAGCAACAACTTTCGTCCCATGTATCTGTCGGATTTACATTCGTAAGTTCCGGATAGTTCAGGGCTTTGTTTTGTTTAGCAAACTCACCCACTTACGCCTGCCTCGTATCCGCTTCCTGTTCGTCAGATCGGGACTTTGCCGCCGACTTCTTTCAGATTCCGCCTCGCGGCGGACACCCTTGTCTTAAGCTAACGTTTCCCACTATCAAGGTACGTTCGGGATTTTCACCCTAAAGCTGATGACCATGCCGGGCACACCAAAAAAAAGCCCCGCTTTTCGGCGGGGCTCTTATTTTTAGGGCTGTCACATCG